>JBHHZD010000015.1:0-53807 GCA_046757885.1 Gemmatimonadota bacterium
CCCTTGTCGATGATGTTGTTGTGCAGCTCCTCCTGCTCCTCGAACTTGAAGACCTTCGAGGCCTGCACGGACAGGACGTCCTTGATGTTGTTGAACACGACGTGGTGATACTCGACGTCGAACGCGCTGCACAGGAAGATCTCGGACCCGAACGCCCGCGCGAGCTCGAGAGCCCGCCGCATCGCCCTGTACCCGTAGGACGATCCGTCCACGCACACGAGGTAGCGCCCCGCCTCCAGAGGCCTCTCATCCTTCACGACGAGGGCATCCCTGCGAAGGCCGCGCAGCACGCGCGATGACACGCCGCCGAGCTGCGACGCTTCCTGGCGGCCAATGCCGTGCGCTCCGAGGACGACGAGATCGTAGACTCTGTTCGTGCTGCCCGCGGTCTTCGCTTCCGTCTCCTCCTCGGCCACGATGCGGCCCCGCCCGTCCAGGCGCACATCGGCTCGGCGCACCTCGCCTCCGTCGTAGCTCCGGGCGATGTTCGGATCGAAGCCGATGAGACTCGGAAGCTGGCCCTCTCCTCGGTTCGCTTCCTTCGTAAGCTCCTCGTAGTTGATGCCCTCCAGCAGCTGACGCGTCATCGGGACCTCCGCCTCCCGACAGCGCCTGGCGACCTGCTCCAGGAAGCTGTCGGAGATGAGCTGGAGGCCCTTCTCGATCAGCTTGTCGTGGATCTTCCGCTGCCGCTTGATCTCGTCGGGGGTCTGAAACCGGGCGGGGAGGCCCGTCTCGAGCTGACGGAATCGGACATCGTGCAGCCGGGCGGCGTACACATGGCTGGCCGTGAGCCGACCGCGGAAGCGGGTGCACAGCTCGATGCCTCGGTCGACCGACCAATCGGAATGGGCGGAATTGTCCACCGGGACGAGAAGCTCGCGATACACCGACACCTCGTTCTCAGGGCCTGCGGCCGCCTGCGCGGCCTCCCACGTCGAAGGTGCGGCCTCACGGAACGGCGCCGGTGGGTCACGCGTGGATGTCGGCACTCGCCGGCACGGCGCGAGCGGCCATGGCATCACGTCCACGTGCTCCGCCCGGCGAGCTCCGAGGCCCGCCCGACTTCAGAACTTCATCCAGGGTCGAGCCGCATCGCCTCCTCGGCGAGCGGCCCGACGATATGGGATGGAGCGGAACGGCTCCGCTCAGGTGTCGTTGGGGAAGGCGTGTTTCCCTGTACGGGATGGATCCGGTTGGAGTATATAGCGTGTGTCCCATTCGGTGTCAAACCGACCCGTCCTGCGCAGACTTCCGGCCAGTTTGCCCCCCCCGAGCCACGTTGCCAGGATGAGGACGGCGGTGGCCGCCGGCGGCCCCCAGCTGCCCGCCGAGCTCTGCGACCCCGATCCGTGCCCGGCCGTGAGGAGGTGCGTGAGGGACGCCAGGGGGTTCAGGTGCTCCACCGCGGCCTGCCAGGATCCCGGGGCGCTCGGCCGAAACAGGCCTGCGAAGTGCAGGCCGAGCAGGCCGACGGCCGCCGCGACGAGAGCTCCCTCGGCCACGGATCGCACGGCGCCCGCCGTCAGGACGCCGAGCACGTTCGCCACGAGGAGGGCCGCGACGAGAGGCGCGGCGAGGCCGAGCACATCCGACCCGGGCGTTCCGGTCAGGATGAGGTAGGCCGTCATGGCCGGGGTGAGCTCCACGACATCCAGCGCCGTGCTCGCCGCGAGCTTCTCCGCCAGCCACGGGCGCTCGCCATAGCCCGATCGGAGGACCTTGTCGGTCCACCCCGTCGCCCGATCCCGGAGCAGGGGGATGCAGCTCCCGAACGTACCGAACAGCACGATCGTGACCCCGAGCACGACCGCCTTGTGCGCCGCGGCGGCGCCGCGCGCGGCGACCGGCACAACAAGGAGCGCGGGCACGGCCACGTTCCAGGAAAACAGGCGTCGCCGCGCGAGCGCGACGCGCCATTCGAGTCGCCACACGGCGAGCCTCATGCCTCCGCTCCGCTCGAGCCCGTCCGCACCAGTCGCTCGCCCGTGACGTGGAAGTAGACATCGGCCAGGTCCGGCTCGTGGACGGTCACCGCACGCGGCGCGCAGCCCGCGACCACCAGCCACTCGCACAGCGCGGGCAAGTCGGCGCTTCCCCGCGGCGCGGCGAATCGAAGGCGCCCGCGCTCCGAGCCGACGAGCCGCAACCCCGCGGGGGGCTGGCCATCGGGCGCCCTACCCTGCACCTCGATGATCGTGGCGGCCCGGATTCCGGCCACCAGACCCTCGGGCGTCCCCTCTGCGGCCACTCGGCCCCGCCGCAGGAGCAGGACACGCCCGCACGTGTCCGCCACGAAACCCGGGTCGTTCGAGGCGAGGAGGAGGACGCCTCCAACGGGAAGCGAGCCTCGCACCTCCCGTTTCAGCCTCTCCCGACCCGTGGGATCGAGCCCGATCGTGGGCTCGTCGAGAAGAACGACGTCTGCCTCGCGGCCCATGGCTTCCGCGAGCGCCAGGCGCCTGCGCATGCCGAAGGAGTATTCCCACACGGCATCGTCGGCGGCATCACGAAGGTCGAACGCGGTCAGGGCGCGGGCCGAGCGCTCCCGGACACGACTCCGTGGGCAGCCGCCGAGCTCCAGGCTGCGCTCGAGGTTCTCCCGCCCGCTCAGCGCTTCGGCGAACGGGCAGGTCTCCCAGACGACGGCGGTCCGTCGCCCGCTCCCCAGGACCGAATCGGCTATCGTTCGCAGGAGCGTCGTCTTGCCCGCCCCGTTGGGTCCGATGATGCCGATGCGCTCGCCGGCGTAGGCGCGGAGGTTCACGCCCTCCAGCACGATGCGGCCGTCGGGCGCCCGTACTCGGAGACCCTCCAGCCCGAAGACGGGCCGGCGCCGCTCGGCGGCGGGCGGCGCCACCCGGCTCACGGTACCGATTCGTCCGAGCCGAGGCACTCGACCTCGATCGCATCCACGGGGCAGACCTCACAGGCCCGCAGCAGCGAGGCGCGGGACGCCCGTTCCGGTGCACGGAAGACGGCGAGTCCCTCGCCGTCCAGCCCGAAGGCCTCGGGCGCCTCATCCACGCAGTCCCCGAACCCCACACATAGGTGGCGATCGATCTGGAGCCGGAGGCCGCCCGTCACCCGGACGAGCTTGCCCTCCGACTCCACGGTGCCTCCCGCGTCGCCGCTCGCCATGGGCTACATCCCTTCGAGCCCGAGCTCGGCGCGGGCTCGATCCATCACCTCGGGAGTGATCTCCTCCAGCCCGCGGTCCCTGGCGTAGTCCGTGTACACGCGCCGCACCATTCCTCGCACGAACGACGGCACGCGCTCCAGCCGGTGGCGGGCTTCCGGGCTCCAGGCGACGCGCCGCCCCGTCGGCCCCGCCCGAAACGCATCGTCCCGACCCGAGTCGAGAGTCTCGCGCACCAGCTGCATGGGTTCCTCCGGCACCGTAGACCCACCGATCTCGACGCCCAGCGAGGACACGAGCCTCGTCTCCATCGGATTCGTGAGCATCGCCGTGCGGTGTCCGCAGGCCGGGCAGCGGAACGCCGCCGTCAGGGTCCCGTCTCCCGGGCTTTCCCGTTCCTCGAACTCCATCTGCGCATCGCAATCCACGCACAGGAACTTCATCTCATGCTCTCCCCGACAGGAATGCCGCGATCGAGGCCAGCCGCTCGCCGGCGACCGTCTCGGCCAGGAGGCGCTCCATCTGCCCGTGCTCGGCCAGTCGTCCGGCCGCCGGATCCAGCGGAATCCGTCCCAGGAGAGGGGCGTCGAACGCGCGCGCCAGCTCGTGGCCCGCGCTTCCGGGAAGCAACGCCTCGGCATGACCGCAATCCGGGCACACGTACCCGGCCATGTTCTCGATCACCCCGAGAATGGACAGACCTCGATCGCGGGCCAGCTCCAGGGACCGCCGCACGCTCGCTTCCGACGCAACCGTCGGGATCGTCACCGCCAGGACGCCCTCGAGCGTGGGAACGAGGTCGGCGAGGTCGGACAGGCGGTCGCTTCCGGGCGGAAGATCCACCACGAGCAGGTCCAGCTCCCCCCAGGCGACGTCGCCCAGCATCTCCCGAAGCGCGCTCCGTTCCTGCGCGCTCCGCCACGCGTAACTCCCCTCCGGCGCCTTCCACCGCAGGGGGGCTCCCGACTCCAGCACGAGCTCCATCGACATCACGGCCACGCCCGCGGGGCTACGCGCCGGCTCGACGCCACCCGGCACGACCGTGAGATCGGCCACCGACACGCCGGACATCCGGGCGCCACATGGGCTGGACAGATCCGCGTCGAGGAGACCGGTACGCCGTCCCTCGCCCGCCGCCGCCGCGGCCGTTCCGGCCGCCACGAAGCTCTTTCCCACGCCGCCCTTTCCGCTCATCACGGCCACGCAGGCGCGCACGGACCGCAGGCGCTCCCGGACCCGTCGCGCGTGCGCCGCGACCTGTGCGGCCAGGTCCGATCGACCGGGGTCTGCCAGTTCGCTGTAGGACCTCACCCCCGTCCCCCTCGTGCCGAATGGGTCGCCAAGATCTGAACGCGAGCCTCACCCGGCAACCATGCACGGTGTCGCCGCTGTACGCATCGCGCGGGTGACGCTATTCTTCTTGCAGGATTCAACGGGTCCCTCCGATGGGAGAGGCGAGTGTCCATCATCGGCTTTCACAAGGTACTCATCTCCGCCGCGATCCTGTTCTGCACCCTGTTCGCAGCCTGGCAGGGATCCCGCTTCCTACAGACACGCGACACGGGCGACGCGATCCTCGGGGCCGTGTTCCTCCTCCTGGCCGGCCTGCTCGGCTTCTATCTCTCCCGGCTTCGGCGGATCCTCGGACGCGACGTCCCGTAGGTGGCATCGCCCTCCCGGGCCACGCTCGTCGCCGCCGGCGCCGGCGTGGTCCTCGTGGCCGGAAGCATGCTCGCCGTCGCCTCCTCCCTCGATCGGGGGCGCGTGCCCGAGTTCGCGCCCACCGTCCGGCGGCCGCAGAGCCTGCCCCCCGATCTCGTGGAGGACACGATCACGGTCGACGCCCGGCAGTCGGACTCCTGGGTCCACGTCGACCTGTCGCGACGCGCGGTCGTGGACGCCGGAGACGCCCGCTGGGACCTGGCGGTGCGACGCTTCCGCATCCGCACGCGGGGCCTCGCTACGGACCCGAGTCCGGTCGTCGCGCGCGTCGCCGAGGAGACGGCCTTCGAGCGCGTCGCGGAGGCGCCGCCGTCCGGCTACCTGGCGTCCGCGGTCACCCCTCGGGGCGACACCGTGACCGCGGCGTTCGAGGACTGGTACGCGTACCGGTTCTGGTCACACCTGCTCGTCCCCAGGAGCCGGACCTGGATCATCCGGACGGCTGACGACCTCTACGCGAAGGTCGAGATCCTCAGCTACTACTGTCCCGGGGCCGTGGCCGGCTGCCTCACGTTTCGGTACGCCGTGCAGGGCGATGGGAGCCGCCGACTCTCATCCCCCCGTCCGTGAGCCGCCGTCGGCGCCGTCGACCGGAGCGGTCGCACCCGGCTTCAGCTCGCCGCTTCCTCCTCGAGAGGGACGCCTTCTCCCACCGGGACGTCGGGCTCGTGAAACAGGGCCTTCAGGACCGGCGGAACGATGAACGTCGAGAGGATCACCATGATGAGAATCGCGCTGTAGACTTCGCGCGAGAGGATGCCCCCCGAGAGGCCGAGGGACGCGAAGATGAGCCCCACCTCGCCCCGCGGGATCATTCCCACCCCCACGAGCAGCTTCCGGGTGTCCTTGCGCCGAACGGCGAGCCCCGCCACGACCTTCCCCACGATGGCGATGACGGTGAGGATGAGCCCCACGAGCAGCACGTTGAGATCGAAATCGGGCGAGCCCGGGATGAACAGCTGCACGTTCACCGGCGCGCCCACGGCGACGAAGAAGATCGGCGTGAAGATGTCCGCTACGGGCTCGATCCGCTCCACGACGGCATCGAACTGATTCGTCGAGGAGAGCACGAGCCCGGCGGCGAAGGCTCCGATGATCATCGCCGACCCGGCCCAGTCCGCGAGCGCCGCCACCCCCAGCGCGAAACAGAAGGCGGTGACGAGAAGCACGCCCCGGACCCGCATTCGATCCACGAAGTTGAACAGGTGCGGGGCCGCGCGATTCCCGACGAGCACCGCGAGGACCAGGAAGCCGACGGCGAACAGGAAGATCTTGCCGATGGCCAGCACGCCGACCGCCGCGCCGCCTGCGAGTCCGGCCACGACGGCGAGGATCACGATGCCCAGGACATCGTCGATCACGGCGGCCCCGATGATGATGCGGGCCTCCGGCGTGTGCATCCGGTTCAGATCCGAGAGCACGCGGGCCGTGATCCCGACGGAGGTGGCCGTCAGCGTGGCCCCGACGAAGATGGCCACGATCGTGAAGGTCACGCCCGGGGGATGGATCCCGATGCCGGGATCCGCGAGATACCAGTAGAGGAATCCGAGGGCGAACGGGACGGCCACTCCGACGAGCGCGACCGCGGACGCCGTTGGGCCCACGCGGAACATCTCCTTCAGGTCCGTCTCGAGACCGATCTCGAACAGGAGGATGGCGACGCCGATCTCGGCGAACACGTGCACGACGTCGGCCAGCGGGACGCCCGGCTCCGGAATGAGGCCGAGCACACTGCCTCCGAGGAGAACGCCGGCCACGAGCTCCCCGAGCACGGCCGGCTGACCCCGGCGCTCGGCGATCTCCCCGAACAGCTTGCCCCCCACGAGGATCACGATGAGGATGAAGAAGACGTCCCGGATCTCGACGCCGTGCGTCTCCGCTGCCGTCTGCCCCGCGTCCTCGTGCGCCTCTCCGACGCCGTGCTCCTGCGCCGCCCGGACCGACACCTCCGCCGCATCCGGGGCCGCGGCGGCCGGCTCGCCGAACGCGCCGCGGCCGAACAGCACGACGAGCCCGAGCCCGAGGAGCAGAAGCCGCCTGCCCCGCCGCGACCTGGAGCCGGCTCCCGGGAGGTGCCGTGGGCGCCTCACCACTGCGACTGCGCTCCGTCGACGACCTTCTGTATGAGGTTCTCCAGGGCGAGCTCCTGACCCACGTCCTCGGTCTCGGTATCCGGTGCGTACTCTCCCACGCCGCTCACGGGAGCGCTCCACAGGATCTCCTTCCGGGTCGCATCATACAGCTCCACCCTCGCGCTGATCGTGACCCGGCGCTGGAACACCTCCGCGCCGACATCTTCCTGCGCCTGGAAGTTGAGCGCTCGATCATCGTACCGGGTGATCGTCGCCCGGATGATCGCATCCGCCGTCGTCTCGGGAGCCAGCTTCACCCCGAGCCGTCCGCGGGCCGCATCGAGCAGGCCCTGGGTGAAACGCTCCGTGAGGACGAATCGGGTCGTCTCGTTCTCGACGGGAGGTATGGACACCGTGTGGATGCGCGACGGCAACCCGCCGCCGCCCGCGAACGTGTAGTTGCAGGCCGTGACGAGCATCCACCCCGCCGCGCCGCTAGCGCGCGCCCGGAATCTCATAGATCTCCGGAGCGTTCCCGCCCGGCACGGGTGTCACGGACTCCACTCGCCAGCGCACCCGGCTCGGCGTGTCGAAGTCCCGATACTCCGCGCTGGACGGCCAGCTCTCCGTGTCGGGGGCCCAGTTCACCCTTACCCTGCGGCGGAGTCGGCCGTTCACGCGCTGCTCCAGCTTCGTCAGGCGATCCTCGAGGAGGAAGAAATACGTGCGTGTATCTCCTTCCCCCAGCACGAGCACGCTCTCGTCTCCGGCCTCGTATCCCTCGGTCGGGACCCAGTCCGGCTCGTACAGGCCGGCCATCGCGTACATGAACGGCAACGAGGGCAGCACCACGTCGTCGATCTCACCCTCCGTCCGGAAGGCGCCGCCGGAGAGGCTCACGGCCATCGCGACTTCCCCGGACGTGAAGAGGTCGAGCCGAAGGCTGTCGGGGGGGTTGAATCGGGCCACTCCGTCTCCGCGAATGTCTCCTCTGCGGTCGCCGTACTGCCAGGCGAACCGTATGACCGCCGGCTCCGTCGACCGCTGCCGGGCATGCGCACGCGCCGATATCGCCGCCGGGTCCGCGATGGCCGGGCCCGTCTCGATCGGCGGCACGCAGGCCACCCACGCCAGCCCGGCCACGCCGATCACGACGGGAAGCCGAGGGCCCGATCCCCCACGCGGGAGGCGCAAGAAGCTACCGGAGCGCCGATAGTCGGTCAAGGAGATTCAACCCTCGTCGGTTCCGGTCTTGGTTTCGGTCGCCATCCCGCTCAGGGTCTCGCGCAGAGCCTCTGGGAGACGCCGCGGCCGCCCTACCGCATCCGTGCAGACCAACTCGGTCCGTCCCCTCGCCACGGTCATCTCATCTCCGTCCGCCGCGACGATCTCGTACTCGAATGCGACCGAGCGGCTCCGGACCGCCGCGACCCGCGTCCGGACCTCTACCGGGTCTTCGAAGCGGGCTCCGCGCCGATACTCGAGCTCGACGCGCGAGACGGGCAGCAGCAGACCCGAGGCCTCCAGCTCCGCGTAGGAGATTCCGTGCCTGCGCATGAGCGAGGTCCTCCCCAGCTCCATCCACACGAGGTAGGCCGCGTGGTGCGCCCGTCCCATCTGATCCGTCTCCGCATACCGTACCCGGAGCCTCGTCCGATCCACGGCGTTCATTCTGCCCCTCGCTTCCGATCCGCGTCCCCGCTTGTGACGGGTTGCCACAGTCTTATGTTCCGCCCATGAGCGAGCAACCCGCACTCGTCGCCTCGGACGCCCATCTCGGTGCCGCGCCGCCGGAGCACGAGAGCGCGTTCCGGGCGTTCCTCCGCTTCGCCGGGAGCGAGACCCGGGATCTCGTCCTGAACGGCGACGTGTTCGATTTCTGGTTCGAATATCGCACGGTGATTCTCAGACGCCACTTTCGCGTCCTTTCCCTTCTCTCGGAACTCGTGGACGCCGGGGTGCGGGTCCGGCTCGTCGGAGGCAACCATGACGCGTGGGGGGGAGCGTTTCTCCGGGAGGAGATCGGGATCGAGCTCCTCGAGGGGCCCGTGACCACCCGCGTCGGGGGTCGCCGGGCCTACCTCGCGCACGGCGATGGCCTCGCCGGCGGCGACCGACGATATCGGTGGCTGCGTCGGCTCCTGCGGGGCCGCGTCGCGGCGGCCGCCTTCCGGGCCATCCACCCGGATCGGGCGTCATGGATCATCCGCCGCGTGAGCAAGACCGAGGCGCGCGCGCGCGACGGTTCCGACCCGGATCCGGAGCGCGCCGCCCGCCTCTCGGCCCGCGCGGAGGCGCTTCTGGCTGAAGATCCCGAGCTGCAGATCGTGATCTTCGGCCACTCCCACGAGCCGGAGCTGCGGGAAATCGGCCGGGATCGCCACTATCTGAACGCCGGCGACTGGGTGCGGAACTGCACGTACGGAGTGGTCGGTCCGTCGGGTGTCGCGCTCAGGCAGTGGAGTCGACGCTGACCGTCTCCAGCGGCGCAACGTCCTCGCCCATGAACTGCCGCGCCAGGCGACCGAAGCGAGCCTCCTCGTCCGTCACGAAGTAGCGCGCCGTCCGGTCGCCGCCCTCCGCGGCAGCCATGCCGTGTCTCTCCAGGAGCTCCGCGAGTGCCTCCGCCGTGGCGTCGGCGGAATCGATGAGCTCGGTCTCCGGTCCCACGATCCGCGCCAGGAGAGGACGGAGGAGCGGGTAATGCGTGCAGGCGAGCACCAGCGTGTCGATCTCCTTCGCCAGCAGGGGCCGCAAGTAGCTCTCCGTCGTGCGCTCGGCGACGTCCCCGTCGATCCAACCTTCCTCGACGAGCGGCACGAACAGCGGACACGCCACGCCCGCCACCTCCGCGTCCGGCCGGATCGCGTGGATCGCCTCCACGTAGGCCCCGCTCTCGATCGTCCCCGTGGTTCCGATGACCCCGATGCGCCCGCTCCGCGACCGATTCGCCGCCGCGCGGGCGCCGGGCTCGACGACCCCGAGCACCGGCACGCCCGCTTCCCGGGCGATGGTCGGCAGGGCCCTCGCCGTGGCCGTGTTGCAGGCCACCACGATCCCCTTGACCCCGTGCGACCGGAGGAAGGTCGTCGCTTCGAGGGCATAGCGCCTGATCGTGGCGGCCGATTTCGGCCCGTACGGGACCCGCGCCGTGTCGCCGAGGTAGACGGTGGACTCGCCAGGCAGGCGGTCCCGGATCGCCCGCAGCACGGTGAGTCCTCCGAGCCCGGAGTCGAACACGCCGATCGGCGCTTCCGTCACGGTCCCGCCACCGGAACTCGGAACTTCAGGGCCATACCGGCGGACCCATCATCCGGAGGCACGACGGCGCCTTCGAAGTGCCACAGGTGCGCCGACACCCAGGCGTCCACGCCGCTGAGCAGGGCCCAGAAGACGGAAAGGACGATCCAATCCTCGCGCTGCTGCGTTCGCGAGCGGACGAGCGCGGTGTCCACCGGCAGGGCACGACGAGCGGCGCTCAATCTCGCCTGCGTCCTCACGACCATGAAGAGACTCCCGGCTTCCATGGCGAAATAGAACGCCCCCCGCACCGGTTGGCCCACCGACGCCTGGCCCCAACCCGGCACCAGGATCGATCGGCCCAGAGCGCCGAGCGGGCTCACCGGCCTTCGGACGGAGTCCGGTGGCGACGCCTGCCGGACGAGGACCGGCGAGGCCTCCTTCGAGGGCGGCTCCTGGGCCAGGCCCGCCGACGCCGCGCATGGCCCAACCATGCCCGCGGCAAGGACGACGCGGCAAATGCGGGCCCGAGCGACGGAGCCCGTCAATCCAGGGCTCCGGCTGCGTGGCGGGGGCGTGTGGGAATCGAACCCACCCGGGACGCTTCACGCGCCCCGAAACGGTTTTGAAGACCGCTGGCGACACCAGCCACCATCCGCCCCCTCTCGCTTCGCGACGCCCCCGGACGGGGGCGCTCTCTGCTCAGGCTCCCCGGGCCACCAGCTCCACCTCGACCCGGGCGTCCCTCGGGAGGCGCCGGACCTCGACGGTGGATCGGGCCGGACACGGCTCCGGAAAGTACGCCTCATAGACGTCGTTCATCACGGCGAACTCCGCCATGTCCGCCAGGTACACCGTCGTCTTCACTACGTCGCCGAATCCGAGTCCCGCCGCCGAGAGAACGGCGCCGAGGTTCTCGAGCACCTGACGAGTCTGCTCCTCGATTCCGGGGCCGACGAGCTCTCCCGTCGCGGGATCCAGACCGATCTGCCCCGCGGAATAGAGCAGATTCTCGGAGAGAATGCCCTGCGAATAGGGGCCGATGGCCGCGGGGGCCCGTTCCGTCCGTATCTCACGTCGGGCGCTCATTCCGCTTCCTCCCCGGCCTCAGAACAATCCCTCGATCCGGCCGTCCGCGTGCACACGCATCGCCTCGGCGGCTGGCGTCGCCGGGAATCCGGGCATCGTCATCACGTCTCCCGTGAGCGCGACGATGAAGCCGGCCCCCGCGGATGCCCGAAACTCCCGGACCGTGATCTCGAAGCCCGTCGGCCGGCCCAGCTTGCTCGGATCGTCGCTCAGGGAATACTGCGTCTTCGCCACGCAAACGGGCAACGACCCGAGCCCGGCGTCGTTCAGGCGATCCAGTTGCCGGCGTGCAGCGGGAAGAAGCACGACGCCGTCGGCTCCGTATGCCTGCGTAGCGATCGTCTCCAACTTCTGCTGGATCGGCGTGGCCAGCTCGTACAGGGGACGGAAGCGGGCCCCGTCCTCCTCCAGCACATCGAGCAGTCGCGCCGCCAGACCCTCCCCGCCTGCACCTCCATGTTCCCACACCTCGCAGGTCTCGCAGGGCACATCCACCTCCTCGCAGGCCCGACGGATGATCTCGATCTCCTCCTCCCCGTCGGTGACGAACCGGTTGATCGCGACGATCGGCGGGACACCGAACTGCTGCACGTTCCGGATGTGGTGCATGAGATTCGGAAGCCCCGCCGTGACGGCATCCGGGTCGGCCTCGCCGGCGCGTGCGGGATCGGTCCCCCCGTGGCGGCGAAGCGCGCGGACCGTGGCCACGATGACCGCGGCGTCCGGCTCCAGCCCTCCCAGCCGGCACTTGATGTCGAAGAACTTCTCGGCACCCAGCTCGGAGCCGAAGCCAGCCTCGGTGATCACGATTTCACCCAGGCACAGCGCGGCGTGCGTGGCGATGAGCGAGTTGCAGCCGTGCGCGATGTTCGCGAACGGTCCCCCGTGCACGAACGCGGGTCCTCCCTCGATCGTCTGCACGAGGTTGGGAGCCAGGGCCTCCTTCATGAGAAGCGCCATGGCTCCCTGCACGCGGAGCTCCCCGGCCCGAACGAACGTCCCGTCCGGGCGCTCGCCGAGGACGATGCGTGCCGCGCGTGCCTCGAAGTCTGCGAGGTCACGCGCGAGGCAGAACATCGCCATGATCTCGGAGGCGGCCGTGATGGAGAAGCTCTCCTGGCGGGGGACGCCGCCCGTCGTTCCGCCGAGACCGACCACCACGTCCCGCAGGGCGCGGTCGTTCATGTCCACGGCACGTCTCCAGTTGATGCGCCGCACGTCCAGCCCCAGCGAGTTCCCCCGCTGGAGGTTGTTGTCCAGCGCGGCCGAGAGGAGGGCGTGCGCCGACGTGATGGCGTGGAAGTCGCCCGTGAAGTGAAGGTTGATCTCGTCCATCGGCAGGACCTGCGAGAAGCCGCCACCCGCCGCCCCGCCCTTGATCCCGAACACGGGCCCAAGGGACGGCTCGCGAAGGCACAGAAAGGCGCTCTTCTCCAACCGGCCAAGCGCCTGGGCCAGCCCCACGGCGACGGTCGACTTCCCTTCCCCCGCCGAGGTCGGGCTGATCCCGGTGACGAGAACGAGCTTTCCGTCCGGTACACGACCCTCGAGCGAGCTCAGCTTGACCTTCGCGATCACGTCACCGTACGGCCGGATGTCCCCCTCTCCCAGACCCAGATCGGCCGCCAAATCCCGTATGGGTCGCAAGGTCGCGCTCTGGGCGATCTCGATATCCGTTCGCATCGTCTCCACCCTTTCCACGTTCTCCTTCCGCCTCGCACGCCGTCTCGGCCGCACCGAGTCGCGCGAACGAAGACCCGGGGACGGTCCCCGGAGTCGGGACGCCGCCCGGGTCATCCACGCCGACCGGGACCGGCACCACCGGCCACCCTTCGCCCGGAACCTCCTTGCGCGCCGCGGGAGCGACGGGTAACCTGCCGCGAGGACCGAGACCGGCCCGATGGCTCGTAACACGTTGTCTCGTAAAGAGCTGGCGCTGAAGCCGGCTGCGGTTTGTCGCGCGCGAAGATAGCGCGGATCCCGGGGAGAGTCAAAGACGTCGAACGAGAGTCGCGGCCGTCCCGATCTCAAGCTGTCGACGCTCCTGAACGAGCTCCTGAAGCGGTGGGCCCTCCAGACCCAGGAGTTCTTCTCGCTTCTCGCGCATACGCTTCGAAGCTGCGGGAGCCGGCCGTTCTACGGCCGGGAGGTCGTGCAGCAGATGGACACGATCGGCGTGGGGTCCATCGGCATCGTCGTGCTCACCGGCCTGTTCACGGGCATGGTCCTCGCCCTCCAGTCCGCCGTCGAGATGAAGCAGTTCGGCGCGACCATCTACATCGGCCGTCTCGTCGGTGCGAGCGCGGTGCGTGAGCTCGGGCCCGTGCTGACCGCGCTCATGGTCACCGGCCGCGCGGGCTCGGGGATCGCGGCCGAGCTAGGGGCCATGCGGGTGACGGAGCAGATCGACGCCCTGAACACGCTCGGCGTCGATCCCGTGCGCAAGCTCGTCGTTCCGAGGTTTCTCGCGGCCCTCCTCATGATCCCGCTCCTCACCCTGGTCACGGATCTCATCGCCGTCCTGGGAGGCGCCCTCATCGCGGTCGTGAAGCTGGGCCTGACCTTCGACCTCTACATCCGCTCGGTGTACTTCTCGCTCGTGGACACGGGATTCCTCTTTCGGTACGTGCCGATCGACCTGTTCAACGGTCTCGTGAAGCCGGTCTTCTTCGGGGGCATCATGGCCCTCACCGCGTGCTATTACGGACTCAAGACCACGGGAGGCACGGAGGGCGTCGGACGCGCCGCCACGCGTGCCGTGGTCACCTCCTCGGTCGCCATCCTGGCGGCCGACTATTTCCTGACCCAGATCCTCATCGCCCTCCTCGTCGAATGAGCGGGGAGCGAAGGGACGACCGGCGCTCGGAACTGCAGCGAGAGGTCCTCGACGAGCTTCGGCGGGAGCTGCGGGCCGATGATTCGCCGGGTCTCGCGGACGCAGAGACGGTCATCGAGCTGTGCGACGTGCGGCTCGGCTACGGAGCGGCCCCGGTCCTCGACGGCATCAGTCTGGAGCTGCACCGGGGAGAGACGATGTGCATCCTCGGGGGCTCGGGGGCGGGCAAGAGCACGATCCTCCGACTCATCCTGGGCCTGAGCTATCCGGACGAGGGACGGATTCTCGTCTCGGGCACGGACATCGCCCATGCCTCGTTGGACTCCGTGCTCGCGCTGCGCCGCAAGATGGGCATGGTGTTTCAGGGGGCCGCGCTGTTCGATTCGCTCCCCGTGTACGAGAACGTGGCGTTCTACCTGCACGAGCACACGCGGCTCGACGAGGCGACGATCGGGGAGCGCGTTCGCGAGGCCCTCCGGTTCGTGGACCTGGATCCGGAGGCCGTGGAAGACCTGCTGCCCGCGGAGCTGAGCGGCGGGATGCGAAAGCGGGTGGGGATCGCGCGCGCGATCATCCACCGGCCCGAGATCCTGCTCTACGACGAGCCCACGAGCGGCCTGGATCCGATCACGACGCACACCATCAACGAGCTGATCCGGAAGATGCAGCGCGAGCTCGCTGTGAGCTCCGTCGTCGTCACGCACGACATCCGCTCGGCCTTCCGCATCGGGAATCGGGTGGCTCTATTGTCCGGAGGCCACATCGTGTTCATGGGCGGCCCGGAGGAGATGGTGGCGGCGGAGGACGAGTACGTGCGCGAGTTCCTTCGCTGAGCCGGGGTGCCGCCCGACAGGAGACGTTCGCATGAGACGTGGAAGCCGCATCACGTGGGATCAGCTGAGGGTCGGGGTGACCCTCCTCCTGGGTCTCACGATCCTGGCCGTGTCGATCTTCTTCATCGGCCAGACCGGCCACGTGTTCGGCGAGCGCTACCGTCTCGTGACGTTCATGCGGTCAGCCGCCGGCCTGGTACCCGGCGCGGCCGTGCAGCTGGCGGGCCAGAGCGTGGGCCAGGTGGACGAGATCGCGCTCATCCCGCCCGACCGACGTCCCCCCGGCGGAGAGGCCGTGGCGGTGTGGCTCGCCGTCAACCGGGAGGTCCAGGAGCAGATCCGGGCGGACTCCCGCGCTCAGGTGAGAACGCAGGGGCTCCTGGGCGACCGGGTCATCGACATCAGCCCGGGAACCGCGGGAGAAGGGGTCCTGATGGAGGGGGACACCGTGCCGTCCGCCGGCTCGCTCGATTACGACGCCCTCCTCGCCGAGGGCGCCACCGCCGTCTCCGAGCTCGTGGACGTGCTGGGCAATCTTTCGGCGCTCACGCACGGGTTGCTCGAGGGCGAGGGCACCGTCGGAAAGCTCGTCGTCGACGACGCCATCTATCTCCGGCTCGTCGATCTCACGTCGGGCCTCACCGCCTTCCTCGACCTGGCGACGGATGAGACGAACTCGTTCGGTCGCCTCCTGCGAGACGACGAAGTCTACGAGTCGATCCGCCGGACGCTCGCGGGACTCGATACGCTCACGGCGTCCGTCGAGAGCGGGGAGGGAACCCTCGGTCGTCTCGTGCGGTCGGACTCCCTCTATCGCGCGCTGGCCGGAGTCGCCGCCCGCTCCGATTCCCTCCTCGCATCGGTACAGGCGGGCGAGGGGTCGGCGGGACGCCTGTTCACGGACGAGACGATGTACGAGGAGCTTCTCCGCATGGTCGTGGAGATGAACGGGCTTCTGGCGGACCTCCGCGCCGACCCGCAGCGGTTCGTGCCGTCCGTGGAGGTGTTCTAGGAAGGCGTCAGGCTTCCGCCCGCTGATCCTCGTGACCGTCCCTCGCGAGGTCGTGCAGGGTCACGAGCCTCTCGATCCGGTAGCGGACCCTGCCGCCCGGCAGGACGACCGTGACTTCCTCTCCTCGCTCGCGGCCGAGCAGCGCCCTGCCGATCGGTGACGCCATCGAGATCTCCGAGCCCTCGAGGTCGATGAAGTCTCCGAAGGCGAGGGTGAACTCCTCGGCCTCCTCGCCGTCCAGATCCAGGATCCGCACCTGTGAGCCGAAGCCGACGCGATCCTCGGGGATGAGGGACAGGTCGATCTCCGAGATCTCCGACAGACGGCGGGAGATGTGCGTCAGGCGTGCGCTGACGAGCTGCTGCCGCTCGAGGGCGGCCGAGTACTCCGAGTTCTCCCGCAGGTCGCCCAACGCGACGGCGCGCTCGATCTCCGCGGGCAGCACCACGTTCAGCTCGTGAAGCAGCGCTTCCGCCTCCTCGTTCAGCCGATTCTTGAGCTCGTCGAGCACGGGGCCTCCGTGGCGCGACCGCGGGACGCGGGCGCCGTCGGGCGCCCCGTCTTGGCGGCGGGAATAAAGAGACTCCGCGGCACGGCGAATCCGTGACGCGGAGCCGATGGAGGTGCCGGGAATTGCACCCGGGTCCGCGAATCCGTCCATCGAGGCGTCTACGTGCGTAGTCGGCGATCATGTCTCGCCGCCAACGGGCTCACCGACGGCCCGAGGACGGCCAGCCGTGTCGGGCCAAGCCCTCTCACCGACGACGCCCACGGCGCACGTCGCCGGCCAGCCCGATTCATCGACGTCCGTCAGCCCGCCTCGGGCCGGGCAGACTGCAGGACGGGCAGCGTAAGGTTACGCGGCCAGCGCCAAGTTGTCGTTGGCAGCTATGGATTGTTCCCGGCGTTTCACGAGTCTCCGGGGAACTCGGCACGCGACCACCGATTTCCGGCAAACGCGTCGAACCTGATTCACCCCCAATCGAGTTTTCAAACGAGCGCCATACAGGAATCGGACCCGCGGGCGGGTCCGATTCACCTGATCAAACACTACAATCGCACGGCGGTTCCGTCAATCGTCGGGTCACTTTGACAGCCCTTTCTCGTCCAGAATATACTGTGCGCTCGGACCGTGCGACCTTCATACGAACGCGGCCGCGGCCGGACCCCGGTCTGGGCGGCGCAAGGAGATAGAATGTTGCTCCGCGATTTTTTCTCCCCGGATGCGATTCAGTTGGAGCTCGAGTCTGCGACCAAGGACGACGTACTCAGAGAGCTCGTCGGCCTCCTCGGACTGGACGAGAAGTCCCAGGCGATCTTAGTGAAGATGCTCAAGCGCAGGGAGAACCTCGGCTCGACGGGCATCGGCCGCCGGATCGCCATTCCTCACTGCCGATCTCTCGTCGTCAACCGCCTCCGCGTGGCGTTCGGCCGCCGCCTGGAGGGCCTCGACTTCGACGCGATCGACGGGAAGCCCGTGCAGCACCTGTTCCTCATCGTCGCTCCCCCTCTCGAAGTCTCGAATCAGTACCTTCCCGTCCTCGGAAAGATCGCGCAGTTCGGGAAGGAGCCGGACGTGCCCGAGCGCCTGGCCAGGATCGGGACGCCGGAGGAGTTTCTCGCCCTGCTGGACGAGAAGGGGGTGTGAGCCCGTGCACGCCCAGCTAGAGATTCTCCTCGAACTCCAGGACCTGCAGGGACAGGAAAGCACCCTCACCCGACCCGCGGGCCGGGATGTCGAAGCCCGGCTCTTCGCGCTGCAGGCCGACGAAGCGCTCGCGATCCTGCGCGAGAAGATGGACGAGCTGGCCGACCGCCTGGATCCCTCGGTGCGCGGCCGGTACGAGGAGCTCGCCGGATCCGTCCAGCGGGCGGTCGCCCCCGTGCTCAACGGCATCTGCTACGGCTGCTTCGTGGCCGTCCCCACGGCCTGGTCATCCGAAGCCGGCCGGAACGAGCACATCCGTTCCTGCCCGAGCTGCGGCCGCTTTCTGTACTACGTGGACTGAGACCCGCCCTCTGCCCTGACCCTTCCGTCCCGGCTCCGCCGCGTGACGCCCGTTCGGTCCAGATACTCGAGGACCGGGATCAGGTACTTCCGTGACACGCCGAGCTCTTCCCGGAAGTCGGCCGGCGTGGCCACCTCCCGCCCCGCGAAGACCCGGTCGACGGCACGGCGCACGTTCTGCATGGCCTCCCGGGACAGGTAGTACTCGGGCGTCACGGCCACGATGTCCCCGGCTTCTACGAGCAGGCGCAGGGCGTCGTTCAGGAAGGCCCGGTCCAAAGACAGGTCTGCACAGAGATCTCCCACCCACGGCGCCTGGAGACCTCCTTCGCCGATCGCGCGCCGGACCGCATCGAAGTGGAGCTCCTCCTCGGTGGAGAGGCGGGCCCGGTGCCCGGGGAGCCGTACGCCGGGCCCTCGCACCTCGAGATCCCCCGCCGCCGTGAGATCCTCCACGGCCCGGCGTATCAGGGCCCCGGAGAACCGTACGGACAGCGAGGCCCGCACAGACTCGAGGGCGGCGAAGGAAGCGCGCGGCGTTTCCTCATGCGACGCCCGCACGGCGTCCAGCACCGCCCGGCACGCCGCCTCTTCGGCCGACCGGGCGTAGCATCGACCGTCGATCCGAGCGAGGTCCGCGTCGGAGCGCTCGAGCGCGGCCCACACGGCCGGCGCGGAGAGTCCTGTTGCGATCGGGAGTGCCTCGTCGACCAACCCCCGGCCGGCCGACAGCGCGACCCTCGAGCGCAGCGCGGTTCCGGGGTCTCCGTCCAGGCAGTCCCGCCAGACCCGCACACGCTCCCCCCATCGCGGCGGAGGCTTCAGCTCGGCCACGCGTCCGCCGCCGATCGTCACGACCGGGGAATAGAACCTGAGAATGAATCGATCACGGACGCGCGCGACGAGTGGCGCCTCCGTCTCGACCACGGCCCACCCACGGCCGCCCGCTCGCAGCTCGGCTCGGTCGGCGAGCAGGACGCGGGCCATCACCTCGCCCGTGCCGAGAAAGAGGCGTACGCGCTGGCCGTGCTCCAGACCGTGACTCGTGTCGGGGAGCAGTTCGACCTCGACGCCGAGGCGGCGGACCACCCGCCAGGGATCTCCCTGGACGACGACCGCTCCCCGGCCGACCTCCTCCGGCGCCACCCCCACCAGGGCGAGCGCACAGCGGCGTCCCGCCCCGACCCTCGGCCTCGCGTCGCCGTGGACCTGAATCGCACGCACGCGGACCGTGCGATCCGCCGGAAGGATGCGAACGCTCTCCCCCTCGCTCACCTGTCCGCTCCACACCGTGCCCGTGACGACCGTGCCCGCACCTCGCACGCTGAACGAGCGATCGACGGGCATTCGGAACAGGTCGTTCTCCTGCCGGGCCTCCACGACCCCGGCCCGCGCTCGGAGCTCGCGAACGAGGTCCTCGAGACCCGTTCCTTCCGTTGCCGAGACCGGCACGACCGCCCAGTCACACGCCCCATACGCTCGCCGCAGTTCCTCGGTGGCCGCCTCGGACGCGAGCTCGCGCCACTCCTCCGTCACCCGGTCCGTCTTCGACAGCGCAACGACCCCGTGGCGCACCCCGAGCAGCCGCGCGATGGCCAGGTGCTCGCGGGTCTGCGGCATCGGTCCTTCATCCGCAGCCACGACGAGGAGAAGACAGTCGATCCCGGTCGAGCCGGTGAGCATGTTCTTCAGGAAGCCACGATGGCCGGGCACGTCCACGACCCCGACTTCGTACTCCGGCCCGAGCGCCAGGCGGGCGAAGCCGATGTCGATCGTGAGTCCCCGTTCCTTCTCCTCCCGCCACCGATCCGTATCGGTCCCGGTCAGGGCCCGGATCAGCGTCGTCTTGCCGTGATCAACGTGTCCGGCGGTGCCGAGAATGAAGGCCTTCACTCGAAGCCGAGATACTCGAGGGAACGGAGAGGAAGGCCTTCGGCCGGATGGATCCGTATGAAGTCGCGAAGGACCGCGCGCTGGCGCCCGGCGGTCGTGAGCGGGCCGCTGTCCCCACCCACGAGGTGCCGGAGCTCCGCCACCTCCACGCCCCCGAGCGCGACGCCACCCCCCGGACAGGATCCGCACCGCAGGCCGCCGGCTCCCGGGTCCCACCGCGTGTCTTCTTCCGCCCCGAGATCGCGTCCGCATTCCAGGCACCGGTCGAGCTCCGGGGCGAAACCCAGCGTCCGAACCAGGTCCCAGATCGTTGCGAGCGACGTCGAGGCGAGCCGATCCACGGGTGCGTCGAGCAGGGCGTCCAGTCCGCGCGTCAGCCCGTCGTATAGTCGGTCATCCCGCTGCTCCGGAGCGAAGCGCAGGACGAGCTCGCAAAGCACGGACGCGCCCGCGAATCGCTCCAGATCGATCCCCAGGCCCTGTCGCTCCCTGAGGAGCTCGAAGGAGGAAAGAGTCTGGAGGTCCCGGTTCCGCTTCATGTAGATCGTGGCCTCGCCCTCGGCGAACGGTTCGACGAGGCCGGAGATCGGACTTCGAGGTCTGAGAGCGCCCCGCGCGAGCGCCGACACGGGCCCCTTCTCCCGGGTCATGAGCCGAAGGATCTTGCTCGTGTCGCTGTACCGGTGGGTCTTCAACACCACGCAGCGGGTCGTGAGGATCGGCACGCAGCCAACCTATCCGCGCCCCCGCGCCGCGGCAACGAAACCGCGGGCTCACCGGAACGCGATGTCCGTCGTGCCGAAGCCGGACGGAACGGAGGACAGGAACGCCCCCCCCGCTGAGAACAACAGGAGATCGCCCGACCGATCGGTGCGAAAGGTGGCGCACAGCAGGCGGCCGTCGCTCGTCGCCGTGGCGACCCAGCAGTTCACGGCGGCGCCCGATGCATCCCGGAGGTCCAGCGGAGTGGCGGGTCCGTCCACGAACCTGCCGCCGACGGGATCCACGCGAAGCACGGATGTCATGGCGAAATCGGAGGTCGTCGTCACGTACACGAGTCCGTCCTCGCCCGCCTTCACCGCGAGACCGTTCGCGCCGAGCCCGAGCGTGGCCACGACGGCGCGTGCGCCAGGATCGAGAAGCACGAGCGTGCCGTCGTCGTTCGGGGCGAACGTCGTCGGGTCGAAGCTCCCCGCGGCGAGCACAACGATCCGCCCACCCGCGAGCACGGCATCCTGCGCGTTCACGCTCCCCGTCGGGAGAGCGATGAGGGCCGCCGGCGCCCCCGCGCGGGAGAGCACGACGACGCGAGCCGGCCCCAGTGGCTGGAACGTGAGCCCGTCGTCGTCGATGTTCGCGTCCACGACGAACAGCTCCGCCCCGACGGGGAGGATCCGCTCCACGAACGTCCCGACGGATGACGCGACCCGCGTCGCCTCGACCGCTCCGGGATCGATCCGATACACGGCGTCGCTCGCACGGCCCCCGACCCAGATCGTGCCGTTCTCCTCCAGCGTCGCCTTGCCGGGGTTTGCGAGATCCGCTTCGGGGGCTGGAAACAGGATCGTCCGGATCGACCGTCGCGACAGATCGACAGCGAGCACCCGGCTCCCTCCGAAGCTGCTCACCGAGGTGGCGGCGAGATCCCCCGATACGTCGGCGCTCACGCCGTCGAAGGACGCCCCGAGGTCCAGGGCGGCGGCCGCCGGTGCCAGCGTGTCGGTCAGCGTGAAGAACGACAGCGTTTGCCCGGTCGAGTTCACGGCGACGAGCTCGATCGCCGACGGTACCGGCGGCGGCCCGGTTGGAGACGAATCGGAGCACGCCAGCGCTCCGGCGACCGCGATGACGGTGGCCAGCGTCGAGAGTGGACTTCGGATCAATGCCTCCTCCTTCGTCGCGGGTCAGTGGAACTGCAGGCGAAGCTCCGCCGTGCGGCCGGGTTCCGGAAACAGCTCGACGAGCTCGTAGCGCTCGTCCAGGAGATTGTCGATCGTGAGCTGAATCGAGGCCGGGACGGAGAGGAACTTCAAGCTTCCGCGCCAAGCGAGATCGAGCGTGGCGAAGACGGGCAGACGGCGCGTTCCCGCGATGCTCGTCGTTCGTGAACCCGTGACGCGGAGCTCCCCCCGGACGGCCATCGCGCTCCAGCGCCTCTCCACCATCGCCCCTCCGGACAGGTCGGGCTCGTACGGGAGGGAGTTCCGGTTCGATCCGAATCCGAGTCGACTCCGCAGACCCGCGATCCACAACCCACCGGTCCACGGGGCGCCGGCATCATCCAGCCGCACGCTCCCCTCGATCCCCACGCTTCGGAGGGCCTCGAGGTTGCGGGGACTCCACACGGCCGCGCTGCTCGCGAGCCAGACGATCGGATCCCGAGTCCGCCTCCCGTGCAGGACGATGCGGGCGCGCAGCGAGCGGCCCGCCACCCGCAAGGGCACGCTCGCCCCGATCTCTCCGTCGAGGGTCACGACCTCCGCCCGGAGGTCGGGATTCGATCGAACGCCGTAGCTCGAGGCGAAGTACAGGTCCCCGAACGTCGGCAGCCGGAATCCCCGACCGATCCGGGCCCAACCCTGCACACCGCTCGGCCAGGTGCGCGCCACCGAGAGCTCCGGGCTCAGGGCCCGGGTCCCCCGGGCGGCGTCGAGGGCGACCGAGGGGGCGATCTCCAGCCCCTCCGCCTCCAGGGGCCGCTCGATGCGCCCACCGCCCGACCACCGCCCGGGCACGCCCTCGAGTCCGTCGCCATCCACGGTCTCCCTCTCCAGACGTCCCGCGAGTCGCAGACCGAGGCCGGGCACCCGGAGATTCCCGGTCAGTCGGGCATCCCAGATCTCCTCCCGCGAGTCTCCTGTCGAGGCCGTGAAGGCGATGCGCTGACGGCGGAGGACGGCGCCCGCGGACGCGCCCCCCGTCCTTCCCAGCCCGAACCCGATGCGGACCGCCTCCTGTGCCCAGCGGGCGTCATCGAACAGGCGGGAGCCGATCCGGCCCGGCGACCCTCGCTCTGTCCGATCGTACCGCGCTTCGATCCTCGGACGGAGACGGCTTTCCCCGCGCGCCGTGACGGCGAGGCTCGACCGACTTCCATCGGCGTTTCTCCGGCGTTCGACGGGAGCGCCCGGCAGAGTGCGGTTCCGGAAGCGGAAATCATTCTCTGATCTCTCGTGCGCGGCGGACAGGGCGATACCGGATCCGCGCCCCGCCGCGGAGACGAAGAGGTCCGCCCTCCTCGAGCCCAGCGAGCCGATCGCGGCCCCCACCGAGGCCGCCGAGCCGGCCGGAGCCCTGGAGCGCAGGAGGACCACCCCGCCCAGGGCTCCGCTTCCATAGGCCCCGGAGCCGGTCCCCCGCACGAGCGTGGCCGACTCCAGCGTGCTCACGGGCAGCCGGGAGAGGTCCGCCGTGCCAGTCACGGGATCGTTGAGAGGCACGCCGTCGAGCAGAACGAGGACGCCCGCCGGTCGTGCCCCGCGCACGCTCACGACCTGCGCCAGCCCGGCGCCCTTCCGGCGCACGACGACCCCGGGCAGGGTTTCGAGCCAGCTGCCGACATCGGCACCCGCAAGCGTCCGGTCCGCGAACCGCACGTGCTCGATGGAATGACCTCTCCGGTGTCCGGCCGGCGCGAGCCGCCCCAGAGCCAGAATGTCGGGGAGGTGAACGGGATCCACCGGAAGCACGAGCTTCACGTACCGGCGGCCCGGTCGGTCAAGGGGCAAGGGCTCCTCCACCGGCGCGTAGCCCGGAGCCGTCGCACGAAGGAGCCCCCGACCGCCTGCCGCGACCCGGATCGCGAACAGGCCCGGGCCCCGTCGGCTCAACATCTCGGGGTCGCGCACTCCGATACGGTCGGAGAACCGGCGGAGCACCACCGACGCGCTCGAGACCGACTCGCCCGTCTCCCCGCGCACCTCGATCTCCAGGGTCACGAAGCTCGTGTCCGGGGCCGCCGGCCGAGCCCGGAACGTGACGGGGTCCTGGCTGCCCAGGCCGGCGGGCGGGATCCCGAGCCCCCCGATCGCCACTCCCAGGCACACGGCCGCCGCACGGAGGCCCCGACGCACGGCGGGCTCAGCCACGCGTGCCTCGGCGCCGGGGCACGACCTGCAGCCCGAGCTCTCCCAGATCGCGAACCTCGACCGGCCACTGAAACGCGGACTCCAGTCGCTCGGGCACGAGCACGTCGCTCGGCCGGCCCTGGGCGGTCACCCGTCCCCCCGCGAGCAGGACGAGCCAGTCCGCAAACCGGGCCGCGATGTTCAAGTTATGTGTGATCGAAATGATCGTAAGCGACTGTTGTTGTGCCAATTCCGCAACCATCTCGAAGAACGCCATCTCGTGGCCCAGATCGAGGTGCGCCGTCGGCTCATCCAGGAGGAGCGCCTCCGGCGTCTGGGCGAGGGCGCGGGCGAGTTTCGCCCGTTGCCTCTCTCCGCCCGAGAGGCTGTCGATCGCCCGATCCGCGAGCCCCCCCAGGTCCGTACGCTCGAGCGCTGCCGCCACGATGGCCCGATCCCGCGGCCCGGGGCGTCCGAGGAGCGGCAGATAAGGATAGCGGCCCATCGCGACGAGCCCGCGCACGGTGAGGGGAAGATCCGCCACGGTCTCCTGGAGGACGGTACCGACCCGCCGTGCCAGGTCACGCCTCCGCCAGGCCACGCTGGGCAGGTCCTCGATCGTCGCGGCTCCGGCGCTCACGCGCAGACGGCCGAGGAGAACCCGGGCCAACGTCGTCTTTCCGGCGCCGTTCGGCCCCACGACGATGGAGTGGCGCCCCGCGGGAAACGTGACGCTGACTCCGTCCAGCGCGTTTCTGACGCCGTCCGGATATCGATACGTCGCGTCGGCGAGCCGAAAGATCACGCGCGCGCGCTCCGTCGGAGGAGAACGAGGAACACAGGGACGCCGAGGACGGCCGTGATCACGCCCACCGGAATCTCGAGGGGTGCGGCCGCCGTCCGGCCCACGGCGTCGGCCAGGATGAGGGCGCCTCCTCCGAGCACGAAGCTGAGCGGAACGAGTCCCCCGTGGTCGCTCCCCCAGGTGAGGCGGACGGCGTGGGGCACCACGAGGCCCACGAATCCGATGATCCCGGCCACGCTGACGGCCACGGCCGCGAGGAGGGACGCGAGCCCGTAGGCCATCCACTTCACGCGCTCGACCTCGGTCCCGAGGGAGGCCGCCGTCTCTTCGCCGAGCGCCAGGAGGTCGAGCTGCCGGCTCAGCAACAGCGCGCACGCGACGCCCGGAAGGCCCCACAGGGCGAGCACGCCGGTGAGTCGCCACGACACCTGGCCCACGCTGCCGAGCGTCCAGAAGAACGCGGACTGCAGCGTTTCCGCGCGGGCGAACGTCAGCAGCAGCAGGACGCACGCGATGAAGAACGCGCTGCTCACGACGCCGGCCAGCAACAGGACCCGTGTGTCCAGGCGCTGCACGACCCATGCGACCCGGAACACGATGTAGACATCCAGAAGGGCGCCCAGCAGGGCGGCGCCCGGAAGGATCCACGAGTCGAGGCGCGCAAGGCCGAGCACGATGGCCCCCACGGCCCCCAGGGCGGCTCCGGAGGAGACCCCCAGCAGATACGGCTCGGCCAGGGGATTCCTGAGCAGGGCCTGAAACATGGCGCCCGAGACCGCCAACATTCCCCCGACGAGGAGAGCGGCCGTCACCCTGGGCAGTCGCACGGACACGAGAATCTCCCGGGTCGTCGCATCAGCGCCGGAGCCCGCGAGCGCGCGCCACACATCCGCGGGCGCGAGGGCGGCCGGGCCGGACAGAACGCCCGCGGCCACGGCCACGACCAGTCCCGCGAGGACGAGCGGCACGGCGAGCCGCCGCCTCATCCTCCCCCCTCCAGCTCCGCCACCGCCCGTCGAATCCGCTCTCTCGCCTCGGGATGGATGGCCTCCGCCAGGGCCGCCGCCGCCTGTCCGATGCGTGGTCCCAGCCGGTGGAGCAGGTCCGCATCCACCTCCCGGACCCGACCGCCCCGCACGGCGTCGATCGCGTCCCAGCCCGGGCGCCGGGAGGGTGCCGGTGGGCGAAATCGGGGGTCGCGCCCAACGGGGAGGATCATGATCTTCGGCCGCCGGACCACGATTGCCTCGAGGCCGACCCGGGGCGAAGGAGCCGCAACGTCGCCGAAGATGTTGCGGCCGCCGGCGATCGAGATGAGGGAATCGAGGTAGCTGCCGGCCCCGATCGTGAACGCGGGCGGAAAGGCGACGTCGTAGTACACGGAGCGTCGCGGAAGGCCCGCCACCGTCCGGCGGACCGCGGCGAGCTCCCCGTGGATGCGGCGCGCGAGTCGCCGGCCCTCTCGCGCGTGTCCCGACAGCCGTCCCAGACGGTCTATGTTTCGCTCGAGATCGGCGAACGTGTTCATCACGATGACGAGCGCAGGGACGCGGAGACGCCGGAACTCGAGGATCGACCTCTCGTTGTCCGAGCCCCCCACGAGGATGAGGAGGTCGGGCTTCAGGGCGAGAACGAGCTCGGAGGAGGGACGAATCGCGTTCCCGACGCTGGACACGCGCCGCACGGCCGGCGGCTCATCATCGAAGCGGGATCGTCCCACGACCGTCTCTCCCGCCCCGATCGCGAAGAGCACCTCGGTCGCCGCCGGCACGAGGGACACGATGCGTCGGGGAGGCCGGGCCAAGACCAGCGTCCGGCCGGTGTCATCCGTTATGCGCACCGTATCCGCGCTCGCCGCGAGACCCGTAAGCCGCACGGGCCCCGCGAGCGCAAGCATCAGCCACCCCGTGACCAGAGACAAAAACCCGTCCTTTCAAAGAAAGGGCGGGCATGACCGAGACAGGCTTTCGTCGTCTCGCCCACACCCTTCCCACGAAGAGCTCGAGTGGGCAAGGATGGGGCTCGTCTCCTGGCTCGAGGTTCCGCCGCTCTCCTTCCCGGATGGCGCATCCAGTGGAGCTGGTCACGGCGAGCGGTCTCCGGCAGAGACCGCCGATCCTCTCACAGTGGCGGGGCCGCGTCGGATTCGCACCGACTTCCGTAAGCCCCCATCCCTGAATCTCGTTGTCGAACGACGCTACGGCCCGGCGCGGCCAATCGCAAGGCCGACCCCGTCGGCAGGCTCCCTAGAGGCTCAACTCGCTCCTCGCCACCGCCACGTGCCCAGGGCCGCCGCCAGCAGAACCCCCCCGGCCAGGAGCCACAGCCAGGCACCTGTGCGCCCCGGCGCCCTGCGCGTGAGATCGGCGCCCACTTTCGTCCCCGGTGTCAGGGAGGACCCTGAGAAGCGCCGATACGGCAGGCCGGAGACATCCAGGGCCTCGCCCCCCGCGAGCCCATCCACGCTCGCCTCGACGTCGCCGCCCGCGATCAGAAGCTCGAAGTGGCGCGTCGGATGATCGATCGGAACCTCGAGTCTCCCGACCGGAACGCGGTAACGAATCGTGAGGCGGACGCCCGTCGGAGGCACCGGGGCTCGCACGAGGACCCGGTCGGCGTCGATGGATACCTGGTCCGCCGGCAATCCCCCGGGCACGACCGTGGCCCCCCTCGCTCCCGGAGGCAAACGACCGACCCAGACCGCCGACGCTTCCGCGGTGGGCACGATCGTCCGGTCCGGGCGACCGCCGACGTCGATGACTTCCGCGACGTCCACGAGATCGCCCGCGCCCGGGTCCGGCGTGATGAGCAGATGTCGGACGCCGACGGAAAGGTCCGGAGGAGACGATACCTCGAGCGTGTCGTACACGAGGACGTCGTACTCCCCCGAGCCCTGAGTTCCGGCGTGCATCGGCGGCCCGAAGTACCGGATGCCGCCGTAGCGGGCGGAGACGACGAACACGGCGCTCGACCCCTCCGGCTCGTCCCGGCGGAACCGGAAGGACCCGTCGGCCCCGGACCGCGTCCGATCCGCCACGCCCCCGGAGTCCCGCGTGACCCGGTGGAGCTCGACCTCCACGCCGACGGCCCCCGTCGAGTCGATCGCGTGCAAGACCCGTCCGTCGATGCGCAGGGTTCCGCCGGGCCCGCCGTCCTGGGCGATCGCCGGCTGTGCGCTCACCGAGAAGATGGTCGCCGCGAGCGTCGCGAGCCCGAGCCCTCGCCGGCGGGCGAGCCGGGTCCGCTCCCTCGCCCCCGTCATCCGATCACGGAATGAAGCGCCCGAAGTCCTCGGGATTCAGACGCTTGAGGTAGTCGCGCAGGTGCTCCTTCTTCTCCTCTTCCACGTCTTCCGGCGCCGATCCTTCCTCCGGAGACCACTCCGAGGCCGAGAACTCGTCCTCGAAGTCCGCCTCGTCGACCTGCAGGGAGGTCGCCTCGAGAAGGGAGTCTTCCGCGTAGATCGGAGCGGAGGCCCGGAGGGCCAGGGCCACACTGTCGCTGGGACGCGAATCGATGGCCACGGTCTGCCCGTTCTGCCGAAAGATGAGAGAGGCGTAGTAGGTGTTGTCGACGACCTTCGTGATGAGGACGCGAACGAGCTGACTCCCGAGCCCGCGGACGACCGTGTTCATCAGATCGTGCGTGAGCGGGCGGGCGAACTTGATCCCCGCCAGCTCCATCGCGATCGCGCTCGCCTCCCCCGGCCCGATCCAGATGGGCAACAGCCGTTGTCCTCCCGCTTCGCGCAGGATGACGACCGGCGTGTTCGATGACCTGTCGAGCCCGAGGCTCGCGACCTCGACTTCCGTCATGTCGCCCTGCTCGTTCACTCGCGCGTCCTCACGTTCCGAGGTCCCAGGAGGCAAGATAGCGCTCCTGCTCCTCCGTGAGCACATCCGTGCCCACGTCCATGGCCGCCAGCTTGAGCCCCGCGATCTGTCGATCGAGCGCCTCCGGGAGACGGTGGACCGTGGGCTCGAGACCGGCGCCTTCCTCCGTGAGGTACTCCGCGGCGAGCGCCTGGTTCGCAAAGGACATGTCCATCACGCTGGCAGGGTGCCCCTCCGCTGCCGCGAGGTTGATGAGCCGCCCCCGGGCGAGCAGGGCGATTCTCCGCCCATCCACGACGTACTCGTCGATGAACGGTCTCACCTCCACGGGGCCAGACTCCGCGATCTCCTCGAGCCTCTTCACGTCGATCTCGACGTCGAAGTGACCGGAGTTCGCGATGATCGCGCCGTCTTTCATCGCCCGGAAGTGCTCCTCACGGATCACGTGTGTGTTCCCCGTGACTGTGAGGAAGAGGTCCCCTCTCGGAGCCGCCGCCGCCATCGGGACGACCTCGAACCCGTCCATCGTCGCCTCCAGCGCCCGGACCGCGTCCACCTCCGTCACAAGCACCTTGGCGCCCGCGCCCCGCGCCCGGAGCGCGACGCCGCGGCCGCACCAGCCGTAGCCGGCGACGACGACGGTGGATCCCGCGAGCAGCAGGTTCGTCGAGCGGAGGACCCCGTCGAGCGTCGACTGGCCCGTCCCGTAGCGGTTGTCGAACAGATGCTTCGTGTAGCTGTCGTTCACGGCGATGACCGGGAACCTCAACACCCCATCCGCCGCCATGGCCCGGAGCCGGATGATGCCCGTCGTCGTCTCCTCGGTCGAGCCCCGAACGCGCTCGACCACAGACCGCCTCTCCTGCTCCGTGAGCCCGGCCAGCCATTCGCGCAGCGGCCGGGCGAGGTCGTCGAGGCGTTCGAGCGCGATCATGTGAACGGAGCCGACCAGGTCGGCCCCGTCATCCATCGTGATCGTGGGTCCGTGCGCGAGCGCCGACCGGATGTGGTCGTAGTAGCGGTCGTTGTCCTCGCCGCGCACCGCGAACACCGCGATGCCGCAGTCCTCGACGAGATGGGCCGCCACGTCATCCTGGGTGGACAGGGGGTTGGAGGCGCAGAGGAGAGCATCCGCCCCACCCGCCTGCAGCGTCTTCATGAGGTTCGCGGTCTCCGTCGTCACGTGAAGGCAGGCCGAGATCTTCAGGCCCTCGAAGGGGCGCTCCGCCCCGAACCGCTCGCGAATCTGCCGCAGAACCGGCATGAACCGCTCGGCCCACTCGACGCGCTGGCGTCCGGCTCCCGCCAGCTTCGGATCGGCTATATCGTGCCCGGCCACCGTGCTCGCCCCTTCGGTCATCCGCGTCCTCTCCGATCTCTCTTGCCTGGTTCCACCCACGTCCCCGGCCCTCAGATGGCCGAGGCCAGGTCGTCCGCCCGATCCGTCCGCTCCCAGCTGAATCCTCCGTCTTCCTCCGGTTCCCGACCGAAGTGCCCGTACGCTGCCGTGCGGCGGTAGATGGGCCGGCGCAGCCCGAGCGCCTCGATGATTCCCCTCGGCCTGAGGTCGAAGACCTCCCGGATCGCGCGCACGAGGCTCTCGTCATCCACGCGTCCCGTGCCGAAAGATTCCACCATCACGGACACCGGCTCCGCCACGCCGATCGCGTATGCGAGCTGGATCTCGATCCGGTCCGCGAGACCTGCGGCCACCACGTTCTTCGCGACCCAGCGCGCGGCGTAGCTCGCCGAGCGATCCACCTTCGAGGGGTCCTTGCCGCTGAAGGCGCCTCCGCCGTGCCGTCCGACCCCGCCATAGGTGTCGACGATGATCTTCCGGCCCGTGATCCCCGCATCTCCCTGCGGACCTCCGACGACGAAGCGGCCGGTCGGGTTGATGTGACACGTGAGGTCGGCCGCATCGACGAGGTCCTCCGGGAGGACCGGCAGAATCACGCTCCGGATCAGGGCCTCCCGGATGTCCTCCGGCGCCACCTCGGGCGCGTGCTGCGTCGACAGCACGACGGTGGTGACCCGCACGGGCTTCCCGTCATCGTACTCCACCGTGACCTGCGCCTTGCCATCCGGCCGCAACCAGTTCACGGGCGTCCCCGCTCTGCGCACGTCGGCCAAACGGCGGGTCAGGTCGTGAGCGAGGGAGATGGGGAGGGGCATCAGGTTCGCGGTCTCGTTCGACGCGTAGCCGAACATCATGCCCTGATCGCCCGCGCCTCCGGGATCGACACCCTGCTTGATGTCCGGCGACTGGCGATCGATGGAGGTGAGGATCGCGCAGGTGTTGAAGTCGAAGCCGTACTCCGCGTCATCGTAGCCGATCTGCTCGATCGTGCGGCGCGCGACGTCGGGCAGATCCACCTTCGCGGCCGTCGTGATCTCACCCGCGATGAGCACGAGACCCGTCGTGACGAGGGTCTCGCACGCGACCCTCGCCTGCGGATCCTCGCTGAGGATTCGGTCCAGGACCGCATCGGAGATCTGATCGGCGACCTTGTCGGGATGGCCCTCCGTCACGGATTCCGAGGTGAAAAGGCGGCGATTCTTGGTGCTCAAGCGCGCTCCCGCGTCTGTCGAGGTGCATCCCGGAAAGGCCGGCAAGCTACCCGCCGTCTATCCGTCAGACAAGCCGCCGGAGGAGAGGAGATCCTCCACACCGCACTCGGCGAGGTAGCGCTCGAACGGGAACCGGATCTCCCGCCCGTTCTCAGCCCGTCCGCACTCCCGCAGGAGCTCGCGAAGGTCTCCCGCGGACACGCATCGCATGATCTCCGCGATCTCCGGAATCGCCGAAAGCGCGAGACTGAACCGACGATATCCTAACCCGATGAGCACGCAGGCGCCCACCGGGTCGCTGGCGAGGGCTCCGCACACGCTCAGATCGAGCCCGTGGCGCTCCGAATCGCTCACGCACCGTCCGTAGACCCGCACGAGCGCCGGGTGGAGCGGATCGTACAGTCCCGCCAGCTTCGCATTCCCCCGATCCGCCGCCATGACGTACTGCGTGAGGTCGTTCGTTCCGAGGCTCAGGAAGTCCACGTGCGACGCCAGCAGGTCCAGCGTCTCGACCGCCGCCGGGGTCTCGATCATCACCCCGACCGGCAGCGGCTTCGCCTCCGGCGCCATGGACTCGTACACCTCCTGCAGCATCTCGCGCGTGCGCCGGATCTCGTCCACGATGGCGACGAACGGCAGCATGATGCGCACGTCACCGTGCGCCGCGGCCTTCACGGCCGCGCACAGCTGATTCTGGAACAGGTCCGGCAGGTCGAGACAGACCCGGATCGCCCGCCAGCCGAGGTACGGATTCTCTTCCGGCGGCATCGCGAGGAAGAGTGGGAACTTGTCGCCTCCGATGTCGAAGGTTCTCAGGGTCACCTCATGCCCCGGGAACGCTTCGGCCACGCGGCGATAGGCCTCGTACTGTTCCTGCTCGCTCGGGATCACCCGCCGTCCGATGACGAGGAACTCGGTCCGGAACAGGCCCACCCCCTGCGCCCCGAGCGCCACCGCGGCGGTCACGTCATCGGGCTGGTCGAGGTTCGCCTGGACTACGATCGTCACGCCATCCTTCGTCACCGCGGGTCGGCCGCCGCTCTCCTCCAGCCGCGCCCGCCGTCGATCCCTGGCCAGCGTCGCCCGTTCGAAGGCCACGACCTCCTCCTCCGATGGCCCCAGGGTGATGCGTCCCGTGGATCCGTCGATGAGCACCGAGCCCTCGCCCCGGATCTCGGTCACGCGCGGCCCGACGCCGACCACGGCCGGGATGCCCATCGAGCGAGCGAGGAGCACGGCGTGAGAGCCCCGCGACCCGCCCGCCGTCACGAAGCCGCGGACCCGGCCCGGATCCAGTCGGGCCGCCACGCTGGGGGTGATGTCCTGCGCGACGAGGATGCCCTCGACAACCTCGGCGCTCTCCCACGGACGGGGCGCCGACCCGCCGAGCAGGTGCGAGAGCACGCGGGCCCGGATGTCGTCCAGATCCGCGAGACGGTCCAGAACCATCGCGAGCGCCGAGTCGAGAATCTGCACGCGGATCTCGAGAATGTGCCAGTCGAAGGCGCGCTCGGCCGACAGATAGTTGTCCCGTATGTACGCGATGGTCCCCTCGACGAGCTCGGGGTCCTCGATCATCAGGGCCTGTGAATCGAAGACCTTCGCCTCGAACTCGCCGAGCCGCTCCGCGGTCGCGCTGCGCAGCCGGCCGATGTCGGCCAGAGCCTCCGCGCGGGCAGCCTCGAAGCGACGGATCTCGGACTCGACCTCCTCCGGCCCGATCGTGCGGTGCGCGACGCGGGGCACGTCGGCATCCAGCCAGGCCACGCTTCCCAGCGCCCGTCCCGGCGCTGCGCCCACGCCTTCGATGACCCGGCTCACGGACCCTCGCGTCCCTGCTCGCCCGGCTCGCCCGTCAGCGTCTCCTCCTCGCCGAACTGACCGTCCACCAGGGCGCACAAGGCCTCGACGGCCTCGGGCCCGTCGGGTCCCACGGCCCGGATGCTGATGACGGAGCCGCACTCGGCTGCCAGCATCATCACGCCCATGATGCTCTTTCCGTTCACCTCCATTCCGTCCTTTTCGACCGTGATCGTCGCCTCGAATCGGGAAGAGATCTTGACGAACTCCGCCGCGGGGCGCGCGTGCAGGCCGTGGCGGTTGCGGATGCGCACGGTGCGCGATGCCTCCACGGGGGGGGTGTCTCCTCCATCCATCCGCACTCCTAGCGAATCAGAGCCCAGGTCAACGGCGCAAGCAGGAGCAGAAGGGCCGCCAGACGTCCGCCCCGCGACGGCCAGCGGAAGCCCCCGAGAGCCGCGGGCACGAACGCGATGGCCCACCAAACATACGACCTTCCACCCGATTCAAGGAGAGTGGCGGCGAGCCACATGGACGCGACACCCGTCAGGAACAGATTCACCGGCTCCAGGCGACGCGCGATCGGCCCCAGCCATGATCGCCGGACGGTGCTTCCGACCTCTCGTCCTGATGTCCAGCCCACGTGCAGCGCCCACGTGCGCAGACCGAGATGCCCGGCGTTGTACAGTGCCAGGGCCCCTGCCACGGCGAGCCAGGGCCCGAGACCCGCGAGATGGGCCAGGAGGCCGCACAGGAGGCAGAAGGGCCTCCATTGGGCCCACACGAGGCGGTCGCCGAGCGTCCCCAGCGGGGACCGGAGGGCCACGCGGAAGCGGCGGAGCGTCTCCCGGGATGCCCCCTCCTGCTCAAGACGCGCCAAGGCGCCCACGGCCACGCCGCACAGGTAGGGGTGGCTGTTGAAGGGCCCGCTGTGCCGCGCGACGGCTTCCGCCAGCTCCGCCGGATTCTCTGCGTACATCCGCCTCAGGAGCGGAAGCATGGCGAATCCGAGGCCGGCCCCCACCATGGTCTCGTAGTTCCAGGAGCCCTGCACCGCGAACGTGCGCGCCCAGGCCCGGATCAGGTCCCGCTTCCGAACCCGCATCAGATCCAGGCCGACAGCAGGAGTCCACCGGCGAGGCCGCCGACGAACAGCGGCCAGCCCCGGATTCCCACCGTGGCACCCCGGGCCGCCGCTCCGCCCGACAGCACGACGGCGGCGGCGATCAGGCCCGCGGAGAGCATCACGCCCGCCGCGGAGAGGGACACCGAATCCGCGATCCGCACGACGACCCAGATCGGAACGGCGAACGCGGCCGTGAGGAGCGCTCCTCGGATCCCGTCGAGAGCCAGAGCGAGCCGGTGCCGACGCTCGAGATCCCGCCCCGCCCTGCCCGGCCGGAAGCCCCGACCCACGAGATGCTCGTTCAGGCGTCGTCGGAAGCGGACCGAGGCGGCGCCCAGCCAGCCGGCGGCCCATCCGCAGAGGATGGCCGCCAGGATGCCCGGCACCGTGCCCGTCTCCAGCCCCCCGAATGCGGCGCCCGCCATCAGCGCCGCCGGTCCCGTGTCCGGGTAGCTGGCCGCCCCGTACGGCGGGAAGCGAAGCGTGAACAGCTCGAGCACCGCTCCCACCGCGAGTCCGGCCGCGGGATCACCGCCAAGGGCCCCGCCGATCGTGGCCGCGACGAGGGGTCGCGAGAGCAGGACCTGCGGCCAGGACACCGCGTCCATCCCGACCAGGGCGCCGGCCGCCACCATCCATCCCCACGCGCCCGCGCTCACGGGCGTCTCAGTCCCCGACCGTCAGGAGCTCGTCCAGTCCGACCTCCCTGGAGCTCGGCAGATCTCGCGCCGTCACCCTGCCGGCCCGCCGCGCGATGCGCCTGAGATCCGCTTCCTCCTGCGGGCTCAGATGCACGTAGTCGAGGATCCGTCGCCGCCCCCCCCTCGCGTGAATCCCTCCGACGTTCACCCGCCGGCCGTCGAGGAGTCCCATCTCGGCCAGTCGCCTCATCGTGCCGGTGTCGCGGGTGAGAAGCGCTCCGCGCCCCAACCGCCCGTTCACGTCCGCGAACCGGGCCTTCGCCTCTTCGACCGACGCGAAGGCCGCCCGGACGCCGTCGGGCAGTCCGGCGAGGTAGAGCTCCTGCTCCCAGTCGCTGGCCGCCAGGGCGTCGTCGACCACGAGGTAGTCATCCAGGTGCAGCCGCATCCCCCAGCCCACGATGACCTGCCCGTGCAGGAGCCGATCATCGATGCGGAACAGATCGATCGGCATCCGGGAGCTCCGGTTCGGCGGCGAGGATCGAGGTCCCGGCCCGCGCCTTCTCGACGAGTCGCTCGGCGAGGGCCGTCACCTCCATCTCCCGGTGGAAGAGGAACTCGAGCAGGGCGGGCAGGTTCACGCCGGTCACCATCGCGACCCGTGCGTGGTCTCGCCGGGCCGCCCGGCACGCGAAACCGCAGCTGCCGCTCACGAGATCCGCGAACACGATCGCGGGACCGGACCCCACGGCCTCGCTCACGCGACGCCGCAGCTGCTCCGGCGTGCAATCCCGATTCGAGACGGCGGTGAGCGCGCCGCGAACTCCCGAAATCTGCTCCGCGGCCTCCACGAGGGACCTTGCGAGATCCCCGTGCGCGACGACGATCCCGACGACCTCACTCATGGTCTTCTTCCAGGTATTCCCGGATCGGACGCATGTGCAACTTCAGCCTCTCCTCGAAGCGCTCGGCGCTGTTCACGCCCGCGTAGGCCAGAAGATGCCGCATGGCGACGACTTCGCTCAGGACCGTGATGTTCTTCCCCGGGTTCAGCGGGATGACGACTTTCGGGAGGGTGACGCCGAGGATGTCGATCGTGTCCCGCTCCAGGCCCGTGCGATCATAGGAGGCGGCGTCGCTCCAGGCCTCCAGCTGGACCACGACCTCGATCCGCTTCTGCTGGCGCGTCGCGCGGATCCCGAACAGGGCGCGCACATCCACGATCCCGATCCCCCGGATCTCCATGTGGTGCTTCTGCAGCTCGTGCCCACGGCCGATGAGGACATCCACCCCTCGCTGCGTCACGATCACAACGTCGTCGGCCACGAGACGGTGGCCTCTCTCCACGAGATCGAGCACGCACTCGCTCTTCCCGATCCCGCTCTTGCCCACGAAGAGCAGCCCGACCCCGTACACGTCCGCCAACGAGCCGTGAACGGTCGTCGACGGCGCGAACTCGCCTTCCAGGAACGGCTTCACGCGTCGGTAGAACTCCGCCGTCTTCAGCTCCGTCCGCATGACCGGGACGGATCTCTCCGCCGCGACCGCGAGCAGCTCGGCGGACGGCTCGAGCCCCTTCGTGATGAACAGGCAGGGCACGTCGAAGTCGAGGAACGTGTTCAGGATCTCCCTGCGCTCCTCCGGCGTACGGGACCGCAGGTAGTTGATTTCCGTCTCGCCCATCACCTGCATGCGCCCTCGCGGAAACCTCTCGGTGTACCCGCTCAGGACGAGACCCGGACTCGAGATGTCTGGCGTGACGATCTCGCGATCGAGACCCTCCTCTCCCGCGACGAGGGTGAGCTGGAGGGACGTGCCCCGTCTGTCCAGGAAGTCACGGACCACGAACCCGCTCATCCCGAGTCCCTCCCGTTCACGCGTCCGTCTCCGGGCCGTCGCCGGTCGCGCTCGACCGGGCGGCCGCGACGCGTCGATTTCTGGGCCGCGAGCTTTTCTTCTTGAGCTGGACGGCCAGCTTCTCCACCAGCCGATCCACGGCCGTCCTGAAGTCGGGCGCCTCCGCCCGACTGTGGACGCCGCCTCTTCGATCTATGCTCAGGTGCGCTTCCGCCTCGCACCGGTTCTTCTCCTCCGTCAGGATGACCTGCGCACGCGAAACGTGGCCCGCGAAGCGGTCGAGACGGCCGAACTGGCCGTGCACGTGCCGCGCCAGGTCCTCGGGTACGTCGAATCGCCGACCCGTGATGATGATCTCCATCCGCACCTCCTTCCTAGTCGCCCTGGTGGCGGACGGCGCCGGCCAGCAGGCCTTCCGCATCCCGGGTCGCCTGGTCCCACGTGAACCGCTCCGCGTACCGGTTGCCTCCCCGGCCCAACCTGTCCCGGAGCGACGGCTCGCGGCACAGACGCGCGATGCGGTCCGCCCAGGCGCTCGCATCCCGGTGGGGCACGAGGAATCCCGTCTCGCCCTCGAGCACGGACTCCCTGAGCCCGGGCGAGTCGCTCGCCACTGTCGGGGTTCCGCACGCCGCGGCCTCGATGTTCGTGATCCCCCATCCCTCCTTCGGCGACGGATACACGTTCGCCCAGGCTCTCCTCAGCAGGTCCACCTTCGTGTCTTCGTCCACGTACCCCAGGAAGCGCACTCGATCCCCGAGCTCGAGCTCCACCGTCCGCCGCTCGAGCGCTCGCCGCTGCCCGCCCCGGCCGGCCACGTAGAATCGGACATCGAGCCCCTGCTCCGCCAGGAGACGGACCGCTCGGAGCACCACGCCCAGGCCCTTGTACTTCTGCAGCCTGCCGACGTAGACCAGCGTCGGCTCGGGATAGCGCGGCGCTCCGGCCTCCATGGTATAGCGCTCGTGGTCGATGCCGGGGTGGCTCACCCGGATGTGCGCCCGATCGAATCCACGCCCTACGAGGTCGTCCGCCGTGCTCTCCGAGATCACGAGGAACGGCACCTCCGCGTAGACTCCTGGCATCCGCTTCTCCGAGGCCCACACGCCCGCGGCCACCGGAAGCGATGCCTGCCGGAACGCGGTCGTGCCGAACAGGTGCGGCACCAGCGCGACGACCGGCGTGCGACTCCAGCGCGGCGTGAACAGGGGCACCTTGTTGATGTCCTCGACGATCACGTCGAAGGAATCCGGCCCCAGCCGCCGGCCCGCGCGTCGGGCGAACATCGGGAACGTGTACCGGCTTCCCGTACGAACGACCCGCATCCCGTCGATCGCGGTCTCGGCCGGGGCGTGCCCCCAGCCCGAGACGAGCAGCGTGACGTCGTGTCCGGCGCGCGCGAGGCGTCCGAAGATCTCGTGCAGGTGCACCTCGGCGCCGCCCGCATCCGGATTCAGCCGGTCCTGCCAATTCACGACGAGAATGCGCACGCTCAGCCCTCGAGCGTCGCCCGTCAGCCCGCAGGGGCGGCGCGGCGGTATACCGCGTCCAGCACTCCGTTCACGAACCTCGGGCTCTCGCCGCTTCCGTACTTCTCGGCCAACCGGATGGCCTCGCTCATCGCGACCTTCGGTGGCACCTCCTCGACGTATAGGATCTCGGCGGTACCGATCCTGAGGATGTTCCGGTCGATCGTCCCGAGTCGCTCCATTCGCCAGTTCGGCATGCTGGACTCGATGAGACCATCCAGGTTCGCCATGTGCCGTCCGACGAGCTCCAGCAATCGACTGAGGTAGGGCCGGTACCGCGGTGCCACACGGCGCGCGGCGATCTCCCGATCCGCGTATTCGCCCAACGAGAGCCCCTGCGCCGCCAGGTCCCAGCCGTAGAGGACCTGCAGGGCCCAGCTCCGGGCCCGGGTGCGAGCGTTCATACGCCTGCGGGGGGATCGCCCATCGTGAGGGAGCGCCGCAGAGCGCAGAGCTCCAGCGCCGCGGCGGCCGCCTCCTCCCCCTTGTGCCCGTGGGTTCCGCCGACCCGCTGCAGGGCCTGCTCCAGGTCGTCCGTCGTGAGAATGCCGAACCCGATCGGCACGTCCAGGTCCCGCGCGGCGGCTTCCAGCCCGGTCACGACTCCGTGGCACACGTAATCGAAGTGCGGCGTCTCACCGCGGATCACGCACCCGAGCGCAACGAAGGCGTCGTAGTCTCGGGCCGCCGCCCATCGAACCGCGGAGGGGATCTCCCACGCGCCCGGCACGTGAACGACGTCGATGGCCTCCGGGGGAGTTCCTCGCTCCACGAGCGCGGACCGCGCTCCGTCGAGGAGCTGATCCGTCACGAGCTCGTGGAACCGGCTCACGACGAGACAGAACCGGCATCCGGAGATCGCGGCTTCGCGATCCCCCTGAAACTCCGTCATGAAGAGCTCAGGAGATGGCCGAGCTTGTCGCGCTTCGCCTCCAGGTAGTTCCGATTCTCCCCGGTCGCCTCGACCTCGAGCGGGACGCGATCCGTCACGACGAGTCCGAACCCTTCCAGGCCGCTGAGCTTCTTCGGGTTGTTCGTCATGATCCGGATGCTCGTGAGTCCCAGGTCCGCCACGATCTGCGCACCGATGCCGTAATTGCGCAGGTCCGCCGGGAAGCCCAGGACCTCGTTCGCCTGCACCGTGTCGTGCCCCCGGTCCTGCAGCTCGTACGCCCGGAGCTTGTTCAGCAGCCCGATTCCGCGCCCTTCCTGGCGGATGTAAAGCAGCACTCCCTGCCCTTCGCGGGCGATCTGGGCCAGAGCGCCGTCCAGCTGGGCGCCGCAGTCGCAGCGGGCCGACCCGAAGACGTCACCGGTCAGGCACTTCGAGTGCACGCGCACGAGCACGTTCTCCCTTCCCTCCACGTCACCGAAGACCAGCGCCACGTGCTCCCGGTTGTCCACGTCGTTCCTGTAGCCCACGATCCGAAACGTTCCGAAGGGCGTGGGGAGCTCAGCCTCCGCGACCCGGTGAACCAGCGTCTCGTTCCTCAGCCGGTAGGAGACGATCTGGGCAACGGTGATGAAGGGAATTCCGTGCTCGTCCGAGAATCGCTGGAGGTCCGGGCGCCGCGCCATCGTCCCGTCCGCGTTCAGGATCTCGCAGATGACCCCGGCCGGGGTCAGGCCGGCCAGCCGGGCGAGATCCACGGACGCTTCCGTCTGGCCCACCCGCTGGAGAACGCCGCCCGGCTTCGCACGCAGAGGGAACACGTGTCCGGGGCGCAGGAGGTCGGCCGGGCAGCACTTGGGATCGACAGCCACCCGAATCGTGCGTGAGCGATCCGCCGCGCTGATCCCCGTCGACACGCCGAGATCGGAGCGCGCGTCGATGCTCACCGTGAAAGCCGTCTGATTCGGATCCGCCGCACGACCGTTCGCCATCAGCGGCAGGTCCAGGCGGTCCGCGATATCCGGATCCAGCGTGAGACAGACCAGGCCACGCCCGTAGGTGGCCATGAAATTGATCGTATCCGGCGTCACCATCTGCGCCGCGCACACGAGGTCTCCCTCGTTCTCGCGGTCCTCGTCATCGGCGACGATCACGAGCCCGCCCTTGCGGATCGCGTCGATCGCTTCTTCCATTCTCTCGTCGAACGACTCCACGGCCTCAGCCTCGGTCAGGGGTCTCCGTCTCCTCGCGCGGGCTCCGGCCCGCCGCGGGCTCCAGATACGGCTCCATCAGCCGCCGCACGACCTTGCCCACGAGGTCGGCTTCGAGGTTCACGCGATCTCCCGCGCGAAGGCGACTCAGGTTCGTATGGTTCCATGTATAAGGGATGATCGCGACTTCCGCGACGTTTCGCGCGAGCGCGTTCACCGTGAGGCTCACACCGTCCACCGCGAGAGATCCGTGCAGGACCGTCGTCGTCGCGACCTCCTCGGGCATCTGGATCGACAGGAACACGGTTTCCCTGGCCTCCGTTACCGCCGTCAGGGTCCCGACCCCGTCCACGTGCCCCTGCACGATGTGTCCCCCGAGCGGGGCACCGGCTCGCACCGGACGCTCCAGGTTCACGCGCCGACCCGGCTGGAATTCCCCAAGGGTCGTGCGGGAGAGCGTGGTCCGGATCGAGGTGAACTCGAAGCCATCGGGGCGCACGGCCGTCACCGTGTGGCACACGCCGTCGATCGCGACGCTCTCGCCCTCCTCAACGTCCGTTCCCCAGCTGGCCGCGGCGATCACGAAGCGGAGCCCTTCCTCGTAGGCTTCCCGCGTCACGACCTCGCCGACCGCCTCCACGAGTCCCGTGAACATCAGGTCCGATCTCCCGGCTGCTCGACGCGATCGAGCACAGACAGGGCGTCCGCCCCCACGCAACGAGTCTCGTGAAGCCGCCAGCGGTCCGGAACGAAGGCGCCCGGCTCGGGAAAGGCGGGAACCCCCTCCTCTCCGAACGTGACCGGAGCGCGGAAGAGATAGAGGCGCCGCACGATGTCGGCCCGGAGCATCGGAGCGACTGTCCGGCCGCCTCCCTCCACGAGCACGGTCCGGATCTCTCTCGACGCAAGGGCGGCCAGCAGCTCGGCGAGATCCAGCCCGCCGCGTTCGTCCTTCCCCACCCGAAGCACCGAGGCCCCCGCGTCCTCGAGCCGCCGCTCCCTCTCGCCCTCCGCGTCCGGCCCGCACACGACGATGACGGGCGCGTCCGTCCGTCCTGTCAGGAGCCGGACCTCGGCACCGGTGCGGAGCCGTGAATCCAGAACGATCCTGGCCGGCGCCCGTCTCGGCCGCAGCGGTCCCCGCACCGTGAGCTCCGGATCGTCCACGGCCACGGTCTCCCGGCCGACGAGGATGGCGTCGAACCCCGCCCGGAGGCGCTGGACCTCCTCGCGGGCCTCCCGCCCCGTGACCGGCGTCCGCGTTCCCGCAGCCCCCGCGATGCGACCATCGAGCGACATCGCCAGCTTCACGGCCACCCACGGCGTCGCCCGTCGCGCGAACCACAGGAACGGCGCGTTCAGCCTCTCCGCCTCTTCCCGGGCGACTCCTTCCGTCACCTCGATCCCGGCCGATCGCAGGGTCCGGCTTCCGCCTGCCGCCTCCGGACTCGGGTCCGGGCAGCCGATGACGACCCGCCGCACCCCGGCCTCCCGGATCGCCTGCGTGCACGGCGGAGTCTTCCCGTGGTGGTCGCACGGCTCGAGATTCACGTGAAGGGTGCCGCCCCGCGCCCGCTCTCCCGCGGCTCGCAAGGCCAGGACCTCGGCATGGTCGGATCCGAATTCACGGTGGAAGCCCGTGCCCACGACCCGTCCCTCACGCGTCACGACCGCTCCCACGAGCGGGTTCGGCGCGACCCGTCCCCACCCGCGCACCGCAAGCTCCAGCGCGTGGCGCATCACCATCTCGTCCCGCGTGCCGCCGGGCTGCGTCGCTCCGCGGACCGAGCTCGAGACCGGCATCATACCTCCTCGAGCCGAACGGCCCCGCTCCCCTTCACGACCCGTCCGATCTCGAAGGCCTCGCATGCCGTCCCCACGACTCGCAGCACCTCCTGCGCGTTCGCCGGATCCACGACCGCGATCATGCCGAGACCCATGTTCAGGATCCCGGCGACCTCCGCGAACCCGAGCCCTGCCTTCTCGGCGAGGAAGCGAAACTCCGCCGGAACCGACCACGATCCCACCCGGACGACGGCGTCCAGCCCGGAGGGAAGCACGCGCCGCAGGTTGCCGGGGATGCCCCCGCCGGTGATGTGCGAGAGGGCCCGGATCCTCCCGCGGGCGCACGGCTCTCGCAGGACCGGCAGGTAGGAGCGGTGCGGTCTGAGGAGAACGTCCGCCACCGACACACCCAGGCCGGGCCACTCGTCCTCCGGCGCGAGTCCCAGACGCTCGAACAGCAGCCGCCGGGCCAGGCTGTAGCCGTTCGTGTGCAGACCTGCCGCGGCGAGTCCGAGCAGGACGTCCCCGGCCCGCAGCTCCCGCTCGCCCACTTCTTCGAACGCGACGCGCCCCACGATGAACCCCGCGAGGTCGTAGCCCTCCGCCCCGTAGACGCCTGGCATCTCCGCCGTCTCGCCACCCAGCAGGGCGCAGCCGTTCCGGCGGCAACCGCGGGCGATGCCCTCCACCACGGACAGCGCCACGGTGCCTTCCAGCCGGCCGCAGGCGAAATAGTCCAGGAAGAACAGAGGCTCCGCTCCCTCCGCCAGGATGTCGTTCACGCAGTGGTTCACGAGATCCTCGCCGATCGTGTCGTGGCGCCCCACCTCGGCTGCCACGAGGACCTTCGTGCCGACCCCGTCCGCACTCGCCACGAGCACCTCTCCGCCGGGCAGCCGGTACCGTCCACCGAAGGATCCGAGATCGCGCTCGACGCCCTCGATGCGCGTCTCGCGCGCGAGGGAGGCGAGGCGCCGGGTCAGGTCGCCGGCGGCCTCCACATCGACCCCTGCGTCCCGGTACGTGAACGGGGCGGATCCGCTCATCCGGACACCGGGGCTTCGTCGAACGCGGTGAGCTCCCGGAACAGGCACACCCGCTCGCCGACCTCCGCGACCGTGAGCCGGCCGAGTCGCTCGGGGCCGAAGGCCTCGCAGGCGAAGGAACCGAGAGCGCAGCCGTGCACGATCGCCCTCTTCAGCACGGCGGTCTCCAGCGAGCCCTCGCTCGCCAGATGTCCCAGGACGCCGCCCGCGAACGCGTCTCCCGCGCCGGTCGGATCGTAGACCTCCTCGAGGGGGAATCCCGGGACGGAGAAGATCGTCTCACCCGAGAACAGGAGCGCTCCGTGCTCCCCCTTCTTGATCACGACGTGCTCCGGCCCCCGATTCTGAATCCAGCGCGCCGCCGTGGCGAGATTGTGATCCCCGGAGAGCTGACGGGCCTCGCCGTCGTTCACGAGCAGCATGTCGATGTGCCCGAGCAGGGAGAGCAGCGCCTCCCGCTGGCCGTCGATCCAGTAGTTCATCGTGTCGCATGCGACGAACCTCGGCGATTCGACCTGGTCCAGGACCTCGAGCTGGAGCCGCGGATCGATGTTCGCCAGAAAGACCCAGTCCGCCATGCGCAGCCTCGCGGGAATGGAGGGTCGAAAATCGGCGAACACACCCAGCTCGGTGAAGAGCGTTCGGCACGTGTTCAGGTCGTAGCCGTACGAGCCGCCCCAGCGGAAGCTCTTCCCTTCCCGGATCTCCACACCCGATAGATCCACGCGCCCGCGGTCGAGGAAATCGAGCGCGGCCAGCGGGTAATCGTCGCCGACGACGCCGACGACGCCGACGCGCGCGTGCACGGACGCCGCCGCGCTGAAGAACACCGCCGACCCGCCGAGCACATCCTCTACCCTGCCGAACGGCGTCTCGACGGTGTCGAGGGCGACGCTTCCCACGACGAGAATCTCGTCCGCCTCATTCGTCATCTCGAATCATCCTGGCTGGAGCTTCCAGTCCGAGAAGTGAGAGCCCGCGGGACAGCGTCACCTGAACGGCCCTGGCGAGCGCGAGCCGTCCGGGGCGGGCCGGGCCCTCCGCGAGCAAGCGCAGGGACGGGTCCAGGTTCCCCTGATGATACCAGGCGTTCACGAGGCCCGCCGTGTCCTCGAGGTACTGGCAGACCTGGTAGGGCGCCCGTGCCTCGGCCGCCGACGCGACAACGGAGGGAAACCGGAGCACGGCCTTGGCGACCGCCCGCTCGGCGGGCTGCGCGAGGCGGGCGAGCTCGTCTTCGGTGGGGCGAACGCTCTCCTGATCTATGCCTCCCCGCTCGAACACGCTGCACATCCGCGCGTGGGCGTACTTGATCTTGTACACTGGATTCGCCTCCGACGTGTCGAGTGCGAGTCCGAGATCGAAGTTCAGCGGGACCTCCGCGCGTCGCATGAGGAAGAAGTAGCGGGCCACGTCCCGGCCGGTCTCTGCGAACAGCTCCCGCAGGGTGATGAAGCGTCCCTCTCGCTTGCTCATGCGGACCTCGGTTCCGTCCCGCAAGACCGTGACGAGCTGGATCATGAGGACTTCGAGGAAGTCCTGCGGGAGACCCAGGGCCCGCAGCGCCGCCTGCATGCGGGGCACGTGTCCGTGGTGATCCGCTCCCCACACGTCGATCGCGCGTTCGAAGCCCCGGCGCGCCTTGTCCCGATGATAGGCGATGTCGGTGAGGAAATACGTGCTCTCGCCATCGCTCTTGACGAGCACGCGGTCCTTCTCGTCGCCGTGTTCGCTCGTGCGCAGCCAGATCGCTCCCTCCGATTCGTACACCCGTCCGGTGTCGTCCAGGACCCGAAGCAGGTCGTCCACTTCCCCCGCGCCGACGAGCTCGCTCTCCTCCCGGAACACATCCATCGAGACCCCGAAGTCCCGCAGGTCCGCCTCCTGCTCACGGCGCAGCAACTCCGGCGCCCGCCGCTCGAACTCCGCGATCCTCCGGTCTGCGGCCATTCCCTCCACCACCGGCGGTCCGATCTCGTGCACGAGCCGCGCCGCCAGGTCCCGGACGTACTCGCCCTGATAGCCGCCGTCGGGCACGTCGGCGGCCTCTCCCTTCTCCTGACGGTACCGGGCCTCCACCGACTCGGCGAGGAGCCGGATCTGCCGCCCCGCGTCGTTGACGTAGAACTCCCTCGTTACTTCGTGCCCCGTCCACTTCAGCAGGGAGGCGACGACGTCCCCGATCACGGCCCCCCGACCGTGCGCGACGTGCAGCGGCCCGGTCGGGTTCGCCGAGACGAACTCCACGTTGAACCGAAGAGGGGTGGCGGCCTCCGAGCACCCCCACCTCGCTGCCTCCTCGAGGAGTCCGCGCAGTCCCCGCCACAGGACGGAGTCCGCCAGCCGAAAGTTGAGGAATCCGGGTCCGGCCACCTCCACGCTCTGCACGGCCGCCTTCCGCACGTCGAGGGCGTGCGCGATGTCCTCGGCCAGGGCTCGGGGAGGACGACCCAATCGGGCCGCGAGGACGAGGGCCGCGTTCGACGCCAGATCGCCGTGGGACTCGTCTCCCGGCCGTGCGAGCTCCGGGACGAAATCCTCCGGCGCACCGCATGAGATCGCGGCCGCCCGAAGCGCCGCGACCAGCGGACTCGCCTCCGGCGGCGCCTCGGTCATTCGCCGTCGCTCCCGGACGAGCCCTTCGCCGCATCCGCGGACGGGGAGGCGCCACCCTCCGCCCCGGAGCCGGCGTCCGGGCTCTCCTTCTTCCCACGTCCTCCGTCCCGCGACGGGGCGGGCCCCTTTCGGTAGTCCGTCGCGTAGAAGCCGGGGCCCTTGAAGACGATCCCCCCGCCGGCCGAGATCAGGCGCCGGACGCTTCTCTTCCCGCACTCCGGACAGGTGCGAATCACCCGGTCGTTGATGTGCTGGAACCGCTCGAACCGGTGTCCGCAAGCCCGGCATTCGTACTCGTACGTCGGCATGACGCTCCTTTCGCGTGTCGTGATCCCGATCCGGGAGCTCGTCAGTCGCCGCCGAAGGTGCCCCAGCAGCGCCTGAGAGCCTGGCTGATCTCGCCCAGGGTCGCGCGGGCCTTCACGGCGGCCACGATGGACGGAACGAGGTTCCGGTCCTCCGCGGCCGCTCGCTCCACCGTCTCCAGAGTCTGGGTGACGAGATGAGAATCGCGCTCCGTGCGGATCCGGGCCAGCCGCTCCCTCTGCGCGCGCGCCAGCTCGTCGTATTCCGTCGACTCCCGCTCCGGAACGTCCCCGTCCTCACTTCGATGTGCGTTCACGCCCACGACCTCGCGCTCCCCGCTCTCCAGCTCCAGCTGGGCCCGGTAGGCGGCGCGATGGATCTCATCCGCCATGAAATCGATGGCGGCCGCCGGCCCGCCGAGCTCCGCGACCCGATCCAGATACGCGGCCGCCGCCTCCTCCACGCGGTCCGTGAGGGCTTCCACGTAGTACGAGCCCCCGAGCGGATCCACCGTCTCCACGACGCCGGACTCGGCGGCGAGGATCTGCTGGGTCCGAAGCGCGAGCCGCGCGGCGTCGGCGGAGGGGAGTCGGAGGGCCTCATCGAACGCGTTCGTGTGCAGGGACTGCGTCCCCCCCAGCACCGCGGCCAGGGCCTGCACCGTCACCCGCACGACGTTGTTCCGCGGCTGCTGAGCCGTGAGCGTCGATCCCGCGGTCTGCGTGTGGAAGCGCAGCCGGCACCCTCGATCCGAGGCCCCGAACTCGTCTCGCATCATACGTGCCCACATCCGTCGCGCGGCCCGGAATTTCGCGACTTCCTCGAACAGGTGGTTGTGCGCCGCGAAGAAGAAGCTGAGGCGGGGAGCGAAATCGTCCACCTCGAGATCCCTTTCCACGGCCCGGCGCACGTATTCGCGGCCGTTGGCGAGCGTGAAGGCGAGCTCCTGAGCCGCCGTCGCACCCGCTTCGCGCATGTGGTAGCCGCTGATCGAGATCGTGTTCCAGCGCGGCAGCTCATCGGCACAGAAGGCGAAGATGTCCGTCACGAGGCGGAGGCTCGGCTCCACCGGGTAGATGAAGGTCCCCCGCGCGATGAACTCCTTGAGGATGTCGTTCTGCACGGTGCCCGACAGCCGGTCGCGGGGGACGCCCCTTCCGTCGGCCACCGCGATGTACAGCGCGAGGAGGATCGCGGCCGTGGCGTTGATCGTCATCGACGTGGACACGCTCTCGAGGGGGATGCCGTCGAGCAGGATCTCCATGTCCTCGACCGTGTCGATCGCGACGCCGACCCGGCCGACCTCTCCTTCGGCCCGGGGATCGTCGGAGTCCAGCCCCATCTGGGTCGGAAGATCGAAGGCCACCGAGAGCCCCGTCTGACCCGAGTCCAGCAAGTAGCGGAATCGGGCGTTCGTCTCCCTGGCTGTCCCGAAGCCCGCGTACTGGCGCATCGTCCACAGGCGGCCGCGGTACATGTCCGGATGAATCCCTCGCGTGTACGGGAAGCGGCCGGGCTCTCCGATCGCCTCCTCCGCGCGGTCGTGGCCGGACGCCGCGTCGTACACCCGCTCGATCTCGAGTCCTGAGCTCGTCCGGAACCACCGCTCCACGCTCTCGCTCACGACAGCCTCAGCAGGACGTCGCCCTGATTCACGACATCGCCCGCGCGCACCAGCACCTCCTTCACCGTGCCGGCGGCCCCCGCTTTGATCTCGTTCTCCATCTTCATCGCTTCCATGATGACCAGCGGCGTCCCGGCCGCCACCTCCTCATTTACCTCGACCTCGACCTGCACGATCAGGCCGGGCATCGGCGCCCGCACGACGCCTTCCGTCGCGACCTGCCGGCCCCCTCCCGCGAGCTCCCTGAGAGCGCGGCGTCTGAGATCCTCGACCTCGACGCGAAACACCCGCCCCTCCACCTCGATGAGCCAGGACGATCCAGAGAGCCGGGCGTGGAACGGCGTCGTTCTTCCGTCGATCCGCAGCGCCGGAAGCCCGTTTCCGGGCAGTCGGGTCAGCCGGGCCGGCAGGAAGCGGTCCCCGATCCACAACCCGCCGTCCGCGACGGTCGCCTCGCACCCGGCTTCGCCGATGCGCACGTGATAGCGCCGGCCCGCGCCGCCCGGGCCCTCGTCTGGTCGATGCCCGCCTTCCATCAGGTTCTCTCCAACCACGCGATCACCTCCACGTGGGCCGTCTGGGGGAAGGCGTCGAACGGCGTCACGCTGCGCACTCGCCATCGTTCGCCGAGTCGGGATACGTCCCTCGCGAGCGTTGCCGGATCACAGCTCACGTACGCGATTCCCGTCGCCCGCGCGTCCGCCAGGACTTCGGTCACCTCCCTCGCCAGACCCCGACGAGGGGGGTTCACCACGATGACGTCCGCCGGAAGCAGATCGCGGATTCGATCTTCGACCCGTTCCGCCAGGAACTCGACCTCCGCGCCGGCGGCCACGGCGACCTCGCGACCGCTCTCGACCGCCTCAGGATCAGCCTCGCACAGGGACACGACTCGACCGTCCGCGTCCCTCGCGACACCCTCGCCTCCCGCAGCGATGGATCGAATGTCCAGCACGATCGGCTCCGTCCGCGTCACCATGCCTCCGCGTTTCCATCCAGTTGCCGCTGCCAGTCCGATCGCGGCCGACCGCGGGCGCTCCGGGCCACCTCCTTCCCGGCCCGGATGAGTCCGTCCGGACGGTACCGCCGCTCTTCCAGCAGCACCGCGGCCGTCAGCGCCGCCTCCCGCCGCCAGTCCTCCAGTCCGGGATCCACGAGCTCCGGGTGCCGGTCCAGATAGTGAATCGACACGCCACCCGCCAGGAAATCGGGCTCCGCCATGACCGCAAGGTGGAACGGCTGCGTCGTGGCCACGCCGCCCAGGTGGAGCTCGACCAGAGCTCGACGCATGCGACGGATGGCGCTCTCGCGGTCCCGGGCGTGGACGATGAGCTTCGCCAGCAGCGGATCGTAGTGCAGACCGACCTCGGTTCCCTCTGCGATGCCCGCGTCCCAGCGTACGCCCGGGCCCGCGGGCACTCGCAGGACCTCCACCCGGCCGTTCGACGGCAGGAATCCGTTGTACGGATCTTCGCCGGAGATGCGGCATTCGAGCGCGTGGCCGCCCGGCCAGCGTTCGGTTCCCTCGATGTCCAGGGGCTCTCCGGCCGCGATCCGGATCTGCCACTGCACGAGGTCGACGCCGGTCACGAGCTCCGTGATCGGGTGCTCCACCTGAATCCGCGTGTTCATCTCGAGGAAGTAGAACTCCCCCTCTTCGTAGAGGAACTCCACCGTGCCGGCCCCCCGATAGGCCACGGCGCGAGCCGCGGCGATCGCGACGTCGCCCATGCGCCCTCTCACGGACCGGTCGAGCCCGGGGGCGGGCGTCTCCTCGATGAGCTTCTGGTGACGCCGCTGGATCGAGCAGTCGCGTTCCCCGAGCTGGATGACCTCCCCGCGGGCATCGGCCAGAACCTGGACCTCGACGTGTCGGGGCCCGCGGAGGTACCGCTCGACGTAGACGCGCTCGTCCCCGAACGCCTGGGTCGCCTCGCTGCGAGCGGCTCGGAGAGCGGCCTCCAGCGCGCCCTCGTCCTCCACGACCCGCATCCCCTTCCCACCGCCGCCGGCCGCTGCCTTCAGGAGAACCGGATAGCCGAGCTCTCCGGCCACGGCGAGGGCTTCGTCCAGGCCCGTCACGGGCCCGTCGGAGCCCGGCACGACGGGCACGCCGGCCTCCCGCATCCGGCGCCGGGCCTCCGTCTTGTCGCCCATGGCTCGAAGGGCGTCCGCCGTGGGCCCGATGAAGACGATCCCCTCCCGCTCGAGCGCCAACGCGAAGTCGGGGTTCTCCGCCAGGAATCCGTATCCGGGGTGGACGGCATCCGCCTCGCAGCCCACAGCCGCCTCCACGACACGGTCGATGCTGAGGTAGCTCTCGGCCGCGGGCGCCGGCCCGATGGGCAGGGCCTCCTGCGCGAAGTCGAGGTGGGGCGAGCGCCGGTCCGCCTCGGAGTACACGGCCACGCCCTCGACGCCGAGCTCGCGGCAGGCCCGCAGCACGCGCACGGCGATCTCGCCGCGATTCGCGACCAGGATGCGGGAGAACACCGTCAGCCGCGCCCGATCCCTGCCCGGTCCCACGGATCCGGCTCTCGACCGTCAGAGCGGGATGTTGCCATGCTTCCGGGGCGGATTCGAGGCCCGCTTGTTCGCGAGGAGATCGAGACCCGCGATGAGACGCTCGCGGCTCGTCCGCGGGTCGATGACATCATCCACGTAGCCGCGGGTGGCGGCCAGATACGGATTCGCGAACTTCTCCCGGAATTCCGCTTCCAGCTCCGCCACGCGCCGCTCCGGGTCCTTCGCTTCCGCGATCTCCTTCCTGTACAGGATCTCGACCGCTCCCTTGGGGCCCATGACCGCGATCTCGGCTGTCGGCCAGGCCAGGTTCAGGTCCCCGCGAATGTGCTTCGACGACATGACGTCGTACGCTCCGCCGTACGCCTTCCGCGTGATGACCGTGAGCTTGGGCACGGTGGCCTCGCAATAGGCGTACAGGAGCTTGGCGCCGTGGTCGATGATGCCTCCGTGCTCCTGGCCCACGCCGGGGAGAAAGCCGGGCACGTCCTCCAGGGTCACGATGGGGATGTTGAACGCATCGCAGAAGCGGACGAACCGGGCTCCCTTCCGACTCGCGTCGATGTCGAGCACGCCCGCCAGCACGGCCGGCTGATTCGCGACGATGCCGACGCTATGTCCCCCGAGTCCCGCGAACCCCACGACGAGGTTCGGGGCGAAGTTCCGGTGCACCTCCAGGAAATCGCCGTCATCCACGATGCGACGGATGACCTCGTGCATGTCGTAGGGGCGATTCGGCTGGTCCGGCACGAGGTCCAGCAGATCCTCCTCCCTGCGATCCGCCGGATCCCGAGTGTCCCGCTCGGGGGGCCGCTCCGCGTTGTTTGCGGGGAGGAACGAGAGCAGCTTCCGTATGCCCTCGAGCGCCTCGTACTCGGAGTCACAGGCGAAGTGGGCCACGCCCGACTTCGTGCTGTGCACTCCCGCCCCTCCCAGCTCCTCGAAGCTCACGTCCTCGTGCGTGACGGTCTTCACGACATTCGGCCCGGTCACGAACATGTGACTGATCCCGTGAACCATGAAGACGAAGTCCGTGATCGCCGGCGAATAGACCGCGCCTCCCGCGCAGGGTCCGAGGATGGCGCTGATCTGCGGGATGACGCCCGAGGCGAGCGTGTTGCGCAGGAAGAGCTCCGCATACCCCCCCAGCGACGCGACGCCCTCCTGGATCCGGGCGCCACCCGAGTCGTTGAGACCGATGACGGGCACCCCCGTCCGCATCGCGAGGTCCAGAGCCTTGCACAGCTTCTCGGCGTGTGCTTCTGACAGCGAACCACCGAACACCGTGAAGTCCTGGCTGAACACATTCACCGACCGCCCGCCGATGCGGCCGTGTCCCGTCACGACGCCGTCGCCCGGCACCCGCCGTTCCGCGAGTCCGAAGTCGGTGCACCGGTGCTCGACGAAGCGATCGATCTCGACGAAAGATCCCGGGTCCAGCAGCAGCTCCAGGCGCTCGCGCGCGCCCAGCTTGCCGCGAGCGTGCTGTCGCTCCAGCCTCTCCGCGCCCCCGGCTTCCAGCGTGCGGGCCTTCCGCTCCTCCAGCCCTTTCAACTTCTCTCGCATGCTCAACGTTCGCTCCCGTCCTCAGCGGTTCTCCGCCTCTTCCCGCAGTCGGAGCCGGCGCGCGGCCTCCCGTTCGGCCTTCGCCTCCGCCTGCTCCCGCCGCAGCTCTTCCCTCGCTTCCTCCCGCTCCCCTTCCGCCCGCGTGCGGCTCCAGATGTCCTCGACGTCGGCCGCGGCGAGCGAGCGATCGCTGAACACGCGAATCATCGTGCGCCGCGACACCGTCGCCTCCTCCGGCACGGGCCGGAACGTCCCCGTGGCCCCCTCCAGGGCCGTGGCGCCTGCCCAAGACCGCGCGACGGCGCCCGGGCGCGCGAGGCCGTCCCTGGGAAGCGCGGCGAGGATGGACGTCATCGCGTCGTGGCCTAGTGCCGGGAGCAGCTGATTACGTAAACCTTTACGATATTTTTTCTCATATGCCACTTTAAATCTGGTCCATGCCGATTCCGGCGCCGTGCGATCGACGTAGGTCCCCACGATGCGCCCGTTCGCGAATCCCGGGTCAAGACGGCGGACCACGGCAGGGGCCGCCCAGGCGCTGCCCCCGGCGATGATGGCGCCCCGGAGGCCGTAGAAGGCCAGCTGGGGCGCGAGCTGGAGAACGGTCCGCTCGTCCGCGGCCGTCACGTAGACCGCATCCGGCGCGAAGGCGGCGAGCGCTCCGATCGGACCTCCGAACGTGGTCGAATCGGGCTCGTACGCCCTTGCATCCGCTACGTAGCCGCCGGATCGGCTCACGGCGGCACGGAACGCGAGGTACTCTCTCTCCCCCTCCCGGGTATCCGGATAGAGGACGCCGACCCGGCTCGCACCGAGATCGCCGACCAACCACCGGCCCACATCCGCTGCCACATCGTTCTCCCGCCTCGTCCGGTCCCACATCGAGTACGCCCGGGGCGGAAGGTCCCGCGCGTCCGTCGCCGTCGGACTCAGCACGAGCAGACCGAGGTCGTGGCGGGCGCGCGCCGCCTCTCGAAGGGACCGAGAGCGAATGGGGCCCAGGACGGCGACCACCCCTTCTGCCTCGAGCGCCGCGAGCCGGGACGGCACGGTCTCGAGGCGGGAGCTGTCGTCGACCACGACAAGGGTGACCGCGGGGCCTTCCCCCGCTACCGCGTACTCCTCGAAGGCGATCCGGGCTCCCTCCAGAACGCTGCGTCCCACGGAGCCGAAACGGCCCGAGAGAGGGAGGAGCACCCCGACGCGCAGCGTGTCCCGAGCCGGTGCCACTCGCCCGGCGAGCACGTCGGCGGCCAGGACACGATCCCGGGGCGTCGCCTCGTCGCCGACTCGCGCCGCCACCGCCCTCGCTCGCGACGTCTCTCCCGAGAGGGCGAGGGCCCTCGCGAGCGCTGCCCGCACGAGAGAGCCTTCCTTCGAAGACGCGGCCGACGCGGAGGCCAGGGCCTCGAGCTCCGTCACGGACAGGTCGTTCGCGCTCGCCCGCATGAGCTCGAGCATGCGGTCGTCCAGCGCCTCGGGATGCTCCAGCAGGAGCCGGATCGCCGCCGGTCGATCGGCCGTTCGCGCCCTGAGACTCGCCAGATGTCTCACCGCCTCTCGGCGGAGTCGCTGTTCACCCGCCAGGCCGACCAGCGATTCGAGCCGTTCGCCCGCCCGGCGCCGGTCGCCGGCTTCTTCCAGAGACCGGACTTCCAGCCACAGGGCCTGCGCCGCCCGGTCACCGCCGTCCGCCCCGTCCCGCCAGGCGAAATAGAGCGAATCGGCCAAGCGGGCCGCGCGTCGGAATTCCCCGGCGTCGAAGGCGCTCCGAGCCTCGAGAAGGGCCCTGCCCTCGGCGGAGGTCCGGGCCCCGGTGGGTAGCGGCGGGGCGCTGGGTCTGCGCCCGGTCGCCGGTGCCGCGCAGGCCATCCAGGCCGCCGACAGGGCGCAGAGGCCGGATCCACGCCAGCCGAACGTCAGAAGGGGTCCGACGCGCGGCGCCGGACCCCTCGAACACGAACGCCCTCCGAGAGAGGCTCCCCGTGACGTCAGGACTCCTCCTCCCGTTCCTCGGCCACCCCGGCCTCCGGCTCCGCCGCCGCCCCGGCCTCCGGCTCCTCCGCCGCCTCGGCCTCCGGCTCCTCCGCCGCCCCGGCCTCCGGCTCCGCCGCCGCTTCGGCCTCCGGCTCCTCCGCCGCCTCGGCCTCCGGCTCCTCCGCCGC
>JBHHZD010000016.1:0-53524 GCA_046757885.1 Gemmatimonadota bacterium
TTCATCCGACCCTCGCCGTCCGCGAACACGCGCAATCCCCTGAGCTTCCGGGCCATCCAGGCTCCCGGCTCCGGCCCGTCGCCCGACGCGAAGCCCACGAGCACCACGAGGCCCGGGCCGATCTCGGCCACGACTTCCCCTCCCACCCGGACCCTCGCCCTCGACGCCCTCTGCACCACGGCTCTCATCGTCCAACCGCTCCGTTTCCCGATCCATCCACACTCCGTGGATAACTCCGCGCGCTTCCGCTTCCAAGCCCCTACGGCCCCGCCCGACGAACATTTCTCTTTTTCCACACATCTTCCACACGTTCTCCACATGTCATTTTTTTAAAAATCCGTGCTCCGGAGCAGACCCCCGGGCCAGGAGTCCGGCAAGACGGGAGCGAAGGACGGTAGGACGGAAGCGCGCGGCGAGAGCCGGGCCGGGCGGGCGGGCGTCCGGCCGGCGAGCGGGAGCGCCTGGATGTACTCAGCCCCTGCCCGCTCCGAAGAGCGTCAGGGGCTGAGGAAGGATTGCTTTCTGCGTCAGTCGCGGCCTTCTTGGTTGGTTGCGCTTACCTTCCAAGAATCGACGAGCCTGGTACCATCGATCCCGATCAGCTGTGCGGCGCTTGGTTCTCCGAGGAGTTCCTCCCACCACATCGGGCAACCCGTCGTCGCGAATTCGGCGCAGCGTCGTTCCGGATTCGCCGGTGCCTCCTTCGTGGCACACCCGAAGTATAATATCATTCTTTTTGGAGTCAAGGCCGCGGATGTACGGAATCATGTTTTTTTAAAAAATGAACGGCGATCGTCCCCGACGAGGCGAGAATCCTCATCCGATTCCCGGCGTTCCGAGGGGGCCGAACAGCCCCGGGCCCCGGGAAGCGAGATCGCCCGCGTCCAGCACGGCGCCCCGGGACGCGACCCGATCCAGGACGTCCAGAAGCAGGGCACCCTGCGGAAGGGACTGCCGAAGGCCCGGGGGACTGGCGACGAAGACGAGCGCGTCGCGGGCGCGCGAGATCGCCACGTTCAGGAGGCGGGGGAGATCGGGATTCCGCCGCTCGTCGAGGAACCAGCTCCGCCCGGGCGGGGCATCGACGGTGTCGAAGACGACCACGGCCTTCTCCTTCCCCTGGAGGCGGTGGATCGTGGTCACCTCGAGGCCCGCGGGCGCGGCGCGGCCGAGCCGGGCGCGGGCGAGCCGGGCCGTGCGGCGCGCCTGGAGGCGGTACGGAGCGATGAGGCCGACATCCCTCGCGCCGCAGCGCCCGAGCACCTCGAGCAGCGACAGCACGACCTCCACGTGGACCGGGTTCGCGCGGGATCCTTCCTCCCGCTCCACCGCGGGCGAGCGGGAGGTCGTGTCCAGGAGGATGAGAGGCTCCGGCCCGGGAGGGCGGTCGATGACCTCGCCGGCGTCGGCGAGACGTCCGCCGTAGAACGTGTCGCTCACGAGCGCCCGGATGGGTGGCCGCATCCGGTACTGGAGGTGGAGCATCGCGCAGAGCGCATCCCGCTCGGAGGGCAGGGCGATCTCCCCGGGCGGTGCGGCCGGCACGACACCCGCCTCGCGGAACGCGTCCTGCCGGAGCCAGCGAGCCGCCTCCTCTCCCCGCGACACGACGACGGGCGGGAGCTGCTGGAAGTCGCCGATCGCCACGGCGCGCTCCCTCGCCCGCACGGCCGCCAACACGACGTGGGGAAGCGGGGCCGCGCTCGCCTCGTCGATGAGCACGGAGCCGAATCGGAGGACGGCGAGATCCTCCCGCAGGGCGAGCCGGGCGAACGTCGAGAGCACCACATCCGCCCGGCGGAGCGCCTGTCCGCCCGCCCGCTGCAGCTCCCGGCCCAGGATCCCCACCCTGGCCGCGACCCCCGGATCGGAGGCCTCCCGGCACGCCGCGGCGAGGCGGGCGTAGCGCGTCCGCAGGGACAGGGTCTCCGTCCCGGCCGAGCTCCGGCCGACGACCTCACGCTCCAGCTCCGCCAGCCGGTCGCCGATGCCCGTGTCCCCCGCCGCGTGGCGCTCCACCGCGGCCTCGAGCGAGAGCTCCGCGTCGCCCGTCGGGCTCGCCGCGGCGCCCACCCGGATCAGCCGGTTCGCCCGCACGGCGTCCGGACCGAGCACCTCCGCGATCCGCCCCGCCGCCTCATCCAGGGCGGCGTTCGGCGTCGCGACGACGAGGACGGGTCCGGACCGGGCGAGCTCGGCCGCGGCGTGGGCGAGAAGGCGGGTCTTTCCGGTGCCCGGGGGGCCCCAGACGAACAGGGCGTCGCTTCCGAGGATCCGGGCCAGCGCCTCCCGCTGGGGTCCGTTCAGCCCACGGACGTCCGGCGTCTCGGGCTCCCGGCGGCCCGTCCGCGGGAACGTGCGGCCCAGCAGTCGCAGTGCGGTGTCGGGGTGAAAGGCGCCGGGGTTCCGCGAGATGGCCGCGAGGCGATCGGCCAGGGCCTCGAGGAGCCAGGTCGGATCGAACGTGAGCTCGGCCGACCCCGGCCGGGCCCCGAGCCAGTCCGACACGGAGATGCGGACGATGCGCCTCCGGCGCTCGAACCCGGTCACGAAGCCCCGCGTCTCGCCGGCCGGACACGACACGCGGAGGGCCTCGTCCACGCGGAGGGCCGGGCCATCGGGGATCTGCCATTCATAGCGCAGTCCCCCCGCCGGGCTCTCCAGCAGCCGCCCGCCCAGACCCTGGATGGGATCCGTGAGACCGCGCCGCGCGAGGGACTGCCTCACGGCATCCGCCTCCTCGTCGAGCGCGGCGAGGCACCCGTCGAGCACCTCGGCCAGCGCCTCGTCCGTCGCGAACTCGGTCATGGAGGGTTACAAGGTAGGGGAGGCGTCCGGGCCCGGGCACCCCGCCCCGGCCCGGAGGGCGCCGGGTCACCTTCGCCGGAGGTCGGGAGCGTGTCCGCACGAGTCGAGGAGTTCCGCCGCGAGCGGGAGAGACTGAACGAGAAGGTCCTGTCGGCGGGGAACCTCACGATCGGGCGCTTCTTCGCGCTCGACGGCCGGACCTACGAGGACGGCGCGCTGGACGCGCGGACGAAGGAGCTCATGGGACTCGCCGCGTCGCTCGTCCTGCGGTGCGACGACTGCATCGCGTACCACGTGATCCGCTGCCGGGAGGAGGGCGTGACGGACGAGGAGATGATGGAGGCGTTCTCGGTCGGCCTCGTGGTGGGCGGCTCCATCGTGATCCCCCACCTCCGGCGGGCCGCGGACCTGCTGTCCGAGCTCACAGCCGCGGACTAGAGCTCCACCGAGCGGGCCCGAAGACACGGGGGAGGCGCGATGGCCGGGATGGAACGACTCAGGGAGTACCGGAGAGGCGCGGAGTGGGCCCTGGCGGCGGCCACGGCCGTGGAGCTCGGCCTGGTGGACGCCCTCGGAGGCGGGCCCCGGCCGATCCCGGAGCTGGCGGGGGAGCTCGGCGTAAGCGTCCGGGGCGTGCGCATGCTCGTCGGGGCGCTCGAGGCCCTCGGGGCCGTGCGAGAGGACGAGGACGGGATCCGGCTCACCGGCGCCGCGCGCGCGCGGCTCCTGGACCGGAGCGCCCCGGACTACGAGCGCGACTCCCTGCTCCAGTGGCTCGCGGGGATCCGGCGATGGGCGACCGACCTTCCCCGTGCGGTGACCGAGGGGACGCCCGCCGAGGAGGGCGGGCCCGCCGCCGGCGCCCCGGACGAGGCGTCCCTGGAGCGCTTCATGGCCGCCATGGACAACAAGGACCCGGCCCTCGTGCGCGCGGTCGTGGACACGTGCCTCGCCGTCGTGCCCGGTGCCGAGTCCGCGCTCGACGTGGGTGGCGGTCCCGGGACCTTCACGCGCGCGTTCGCGGCTCGCGGACTCCAGTGCGCGCTCTTCGACCGGCCGGAGATCCTGTCGCACGTCGGCCCGAAGTACGGCCTGGACGCGAACCCCTCCGTTCGGCTCCTCGCCGGCGACTTCCTGTCGGACACCCCGGAGGGCGAGTACGACATCGTCCTCCTGGCGAACATCGCCCACATCTACGCTCCGGACGAGAACCGCGGTCTCGTTCGCCGGCTGGCGGGCACCCTGAGGCCGGGCGGAGCGCTCGCCCTGCTCGACTTCGTGCGGGGGGAGGGGGACGGCTTCGCGGCCCTGTTCGCGATCACGATGCTCCTGCACACGCAGACGGGGGACACGTACGACCTGTCCGCGCTCGAGAGCTGGCTGCGGGCCGCCGACCTCGGGCGGATCCGCTGCCATCCCCTCCCCGGCGACGCCCGGCTCGTGACGGGCGTCCGCTGACCCGCGGCTTTCGCCGCCGGCCGCGAGCGGGCATCTTTCGCCGCTTCGCGGCCCACGGGGTTCCCGGACGAGGGGCCCGCACACGAGCGAGGAGCGGGGATGATGGTCGAGGTCGGAGACGCGGCACCCGAGTTCGAGCTCCAGACGGACGCGGGAGAGACGATTCGGCTCGCGGACCTGCGCGGCCGGCGCGTCGTCCTCTTCGTCTATCCGAAGGACGACACGAGCGGCTGCACGAAGGAGGCCTGCGGATTCCGCGACCTCGGCGCCGAGTACGAGCGGGCGGGGATCGTGGTGCTCGGGATGAGCCCGGACGGTGTGGACTCCCACGCCCGGTTCCGCGACAAGTACGACCTGAGCTTTCCCCTCCTGGCGGACCCGGACCACCGGACGGCGGAGGCCTACGGCACCTGGGGGCCGAAGAAGCTCTACGGCAGGGAGTACGAGGGCATCCACCGCACGACGTTCGTCATCGACCCGGACGGCCGGATCGAGCGCGTGTACCGGAAGGTGAAGCCGGACGGGCACGCCGCGGCCGTGCTCGAGGATCTGGCCCGATGAGCGGGCGGCGCGCCGCGGGAACGGCTCTGCTCCTGGCCCTGGGCGCCGGGGCCCTGGCCGCCGCCGGCCTCGCGCGAACGCAGGAGGCCGCCGTCGTTCCCGCCGACCAGACCGCCCTCCTGGAGCGCGCGGCGCGGGACCGGATCAAGGGGGACAGCGCGGCCGCGATGCGGATCGTGGAGGTGTCCGACTTCCAGTGCCCGTTCTGCGCCCAGCACCACCGCGAGAACATGCGGGCCATCGACAGCCTCTACATCCGGACCGGGAAGGCCCGCTACCTGTGGATCGGCTTCCCGAACCCGACCCACCCGCGCGCCTGGCCCGCCATCGAGGCGGCCTTCTGCGCCGGCGGCGCGGGGCGGTTCTGGCCCATGCACGACGTCCTGTTCGAGCGCCAGGACGAGTGGGTGGCGGCACCGGACCCGAACGCGCTATTCGTCGCCTACGCGCGCGAGATCGGGATCGACGGGGCCTCCTTCTCGGAGTGCCTCCGCAACGACCGCACGGCGCCCCTCCAGGTCTCCGACTACGAGTCCGCCATCCGGTCCGGGATCGAGAGCACGCCCTTCTTCGTCATCGGCGACAGCCTCGCGATCCGGGGCGCCGTCGGCCTGAGCGACTTCCGGAGCGCCGTGGACAGCCTGCTCGCGCTGAGAGGGATCCCGCTGCCCTGAGGCGAAGAGCGCGGGCATCCCCCCGGGCGCAGGTGCGGGGAGTCTCTCAGCGGACCATGAGGGCCATCCCGTCTTCCCGTTTCGGGAGCGGGGGTTCTGCGCCGATCAGGCCCTTTCGACAGGCACGGCGACGGGGTCAGCCGATCACCAGGGTGAACCTGTCGACCAGGATCCAGCCGCCATCCTTCCAGGCGAACCGGTACCGCGTGAGACGCCCCAGAATCGCGAAGTTGCCATCGCCCTTCTTTGTCGCGTGGTCGACCGAGACCTTCGCCTCGAATCCGTCTGCCGTCCGGCTCGAGGCTCACGAGCTTCAGCCACAGGGCCGCATCGTGCTCGAGCCGGCATCCGCTCGAATCACAGGCACGCGGCACGCCGGAGCCCGTGTCGATCACCTCACGACCGGCCTTCGAGCGAACGGAGGCGATCACCTCTCCTCGGGGCAGGGAGGTGAGGCCGCGCACGGCCCGGACGACGTCCGGCTCGCCGGCCTGAGCCTGGACGGCGAGCACCGAAGCGAGCGCAAGCGGCATCCCGAAATCTTACATCGCGTCCGAGGCCCCACCGCGCCGCGGCCCGGTCAGTCCGCCTGAAACACCTCACGCAGCCGCTCGAGCGCCGAGGCGGCCGTCGCGGCCCCGGCGCCGAAGCGGTGCCGGAGAGTCCGCTCGCTGCTCCCGGCGAGCGGGAGGTCGAACGTGAAGTGGACGGAGACGCCGGCGGGCCGGACCTTGGCCGATGCGTCGGCCCAGCCGTCCTGGGAGTCCAGCGCGCCCTCGATGTGGACCTCGACCGAGTCTGCATCCTTCCCGATCCCCTGAGCGAGGTCCGCCAGCCGCTTGGCGAGCCGCTCGTTCGCCTCGGGGCCTGACTCCCGTTCCTGGAGCCACAGCGCGGGAGGCGCCACGTCCACGCTCAGGAACCCCAGCATCGCCTCGGGGTGGAAGGCGAGCGGCGGATCGAAGGCGGGTGGCGAGGCCTCGGGCTCGCCTTCGGCGTCCGGCGCTTCCTCGCGGTCGTCGGATCCCGCGGGCGCCAGATAGGCCGCGAGCCCCTCCGGCCCCACGTTCGCGCACGCGAGCGCGACCTCGTCCAGCGAGATCTCGATGAGCGCGGACGGCGCGTGCAGGATCTCGATCACGCCCGACTCCATGATGTCCAGCTCGGACTGGTCGTACGCCAGGCAGCGGAAGAACCAGGACACGGGCTCCTGACGCCCCTCGAACAGGTCGCGGACCCCCATGCCTTCCTGGCGGAGGGCGCTCAGGAGCGTGGCTCCGATCTGGTGCCGCGTGAGCTGTGCCAACCTCCCTCCTTTCCGCCTCGGGCGGGCGCCCGCGGTGGCCTTTCGCCGCGGGCCCTGCCGTGGCATACTCTTGGCCGCCGACCCCGGGGCGGCTCGCGCCGACCGGGGGGGTAAAGTGCCGCATCGCCGACGACCCGCAAGGTGGGACGTCCCGCCTCGCGACGTTTCGGCGTACGGACGCCGACAACCTTCACGCGGGCAGCGAAGAGACCGATGCGTATCGTCATACCCAGGGAGCGCGCGCCGTCCGAGCGACGGGTCGCCATGACGCCGGCGGCCATCGGCCGCCTCGCGGGGGAGGACCTCGCGTTCGCCGTCGAGAGCGGCGCGGGCGAGGCCGCCTCCTTCTCGGACGAGGAGTACCGCGAGGCGGGAGCCGAGATCGCGGAGGGGCCGGAGGACCTGTGCCGGGAGGCGGACGTCGTGCTCGCCGTCACGGGCACGGGCGTCGGCGAGAACGGAAGCGCGGCGTCCGCGGACCTCCTGCCGTCGCGGGCCACGCTGGCGAGCCTCCTGCGGCCGCACGCGAACCCCGACCTCCTCGCCCGCCTCGCGGAACGGGGCGTGACCGCGCTCTCGCTCGAGCTCATGCCGCGGACGACGTTCGCGCAGCGCATGGACGCCCTCTCCGCCTTCAGCACGGTGGCGGGATACTCGGCCGTCCTCCGGGCGGCGGAGGCGCTGGACAAGTTCTTCCCCATGCTCACGACGGCCGCGGGCACGATCGCGCCGGCCAACGTGTTCGTCATCGGTGCCGGGGTCGCGGGTCTCCAGGCGATCGCCACCGCCCGCCGGCTGGGCGCCGTGGTCGAGGCGTTCGACATCCGGCCCGCCGTCAAGGAGCAGGTCCAGAGCTTGGGCGCGAAGTTCGTGGAGTGGGAGGACGGGGGCGAGGAGCTGGAGACCGAGTCCGGCTACGCCGTCGAGGTCTCCGAGCAGAAGCAGGAGCACGAGCGCCAGCTCATCGCCGAGCACGTCGCGAAGTCGGACGTCGTGATCACGACCGCCCTCGTTCCCGGCCGCCCCGCGCCCCGGCTCATCACGTCGGACATGGTCGCGGCGATGCGGCCGGGCTCGGTCATCGTGGACCTCGCGGGCGAGGCCGGCGGGAACTGCGAGCTGTCCAGGCCCGGCGAGACGACGGTCGAGCAGGGCGTCATCGTGCAGGCCCCGCTCGACCTCGCGTCCTCCCTGCCCCACCACGCGAGCCAGATGTACGCCCGCATCCTGTCCACCCTCCTCGGCCACCTCGTGCGGGACGGGGAGCTCGTCATCGACCTGGACGACGAGATCACGAACGCGATCTGCGTCACGCACGACGGAAAGGTGAGGTACTCCTCATGACCGGTACGATCCTCGTGAGCATCTACGTCTTCGTGCTGGCGATGTTCGTCGGCTTCGAGGTCATCACCAAGGTCCCGCCCACCCTGCACACGCCCCTGATGTCCGGCTCGAACGCGATCTCCGGCATCTCGATCGTGGGGGCGCTCGTCGTGGCGGGATCCGGGCATGGGACCCTGTTCGTGACCGTGGGCGTGGTCGCGGTCGCGATGGCCACGATCAACGTCATCGGGGGCTTCCTGGTGACGGACCGCATGCTCCAGATGTTCCGCCGGGACACGGACTCCAGCGAAGCGAGCCGATAGATGCCCACGACCAACCTCATCATCCCGCTCCTGTACCTCCTGTCGGCGGTCCTCTTCATCCTCGGGCTCAAGCGGCTCAGCTCGCCCGCCACGGCGCGGGCCGGGAACGGGCTCGCCGCGCTCGGTATGCTGCTCGCGGTGGCGGGGGCGCTGCTGGAGCCGAAGATCCTGGACTTCACGTGGATCATCATCGGCGTCGTCATCGGGGGGTTCGCGGGCACCCTGATGGCCCGCCTCGTGAAGATGACGGCCATGCCGCAGATGGTCGGGATGTTCAACGGCTTCGGAGGCGCCGCCTCGGGACTCGTGGCCGCCGCGGAGTACCTGAAGTACGTGAACGGGGTCGCGGAGACCGCGATTCCCCCGCTCGACTCCTCGATTTCCATCATGGCCGGCACGCTCATCGGGGCGGTGACCTTCTCCGGGAGCATGATCGCCTTCGGCAAGCTCCAGGGCCTCGTGTCGGAGAAGGCGGTCACCTACCCGCTCCAGAAGACGCTGAACGCGATCCTGGCCGCGGGCATCGTCGCCCTGATGGTCTATCTGGTCATCGTCTCGCCCGTCCGGCTCGGGGCGGCGGGAGGCGCGGCGAGCCTGACGAACCTCTACATCCTGCTCGCGGCGGCGGCCCTCGTGATGGGGGTGCTCCTCGTCATCCCGATCGGCGGGGCGGACATGCCGGTCGTGATCTCTCTCCTGAACTCCTACTCGGGGCTCGCCGCGTCGGCCGCCGGGTTCGTGCTGCGGAACAACTCGCTCATCATCAGCGGCGCCCTCGTCGGGGCCTCCGGCCTCATCCTCACGAACATCATGTGCAAGGGGATGAACCGGTCGCTCGCGAACGTCCTGTTCGGGGCCTTCGGGGCCACGACGGGCGGAGGCGTCCCGAAGGCGCCCGGCGCGAAGCGTACGAAGGAGGACGTGAACGCCGTCCAGCCCGACGACGTCGCGATGCTCCTCGCGTACGCGAAGACGGTCGTCATCGTGCCCGGCTACGGGCTCGCGGTCGCGCAGGCCCAGCACAAGCTGCGCGAGCTCGCCGACCAGCTCACGCACCGGGGCGTGCAGGTGAAGTACGCGATCCACCCGGTGGCGGGCCGGATGCCGGGGCACATGAACGTGCTCCTCGCGGAGGCGAACGTCCCGTACACGGAGCTGTACGAGATCGAGGACATCAACCCGGACATGCCGAACGTGGACGCGTGCCTCGTCGTGGGCGCGAACGACGTGACGAATCCGGCGGCCCGGGACGACCCGGGCAGCCCGATCGCCGGCATGCCCATCGTGGAGGTGGACCGGGCGCGCCACGCCGTGGTGCTCAAGCGGAGCCTGAGCCCGGGGTTCGCGGGGATCGACAACGAGCTGTTCTACATGCGGAACACGATGATGCTCTTCGGCGACGCGGCCGACTCCATCGCGCGCATCCTGGAGGAAGTGAAGCAGCTGTAGGGGGGCGGCGGCCCGGCCCGCGAGCCGGGGCCGCCGGTTCTCCAGATCGGCCTGCTCAGGGCAACGCCGGCCCGTCCTCCGGGAGCCGCTCGTCCGCCTGCGTCCGACGGCGCGCGACGTACCGCTCCCGGAACGCCCCGGTCGCCCCGACCATGTCCGCGTCGAAGTACCCCTCCGGAAATCGGGTCGTCGCGTCCAGCCCGTGGCGGAACAGCGCCTCCGACAGCCGCCCGAGCTCCGGGTCGCCGAGCGCATCCAGCGCGGAGCGGCGCGCGAGGTCCTCCAGGGATCCCGCGTGCGGCTCCAGGAGGTCGAGCGTCGCCTGGAGGGCCCGGTCGTCGTAGAGGATGGCCGGGAGCAGGGTGATCGGCACGCCCCACCACTCGGGCCCGGGCGCGTCGATGGAGCGGATCTCCAGCCAGCCGCGGGGCCGGATCTCGGGAAACAGGGTCGTGAGGTGGACGCGCCAGTCCTCGGCGCTCGGGGGCGCCCCGGCCGTCCCGGCCCACCACTCGTTGAACCGGAGGGCGTCCGCCACGGCGTGCAGGGCCCCGTCCTCGCCGAATCGCATCATCACCCGCGCCGTGAGCGCGAACACGGCGTATGCGCGCCACGGATCGGCCCGGCCCACGTCCCCTCCCGCCATGACGAGCCCGGTCCGGCTCGGGTCCGTCCCCTGCCACACGAGGGCGCGGCCGCTGAGCGCCCGGGTCCCGTCGGGAAACCGCACGGGCGAGTTCGCGAAAGCCGCGGTCAGCACGGGAGACATCAGGTTCGCCGCCCGCCAGCGGAGTCCGGCCCGTTCGGGATCCCCGAAGTCCAGGTTCACCTGCAGGCTCGCCGTGAGCCGCATCATCTGCTGGCCGAACGGCCCGAGGCCCGCGAAGTAGCTGTCCATGGCGCGGTAGCGGCCGCTCTGCAGGTGGAGGCCGACATCCTCCGCCGTGTGAAAGGGGTTCATGCCCAGGTCCAGGAAGCGGATCCCGCCCGCGGCCGCCGCCTCCCGCAGGGGCATGAGGACGGCACGAGCGTCATCGTGCGCGGCCGCCGCCGTGGGCCGCGGCTCCGTGCTGTACTCCAGCTGCCCCCCGGGCTCGAACACCAGGAGTCCGTCACGCTCCGTCCGGAACCGGGGCGATCCGTAGTCATCCCAATCCGCCGCCAGGCGCTCCGTGCTCTCCCCGTACGCGTGCAGGAACTCCAGGAGCGAGCCGTGCCCCCCCGCGACCGGCTGCAGCGGAAGGGGCTCCGGCCGATTCTGCCCGTCCGGCCAGGCGACGGGCAGGAGCTCGATCTCGACCCCCACGGCGCCCGGGGCGTTCGGGAGATGGGCGGGCGAGAAGAGCGACAGGACGTCGCCGTGGATCTCCTCGGCCGTGAGCCGGCTCATGCGCGCAGGGCGAGCCCGAGGGCGAACAGGCCGTCGGGGTCCGTCTCCCAGCGGCTCAGGCGAAGGCCGGCCCCCGAGAGGATCCTCTCCACGGACTCCCGCGTGTACTTGTGGCTCAGCTCCGTGCGGATCGTCTCGCCCGCCTCGAACGGCACGCGCAGGTCCAGGGCCTCGATCCGCACGACCTGATCGCTCTTCGATTCCAAGTGCATCTCGATCCGCGCGTCGGCCTCGTTGAAGAAGGCGAGGTGCCGGAACCGCTCGAGATCGAAGTCCGCCTCCAGCTCCCGGTTCAGGACGCGCAGGAGATTCAGGTTGAAGTCCGCCGTCACGCCGGCCGCGTCGTTGTAGGCGCGCTCCAGGATCCGCGGATCCTTCACGAGGTCGAAGCCGATGAGGAAGCCGTCGCCAACGGACATCGCCTCCGCCGTCGCCCGCAGGAAGCCGACGGCGTCCTCGGGGTTCAGGTTCCCGATCGTGGACCCCAGGAAGACCAGGAGCCGCCGCTCGCCGGGAAACGGGAGCTCGTGGGCGTGCTCGAAGTCCCCGATCACACCCTCGACGGTCAGCTCCGGATAGTCTTCCGCCAGGGCGCCGGCGGCGCGACGCGAGGCGTCGGCGCTCACGTCCACGGGTCCGTAGCCGCGCAGGAGGCCCGCATCGCGCATCGCGTCCAGCAGGACGCGCGTCTTCGAGGCGCTCCCGGAGCCGAACTCGACGAGGACCCGGGGCCCGAGCTCCTCGACGACGTCGGCCGCACAGCGACGAAGGATCGCCTTCTCCGTCCGGGTCTGGTAGTACTCCGGAAGCTCCGTGATCGCCTCGAAGAGCCGGGAGCCGCGCGCGTCGTAGAAGTACTTCGGCGGGAGCGTCTTGGGGCTCGCCGTCAGGCCGGCGCGCACGTCCCGGGCGAGATCGAGCGGCGTCTCGCTCCCGCCGAGACGGTTTCGCAGGCGGATCCGATCCGCGCCTCCGGAGGCGCCGGGGCCCGGGGCGGCCGGCCCGGGCTCAGGCATCGCGCGCCAGCCGGAGGCCGGCGAAGATCTGCCGGCGGATCGGGTAGTCCCAATTCCGGAACGAGCAGCGGATCGCGCACGGAGCCGTGGCCCACGACCCGCCGCGCAGGACGCGATAGTCGACGCCGAAGAACACGGCGGAGTACTCCTCGTACGGGTACGCCTCGAAGCCGGAGTAGCCCCGGAAGCTCGAGGCCGTCCACTCCCACACGTCCCCCAGCATCTGCTCGCACCCCAGGGCGCTCGCCCCATCGGGAAACGCCCCGAGCGGCGTGGTCCCGAACGCCCGCCGGCCCAGGTTGCCGCGGCGCGCGTCCGGCGGCTCGTCGCCCCACGGGTAGGCGCGCGCCCGTACCGTCACGGGATCCCAGGCCGCCGCCTTCTCCCACTCCGCCTCGGTCGGAAGCCGGGCCCCGGCCCAGGCCGCGAAGGCACGCGCCTCGTGGAAGCCGACGTGGACGACCGGGTGCCCCGGATCCAGGGGCTCGCGGCCGAGCGACGTCTCGCGGGCCCAGCCGGCCGCCCCCTCCTCCCGGGCGAGCGCCGCCGCGTCCTCCGCGGACGGCGTCCCGAGGTCGGCGTCCGCGGGCCGCCAGTAGGCCGGCGCCACGAGTCCTGCCTCGGCCCGCCAGGCCCTTCCCTCCTCCGTCCACGGCCCGGGCTCGACGTACCCTCCGGCGGCCACGAACTCGAGGTAGGCCCCGTTGCTCACCGGGTAGCGGCCGATCTCGTACGCGCCGGTCGTCGCCGGGTGGCGGGGACGCTCGTTGTCGTACGCGAAGGCCCCGTCCGGCGCCCCCATGTCGAACGGGCCGGCGGGCACGCTCACCATCCCGCCGCCGTCCACGGCCGCGGGCGCGGCCGGCGGAGACGTCCGGTCCGGCCGATAAGCCTCGCTCTCCATGAGGACGAGGGTCTGGAGGATCGTCTCCTGGTGCTGGGCCTCGTGGCTCCGGACCAGGTCGTAGACGAAGCCGCCGGCGATCAGGCGGTCGTCGCTGCGCGGATCCAGGCGCTCGAGGCCGCCGAGGGCCGCCGCCCGGACCTCGGCGAGATGGCGCTGGATCTCGGCCCTCGAGGGCAAGGCGAGGCCGCCTCGCTCCGCCCGCGGCGTGCGGGACGCGTCGTAGTCCCTCGCGAGACCGGCGGCCCCTCCCGCGGCCGACAGGCGCCGGACGAGCCACAGGTCCTCGAACTCCGCGATGTGCCCCAGATCCCAGAGGATCGGGCTCATGAGCGGGCTGTGCTGCGCGCCGAGGGCGGCGTCGGAGAGGGGAGCGATGAGATCCAGCGTCCGCCGCCGGGTCGCCTCCAGCCCCGCGCGAATCCGCTCGCGGAGCTCGCCGTCCTTCGCCCCGGCCCCGTCCTCCGATCCTGGTTGACTCGTCACCTGCGACTCGTTCGCTTGTGGAATCATGCCGACCCGAATCCCCGGACGACCGCGCCGGGCCCTCCCGGAGAGCGGCCTCAACCTAGCGCGGCCCCTGATTCCTTCCAAGTCGGAGGCGGGCTCGTGGTGACCTTCGAGGGCGTGTCCGTGCGCCTCGGCGACAGTCCGGTCCTCTCCGGTCTCGAGCTCGCGGTCCGGGAGGGAGAGACCCTCGTCCTCCTCGGGCGCAGCGGTGCCGGCAAGACGACGGCTCTGCGGCTCGTGAACCGCCTCCTGCTCCCGGACGAGGGCGTCGTGCGGGTCGAGGGGAAGGAGACGGACCGCTGGGACCCGATCGCCCTCCGGCGGCGCATGGGCACCGTGATCCAGGAGGTCGGCCTGTTCCCGCACCTCACCGTGGCGCGCAACGTGGAGACCGTGCCCCGGCTCCTGGGGTGGCCGGCGGACCGCAGGGCGGCCCGCACGGCGGAGGTCCTGGAGCTCGTGGGGCTGGACGGAGAAGGCATCGGCGAGCGGTATCCGCGGGAGCTCTCCGGCGGACAGCGGCAGCGCGTCGGCGTCGCGCGCGCCCTGGCGGCGGAGCCCCACCTCCTCCTGTGCGACGAGCCGTTCGGCGCGCTCGACCCCATCACGCGCGGCGACCTCCAGCGCGAGTTCCGTACCCTCGTGCGGGGATCGGGACGCACGATCCTGTTCGTCACCCACGACGTCGCCGAGGCGCTCTACCTCGGGGACCGGATCGCCCTCCTGGACGGCGGCCGGCTGCGCTTCCTGGGCACGACGGCCGAGTTCGAGGCCTCCGGGGACGAGGTCGTGACCCGCTTCCGCGGGGAGGCGGCGCCATGAGCTTCCGGGACTACGTCCTCGCGAACGCGGGCGAGATCCTCCTGCGCACCCGCGAGCACGCGGCCCTCGTCGGCCTCTCGATGGCGATCGCGCTCGCGATCGGGGTTCCGGCGGGCATCCTCCTCACGCGCCGGGGGGCCTGGCGGGGGCCCGTGATCGGCGGCGCGAACGTCCTCCAGACGATCCCGAGCCTCGCCCTCCTCGGGCTCCTCATCCCCCTCCCGTTCGTGGGGGGCGTCGGTGCCCGACCCGCCGTGGTCGCCCTCGTGGCCTATGCGCTCCTGCCCATCGTCCGGAACACGTACGAGGGGATCCGCTCCGTCGATCCCGCGATCCGGGAGGCGGGGGTCGCGATGGGCATGACGGACGGCCAGCTCCTGGCGCGCGTCGAGCTTCCCCTCGCCCTCGGCGTCATCATGGGCGGGATCCGGACCGCGACGGTCATCGGGATCGGGGTCACGACCGTGGCCGCGGCGATCGGCGCGGGCGGCCTCGGCGTGTTCATCTTCCAGGGGCTCGCGATGGTGGACGACGCGGTGATCCTTGCCGGGGCGGTTCCGGCCGCCCTCCTCGCGCTGGCGGCGGATCTCGCGCTCGGCGCGCTCGAGCGCCGGTTCGCGCGGTGGCGATCGTGAGCCGGGGCCTCCGCCCGATCGCCGCCGCGGCGGCGTCCGTCACCCTCGCGCTCGGGTCGGCCGCCTGCTCCGGAGGCCGCGAGGCGCTCGTCGTCGGCTCGAAGAACTTCACCGAGCAGGACATCCTGGGCGAGCTCGTCGCCGACTGGGTCGAGCGCACGACGGACATCCCGGTCCGCCGGCGCCTCCACCTCGGAGGCACCTTCCTCTGCCACCGGGCGCTCGTGAGCGGAGACATCGACGTCTACGTGGAGTACACGGGCACCGCGCTGACCGCGATCCTCGGGCGTCCGCCGGGCGGCGCCCCCGCCGAGGTGCGCCGGGCCGTGGAGGAGGACTACGCCCGCGAGTTCGATGCCGTGTGGACCCGGGACCTGGGGTTCGAGAACACGTTCGCCATCCTCGTGCGGGGCGCCACGGCGGACTCGCTGGGGCTGGCCACGATCTCGGACGCGGCACCCCACGCGGACGGCTGGACGCCGGGCTTCGGCTACGAGTTCGCGGAACGGGCCGATGGCTTCTCCGGTTTACGGGATGCCTACGGGCTGCGCTTCGCCGGCCCGCCGAGCGTGATGGACCTCGGACTCACGTACCGCGCCCTCGCGGCGGGAGACGTGGACCTGATCGCCGGCAATTCGACGGACGGGCAGATCGCGGCCCTGAACTTGCGGATGCTCGCGGACGACCGCGGCTACTTTCCGCCCTACTTCGCCGCGCCCGTCGTGCGTCGCCGGGCGCTCGAGCGCTTTCCCGTCCTCCGGGGTGCCCTCGACGCGCTCGGCGGCCGGATCGACACGAAGGAGATGCGGGGGCTGAACCGTCTCGTGGACGTCGAGGGCCGGAGCGCCCGCGACGTCGCGCGGGCCTGGGTGGATCGGGAGCTGGCGGCCGGAGGATGATGGGTCCGCCGCATTGGAAATGATTTGCCCGCACAGTAGTTTGTGCGGGAACGGGGCCGGCTCCCACGCCGCTCGGGACGCCGGCGCAGTCGCTGCTTCGACGTCCCTCGGGACGGGAAAGATAGAATCATGGCCGCAGACCCAGAGCCTTCGGGAGCGAGACACGTCAGCGAGGAGGAAGCGCGCCGGGTCGCGGAGAGCGCCCGCGAGAGCCGCTGGGGAGGCGCCACGTTCGTCCGGGACCTCTTCCTCGGCGATTTCCACCTTGACCTCATCCACCCCTACCCGGACCCGTCCGAGCACATCGGCGAGGGCGCGAGGGCGTTCCTCGACGGGCTGCGCGACCTGCTCGGGAAGATCGACTCCGAGAAGATCGACGCCGAGAGGAAGATCCCGGCCGAGGTCATCGACGCCCTGCGCGAGCTCGGAGCCTTCGGCCTGAAGATCCCGCGCGAGTACGGCGGGCTCGGGTTCAACCAGCTGGAGTACAACCAGGCCATGGCCGCGCTCGGCAGCGTGGACGGCAGCCTGGTCGCGCTCCTGTCCGCCCACCAGTCCATCGGGGTGCCCCAGCCGCTCAAGCTATTCGGGACGGAGGAGCAGAAGAAGAAGTACCTGCCGCGCCTCGCGGCCGGCGCGATCTCGGCTTTCGCCCTCACGGAGACCGACGTCGGCTCCGATCCCGCCCGGCTCAGCACGACGGCCGTCCTGTCGGAGGACGGAACCCACTACGAGCTGAACGGCGACAAGCTGTGGACCACGAACGGGTCGGTCGCGGAGATCATCGTCGTCATGGCCCGCCATCCCGATTCGGGCAAGATCTCGGCCTTCATCGTCGAGACGGACTGGCCCGGCGTCGAGCTGACGGAGCGGAACCACTTCATGGGCCTCGGCGGGATCGAGAACGGGAACTTCCGCTTCCACGACGTGAAGGTGCCGGCCGAGAACCTGCTGTGGGGCGAGGGCAAGGGCCTGAAGCTCGCCCTCATCACGCTGAACACGGGCCGCCTGTCGATCCCGGCCGTGGCGGTCGGGACCGCGAAGGTGTGCCTGAAGATCTGCCGGGAGTGGGCCTCCGAGCGCGTGCAGTGGGGCCAGCCGGTCGGAAAGCACGAGGCGATCGCGCACAAGATCGCCGACATCGCGGCCAGCGCCTTCGCCATGGAGGCGGTGGCGGAGCTGTCCGCCCTCATGGTGGACCGGGGCGGCTTCGACATCCGCCTGGAGGCCGCGATCGCGAAGCTGTTCAACACGGAGGTCGGGTGGCGGCTCGTGGACGAGACCGTCCAGACGCGGGGCGGGCGGGGCTACGAGCGCGCGGACTCGCTCGCGGCCCGGGGCGAGAAGCCGGTCCCGGCGGAGCGCATGCTCCGCGACTTCCGCATCAACCGGATCTTCGAGGGGTCGAGCGAGATCATGCGGCTGTTCATCGCGCGCGAGGCGGTGGACAAGCACCTCCAGGTCGCCGGCGAGATCGTGGAGGGCAAGCTGGGGCTCGGCGGGAAGCTCGCCCGGTTGCCCGGGGTCCTGGGCTTCTACGCGCTGTGGTACCCGAAGCAGTGGCTGCCGCGGGGCGCGTCCGGGGCCTCGGACTTCGGCCCCCTCGCAACCCACATCCGCTACGTGAACCGGACGTCACGCCGGCTCGCGCGGACGCTGTTCCACAAGATGATCCGCCACGGAGCGGGTCTCCAGCGCAAGCAGATGCTCCTGTTCCGGGGCGTGGACATCGGGGCAGAGCTGTTCGCCATGGCCGCCACCGTGTCCCGGGCCCGCATGTTCGAGCGCACGGGCTCTCCGAGCGCGAAGGAGGCGCGGGAGCTGGCGGACCTGTTCTGCCGGGGCGCGCGGCGTCGCATCGCGGAGCTGTTCCGGGGGACGCGGGACAACGACGACGCGGCCATGTACGCGACCGCGCGCAAGGTCCTGGACGGCGGCCACCTGTGGATCGAGGCCGACCTGCCCGAGCCCGGCGAGCCGGGGTGCGCGATGCTCGCGAGCGTCAGCGGCGGCGCGTCTGCCGGGGGCGAGGGAGCCGCGGCCGACACGGAAGGTGCGGCCCCGCCGCGCGAGTCGCCGGTGGAGGCGGGGGGCTAGCGGGCCGGGACCCTAAGACCGCGATCCGCCGTCTCGGCCCCTTCCTCCGCGCAGGATCCGAGGCCAGGAGCCGACGAGCCCGCGGCCTCCGCGTAGACCCGCTCCCGCACGCCGAGCGCGTTCGCCTCGCACATGGAGACGAGGCGGCCGTCGACGGCGACGCGGAACACGCACAGTTCGCGGCGTTCCCTTCCCTCGGCGGAGAGCGCCTCCTCGCGGCTCATGAAGTGGTGGCTCACGACCGTGAGCTGCGAGACCGAGGCACGCCCCCGAAGGAGGCGCAGGAGGAAGCGGAGCCGCCCCCCGGGCGCGAGGCGCCGCAGCCAGCGCGCGGCGTAGGGCGGCGCGCTCCGGAGCGCGAACCCGGGCGCGGCGGCGAAGGCGCCCGCGATGCGGGCGATCCGCTCCGAGCGTGAGTCCCCGCGGAAGGTGAGACGCCCGAAGCGCTCGATGAAGCCGTCCACGACGCGCTCGTCGAGGGCGTCGCCGTCCCGCCGGAGCGGGTGGAAGACGGGCTCCGCGCTCCCGTCGCGCGCCACGAGACCCGGCAGGATGCGGTTGCACTTCGGGTGGCCCATCCACACGACGCCCTCCGCAAGGCCCGAGGAATCCGCGCCGGGGCCGAGAAGCCCGGCCGCGATCTCCCGCCACAGGTCCTCCACCGCGACTCCCAGCAGGCCCGGCTCCGTCCGCCCCACGGCCGCGAGCGGCTGAAAGCTCACGATCCGGAACACGTCCGCGTTCCGCTTCAGCCAGCGGAGGATCCCCGCGACGCCGCCCAGGTTCTCGGCCGTGACGGTCACGGTCATGGCGGCCCGGAGAGGCCGCTTCGTCGCGCGCCGAGCCGCGCGGATCGTGCCCGCGAGCTCGTCCCGGAGCGGATCGAGCGCCTTCTCCCGGCGCGCGTCCCGGAAGGCCGCCCCGAAGCGGCCGCGCTGCGTGGTGTCCACGTGGATCCCGACCTCTTCGAGCCCCCCTTCGACGATCAGGCGCTCCAGGAGGCCGGGCCGGCGCCGGAAGGCGTCGCCGTGCGTCATCAGCATCGGCATGAGCCCGATCTCACGCGCGTAGCGGAGGAGCTCGGTGACCTCCTCCGTCGGCCGCAGGAGGACCTCGCCGTCCGTGAGCTGAAGGTTTCCGGGATCGCCGAGACTCGGCCTCAGGGTGCGCATCTGGGCCTTCACGGCCTCGACCGGCAGCGGCGGGATCCGGTTCGCGCCCCGTCCCAGGTAGCACCCGCGACAGGCGAAGTCGCAGCGCGGCATGGCCCCGATCGTGGCGCCGCAGCCGGCTCCGCTCCGGCCGAGCCACTGCCGGGCGGAGCGATACCGCTCCGGCACCCGGGCCCGGGCGCGCGCGAGCGTGGCCCGGATCTCCGCCGGGACGGGCTCCCCGAAGATCCGGAGGAGCCGTCTCACGTGTCTTTCGGCGCGCGTGATCATGGATCCCGTTCCCTTCCGGCGGATGGCCGGTTCCGCTTGCCCCGAACTCCCGTCCGTACGAATGTGAGGCGCCTGTTCCCCGAGGAAAGCAAGGGAACGGGACCGCCGGCCGCGGCGTTCCCGTGCCGGCCCCGGAGGCGGGCCGACGGGCGCCCCGCGGTGCGACCCTCACATCGAGGAACAGGATGAACAGAAACCGGTTCCGCAGCCCGCCCCGTCCGGCCCGCCGGTCCGGCTCGATCGTCGCGGCGGTTCTGGCGGCGGGCCTCCTCGCCCTCCCAGGCACCGCGTGGGCCCAGGGCGGCGGCGCCGAGGCCGCCGCCTACCACTCGGACCGTGACCTGGCGGCCGCGCTCGCGAGCCTGCGGCGCGCGCCCCCCGACCTCGTGTCGGTGGAGACGATCGCGACCTCGCCCGGGGGACGGGCGGTCCAGGCCGTCCGGCTCGCGGCCGCCGGCGACCCGGACGCCCGGCCGGCGCTCCTCGTCGTGGCCGGCGGGCACGGCCCCCACCTCATCGGGACGGAGGCCGCGCTCGCGGCCCTGCGACGCCTGGTGGAGGCGCACGAGGGAGCGGACGGGCCCGGGCTCCTGGACCGGGTGACGGTCTACGTGATCCCCCGCGCGAACCCGGACGCCGCGGCCGCCTTCTTCGCGTCCCCCCTGCGCGAGCGGACGCGGAACGAGACCCCGTGGGACGACGACCGGGACGGCGAGACGGACGAGGACGGCCCGGACGACCTGAACGGCGACGGCCTCATCACGATGATGCGGGTGGCCGACCCGTCCGGCGACTGGATGGCGGATCCCGACGACCCCGAGCTCATGCGGAAGGTGGACCGCGCGAAGGGCGAGGCGGGCGCGTTCCGGCTCTACACGGAGGGCCGCGACGACGACGGGGACGAGAGCTGGAACGAGGACCCGCCGGGCGGCGTGGACGTGAACCGGAACTTCCCCTACGCCTACGAGTTCTTCGGCCAGGCCTCCGGCGTGCACCAGGTGTCCGCCCCCGAGGCCCGCGCCGTGGCGCAGTTCTTCGTGGATCACCCGAACATCGCCGTCGTCTACGCGCTCGGCCCGCAGGACAACCTGCTCGAGGCCTGGAAGTCCGGCGCCGGGGGCAAGGCGGCCGCCGGCCGGAGCGGCGGGCGGCCCTCGCCGGGGGCGCGCAAGCCGCTGAAGGCGATCCTGGAGGAGGACGCCCCGTGGTTCGCGGAGGTCGCCTCGCGGTTCCGGGAGGCGACGGGCCTCGATTCGGGCCCGAAGTCCGCGCCGCCGGCCGGGGACGTCCTCTCATTCGCGTACTACGACATGGGGCGCTGGGCGTTCGGCTCGCGCGCCTGGTGGATCCCGCCCGCCGGGAAAGAGAACGCCGAAGGGGAGAAGCCCGCCGCGGATTCCGCCGCGGCCGGGGCGGAGCCGGACTCCTCCGCGGCGCCCGCCGCGGCGGCGGATTCGGAGGCCACGCCGGCCGCCGGGGCGCACGAAGGCGGGAAGGCGGCCGGCCGCGCCGAGCCGGGCCGACCCGGCGGCGCAGCGAAAGACGGCGGCAAGGCCGGCGCGAAGAAGAAGGAGAAGGACCCGCTCGAGGAGGAGCGGCGCGCCCTCGCGTGGCTCCGCGAGAACGTGGAGGGCGGCTTCATCCCGTGGACGGAGGTCGACCAGCCGGACTTCCCCGGCCGCAGGGTGGAGGTGGGCGGCTTCCGGCCCTTCGCCCGGATCGACCCGCCGGCCGCCGACATCGACTCGGTCGCCGCGAGGCAGGCGCGCTTCGTCGAGGACCTGGCGGCGATGCTCCCGTCCCTCTCGCTCCGGGACGTCCTGGTCGAGGCCGTGCGCGGCCGGGCCTACCGGATCACGGCGCGGGTCGCGAACGACGGCTTCCTGCCCACGCTCTCGGCCCTCGGCGAGCGGGCGCGCTGGCCGCGCCGCGTGCGGGTCGAGCTGCAGACGAACGGCCAGCGGATCGCCGGCGGGCGAGCCGTCCAGCTCCTGGGCGCGATCCCGGGGAGCGGCGGTTCCGTCGACCTCACGTGGCTCGTCGTCGGAGCGCCGGGCTCGAAGGTCACCCTGCGGGCCTCCAGCCCGGTCGCGGGCCGGGCGAGCGAAACCCTCACGCTGCGGTGAACGACATGCGGATCTCGCTCCGGATCGGACGACTCACGGCCGCGCTCGGCGCGGCGTTCGGCCTCGCGCTCGGCACGGCCGCCCCCGCGAGCGCCCAGGCGGGGGCCCTGGCCGCCCTCGGGGCGCCGCCGGACCCCCGGGTCGCGGTCGCGTGGGATCGCTACTACGACCACGAGGCGATCGGCGACATCGGGCGCCGTCTCGAGGCGGCGTATCCGGACCGCTGCCGGCTGTCCACGATCGGGAAGAGCTTCGAGGGGCGGAACCTGTGGCTGCTCACGGTGACGAACTTCGGCGTCGGCGACCCGGACCGGAAGCCGGCCATGTACATCGACGGGAACATCCACTCGAACGAGATCCAGGGCACCGAGATCGCGTTGTACACGGCCTGGTACCTGTGCGAGATGGCGGACCGGGTGGATTGGATCGACAGCCTGCTCGACGCGCGGACCTTCTACATCGTCCCGACGATCAACCCGGACGGCCGGGAGGCGTTCCTGAAGAAGCCGAACACGCCGCACAGCCCCCGCAGCGGCGTGGCACCGCGGGATGACGACGGGGACGGCCTGTTCGACGAGGACGACTTCGACGACCTCGACGGCGACGGCCACATCACGATGATGCGCCGCCGGAACCCGAACGGCCGGTGGATCGTCTCGCCGGAGGATCCGCGGCTCATGGTCCGGGCGAGGCCGGACGAGCCGGGCGAGTACGAGTTGCTCGGCTTCGAGGGGTTCGACAACGACGGCGACGGGCGGGTGAACGAGGATCGGGCCGGCTACTACGACCCGAACCGGAACTGGCCGTGGCGATGGCAGCCCCAGTACATCCAGGGCGGGGCCGATCCCTACCCGACGTCCCTGCCCGAGACGCGCGCCGTCATCGGCTTCGTCCTGGATCACCCGAACATCGCGGGCGCCCAGAGCTACCACAACAGCGGGGGCATGATTCTGCGCGGGCCCGGCGTGCCCGAGGACCAGTTCCGGCCGCAGGACGTCCGCGTGTTCGACCGGATCGGGCAGGTGGGCGAGCAGATCCTGCCCGGGTACCGCTACCTCGTCGTGTGGAAGGACCTGTACGCGGTGTACGGCGGCGAGCTGGACTGGTTCTACGGCGCGCGGGGTATCCTCACGTTCAGCAACGAGCTGTGGACGGCGTTCAACTTCTTCCGCCGCCAGGCCGAGCCCGAGCGGTACGACCGGGAGAGCTACCGGTTCGACCGTCTCCTCCTGTTCGGCGAGGCGATCGTGCCCTGGACGCCGGTCGACCACCCGCAGTACGGCCGCATCGAGGTCGGGGGCGTGAAGAAGCAGTACACGAGGGCGATCCCGGGCTTCCTGCTCGCCGAGGAGGCGCATCGGAACATGGCCTTCACGCTCTACCAGGCGGACGAGATGCCGCTCGTGCGGGTGGATTCCATCGCGACGCGATCGCTCGGATCCGGGCTCACGGAGGTGACGGCCGTGGTCGCGAACAAGCGCCTGGCGCCCACGCACACCCAGCAGGACGTGGAGAACCGGATCACGCCGCCCGACCTGATCCGCCTGCGCGGCGGGGCCGTCGTGGCGGGATTCCGGGTCACGGATCCCCTCCAGGGCCTCGCGGTCGAGCAGAAACGGAACCCGGAGCGGATCGAGGTCGCCAACATCCGGGGCATGGGCACGGTGACGGTCCGGTGGCTCGTGCGCGGCGGCGGCCCGTTCACCGTCACCGTCGAATCGGCCAAGGGCGGGGTCCACACCGCCCGCGGCGGGTAGGCGGCGTCCTGGAGCCGGACGGACGGAGCCGCCCCGACGACGGCGCCGCGGCGACCCGGGCCCGGGTGCGACTGGCGGACGCCGTGCTCGCGATCCACGTGAGCTACGTCGTGTTCGTCGTCCTCGGCGGGTTTCTCCTTCCGCTCGCGCCCGGACTCGTGTGGCTTCACGTCCCCTGCGTCCTGTACGGAGGGCTGATCGAGATCGTGAACTGGCCGTGTCCCCTCACGGGCCTCGAGAAGCGGCTGAGGACGGAGGCGGGTCGGCCGAGCTACGAGGGCGGGTTCATGGACCGCTACTTCGGCGGCCGTTTCTATCCGGCCGGCATCAGGAACATCCACCGCTGGCTCGGCGTGCTCATCCTCGCCTGGAACGCCGCGATCTACGGGTTCCTGTACGCCCGGTGACCCGCCCGCCCCGCAGCTCCGGACCCGGAATTCGACGTCCGTTCTCCGGTGGAAGCCGGGCGAAAAAGCCGTAGGTTGAGGGCATGAACGGAACGAAGCTGCCTCCCGGCGACGAGATGTACGGGGCTCTCGTGGACCGGGACGAGACTTACGAGGGCGTGTTCGTGACGGCCGTGCGTACCACCGGGATCTTCTGCCGGCCCAGCTGTCCGGCGCGCAGGCCGGAACGGGCGAACGTCGAGTTCTACGGCTCCGCGCGGGACGCCCTGCTGGCCGGCTACCGGCCCTGCAAGCGCTGCCGCCCCCTGGAGCCTCGCGGCGTCGTGCCCGCGTGGCTGAGGCCCCTGCTGGCCGAGGTTGAGCGTGAGCCGTCGCGCCGCTGGCGAGACGCCGACCTCCGCGAGCGAAACCTGGATCCCGTCCGAGTGCGCCGCTGGTTCCAGGCGCATCACGGCATGACCTTCCACGCCTACCAGCGGGCGCGCCGACTCGGTCTCGCCCTCGGCCGAATGAGGAACGGAGGCGACATGTCCAGGGCGGCCTACGAACACGGCTACGAATCGTTGAGCGGATTCCGGGAGGCGTTCCGGAACCTGGCCGGCGCTCCGCCGGGCCGGGGGCGAGCCGTCCAGCACGTCCAGGTCCGACGCCTCCTCACCCCCCTCGGACCCATGATCGCGGGCGCCACCGACGACGGGATCTGCCTGCTCGAGTTCGCGGACCGGCGGATGCTCGAGACCCAGCTCGAGCGGATCGTGAAGCGCCTGGGCTGCGTGATCACGCCCGGCGACCACGATCACCTCGACCGTCTGTCGGTCGAGCTCGAGGCGTACTTCGGACGCGAGCTCGAGTCCTTCTCCCTCCCCCTGGTCATCGCCGGGACCGAGTTCCAGGCGTCGGTGTGGGAGCGGTTGAGGGCGATCCCGTACGGAGAGACGCGGAGCTACAAGCAGATCGCGGCGGAGATCGGCCGTCCGACGGCCACGCGGGCGGTCGCCCGGGCGAACGGGGACAACCGGCTCGCCATCCTCATCCCGTGCCACCGCGTCATCGCGGCCGATGGGCGCCTGAGCGGCTACGGCGGCGGCGTGTGGAGGAAGCGGTTTCTCCTGGGGCTCGAGGGCGGAGGGGACGGGGCGCAGGCCTGAGCGGCCGGCGCCCCGGGCCGGCTCAGCGTCCCGTCCGTCCGCGGAGGATGCTCTCGCGGATGCGCGTCTCCTTCGGCCCGGCGTCCGGATTCTCGGCGATGGACCGCGCGACGCGGTCCGTGAAGCCGAGCTCGCCGGGCAGCGTCAGGGTCTCGTCGCCGCGCCGGACGACGAAGTCCAGCGGCGCCCCGGCCGCACCCTCCGCGTACCGGGAACGGTAGGCGGCGCCGAAGTTCGCGCCCTCCGCTTCCACGTCCACGTCGCCCAGGCGCAGGAGCACGTCTCCGGCCTGCACGCCCGCCCGCTCGGCCGAGGAGCCCGGAGTCACGGCCTGAACCCGGGCACCGTCCTCACCGCTCGACGTCGAGACCCCGATGAAGGGGACGTGGAGGGTGTCCACGGCCAGCGTGAGGCCGGCCAGCGCGAGGACGTCCCGATACGGCAGCGGCTCCCGGCCATCCACGTGGCGGGCGGCGAACTCGTCGAGCGGGTGGCCGGCGGCCCGGCTCGCGACACGCCAGAAGTCGGCCGTCGTGAACCCGCGCCCGGCTTTCCAGGAGTCGACGTACAGTGTCCGCATCACGTCGTCGAGGGAGGCCCGGTTGTCGGACCCGTCGCGGATCAGGATGTCCAGGAGGAGGCCGGCCAGGGACCCCTTCGGGTAGTAGACGAACGCGGTCCCGTCCGTCGGCTCGATCCACGTGGAGAGCGAGGCGTCCTCCAGCGACACCGGCGGGACGCTCTCGACCTGGTCGATCTTGCCCGCCGTGGTGGCGTAGAACGCGTCGGCGTCCACGATCTCCCCGCGCACGAGAGCCAGATCCGCGTAGTAGTCGGTGATCCCCTCGCTCACCCACAGCAGCGTCGTGGGCTGCGGCACGTCGTACCGATAGGGGACCATCGCGGCCGGCCGTAGCCGCTTCACGTTCCACGCGTGGAACGTCTCGTGGGCCACGATGGACGCGAGGATCGGGTGTCCGATGAGCGCGGGCGTGTAGATGCCGAGGTGGGAGTTCCGGTGCTCCAGGGCGCTCCCGCCCCCGAAGCTCTCGGGAAAGACCATCTCGATCGTGTAGGTCTCCCACGGCACCTCCCCGAACACGGCCGCCATCGGGGGCATCATCTCGCGGATCTCGTCCCAGGTTCGATCACGCACCTCGCCGGCGAGCGCGCCCTCCGGGTAGGTCGCGAGCCGGTACCAGCGGTCGCCGACGCGTGCGCTGTCCAGATCGAACCGGCCCACGAACGTGGGCATGTCCACGACCTCGTGGTACGAGTCCGCCACGAACTCCCCCGGCGCCGCGCCCGGCGTCAGGCCGGTCGCGATCTTCCAGTCTCCCTCGGTGCGGACGGAGACCGTGACCGAGAAATCGAGGCCGATGCCCTCGGGATACGGAAACAGGTTCGTCCCGTTGAAGAAGGCGAAGTCCGGCCGCGACCACGCCATGCCCACGTCGAGCGTGTCCGCCTCGAAGCCGAATCGCACGGTGACCGCCCCGGCCGTGACGGGGAAGACCCGCCACGTGTCGTAGTCCGTCTTGTCCCACCGGATCGTCTCCCCGGCCTGCTCGGCCGAGAAGCCGGACACGTGGCGGGCGAAGTTGTCCAGCTCGTAGGAGCCCGGCGTCCAGGCCGGGATCGACAGGAGGACCGGCTCCGCGTCCTCCGTCCGGAAGCGCATCGCCACCTCGATGACGCCTCTCCTGGCCGTCTCCTCGTCGAACGTGATCTCGTACCTGACATCCGTGATTCGCGACGCCGGCCCCGCGGCCGGCAGCTCCCGCCCGATCGCCGCTCCCGCGGGGCGCATGGGCCCCGCCCACAGCCCCGCGAGGATCAGCAGCGCGTTTCGAGTCGCCCGTTTCGGCATCGTCCCTCCCTCGCTCGTTCCCCGACCCGGCGGCACGCGCCGGTCCCACGTCCTGTTTAGACGGCCGAGAGCGCTCGATGGTTTCGGGCGGGATGCGTCAGGCCATGAGCTCGCGGACGATCCGGGTCACCTCGCGCGGCGAACGGGCCCGACGGTCCGGGCGGACGGCCCAAGCCTCGTCGTCCGCGCCCAGGAAGAAGGCGCCGATCGCGACGACGCGCAGGCCGCTGCCGCCGCGCGCCAGCTCCTCGTTCGCCCTCGCGGCGCTCACCGCGTCCGTCTCGTGGTCCCCGACGTAGGCGACCGTCCCGCACGGCTCGGTCGTCAGGCGCTCGATCGTGAGGAGGAGCCCGAGCGGGTCGGGCTTCTGCCGCTGAAACGGGACTTCCTCGTACCCGACGATGCTCTGGAAGCGATGGAGCAGGCCTTCCTGCCGCAGAGAGCGCTCGATGATCGCGCGACCGTTCTGGGAGACGATCCCCTGGGGCAGGCGGCACAGGTCGTCCACCGTCTCGCGAATCCCGGCGAAGATCCGGGCCGGCGTGTCGTCGGTGGCCTGGACCTCGGACCACAGGCGGCCCGCCTCGTCAATCTGCGACTCCGCGAGCCCGAACGCGTCCCGGTAGAGCGCCCGCCAGTTCGGCGCCGCCCGGTTCAGCTCGTCGTAGGCCCGCTGCGTCCGAACGCCCGGGAAGGCCGCGGGGGATCGACCGGTGATCCGCTCCAGGATCCTCCGCGTCGCGCTCCGGTTGCGGCGCCTCGTGTCGACGAGCGTGCCGTCGTAGTCCCAGATGACGGCCCGCAGCGGGCCGAGAGCCCGTTGCCGACGCACGGACTCAGGCCGCGGCGAACGGGTCCTCGTCCGCCGTGCGGCCGTACGTGACGGGAACCGGGACGTCCAGGAGGCGGAGGTAGACGGAGAGCTGGCCCCGGTGATGGTACCAGTGGTTCAGCAGGATCGCCCTCAGGAGCCCCACCCGGGGCATCGCCATCAGCTCCACCTCTCCCCTCCGCAGGCGCCAGATCCCGAGGGCGCGCTCCTCGGTCAGCGACTCGAGGCACGCCCGCGCCCCCTGGAGGCTCCGATCCAGGGCCTCGAGGAGCTCCGACCGCGAGGCCGCCGGCGGAGAGTCGAAGCGGGCGTCCGCCACGTCGAACTCGTCCATCTCCGCCACCGCGGCGACCTCCCCGGGGAGCCGGGCGACGTGATTCGCGAGCTCGCCGAGCGACATCGACCTCTCGTGGGGTCTCCAGTCGAGCCGCTCCTCGGGCACCCTCCCGAGCATTCGGCGGGTCGCTTCGCTCTCCTGCTCCAGCTCGGTGGCCAGCGGCGCGATGATGTCGATCATCCTTCCCGACCTCCTCGGCTGAAGATTTCCCTCGCCCCGTCGGCTCCCGGTCGCCCCGGGCTCACCCGGCGCCATTGCGTCGCGCGAGGGCGGCGTCCAGCCCGAACCGGTCCGCCCCGGCGGGAGCGTAGAGCAGGAACACGAGAAGCGCGAGCCTGGGCAGAACCTGGCGATGAAGCTGGGCCAGCGGCTCGTCCAGCAGGTGGCCGAACGTCACGAGCACGAGGACGCCGCCGAGAGCGAGGAGCGCGAGGCGCGTCCGATAGCCCGCGAGCAGCAGGACGCCCCCGAGGAGCTCGACGAACGGGACGACGGTCCCGGTCGTCCACAGCGCCCAGACGGGAAGAAAGGTGTCCGCGTACGGCTCCACGAACAGTTGACGGGCGTGCTCGAGCGCCCCCATCGAGAAGACCTTCCACACGCCGGCCATGAAGAACAGGAGGCCGAGCACGAGGCGCGCGAACAGGATCGCCCACGCCACGTCTCGCTCCCGTGCCCGGCCGGTCGCTTCGCCGTTCATTTCCCACGCTCCTCCGTCATCGTACCCGCCCTGGCCTCGCGCCTCCAAGCTTCGGCCTCGACGCCGCGCGCACAAGCCGGGCGGGCTCGCCCTGACGGCCGGCGGCTCAGACGTGGGTCCAGTCGTCGGGGTCCTCCGAACGCGGGGCGAGCCCGAGCACCTCACCGGCCGCGCTCGCCCCGAGCCCGAGCGCCGTGCGGTTCGCGTAGGCGAAGTAGCTCACGACCTGGTTGATCTCCAGGATCTCCGCATCCGTCCATCCGGCCTCGCGGAGGTCCCGCACTCGCGCCTCGTCCATCCCGGCGGGGTCCAGCGTGAGGCGCTCCGCGTAGTCCAGGGCCGCGGCCTCCCGCGGTTCCAGCACCCGTCCGAACTCGCCGTCTCTGGCCGCGGCTCGCAGTGCTTCCGCCCTCTCGTCGTCGCCGAGCACGCGGCGCAGGCCGGCGTAGTGGTGCTCCACGCAGTACCCGCACCCGTTGAGTCGGCTCACGTGGACGCCGAGCAGCTCCACGAGCCACGCGGGCACCTCGTTCGCGGCGTGGTGCAGGACGCTCTTGTAGAGGGCCATGTGGGCGGAGAGCGTGTGGGGGCGCAGGCTGTGGAGCCGCATGATCTCGTCGATGCTCCCCCCGGGCCCGCGGAGGCGATCGTACAGCCGGCGCAGGATCCCGCCCGAGGCGTCGTAGCCGATCGTGCGGATCCAGCTCACCCGCCGAGTTCCCAGACATGGGCGAAACGGCGCCTCAGGGCGTGGGCCGCGATCTCGTTCGCCAGCCGGCCGGGGTGGCTGTCCAACCGATTCGCCCACAGCTTCCGCGCCGGCGTCACGCCCTCCAGCTCCGGCCGCATGTCGACGCAGATGACGCGAGCGCTGTCGCACGTGTCGAGCACGCGGTCGATGAGGAAATCCAGGCGGTGGCTCGACGAACGGGCCTCGAGGCGCGGAAACAGGACGGCCCCGACCTCCGAGCCCGCCTCGCGAGCGTGACGAAAGAACGTCACGAGATCGTCGCGCGCTGCCACGAAGTCCTGGCCGGCCGGATCGGCGAAGCGTCGCTCCATGTAGTCTTCGTATGTGTCTGCGAGGCCGAGCTGCACCTGCAGGTCCTGCCACTCCTCCGTCGCGACATAGAAGAGCGCGGAGTGCTCCTGCAGGAGGCGCGTGGCGAAGTCGGAGGGCAGGAGTCGCCTGTAGTGAGGTCGATCGGACTTCTCGTGGCCCTCGACGTCGTTCACGTACCACTCCAGCAACACGAAATCCGGCTGAGCCGTCAGGACGTCCGTGTCGAGGATCCGGAGCTCATCGACGGTCTCCGCTCCCGGCACGCCGAAGTTCAGGACCTCGTACGGTCTTCCGGTCTCCGACAGCTGTCGCTCCAGCAGCTCGGAGAGCCGGTCCGGCTCGAGAAGGCCCTGGCCGTAGGCGAACGAATCTCCCACCAGGGCGATGCGATATGCCCGGCTCTCAGCGCGCGCGCGCACCTCGCGACCGCGGTACCCGAGTCGGTTCTTCACGGGCGGGTGGGTCTTCCACCACCTCCGGGCGAACCAGCTGCGGTTGTCACTCGTCGTCGTCACATCCCGCAACGCCCTTCGGACCGCGAGCTCTGCCGCCCCCAGGCTCAAGACGACCGAGAGCACGAGGAGGCCCGCAGTCGCCCCCATCCTCCGCCTTCGTCGAGGCTCGATCCGACCCGACAGCGCCCGGAGCAGGAGAAACAGGCCGATGGAGCCCAGGATCGCCTTCACGGAGAAGCGGAAGCCCGGGGACCCCGCGCCGCTGGCCAGGAGGAGGAGCCCCCCCGCGAGGAGCGCGGTGCCCGACTGCCCGATCAGCCTGCCATGGGAGCTCATGACCCCCTCGCGTGCCCCCGGCGGCGGACGGCCTCGCTCATTCTCCCAGCGGGAGGACGCAAAACCCGCCTTCCGCGAACCCCTCGGACTCGATCCCGAGCGCGCGGTTGTACCGGGCGCGGAACTGCTCCCAGGCGATGGCGGCCGTGAGCTCCACGATCTGCCGCTCGTCGAAGTGAGCCCGGAGCCCGGCGAAGACGGCGTCCGGAACCTCGGCGGGCGTGTCGCTCATCGCGTCCGCGTAGAGGAGAACCGCTCTCTCCGCCTCCGAGAACGCGTCCGAGGCCTCGTAGGCGCCCGGGAGGTCCACCGGGTTCGCGCGTCGGGCGCTCAGAACGCGCCCCATTCCTGCTTCCCCGGGATGTAGTAGCTGGGGCAGATGAAGCGGAAGATGTGGGCGATCCGGCTCGCGCGCGCGGCGTGCGCCTCGCTCTCCGCCCGCATCGAGGCCAACCGCTCTCCGAACACGTCGTCGAAGTACTCCGCCGCCGCCCGCTTCCGGTCCTCCTCGGACTCGAACAGGTTGCGGATCCGGCCCAGCTCGCCGGCATCCAGCCAGAAGCCGCCGCACTTCGGGCACTCGTCCAGGGCGACCGCGCGGCGCACGCTGAAGAAGTGGCGGTGCATCACGGCGTCCCCGCACTTCGGGCACGCGTGCCGGCTCTCCCGGTCCACCTCGAGGCTCTCGTCGCGAGGAATGCCGAGCAGGGCCTCCCCGTCGGCCTCCTGGGGCTCGTCGAACTTCGCGAGCTCGAAGTTGTCGAACCATCGCTCACCCGTAGCGCACGTGCGGGTACAGCAGGTTCACCGACAGGAGGAACATCGGATGGTAGATCCGATCGAACAGCTGCCAGGCGACGAGGATTCCGATCCATCCGAGGCCCCGCCTCTGCACGAAGCTCCGGTATCGCTCCGTCGCCTCGGGGCTGAGCAACAGCGGGATCGCGCCACTCCCGTCCAGCGGCGGGAAAGGCAGGAGATTCAGCAGCACGAGCACGAGGTTCATGGAGAACAGGACGCTGAGCATCAGCCCGGCCCCCGTCCATGCGCCGGGGGCGACGGCGCCGGTCACGCGCGAGAACTCGATGGAGTCGGGCGCGAGGAAGACGCCCGCCGCAATCCCGACCCGGATGAGGAGCGCGGCCGCGAGGAGCAGAAAAAGATTCGCGCCCGGGCCCGCGAGGGACATCCAGGCCGCGCGTCGGGGGTGGCGATGCGCCCAGGCCGGATCGTATGGCGCGCTCGCGAACCCGAACGGCCAGCCCGAGATGAGGACCGTAACGATGGGCAGGATGACCATGCCGAAGGGCTCGCGGCGGATGTGCGGCAGTGGATCCAGGGAGACCTGACCGCCCCGGTAGGCCGTCGGATCGCCACCCCGTCGGGCCGCCCACGCGTGCGCGGCCTCGTGGAACGTGACGGAGAACAGGAAGACGATGTAGAAGACGAGTGCTTCGAAAGGATCGCCCAGAGGACGCCTCCCGGCCCGGGGTGTGAGGTTCGGGGCGCCGCCTGGACGGCGCCTCCGGAACGGCGGCAACCTGAGGCCTTGGGAGACGGGCCGCCAGTCCGTAGCTTCTCGCCCGGGGCTCGCTGGAAGGAGGCGCCGGAGGGTCCGACGCTTCCCCGACCCACGGAAGGAGCGAGGATCCAGATGAGAGGATCAAGGCACGCGCGGCTGGCGATCGGATGGCTCGCGGCCATCGTGTCCCCGGTCCTGGCGCAGGACGCGCCGGAGACCCTTCCGCCGACGAACCAGGCCGCGTTCCGCGCGCTCGACCTGCCCCCGGCGAGCGCCATACGGTCGCCGGCGGGCGAGCCGGGTGAGGGATACTGGCAGCAGGAGGCCGACTACTCGATCCGCGTCTCGCTCGACCCCGCGTCGCACCGGATCGCGGGAAGCGAGACGATCACGTACCGGAACCACGCGCCCGAGGCCCTGGACGTCCTGTGGCTCCAGCTCGACCAGAATCTGTTCCGCAAGGGGAGCCGGGGCGCCCTCATCAACGCGTCGACGCGCTGGCGGGGAGCCTTCGACGGGGGCGGTTTCCGCATCGGCCGCGTCGAGCTCGTCCGCGGCGGCGAGCGCGCGCGGCCCGCGACGGAGACCGACGGCACGCGTATGCGGATCGGGCTCGACCGGCCTCTTCCGCCGGGCGGCAGCGTGCAGATCGACGTCGACTGGTCGTTCACCGTCCCGGAGTACGGCGCCGACCGCATGGGGCGCCTCGAGACCGATGACGGCTGGGTGTACGAGATCGCCCAGTGGTATCCCCGCATGGCGGTGTACGACGACGTGAGCGGCTGGAACACGCTTCCCTACCTGGGCCAGGGCGAGTTCTACCTCGAGTACGGCTCCTTCGACGTGGAGATCACGGTGCCGCGCGAGCTCATCGTCGTGGCGACCGGCGAGCTTCTGAATCCGGAGGATGTCCTCACGAAGGCGCAGAGAGAGCGGCTGGCGCGCGCCCGCACGAGCGCCGAGACCGTCGCGCTCGTCGCCCCGGAGGAGGTCGGAACGAAGGCGTCCCGGCCGGCCGGCCGGGGACCGTTGACCTGGCGGTATCACGCGGACGGCGTCCGCGACTTCGCCTGGGCCGCCTCCCGGGCCTTCGTCTGGGATGCCGCGAGCTGGCAGAACGTCCTCCTGATGTCCGCCTATCCGCGCCAGGCGATCGGCCCGAACGAGGACGGCCAGCCGGGCTGGGAGATGGCCACGCGGTTCGCCCGCCACACGATCTCCCACTACTCGGAGACGTGGTACCGTTATCCGTATCCCGTCGCGATCAACGTGGGCGGGCTCGTGGGCGGGATGGAGTATCCGATGATCGTGTTCTGCTCGGCAAACGCGAGGGGGCCTGGGCTGTTCGGCGTCACGGACCACGAGTTCGGGCACACATGGTTCCCCATGATCGTGGGCAGCGACGAGCGCCGATACGCCTGGATGGATGAGGGCTTCAACACGTTCATCAACCACTACTCGAACCTCGCCTACTACGGGCCGGAAGCGGCACGCCTCCAGCGGACGAGCGCCGACTACATCGCGGGCCGGATGCAGGAGCCGATCGCGGACCAGCCGATCATGACGCGGCCCGACGTGCTGCGCCGGGAGGGCCTCGGATTCATGGGATATCGCAAGCCCGGCTACGGCCTCATCCTCCTGCGGGAGGTCATCCTCGGACCGGAGCGGTTCGACCGGGCCTTTCGGGCGTACATCTCGCGCTGGGCCTTCCGGCATCCGCAGCCGGCCGACTTCTTCCGGACGATGGAGGAGGAGAGCGGCGAGGACCTGGACTGGTTCTGGCGGGGCTGGTTCTACTCGACGGACACGCTCGATCAGGCCGTGGACTCGGTCACGGTGGACGACGACGCGACGCTGGTCCACCTCTCGAATCGTGGCGGGCTCGTGATGCCGACCTCCGTGGAGATCCGATTCGCGGACGGCGCACCGCTCCGACTCGACCTGCCGGTCGAGATCTGGACGGCGGGCGACGAGTACGTTCTGGGGCTCGGAGAGACGTCGGCGGTGACGAGCGTGAGGATCGACCCCGACGGGATGCTTCCGGACGTGAACCGGGACAACGACGTCTGGTCTCCTCCCGGGCACGCGGCCCGGTAGGCCTCACGGTTCCGGGAGGGCGGCGCTCCGAAGGCGCTCCAGCAGGGCCTCGAACGCGGGGGTCCCGTGCAGGGCCGTGAAGGCGGTGTCGGCCGCGAGCCGCGGGACGTCGATGCGCACCCCGGCCGCGAAGCACTCCAGCGCGCGGATCGCCTCGGCGTCCCGGCGCAGCGCGGTGAGAACGGCCGCCAGATCGTAGCACACCCGCGGCCGCTCGGGCCGCAGCGTTCGGGCGACCTCGAGCATCGCCCGGGCCCGCTCGTGCTCTCCGCGGGCCCGCAGGGCGCGGGGGCGGTAGAAGGAGGCCTCGACGTACAGGGTCTCCACGCGGCGCCGCGCGGCGAGCGAATCCGCGGCATCGGTCGCCTCCGCCTCCGAGCGCAGGAGGTCCCCCACGCCCAGCCGGGCCAGCAGGCTGTCGGGCGGCAGCGTGGGACCGCTCTCGAGCCCGTCCAGCATCTCGAGCAGCTCGACCTCCCACTCCGCGTACTCCTTCGCGACGCGCGTGCGCCGCGAGGCCCAGCGACGGACGTCCCGCACCCGGAACAGCTCCCCGAGACGCGACCGTTCGCGGTCCGTGGCGACGAGCTCGCGGAAGTCGGCCACGATCTGACGATACGCTCGCCACGCCTCGCCCTCGCGGCCCTCCCTCTCCAGCGCCTCCGCTTCCCCGAGCCGGCGCTCGTGCTCCCGCTCGATCCAGGCCTGGACCTTCGGACGGAGGCCGGCGCGCATCGCCTCGAGCTCCAGCCAGATCACGGCCTCCCGGAGGACGTCGGAGCCCGGCCACCGGTGGGGGCCGTCGAAGAACTCGAGACGGTGCCGCACGCCGGCCGCCCGCAGATCATCCTCGAACAGCACGACCTCGTCGAAGTTGAAGTCCGTCCGACCCGTGCCGCCGAAGAACACGAACGGGGTGCCCTCGCGAGTCACGAGGTCGGCCAGCGCGACCCCTTCGGGCGGTCCGGCCCCGAACCCGATGACGCCGGCGACGTGCGGCTGGAGGGCGTAGGCGAACGCCCAGGAGATCCGGGTCGTGCCGGAGAAGCCGACGAGGTACAGCCGTCGGCGGTCGATCGTGAAGTCGCGCGCGAGGTCTCCGAGCATCGCGTTCACCGCGAGCCGGGTCGGCTCCGTCGGGCCATCGCTCCTCGTGTTGTACGAGCTCACGACGACGTATCCGAGCGCCTCGGCGACGCCCACCAGGCGCTGGAGGGGAAGCAGCGCCCGGCCCCTGGGATCCATGACGAGGAGGGCCGGCCAGGCCCGGCGCGCGTCATAGGCCGTCGGAAGGTAGAGGGCGTAGCGCTGCGACGAATCCGCTCGGCTCGGCACGTCCGCCACGATCCGCCCGGTCGGGAACGGGCGAGGCCGGGCGACGGCGGCGGAGTCGGCCTCCTGTGCTCGCGCGCCCGCGCCTCCGGCGGTGAGGAAGGCGAGGGCGGCCACGCCGGCGACGCCCAACCGGTGAGCGCGCGGGGGAGCCACCGCGGCTACCCGACGACCCGCTTCAGGTAGGCCTTGAGCCTCGCCCAGGCGTCGGCCGCGGGTCCCCGGGCGCGTCTCGGATCCCGATCCACCCAGAGCCAGAAGCCGTGGCCGACATCGTCGTAGACGTGGATGTCGTTCGGAACGCCCGCCGCCCGAAGGGCGAGTGCGAACCGGGCGACGCTCTCGGGTGGAATGCCCGTGTCCAGCTCGGCGAACGTCCCGTAGATCTCGTGGTGAATGGACTTGAGACGCTCCGGATCGTCCACGAGCCGGCCGTAGAACACGGCCGTCCCCTCGTGGTTCACGCCTTCGAGGGCGAAGCTGAGCGCGACCCCGCCCCCGAAGCACCAGCCCATGGAGGCGACTTTCCCCGTCACGTCGTCCCGCGCGCGCAGGTACCTCACGGCCGCGTTCAGGTTCGCGATCGTCCCTTCCGGGTCCCCCTGGACCTTCCGGACGAGTCGCAGGTTCTCGTCGCGGTTTCGACCCGTCTTTCCGTGATACAGGTCCACGGCGAGCGCCACGTAGCCCTCGTCCGCGAACGCGTCGGCGACCTGACGCACCCGATCCACGAGGCCGTTCCACTCATGGATGAGCACGAGGGCGGGAAACGGACCCTCCCCTTTCGGCACGGCCAGGTAGCCCCGGGTCGAGGGATCGCCCTCCAGGTACCGGACCTGCTCGCCGCCGGGCGGAGGGGCCTTCCCGAGGATCGCCGCCGGAACGTCCGCCTCCTGCCGCACGCCGTCCGGTGACGCCGCCCCCATCCCGCCGATGGCCACGGCGGCGGCCCCGAGCCCGGCCACGAGGAGCGGGATGACGGCCAGGCGGCGAGCAGCTCTGCTCATCTTGATCCTCCCTTCGACGCCAGCCACGCGCGGCGGAATCCGAGCATGGCCTCCGTGGGCTCGCGGCCCGCTTTCTCGAACGTGACGACTTCGAGCGCCGGATCGGGAGCGAGCACGAGACTCGTCTCGTGCCGGCCATCCCGACCTTCGAACACGAGGGCCACCGTGTCGCCCGGGGCGTGCGCCCCGAGGACCGCGTCCAGGTCGGCTCCGCGCCGGAGGTCCCGTCCATCCAGGGAAACGATCCAGTCCCCCCTGTCGACCCCCGCCTCGTACAGCGGGCTTCCGACCCTCGTCGAGGACGCGATGCGGGCCCGGCCATCGGGGAACTCGATCCGCGCGCGACCGGCGCTCGCGGCGCCGGGATGGGCGGGCCGTACGACAAGGCCCGCGCGCTCGAGCAGCCGGTGGAAGTCCGGCGCCTTCCGACCCCGGATGAACCGATCGAAGAAGTCCCGCGCGAAGGAGGTGTCGGCGGTCACCTTCGCGAGCGCCGCCTCGATGTCACCGATGGCATAGGGAACGCCGGTCTTCCCGTGCGCCGTCCACATCTCCCGCATGAGGTCGTCGAGGCTCCGGGCGGGAAACCGGCCCCTCAGCGTGAGGTCCAGCGCGAGGCCGAGGGCCGACCCGTACGTGTAGTAGGAGAGGAACGTGTTCGCCTCGTTGCCCGGCGCGAGGAACGAGGCGCGATCCTGGAACGGGGCCTGGCGGCTCATGTCGATGGGGCCGCGCCACCTCCGCGCCGGGGTCGTGAGCACGGACTCGATTCTGCCGCCGAGCCCGTCTGCGTACGCGTCCAGATCGATGATGCCGGCCCGCGCGAGCACGAGGTCATCGTAGTAGGACGTGAATCCCTCGCCGAACCAGAGGGCGTCGGACATGTTCGCCCGCTCGAAGTCGAAGGGCTCGATCCCGCGGGACCGGATCCGCTCCATGTTCCAGGCGTGGAAGAACTCGTGCGCGAGCGTGAACAGGTGGCCGAGGGTCGAGGTCGAGAGCGGCTCCGTGCCCGTGAGCAGCGTCGAGTTCCGGTGCTCCATGCCGTCTCCGACCGCGTACGGCAGGTAGTCCGCGATGAACGTGTACGTCCCGTAGTCGAACTCCGGCAGCTCCCCGAACACGCCCATCTCCTCGATCACGACCTGCTTCGCGAGCTCCGCGTAGGCATCGAGCTCCGCGTCCGTTCCCCGGTGGTGGACGGCCATGCGGATCCGCCGCGACGGACCCGTTCCGTCCACCGTCCACTCGCGGTAGGAGAAGTCGCTGAGCTCGGCCGGGCTGTCCATGAAGTACTGGAGATCCGGGGCCGTGAACTCGTAGGCGTCATCGGTGGGTGCGAGCTGGGTGGCCACGCGCCACCCGGAGCCGGGCGGCGGGCGAAGCCGGATGCGGATCGGCCGCTTCGCGAATCCGCGGGCCCAGGCGAACGTGGCGGGCATGTTCAGGTGGGCGTGGGTGGCATCGATCCCCGAGTTCGTGCCCCCCGCCCGGTCCGCGAACACCGTGTACGAGATGCGCACCGTGCCATCGTGTCCGCTCACTCTCCACTCGTGCGGAGTCGCGCGCGTCACGCTCAGGGGGTGGCCGGCCCCGTCGAGCGCCCGGAATCCATAGACGTTGCGGGCGAACTCGTGGAGCGAGTACCGCCCGGGCGACGAGCGGCTCATGACGACGGCGAGCGGGCCGTCCGGAACACCGGAGAAGGTCGCGCTGATCTCTGCCTCGTGGTGGATCGCGTTCGGGAATTCGATGACGTAGAGGACGGCGGGAGGATCGCCGGTCGGCGTCGTCTGGGCCGCGACGGGCGTCCAGCCGACGAGCGCGGCGGCGGCGAGCGCCGCGGACGCGCGACCCGTCCGGAGAATCTGGCAGGCGTCGGTCATGCATCCTCCCCTGCGTGGTTCGTGGCCTCCGGCGCCGCCGGACGCCTGCTCGCCTTCAACCCTCCCGTGCGCCCGGGCGTTCCGCGCGGCGGCCCAGGAGGTTCAGCTTGAAGCGCCGGATGGTCTCCGGCCCGACGCGCAGGCCCGCGGGCCCCTCGAGCGACAGCGCGTCGAACGGGCACTGCACGATGCACGCGCCGCACTGGACGCAGGACCCCGCGCGCGGCAGCCGGGCGAGCCGACGGGACGCGTCGATCTCGAACACGTCTACGGGGCAGACATCCGCGCAGAATCCGGCGCCCCGACATCGATCCTCGTCGAGGTGGATCCGCAGCCGCCGCTCGGGGTGCAGGCCGCTCTTGCGGACGGGCGTGCTCCCCTCGAGGTCCAGGCCGAACAACAGGAGAACGACGAGCGACAGCGCCGCCCAGCGCGTGGCCGCGCGCAGGTCCCAGGCTCCGACGCCGAGCGCGCCGACGGCCAGGACCCCGAGGAGCAGGGCCCAGACGAGGAGGGGAAGCCCGCGCCGGCCGAAGTCGAAGAACACGAATCCAACGGACACCTGGCCGGATCGGAGCCGCGATGCGTAGATCGGAAACGCGAGAAACAGGGCGAGGGAGACGGCCCACACGAGCCCGACGGCCGGCAGCACGCCGGCCGGCCAGACGGGCCACAGGACGAGCGCGAGCACGGACATCGGGAAGGCCCACGCCATGGCCATCTCGAGGCGGTCCCGCCACGGAAAGTCCACCGTGCGCATCTCCCCGGTCTTCGCCCCACCGGCGGAGAGGTAGGCGGGAAGCGCGGACGCCCGCACGGGCCCCCAGGCCACCCGCCAGCCGGTCCGCCGGTGCACCTCCCTCGCCTCGATGCCCGTCGCCGCGAGCTGGGGAAGGATGAGGCGGCGATGGCCCACCCGCTCCTCGATCCCGGTCGTCTTCAGCGCGGTCACCACGTCGTGCTCGGTCAGGTGGCCGCCCGCGGCCGCGCACCACACGTTGACGCCCCGGCTGTCGGCGACGAGCAGGTAGGCGTCCACCCCGCGGAGCGCGCGCCGCACCCGCGCCACGGTGAGGCCGAAGTTCCCCGTGAGGAGGACCGGCGCGTCCCGGCCGGGCGAGCCGATCACCACGAGCCCGGTGCGGACCGGAAACGGGAGGACGCGCAGCAGCGTCTGGAGAGAGAGGGTGATCGGATAGGGAAGGGTCAAGACGCCCTCTCCGGCCGAGGAACCGCGGCCACGATCTCGGCGAACCCCCCGAGCGGGCTCGAGCGGACGGACGCGAGCCCGAAACCGGCGGTGCGGAGCCTCGCCGGGAGGTCCCGCACGGCGCGGGTCGTCTGCTGGGTCACGAGCCACGCGAGAACCGCGGCGGGTGCCTTGAGCGTGGCGTGCAGCAGCCGCCGCACGGCCCCTTCGGGTCGCATCTCGTCGGCGATGAGGAACAGCCCCCCGGGAACGAGGATCCGGCGCGCCTGGCGCAGGGTCCAGGCGAGCTCGTCGTCTCCAAGCTCCGAGAGCACGAGGCCCGCCATCACGGCGTCGCGGCCGGCGTCCGGTTCCGCGTCCAGCTCTCCGACCCCCCGCTCCACCAACTCCAGGCGCTCGAGCAGCCCCGCGTCCCGCGCCCTCTTCTCCGCGATCTCCAGCATCGCCGGGCTCACGTCCATCCCCGTCACCCGCGCGCCGCGACGCAGGGCGCGCAGGGCGAGCGCCCCCGTTCCGCAGCCGATGTCCAGGACCCGCTGCCCCTCCTGGACGAAGCCGGCGAGGCGATCGTACGCCCGCTCCACGGCGCCCAGCGTGAGCAGCCGCATCCCCGCGTCGTATCGCTCGGGCGCGGACTCGAGCACGCGCATGAGGACGTAGGTGCTCACGGAACGCCCCCGCCCGAGCCCCCGACGCGAGTCACGGCGCGACGGCCGCCCGGACCGAGGCGAGCGCCGCCGCCGGATCCGGCGCCCCGGTGACCATGCGTCCCACGATCAGGAAGTCCGCGCCCGCGGCCTTCGCCACGCTGGGCGTCGAGGTCCGCCGCTGGTCGTGCGCGTCCCCGCCCTCCGCCCGGATGCCGGGCGTCGCGACGAGAAAACCCTCGCCGCAGGAGAGCTTGATGGCGCGGCACTCGGCCACGGACGCGACGACGCCGTCGAGCCCGGATTCCCGCGCCAGGCCGGCGAGACGGCCCACCGCCTCCTCCACCGAGGCGTCCGGTCCCATCACGGAGGACAGCCCGGCATCGTCCAGGGACGTGAGGATCGTGATCCCGAGCAGCCGGAGACCGCTCTCGGCGGCGGAGGCCGCGGCCGCGAGCATCGCCTCCCCCCCGGCCGCGTGAACGGTGAGCAGGCGAACGCCGAGCCCGGCGGCCGCCCGCACGGCGCCCGCGACCGTGTTCGGGATGTCGTGAAGCTTCAGATCGAGGAACACGTGGCGTCCCGCGGACGTGAGCCGCTCGACGGCCGACGGGCCCGCCGCCGTGAAGAGCTCGAGCCCCACCTTGAGCCAGGCATCGGACGGCAGGCGGTCCACGAGCGATCGCGCCTCTGCCTCGGTGGGCACATCGAGCGCCACGATGATCTCCGGCGTCCCGCGCGGGGCCCCGGGGTCCGCTTCCCGCTCAGGCATCCGCCCCTCCCGCGTCCGAGCCGCCGAGCTCCAGCCCGCCCACGAGATCCGTCAGGGACGTGATGCCGTGCCGATCCAGGTAGGCGGTGATGCCTTCCGTCACGTCCAGCGCGACCGCCGGATCGACGAACAGCGCCGTCCCGACCTGCACGAGGCTCGCGCCGGCGAGCACGTACTGAAGCGCGTCTTCCGCCGAGCGGATGCCCCCGATCCCGATGACGGGAATCGAGACGATCCGGGCGGCCCGCCAGGTGAGGAAGACGCCCATGGGCAGGATCGCCGGACCGCTCACGCCGCCCGTCACGTGGCCGATGACGGGCCTCCGCCGCTCGACGTCCACGAGCATCCCGGGAAACGTGTTGATCGTGCTCAGCCCGTCGGCTCCGTTCTCCTCGCAGATCCGGGCGTAGACGGCGATGTCGGGAACGTTCGGCGTGAGCTTCACGACGAGGGGCCGCTCGGTGGCCTGCCTCAGACGGGAGACGAGCCGCCCCAGCGCCCGCTCGTCCGTGCCGAACAGCGTGCCACCCTCCACGTTCGGGCACGACACGTTCAGCTCGTATCCTAGGAACCCCTCCTCGCCGTCGAGCCCCTGGATGACGTGCGCGAACTCCTCCACCGTGCGGCCCACGACGTTCACGAGCACGTGGGCCCGGCGGAGATGGTCGCGGAGCCAGGAGAGCTTGTCGGCCACGAACGCCTCGAGCCCGACGTTCGCCAGCCCGATCGCGTTGATCATGCCGCCCGGCGTCTCGCTCACGCGGTGGGGTGGATTCCCGCGCCGGGGCTCGAGGCTCACCGCCTTCGTCACGAGCCCTCCCAGCTCGTCCAGCGGGACGAGATCCGCGAGCTCCCGGCCGTACCCGCAGGTGCCGGAAGCGAGAAGCACCGGGCCCTGGAACTCGACCCCGAACAGCGACTGCCCGAGCTCAGTCACCGGACGGCGCCCAGCCGAGATCTCTCGCGTCGAACACGGGCCCCTCCGTGCACGCCTTCAGCCACGATCCGTCCGCCCCCGCCACGACACAGCCCTGGCACGTTCCGATTCCACACCCCATGTGCGCTTCGACGGACACCTGGAGGGGACGATCATGGCGCCGGGCGAAGTCCCAGACCGCGCGCAGCATCGGCTCCGGTCCGCAGGCGAGCAGCGGCGCGCTCTCCTCCGGATCCAGGCCCGCCAGCACCTGCCCCCGGCGTCCCGCCGTTCCGTCTTCCGTCCACACGTCCGCGGCGCGACCCGTGAGCGACTCCAGGAGGCCCGCATCGAAGACCCGATCGGCCGTTCGTTCGCCGTACAGGATGCGGACGTCCGCATCCGAGGTCCTCGAGGCGAGAAACAGGAACGGAGCGAGACCGACGCCGCCCGCGACGCAGGTCCAGCCCCCCCCCGTCTCCGTCCGGAACGGGCGCCCGAGAGGCCCGAGCAGAAGGAGCGCGTCGCCCTCCCGCAACCGCAGAAGCCGCCGCGTGCCCTCTCCGAACCCCCGGACGAGGAAGCCGATGCGGCCGTCCGCACCCGTCCAGGCCACGCTGAACGGCCGCGGCAGGAAGGGCGGCGACGAGTTCCCGCACCCGAAGCCGAGCATGAGGAACTGCCCCGGTCGGCTCTCACACGCGATGGCCGGGCTCTCGAGCTCGAGCCAGGACGTGTCCGCCGCGACGCCCTCGTTCGACAGGACGGGCGCCCAGTGGCGCCGGACGCGCCGGGGGGCGGCCTCCCGCCCGTCCGCTTCGGAGCCGGACGTGTGGGTCGCCGCCGGCCTCGTCACTCGATCGCTTCCCGCCCCGCGCGCGCAGAGTCCGGCTCGTCGGCCGCCGGCTCCGCCGGCGTCACCGCCGTCGGCTCGAACAGGGCGCGGATCTGGTCCAGGCGCGTCGCCAGCCGTCTCTCGGCCCGGGCGTAGGCGGAATCAGCGGCGGCGGACGTGTCGCCCCGCAGGGCGCTCCGGTAGGGGTCCGTCGCGGGGATCGCGCGCAATCTCGACCGCAGCGCCGCCTCGTCCGCGGAGGTCCCGGAATCGGCGGCGCCGAGCGAGAGGGCTCCGATGATCGCCTTGGCCAGCCAGGGTGAGTCGGAGGACGAGGCCACGTACCGCACGTAGAGGTCGCGCGCGACCCGGTTCGCCTCGAGGTCCGTGGCGGCGACCTCCGCCGCCCGAATCAGCGCTTCGGCCGCGGCGTCCCCCCGGCTCTCCCAGGCCCCCATCAGATTCGAGAAGCGCTGCACCGCCTCTCGCATCCGACGGGCGGACGGCCGGATGGTCTGGGGTCCGACGCGCTCCGCGAGAAGCAGGCTGCCGAGCGTCTCACGAACGGAATCCGGCGTGCTCGCCGCCTCGAGCCGTCCGTGGGCCGCGTGGTACGCGGCCTCGCCGCCGGCTCGCGTCGCGATCGCCAGCCGGCTCGCGGTGTCGAAGTCCTCGATGGATCCGGGCCCGTCGCCGGAGCGCTCCCGGGCCAGGCCCCGCAGGAGGAGGAACAGCGCGCGCCTGGCCGGCAGCTGGCTCTCGTCGGCGGCGATCTCGGTGAGCGCGGTCTCCATCGCTTCCGGCACGCGGGCGATGAGGCTATCCACGTGCGTTCGTTCCGCCTCGTTCAGGTCCCCGGCCCGCGAGCTCTGAAGCAGCACCTTCGTGAGGCTCACCGACTCGTCGTACGCGCCGATCGCCGCCAGGGCGACGGCCAGGTCGAGGCGCGCCTCCGCCGATGTCTCCTCCTCCTGGCTCGCCTCCCGGAGATCCGCCGCTGCTTCCTCGGGACGGCCGAGGGCTAGGCGAGTCCGGCCGCGCGCGAAGCGGAAGCTCGCCGCGTCGTCCGGATCCAGATCCGCCGCCAGCGCGAGGGTGAGGAGCGAGTCGGCGGGTGCGTAGCGCCTGAGCGAGTACGCCGCGGTGCCCTGGAGTCCGAGGGCCGTGGCCCGGACGCCCGGGTCGCCGGCGAGGCGCACCGCGGCCCTGGCCGATTCGAACGCCGCGGCCCAGCGCTCGAGCATGATCTCGGACCGCGCCTTGAGGAGCGCCGCGTCATCGGCGTACTTGCTGTCCGGATGTCGGAGCATCACGCGCTCGCTCTTGGCGATGACGCTGTCCAGGGCGACCCTCGCCGAGGGATCTCCCTCGCGGTGCAGCTGGCGGGCGCGCCCGAACTCCTCCCGAGCGTTGTACATCGTGTTGAAGTACACGCATCCCGAGGCCACGAGCAGCGCGGCGACGACCCGTCTTTTCAATCCCGTCCCTCCATCGCGGCGAGCCGACGCTCCGTCTCCTCGAAGTAGCTCCGGATCGTGGTGGAGAGCGCCTCCGCGGCGTCCCGCTGGAAAGCCGGGCTGGCCATCATGCGCGCTTCGGCCCGGTTCGTGATGTACCCCAGCTCCACGAGCACGGCCGGCATGCTCCCGGTCGCCCCCACGAGCACGAGAAAACCCGCCTGCCTCACGCCCCGGTCCTTGCTGGCCACCTTGCGGCGCAGGCCGTTCTGCACGTAGCCGGCGAATCGCCGCGACTGCTCCACGTTCCCGTCGCGATCGATCCCCGCCAGGATGTACTGGAGCTGATCGAGCCCCGAGCGCGCGTCCCCGCCCTCGAGCTCGATCGCGCTGTTCTCTCGCAGGGCGACCTCCCTCGATCTCTCGCTCCTCGCCTCCGAGAGAAAGTACGTCTCGAAGCCGCGGGCCGAGGAGCCGCGCTTCTGGGCATTCACGTGAATCGAGATGAACAGGTCCGCGTCCCTCTGGATCGCGACGCGGGAGCGGTCCATGAGGCCGATGAACCGGTCGTCCTCGCGCGTGAGGATCGGCTCGACGTTCGGGATGCGCTTCAGATCCTCCGCGAGCCACCGTGCGACGGCGAGCGTGATGTCCTTCTCCCGGGCTCCCGTGCGTCGATCCACGGTCCCCGGATCGTGACCCCCGTGGCCCGCATCCACGACGACCCTCCAGGGGCCCGGATGCCGGCTCCGCGCCGGTCGCGCGGGGCCGCCGGTGTCCGTGCGTCCGGCGCGGATGATCGGATCGCTCGACGGGGCCGGGGCCCCGCCGGTCACGGGAAGGCGCGCGAGCGCCTCCGCGGGAACCCACAGGGCCCCGTCGGCCCGGTACACGGGGTTCGCGAGCTGGTAGACGCGCCCCGCGTAGCGGACGAAGGGGGAGCCATCGCTGACCTCGAGGCGCCGACCCCGCAGATGGCCGAGGCCCGGCTCGGACGCCGCCCCGGCTTCCTCCCCCGCCCCGAGCGCGCCGAGGGGCACGGCCTCGTACCCGTGCCTCCTGTCCGCGGCGAGTCCGCGCGCGGCGTCGCGGCTTCCGGTCGCGGGCGTGGAGGCGACGGCCTGGGCCGAGGCCGGCGCGGCCCCCGCGAGAAGAAGGACCAGGAACCCGGTCAGACGCGCGGGCGTCCGCATCCCGCTACTTCCGGCTGGTTCGAAGCGCACGTTCGACCTCCCGGCGCATGTCGTCGCGCCTCAGGGATTCTCTCTTGTCGTGCAGCTTCTTTCCGCGCCCGAGGCCGAGGGTCACCTTCGCCAGGCCTCGCTGGAAATGGATGTCCAGAGGCACGAGCGTCATCCCGCGCTCCGCCGTCCGGGCGGCGAGCCGCGCAATCTCCCGCTTGTGGGCGAGGAGCTTTCGCGGTCGGAGGGGGTCGGGGGGATCGAGGCTCGCGGACTCGTACGGCGCGACGTGGAGGTTGTGGAGCCAAAGCTCGCCCCCCTCGACGCGCGCGAACGCATCCGTGAAATTCGCCCGCCCGGCCCGCAGTGACTTGACCTCGGCCCCCCGCAACACGAGGCCCGCCTCGAGCTGTTCGACGATCTCGAACTCGTGGCGGGCCTTTCGGTTGCGCAGAACCACCTTCCGGCCATCAGCCGATCGCGCCACCGGACCTCCAGAAGCCACACGGCGGACGGACGGGACGGGGTGAATCTACTTCGCGTGTGTGTCGAATGCCACTCGGCGGCCCTTCGATTCCCAGCGATCAGGCCTCTTCTCCGGTCGCCCCCGTCTCGGCCGGGGCGCCCGGCTCCGCCGCCACGCGCTCCCGATAGGCGGTCTTCGACTCCTCGACCCGCTTCTCGAGATCCTCCCGCGCCTTGCGGGCGGCTTCCTTGCCGGCTCGTAGCGCCTCCTGCGCGTTCGCCTTCCGCTGGCGGATCTCGTCCTTCGCGACTCCGATTCGCTCGCCCACGTCGTCCCGGACCTGGGCGACCCGCTCCTCGACATCCTCGCGGATTCCGACCATCCGCTCGCCGGCGTCCTCCCGGATGCGGCGCAGTCCCTCCCGGAGGTCGGCCTGCGTCTCCTCTCCGGACTTCGGAGCGAACAGGAGCGCGAGGACGGCGCCGACGATGGCGCCGCCGAAGAACGCACCGAGCCCCGAGCCGCCTCGCTCGACGACGATGTAGGGCATATCGTTGTCTTCTGACATCTCTGCCTCATCCCGTACGTGTGTGACGCCGCCGCGGCCCCCGGGGGCGGCCGGCGCATCCATGCAATCTAGGCGGGCCGAGTGCCGCGTTCAAATCGAGGTCGCGCGCGGGCCCACTCTCCGACCGGATTCAGCGGGACGAGGACTCCACGACCCGCTTGTAGGCCTCGGGATCCCAGCTCGGACGCTCGTCCGCGTTCGCGACCTCCAGCCCGAGAAGGAACACGAGGCGTCCGATCCTCGCGGTCTTGTCGTACAGGATCTTCGACGGCTCGTCCCCGGGACGGTGGTAGTCCTCGTGCACGCCGCTGAAGAAGAAGAGGATCGGAACGCCCTTGCGCGCGAAGTTGAAGTGATCCGACCGGCTGTAGAAGTTCTCCTCCGGCCACCGGTCGTCGATCGGCACCATGTCCAGCTCGGGGTGCTCGGAGGCGATGCGCTCGACGAGCGCGCCCATGCTCGACTCGTTCTTCCCGATGACGACGACGGAGTCCGGCCAGTTCCGGCCGATCATGTCGATGTTCAGATCCGCGACGGTCCGCTCCAGCGGCAGCACGGGATTCTCGCTGTACCACCGGGATCCGAAAAGGCCTTTTTCCTCTCCGCTCACGGTCATGAACACGAGAGAGCGTCGCGGCCTCGTCTCGAGCGAGGCGAAGGCCTGGGCGAGCTCCACCACGGTGGCGGTTCCGGACCCATCATCGTCGGCGCCGTTGTTGATCGAGTCCCCGGAGGCCCCGTGGCTGATTCCGATGTGGTCCATGTGGGCCGTGAAGAAGACGTACTCGTCCCGCAGCTCGGGATCGCTCCCCTCCAGGATTCCGATCGTGTTCATCGCCTCCAGCCGCTCCAGGCTCCCCTCCGTTTGCACCTCCGCCGTCCAGCCCGCCAGGGTTCCATCCTCGGCGGCGGTCGCCTCGCCGAGCGAGGCGGGCAGATCGGCGGCCCGCACGTAGAGAATCGGCGGCAGAGGCTCGCCCGGCTCGCCCAGCGTCATGCGGCGGCGAGCGAGAAACCCGACCAGGCGCTCGAACAGGCCGTCGTTCTGGTCGTCCACGTCGAGCGCGACGATCACGGCGGCCGGCCGCTCCGTGGCCGCGGAGCGCGGCAGGCCCCGGAAGAGGTGGCGCAGCTCCGACCGATTCAGCCGCAGGAGCGCCACTCGGCCCCGTGCCGAGGCCATCTCGGCCGCGGAGGCGAGGCGCACGATCGGACCGGAGCCATGGTTCCTGCCGGCCTCGGGACGCGTGTGCACGAGCTCGCCCGCGAGCTGGATGTCTCCCTCCGGCCCGTGGAGCACCGCTTCCTGGGCTTCGGCGGGGCCGGGCCGCACGACCGTGAGCGGATAGTGCTGCAGGTAGCTGTCCCCGACGCCGGGCGCGAGACCGAAGGACCGGAACTGATCCGCGATGTAGCGAGCCGTCTTCTCCAGCCCGGGGCTCGGCGTGTCGCGTCCTCCCATCGAGTCGTCGGCGATGATCCCGATGCGGGTCCTGAGGTCGTCTGCCGAGATCCCGAGCGCGGCGTGCTCGGGATCGAGCGGGTGCGAGGTCTGGGCGGGAAGCGGCCTTACGAGCGCCGCGCTCGCTCCGAGACTCGCGAGGCAGAGGGTGCGAAAACTCGCTACCATGGGTTCGTCTCCATGCATGGGAATCCGGCGCTCCCCAGGGCCGCCCGCGGCGCGCGCGAGCGTCGCGGGGACGCAGGAACAATCAGCGGACCGTGGGTGTGCTACTCCGCGTGCCGGCAGGAGTGCCACGGTCGTAGCGGACGTCCGAGACGCAACAACGGAGCGCGCCCTTGAGTTCACCGCAGGTCCCGCAGCAGCCCGCCTCCGGGGTGCGGACTCCCCGTCGGGCGGATCGCATGGATCCGTTCGCCCTCGCGGGATTCGGCGATCTCGAGCTCATCGTGCGCGGGATCGTCGAGGGATTCCTCATCGGGCTGCACCGGTCGCCGCACCGGGGCTTCTCGGTGGAGTTCGCGGAGAACCGACCGTACAACGCGGGCGACGACGTGCGCTTCGTGGACTGGAAGATGTACGCCCGCTCGGATCGCCACTACATCAAGCAGTACGAGGAGGAAACCAACCTCCGGGCGTACGTGCTTCTCGACGCCAGCGGCTCGATGGACTGGACGTCCAGCCCGCAGACGCTGGTGAGCAAGATCGGCTACGCGAAACTGCTCGCAGGATCGGTCGCGGCCCTGCTCGTGCGCCAGGGGGACGCCGTGGGCTTCCTGTCGTTCGACTCCCGGATTCGCGAGCATGTCCCCGTGCGCGGGTCGCGTCCGCATCTCCGGCGGCTCCTCGGAACGCTGGAGGGAGTGACAGCGTCGGGCGAGACGTCCGCGGACATGGCCATTCAGGACGTCGCCCTCCGCCTGCGGCGCCGCGGTCTCGTGGTTCTGGCCTCGGATCTCCTGGTGGACCCCACAGCCACGCTGCGGGCCCTTCGCTATCTGCGGCATCGGGGACACGAGGTCCTCGTGTTTCACGTGCTGGACCCGGCCGAGATCGACCTGCCCTCCGCCGGTGAGGCCCTGTTCGTGGATCCGGAGAGCGGCCGCGAGCTGCGGACGAACTCGGGCGCCCTGCGGCGACGCTATCGGGAATCGGTCGCGCGTGCCCTGGCGGACTGGCGGGCGGCCTGTCTTCGCATGGGAGCCGAGTATGCCCTCGTGTCGACCCGCGAGCCGCTCGGACTCGTACTCGGCCGCTTCCTGCAGAAGCGCTCGCGACTGGGATGACGTTTCTTCACCCCTGGGCGCTCTCCCTCGCGACCCTCGCGTCCGTGCCGCTCGTGCTTCACCTCCTGCGACGTGACACGAAACGGCGGATCGCCTTCCCCGCCCTGCGATACCTGGAGGAGGCCCGGCGGCGCCACGCCCGGTCGGTGCGGCTCCGCGACCGATGGCTTCTCGCCGTCCGCATGCTTCTCGTGGCGGCCGTGGCCATCGCCGCCGCCGGCCCTCTCGTCGGGTCCGGGGGAGCCGCAGACCACGAGCCCACGGATGTGGGCCTCGTGATCGACAACTCGGCGAGCATGAGCGCGCGGCGTGAAGGGACGAGCCGGCTGGGCCGGGCCCTCGCGCTCGCCTCCGTCACGCTCGCCGAGGCCGCCCCCGGCGACCGGTTCTGGATCCGGCCCACCGTCGGCCCGCCCCTCGCGGAGAACGCCGGGCCGACGGAGGCCCGGGCGGCCCTCGGACGCCTCGCGCCGAGCGACGCTGCCGGCCGGGTTCCGGAGGCGGTGCGAAGCGTCCTGCGCGCCCTGCCCACCGGCTCGCGGAGAGCCCGGGAGGTGCAGGTCCTCACGGATTATCAGGCCACGAGCTTCGACGATCCGCCCGTGCGCGACTTTCCCGACATCGAGATCGTCCTCGGCGCCGCGCCCCCCGACGGGGAGCCGAACGGAGCCGTCGTATCCCTCGCGGTGGAAGGGGGGCGCCCGACGGGCCCTGGCGGTGAGGGGCGTCTCGTGGTGGGCACACGCCTGTACGGAGCTCGGGATTCCGTGCCCGCGCCCACGCTCAGGCTCGAGATCGACGGGACGACCGTCGCGCTCGCGACCGGACGCTGGAACGCCGAGACCGTCTTCGCCCTCCCGCCGCTCGGTCCCGGTCCACACGTGGGGAGGGTGTCCCTGCCGCCGAGCGGGCTTTCGTCCGACGACGGGCGCGCGTTCGTGCTGGACATCGGTCCACCGCCGCGGGTCGGATTCCGCGGCGCTCCGGGCGGTTTCCTCCGGCGCGCGATCGAGGCTCTGGCCGCGGCTGGGCTCGTTCGGCTCGGGGAAGATGAGGGCGGAGCCGAGGTCCTCCGGGTCGTGGAGGGCGCCGACGCGGACTTCGGAGCGACCGCGAGCCCGGGCCTTCCGGATCTCGTGCTGGTCCCGCCCGCCGATCCGGCGTCGCTGCCCCGGTTCGTGCAGGGCCTCGCGGAGGCCGGCATCCCGTGGCGCCTGCGCCAGGAGGCCGGCACGGGAGACCTGCGACTCGCGGAGCGGACGGCGTTCGAGGGCGCCGATCTCGTCCGGATCTCGCGCCGCCTCGCGCTCGAGCGCGTGGATGGCCGCCCGCCGGACGAGGATGAGGTCGTGCTCCGGACGGAGGACGGGAAGCCGTGGCTCGTCCGGGGGCCCACCCGGGAAGGGGCCCGCTTCCTCCTCCTGGCGTCGCCCCTCGTCCCGGGGGCGAGCGATCTCGTCGTGCGACCCGCGATGATCCCTTTCGTCGAGGCGCTGCTTCTCCGGTGGCCCCCGTCCGCGTCAGGGACGCACGGATCGGTCGCGGCGGGATCGCGGTGGCGCCTCCCGGCGGATGCGGATTCCCTGCGCCTGCCCGACGGACGGGTCATCCGCACCGATGGAGGCGCCCCGTTCACCCCGACCCGGGCGGGGATCCACGAGATCTACGCCGGCCATGGCCCTCCCGGGAGAACCGAGCGCCTCGCCGTACACGCGCCGGCGACGGAGTCCGCCACGCGTCGCCTCGATCCGACCGGCGTGGAGGCCCGCTTCCCGGGCCGTCCCCTGCGGTGGGCGTCCGCGGGAACGGACGGCTGGAAGGCCGCGATCTTCGGCGCCCGCCGGGGACGGCATGCCACGCTGCCCTTCCTCATCGTCGCCCTCGCGCTCGCGGCCATCGAGATGGGACTCGCGGCGCCGGGTCGCCGGCCGCGGGGCGGCCCCGGCGAGAGGGCCGCCCTATGATCCTGCGCGCGTTCGAGCGGCTCGTCGCGGATCTGGACCTGGGCGCGCGTCTGCCTGGGCCGGGCGAGGTCCTCCGACTCGGCGACCTGCCGGGCGTCTCCGTCGCCGGGCTCGCCGCCGCCCTGGTCCGGGGCGGCGAGAGCCCTCTCGTCGTCGTGGGTCCGGGGCCGCGGGAAGCGGCGTCCGTGCACGCGGACCTGGAGGGGCTCCTCGGGACGGCCGGCGCGCGGATGCTTCCCCAGCGCGAGGCGCTCCCCGACTCGGACCGGGATCCCCACGTGGAGATCTCCGCCCAGCGGGTCGAGACCCTGGCGGCGCTGCTCGCGGGTCGAGTCCGGGCGCTCGTGGTCACGGGGCGGTCGCTCGTGGAGCGCGACCCCGTCGGAACGACGGACGGCGATCGGTTCGGTCTCGAGCTCGAGGTGGGCCTGCGCCTCCCGCGCGGCCGGCTCGTGGGGGAGCTGGAGCGAATGGGCTTCGAGCGAGCGGATACGGTGCGCGAGCTCGGAGAGTTCGCGGTACGCAGCGGCATCGTGGACGTATTCGCGTTCGGCCACGATTCTCCCCTGCGCATCGAACTGTGGGGGGACGAGATCGCCTCGCTCAGGTACTTCGACCTCCTGACCCAGCGTTCGACCGAGCGGGCGAACCGGAGCGAGGTTCTCCCGATCGCCCTTCCCGAAGCCCGCGCGGACGGGCGCCCCTGCGAGCGTCGGGCGCTGCTGGATCTCCTGCCCTCCCGGACCCTGATGCTCGAGCTGTCGCCCGCCGCGTGTCGGGACGCCCGGCATCGCCTGTGGGCGGAGATCCGGGAGGCGAGAGGAAGCGGCGGTGACCCCGAGCGGCTCGTCGTCCCACCCGACGAGGCCGAGCGGCGAATCGGCGAATTCCGGCGGATCACGGCGAAACGGGCCGACGGGGAGCTGTCCGCGGGCGAGGGCGGGATCCGCGCGAACGGGTCCCGCATCGATCTGGGGGTCCAGCCCCCTCCCGTCATCGACCGGGACATGGCCCGGCTGGCCGAGGTCGTGGGGGAGCGGACGGCGCGGGACGCGCGCACGCTCATCCTGTGCGACAACACGGGGCAGATCGAGAGGCTCGAGGAGATCCTGGCGGCTGTATCCGGACGGACGCGTGGATCCGGACCGGAGCTCGCCGTCGGCTCGGTGAGCGGAGGCTGTCTGATTCCGGGTCCCGCGGGGATCCTGGTCCTCACGGACCACGAGATCTTCCGCCGGTCCCGGCGGCTTCGGCGCTCGAGGCGATTCCGCGGCGTCGCGACGCTCGAGTCCATCGCGTCGCTCTCGCCCGGCGACTACGTCGTGCACATGGACCACGGCATCGGTCGCTATCTCGGACTCGAGCGCGTCGAGGCGGCCGGCGAGGCGATCGAGACCCTGAAGATCGAGTACGCGGAGGGCGAGATCCTGCGCGTGCCGCATTATCGCCTGGACCTCATCGAGCGCTACAGCGGACTCGGGGACGCGGACGGGGCCCGGCCTCCCGCCGTCCACCGGCTGGGTGGGAGACGCTGGCGAGCCGTGCGTCGTCGGACCGAGGCCTCGATCCAGGCCATGGCCGCCGAGCTCATCGAGCTCTACGCCCATCGCCAGGTCGCCAAGGGGTTCGCGTTCTCCCCGGACACGCGCTGGCAGAAGGAGCTCGAGTCCTCCTTCCTGTATGAGGACACCCCGGACCAGCGGGCCGCCTGGGAGGACGTGCGCGGCGACATGGAGTCGGAGAGGATCATGGATCGCCTGATCTGCGGCGATGTGGGGTACGGCAAGACCGAGATCGCCATCCGAGCCGCGTTCAAGGCGGTGCAGGACGGGCGGCAGGTGGCGGTTCTCGCCCCCACGACGATCCTCGTCGAGCAGCACCTGCACACGTTCCGGGAGCGGCTGGCCGGCTTTCCCGTCCGGGTGGAGGCCCTGTCGAGGCTGCGCGCGCCTGCCGAGCAGCGAGACGTGCTTGCCGGTCTCGAGGAGGGGTCGGTGGACATCCTCCTCGGGACGCACCGACTGCTGTCCCCCGACGTCCGCTTTCGCGGACTCGGTCTTCTCGTCGTGGACGAGGAGCAGCGCTTCGGCGTGAGACACAAGGAGCGGCTGAAGGAGATGAAGCGATCCATCGACGTGTTGAGCCTGACCGCGACACCGATCCCTCGCACGCTTCAGCTCGCGCTGGGGGGCATGCGCGATCTGTCGCGCATCGAGACGGCCCCCAGGGATCGAATGCCGGTGATCACGCACATCCTGTCCTGGAGCG
>JBHHZD010000017.1:0-51061 GCA_046757885.1 Gemmatimonadota bacterium
ATCGCGGTCTCGTGCGCCGACGAGTGCACGATCTTCGGCGAGCGGACCTTCTTCGACCTGCCGGCGGCCGGTGCCGGTTTCCTCGGCTTCACGAACGTCGCGACGAAGGCGACGCTCTGCGGACAGTGCCACGCGCGGCCCCAGGCGGAGTGGCGCCGGACGGCACACGCGGCCGCGTGGGGCGACCTGCAGGCGAGCGGGGGCGCCCGCGGTCTCTGCGAGGACTGCCACACCGTCGGGCCGCTCGGCAACGAGGCGCCGGCGAGCAGCGGATGGGCCGGGACCCGCGATGCCCGGTATCACGACGTCCAGTGCGAGAGCTGCCACGGGCCGGGCGAGACCCATGTGGCGAAGCCCGACGCCTCACAGCCGCTCGCGTCCCTCGCCGTCGGCGTGGACCTCTCCAGCGGGTGCGGCGAGTGCCACCGCGGCACGCACCACCCCTTCGTCGAGGACTGGTCGCGCTCCCGGCACGCCACGGTCGTGGACTTCGCCGCCGCTCGCGAGGACTGCCGGAGCTGCCACAGCGGCCAGGGCGCGCTGGACGCCTGGGGCGTGCGCGGCCCGTACGTGGAGAGGGACGCGGCGTCCCCCCTCCCGATCACGTGCGGAGTCTGTCACGACCCGCACGACGCGACGAACGTGCACCAGCTCCGATTCCCCGTCGCGACGACGTCGATCCAGGAACATCTGTGCGCCCGCTGTCACGATCGGCGGAGCGTGCCGGACCCGAGCTCCGCGCACGGGCTCGCGCCGCACGCCCCCGAGGCGGCCCTGCTCGCGGGGGACGCGGGCTGGTTTCCGCCCGGCCTCGACTTCGACCGGGGCGACATCGTGGGCACGCACGGGACGGGCGCGAACCCCGAGCTCTGCGCCGGATGCCACGTGAGCCGCTTCACGGTGACCGATCCGTCCTCCGGGAGTTTCGTGACCGAGGCGACGGGGCATCTGTTCGAGGCGCTTCCGTGCGTCGATGCCGCGGGGACCCCCGTCGGCGGAGATTGCCCGATCACGACCACCGCCCGGTCCTTCCAGGCCTGTGCCGCCTCGGGTGGCTGCCACGCCAGCGAGGGCGCCGCGGCCGGCGCTCTGTCCGCGGCGTCGGCCCGGATCGAGGCCGCCGCGGCCGACCTCATCGCGATGCTCGCTCAGGTCGATCCGAACCTGGAGGCGGCGGGTGGGGAGATCGATGCGGGGAGCTCGACGTTCACGGTCGCGGAAGGGGCCTTCTTCAACTGGAACCTCGCGACCTTCGGCGGCTCCGTGACCGGCTCGGCGGTCCACAATCCGTTCCTCTCCGAGGCCCTCCTGCTCGCGAGCGTTCAGGCCGTCTCCGACGAGTACGGGATCCCCATCCCCTAGGAAGCGGAGACGGGGGGTCGCCGAGGGGCTGGCCGGCACGGGACATTCCGACCCGCGCCGGCCCGGTCGGGCGGGCCGGATGGGCCCGCGCCCGGTCAGGAGTCGGCCGGCGGCGAGTGGCAGAGCAGGCACCACTCCACGCCGCGGCCTTCGTGATCCGCGGGCGTGTCGGGCGCCATCTCGATCGCTCCCGGTTTGTGGCACATGAGGCAGTTGTCGCGGCCCGTCATGTCATGCGTCGGCATCGGCGGGTCCGTCGTCTGGATGGCCGCGTCCTTCGCGTGGCACCAGGCGCAGATCTCGTTCGGCCTCCCCTCGTGGCTCTCCGGAACCCCCTTGATCGCCTCCATGGCGCCGGAATGGCACATCAGGCAGGCCGTCCGCCCCTCCAGCTCGTGCGCGGGCAGGGGCGGCTTCACGGGCGCGTCCTGGCCTGCGACCGGCGCGGCGGACCACGCCAGAAGGACGGCGAGTCCGGCCATCGCTCGTGAGCGGCTCATCGTCTGACTCTCCTTCCTCGTCGTTCTCTCGGGGTCGCCGGGTCGGCTCCCCGGTCCCAACGACCCTTCGTTCGCGTGCGCGTCCGGGGGCGAGTCGAAGCAAGGGTCGGGCCGCGAGGGAGTCGTCTCCGGGCGGGTTCGAATCTTGCCTCCGCTCCAAGCTGGCGAAGCCCGCATCCCGGGACCAGTCGGAGCGAACGCGGTGAAGGAGGCGATGGAGGCTCGCGCGCGACGGCCGACGTTCGGAGGCGTACTGCTGGGGGCGCTCATCGTGCTCATGGGCGCGACCGCGCTCCTCGCGGCCGCGCTGTACGTCCGACCGGCCCGGCGGCTCACGATCCCGGAGCACCAGCCGGCCATCCGGATCGCGGACGAGGCCGACGTGCCCGTGGGATCCAGCCGGATGCAGAACTGGGGGCGGCGCATCGTCCTCGTCGTGCGCACGGGTGAGTCGTCCTTCACCGCCGTTCAGGGCACGTCGCCCCTCGACGGCTGCCTCCTGACGTGGGACGCCGCGTCCCGCCGGATCGCCTCGCCGTGCCATCACGTCCTGTACGACCTCCACGGCCGGGCCGTCGAAGGCCTCACCGTCGATCCGCTGCACATGTACGAAGTGTTCGTGCGGGACGGAACCATCTACGTCACGGACCCGGAGAGCTGAATGGCAGGCGGACCGCGCTGGCGCTGGCTGAAGCAGCTCGGGGCCGATTTTCGGGCGAGCATCGACCCCAACCTCCTCGTGCTGGCGCGGTTCCTGGGCCTCCTGTACGGCCGCATCGACCGGCGACTCCCCACGGGCCAGGCCCTGCGTCAGGCGTGGGGGCGCCGTCTCCCCGCGCACGTCGGTTGGAGACACGCGTTCGGAGGCATCGCCTATCTCCTGTTCATGGTCCTCGTCGCCTCCGGTGTCCTCCTCGCCGTCCACTACCGGCCGTCCGCCGGCGAGGCGTACGCGAGCGTCCGCTACATCACCTCGGACGTGCCGTTCGGGTGGCTCGTACGCGACGCGCACGTGTGGGCCGCCAACCTCGTCGTGATCGCGGTCCTCGCGCACATGGCCCGGGTCTTCTTCGCCGGCGCCTACAAGCCGCCGCGTGAGACGAACTGGCTCGTGGGTCTCCTTCTCCTGTTCGTCGTGGGGATGTTCGGGCTGTCGGGCTTCCTCCTCCCGTGGGATCAGTGGGCCTACTGGACGACGACCGAGGTCCTCGAGAGCGTCCGCTCCGTGCCGCTCGTCGGACCCGGCGTGGCGGCCGCCCTCATGGGGGATGTCTTCGTCTCGGGAGCCACGCTGAGCCGCTTCTTCGCGGTCCACGTCATCGTCCTCCCCTGGCTGGCGTTCGCCCTCCTCATCTTTCACTTCATGATGGTCCGCTCGCACGGAATCGCGCCTCCGGCGCGCGCGGGAGGGGACGCGGGCCCGGGAGACGGGGGGGATGAAGATCGGTCTGGCGTGCGGTTTTTCCCGACCCACTTGCTGCGCAGCTTCATCGTGTCCGTGCTCGTGCTCGCGACCGTCCTGTCCCTCGCCGTCCTCCACCCCCGGCCCATGGGCGACCCGGCGACTCCGTTCCGGACGCCCGTCGAGATCCAGTCCTCATGGATCCTCGTCGATGTGGCGCTGGCCCTCGCGCGCTACCTGGGCCCGTGGGGCATCGGGATGTTCGTGCTGCTGGGCCTGGCGCTCATCCTCCTTCCCCTGTTCGATCGGCGACCCGAGCGCCGGCTGAACCGCAGGCCCCTCGCGGCCGCGCTCGGGGCGGTGTTCCTCCTGTTGTTCGTCGCGGCCTGGCTGGCGGGCCGGAGCATCCGCTCCGTGTCGCCGGAGGTCGGCCCGCCGGCGGGGGACCGGGTCGGAGCCGTGGCCCCGTGAGCGCGAGACGGATGGGGCCGGCCCTCGGATTTCTCGTCGCCCTCGCGACGTCCGTTCCTGCCGTGGCGACACCGGCCGGAAGTCCGGCTCGACGGGGCGGAGGCGGCTCCGTCGCGCCGGGCCCCGGCGGTCAGGAGCGCGAGGCCCGCTACGGGTGCCTGACGTGCCACGCGGACAAGAGGCGAGCGTACCGCCTCGGCGTGCACTCGGAGCGGGGCCTCCGATGCGACGACTGCCACGGGGGGAATCCGCGCGCGTTCGACGCGGACTCGGCGCACCGGGGTGACTTCGTGGGCGCGACCTCCGGGCTCGGGACGGTCGCGGTCTGCGCGGCCTGCCACTCCGATCCGGATCGCATGCGCCAGTACGGCCTGCCCGCCGATCAGGAGGCCGAGCTCAGGAAAAGCCGGCACGGGGAGCTCCTGTTCGGCCGCGCGGATCCCGGCGCGCCCACCTGCACCCGCTGTCACGATCCGCATACGACGCTCCGGGCGGACGACGCCCGCAGCACGGTCTACCCCATGAACATTCCCGATACGTGCGCGAGCTGCCACGCGGACTCCGCGCACATGGCGCCGTACGGAATTCCCACGGATCAGTTCGCGCGTTATCGGGAGAGCGCCCACGGAATCGAGCTGTACGAGCGGAGGAACTTCGCGGCTCCGAGCTGCGTGGGCTGCCACGGCTCGCACGCGGCCCTCCCGCCGAAGGTCACGGAGATCGCCAACGTGTGCGGCCGCTGCCACGTGAACGTCAGGCGCGCCTTCTACGCGGGCCCGCACGTCGACGCCTCGTCCTCGGGCCGCATTCCCGGCTGCACGGCGTGTCACAGCAACCACGGGACGGAGGGGATCCCGCCGGAGAACCTGGCCGCGACCTGCGAGCGTTGCCACGGGCCGGACAGTCGCGAGGCGACCCTGGGCCTCGAGCTCCAGCAACGGGTGCTGCGCGCCACGGAAGAGATGGACGGCGCGGCCCGGGCGATCCGACAGCTCGTCCGGGATGGGAAGAACGTGGACGACCTTCGCTTCCGGTACCAGACCGCCCTCACCGAGACGCTCCAGATCGCCCAGGTCCAGCACAGCCTCGACCTCGACCGGCTGGAGGAGCTCAGTCGCCGGGTGGGATCGATCTCGAGGGACATCCGCGGGGCGGCCGAGGCGAGCGCGGAGGAGAAATGGGAGCACAAGCTCCTGCTCCTGCCGCTCTGGCTCGTGGCGCTGTCCTCGGTGACGCTCGCCTGGTTCCGCCTCCACCGGCTCTCGTGATCGGGGCCCGGCATGAGACGCCTGTCCGGGCTTCTTCGGCGTTCGTCCCGGCCGGCCCGCATCGCGGTCCAGGCGGGCATCCTCGTCCTCATCCTCGTCGGGATCGGGGTCGCCGGGTTCGTGGAGTACAGCGCTCAGCCGAGCTTCTGCCTGAACTGCCACGTGATGCGGCCCTACTACGAGTCGTGGGCGGCGTCGTCCCACAACGACGTGCCCTGCATCCAGTGCCACTACGCGCCCGGGATCCGCGCGGAGGCGATGGGGAAGTTCCAGGCGGCCAACCAGGTCGTGAAGTACGTCACGGGCGCCTACGGCACGAAGCCGTGGGCCGAGATCGAGGACGCGGCCTGTCTCCGCTCGGGCTGTCACTCGGAGAGGAAGCTCGAGGGCGCCGTCGGCTTCCGGGGCGTCCGCTTCGACCACGCGACGCACCTGACGGACCTCCGGCGGGGCAAGCGGCTCCGCTGCACGGCCTGTCACTCCCAGATCGTGCAGGGAGAGCACGTGGCCGTCACCGAGAAGACCTGCTTCCTGTGCCACTTCAAGGACCGGCCGCCGGGCGATCCCGTGGCGGGCTGCACGGGCTGCCACACGGAGCCGCCGCGCGTGACGTCCGCGAGCGGAACGGCCGTCGACCACGAGCCGTTCGTTCGGGATCTCGTCTCCTGCGTGTCCTGCCACGAGCGCGTGACGTCCGGCTCGGGCGCGGCCGACCGGGCCCGCTGCTTCAATTGCCACAACGAGCCCGACGAGATCGCCGCCTACGCGGACACCGTCCGCATTCACGAGGTGCACCTGGCCGAGCACAACGTGGAGTGCGCGCAGTGCCACGTCCCGATCGAGCACCGGATCCAGTCGCTGAGCCCGACCTTCGAGCTGGACTGCGGGGGCTGCCACGAGCGGCCGCACGAGGCGGAGAGGCAGGTCTACGCGGGCGTGGGCGGGCACGGAGCCGGCGATCTCCCGAGCTCGATGTACGAGGCCCGGGTCTCGTGCCAGAGCTGCCACCTGCTCCCGTCGGACATCGACGGGCACGCGGGCGTGAAGCGGGCGGGCGAGGCGACCTGCCTGTCGTGCCACGGCACCCGGTACGCGGGCATCCTTCCATCCTGGCAGCGGGAGCTGGAGCGCCGCACGTCGGAGGCGGACGGCACCGTCAGGAAGGCCCGGGCGGCGGCCCCGCGCTCGGGCGCGGCCGGCGCGCGGGCCGACAGCCTCCTCCGGCTCGCCGAGGAGAACCTCTCGCTCCTCCGGGCGGGCCACGCCGTCCACAACGTCCCCTACGCGGATGCGCTGCTTCGGGCCGCCGTGGACTTCGCGAGCCGCGCGGCCGCCGCGGGGAGACCGTCGGCGTCTCTCCGACCGGCCGACGTGGGCCCGTCGGTGCGGGAGAACGAGTGCCTTCGCTGCCATCTCGGCGTGGAGCGACGTGAGGTCCCGCTCGCGTCCGGGCGCTTCGACCACGCCCCGCACGTCCTGCGCGCCAAGCTGGAGTGCACGGCGTGTCACACCCCGGTGGCGTCACACGGCGGCACGACGATTCGGGCGCCCGCGGGCTGCGACACGTGTCACGACCGCCACCATGCCACCGCGGACCGGAAGTGCGCGGCCTGCCACCGGGAGGGCGTGCGGGATCGTCACGTCGCGGGCGCAGCCCACTTCCGCTGCTCGGTCTGCCATGGCGATCGCGCGGCCGGCATCGACCGCTGGACGCGCCAGGTCTGCCTAACCTGCCACGACGACCGGCGGGAGCACTACGCGCCCGCGGACTGCCGGGCTTGCCACCAGGTGCCGGAGATGAACTAGATCGGAGGCGACGTATGCGCCCATCCGTCGTTCCCGCGCTCGGCGTGGGAATCGGGCTTCTCCTGCTCCTCCCGAGCCCGGGCTCGGCCCAGGAGGACGCGGCCTGCCTCGCGTGCCACGCCACGCCCGGGATGTTCGCCGGGCGCGAGGACGCGGACGCGAGGTGCTGAGGGGCGGGAAGGACTGTCCCGCGGGCGGGGCCGACTCGTCCGCGAACGGGCCAGAACGTCCCGCGGCCGGGCGCAGCGGCCCGGAAACGTCGGATTTCCGGCGTTCTCGGCCGTCCGGGGCTGGCCGCGAACTTGCAGACGCGCGCGGCCGGGGCCCTCGGCCGAGGGCCCGGGATGATCCGAGCTCGCTGAAGACCGACCGGAGTCCGTGGATGTTCGTGCGCCTCCCGGCCGCAGGGCCGGGCCACCGCCGTGCCGGCGTGCGCGGGCGATCGCAGCCCCTCGCGCAGCGGGCCGCGATCGGCGCGGCCGTCGCGCTCGCGGGCACCCTCGCGCTCACGCGGGGTCTCCCGGGCCAGGGAGTCCGCGGCGAGCTGCGGGTCCGCGGGGACTTCCTCGAGCTCCAGGGTCTGGAGGTGGACAGCGTCGCCGCGTCCGGCGTGGCGGGAGACCCGCTTCTCCGGCGCCTCCCGGATGGAACGATCGCGCTCTGCGTCCCGAACGACTTCTGCCGCTGGCGGCGATCCGGCGCGGACGAATGGATCCGGCCGGTGAGCCAGGAGCTCCGGCTCGTCGCGTGGCCGGGCGTGCGCGGGGTGTCCGCCCGCGTTCACCTGCGCGGCCGATACGCGAGCGACGGCGCCTGGCCCCGCGCGGAGCAGGAGATCGATGCGATCTCCGCATACGTGTCGCTGGACCGGTCCGAGTTTCGCGTCCGGGCGGGCCGCCAGTTTCGCGCGTCGCCGCTCGGGTACGCGAACTTCGACGGCGCCTCGTTCCTGTGGCGCGCCTTCCGGCCCGTCCGGATCGAGGCGTACGGAGGCTGGAGCCTGGGCATCGGACTCAACGGACCCCGCGACGGCTCCCTTCTCGAGGCCGCCGACGCGCTCGCTCCCGACCGCCGGTCCCTCGTGTACGGGCTCGAGCTCGGCGCGCGGCTCGGGCACGACATCTCCGGCAGCGCGGAATACCGTCGCGAGATCCGTACGGACCGCCTCGCCCTGACCAGCGAGCGGCTCGCCCTGAGCGGGCGGGCCCTGCTCGGCCGCGTCTCTCTGGACGGCGCGGCGACGCTCGATCTCGCGCTCGGCGAGATCGACGAGGCGAGCCTGCGCGCCGACCTCCCGGTGGGGCGAACCGTCCGCCTCACGCTCCGCGCCCGCCACTACGTGCCGTTCTTCGAGCTGTGGACGATCTGGGGGGCGTTCTCGCCGGTCGGCTTCGACGAGGGCGAGGCCATCGTGTCCTGGCGGCCCATCGGGCCTCCGTGGCGGATCGAGGTCGGAGGGGCGTACCGGGGCTACGGCGCGCCGGGCGCCGGGACGTCGTTCCAGCGGCTGCGCGACGATGGTTGGCGCGCGTTCGCGACGCTGGCGTGGTCGAGAGGCGACTGGTGGGCGGAGGGCACGTACCGGGCGGAGACGGGATTCGGCGCCGCGAGGTACGGAGGGGACGCGCTCGTGGGGCGCCGCCTCGGATCGACGGGCGGGCTCATCCTGCGCGCGACGAGCACGAGAACCCTGGGCGAGTTCCGACGCGGCCGGCAGCTCGCGACGGGCGGCGGCGCGGAGGGGTATCTGACGGTCGAGCCGTTCGAGCTGAGCGCGGGCATCGCGGCCTATCGGATGACCTCCGGCGGGCGACCCGCGCTGGAGGACTGGACCCAGGTCAGGATGCACGCCGGTCTCGCGTACCGGTTCGGGACGGGGATGCCCTCGGGAGCCGGGCGACCGCCCCTTGGGCCCGGCGGGAGAGAGCCGTGAGACGGCCCGTGCCGCGAGCGGCGATCGTCGCGGGCGCGCTCCTGGTCCTCCCGACCCGGCTCGGAGCGCAGGGATTTCCGCATCTCGAGCACGGGAACCTGGCCTCCACGTGCGACGACTGCCACGCCGGAGCGCGCACGGAGGGAGAGCCCCTGTTCTCCATCGATCCGGCCGCCTGCCGCGCGTGCCACGACGGGGCCGCGGCGCGCGCGGTGGAGTGGGACGGACGAGAGGCCACGCCCACGAACCTCGCGTTCGCGCACCCCCGGCACCCGGCGCTTCCCTGCGGCCTGTGCCATCGGGCACCCGACGCGAAAACTCCGATGGATGTCCGCCCGGCCGAGGCGGAGACCTGCCTGTCGTGTCACGCGCCGGGGGCGGCCGGACACCGGGTCCGGGGCTCGCCCTGCTCCGCGTGTCACATTCCCCTGACGCAGGCCCGGGGCCTGCCGGCGGAGCGCATCGCCGCCTTCCCGAAGCCCTCCGAGCACGAGGACGCCGGCTGGCGATTCGACCACCGGGAGGAGGCCCGCGAAGGGACGGAGCGCTGCGCGGTGTGCCACGCGCGCGAAAGCTGCGCCCGCTGCCACCGTAACGCGGACCGGCTCGCGCCCATCGCCGCCCTCGGGTCGGACGCCCGGGTCGCGGAGCTCGCGGCGCGGCGGGCGGCGCAGGGGGCGCCCGCTCACGGCCCGGGGTTCGAGAGGTCCCACGGCCCGGCCGCCAGCGCCGGCCTGCCGCGCTGCGAGTCGTGCCACGTGGAGACCGAGTGCGCGGACTGCCACGACGCTCCGTCCCGACCGGGGTTCCATCCCCCCGACTTCGTCGTGCGGCACGGCGCCGAGGCGTTCGCCGCCCGCACGGAGTGCGCCGACTGCCACTCCCGGGAGGTCTTCTGCCGCGAGTGCCACGCGCGCGCGGGAGTCGGGCGGGCGGGTTCCGCCAGCGCGGCGTTCCACGACGCGCAGGCGAACTGGCTCCTGGCCCATGGCGAGGCGGCGCGACGGAACCTCGAGACGTGCGCCGCCTGCCACGAGCAGACGACGTGCCTGCGCTGCCATTCCGCGCGAGGGGGTTGGCAGGTGAATCCACACGGGGCGAGGTTCGATGCAGACCGGCTCGCGGATCGGAGCACGATCGGCTGCGGACTCTGCCACATCGACATCCCCGGATCCAGGTAGGGAGGAGTCATCGATGATGCGATCCCGTGCGGTCCTGGCACTGTCCGGCCTGCTCGCCGTGTCCTGGGGGCTTCCGCGGACCGCCGCCGCCCAGGACGGCGGTCGCGCCGTGGAAAGCTGCGTGACCTGTCACTCGCAGCTCGGCGGATCCTTCGCCGCGCCCGTGGACTCGTTCCCCGAGGACGTGCACGCCCGCAAGGGCTTCGGCTGCGTCTCCTGCCACGGCGGCAACGGCACGGATCCGGGCCTCACGGCCATGGATCCGGAGGAGGGCTTCGTCGGGAAGCCGGAGCGGGCCGACGTCCCGCTTCTGTGCGGACGCTGCCATTCCGACGCCACGTTCATGAAGCGCTTCAACCCGACGCTCCGGGTGGACCAGGTCCCGGAATACCTCACATCGGTGCACGGTCGACGGCTCATGGAGGCAGGGGACGAGAACGTGGCGACATGCGTGAGCTGTCACCCCGCCCACTCGATCCGGCCGCCGACGGATCCGAAGTCCAGCGTGCACCCGCTCCGGATCGCGGACCTCTGCGGCTCCTGCCACGCGGACTCCACCCGCATGGCGGCCTACGGGATCCCGACGGACCAGCGAGAGCAATACGAGACGAGCGTCCATCACCGGCTCCTCGCCGAGGATGGCGACCTCTCCGCGCCGACGTGCAACGACTGCCACGGGAACCACGGCGCCGCCCCGCCGGGAGTCTCCTGGGTCGGCAACGTGTGCGGACAATGTCACGCCCTCATGGCGGACCTGTTCGCGGGAAGCCGGCACGCGGAGACGTTCACGTTCCTCGGACTTCCGGGCTGCGTGACCTGCCACGGCAACCACGCGGTCGCGGTCACAGGCGACACGCTCCTGGGCGCGGCCGACGGCGCGGTCTGCAATCGGTGCCACACGGAGGCCGATGCGGGAGGCGCGGCCGCCGATGAGATGCGGGCCCTGATCGACTCGCTCCGCGTGCGGCTGGACACGGCCACGGCCCTGCTCGGCAGGGCCGAGAACGCCGGCATGGAGGTGAGCGCCGCCCAGGTGGATCTGAGCGGGGCGGCGGACGCGCTCATCAAGTCCCGCACGGCCGTGCACGCCTTCGATCCGGAGGCGGTGCGCAGGGAGGTGGAGCCGGGACTCGAAGCGGCGGAAACGGGGGTCGTCCGGGGCCGCGAAGCGCTGCACGATCTCTGGATCCGAAGGGTCGGGCTCGGCGTGTCGGTCGCGATCATCCTCGTTCTCATCGTCGGGCTCGTCCTCAAGCTGAGGCAGATCGAGCGCTCGACCTGACGGGGAACGGTGGAGGCATGAGAGACAGGAAGTCGGAGGAGACGATGGGAGGACCGAAAACGGACGATCAGACGCGCCGGGGGTTCGTGAACTGGATCCTCGGCACGGGCGTGGGCGGCTTTCTCGCCTCGGTCGCGTATCCGGTGGGCCGGTATCTCATACCGCCGGAGGCGGGGGAGTCCTCGGCGTCGAGCGTGACCCTGCCCTTCGGACCCGGGGACCTGGCCCCGAACACGGCGCGGGCCTTCAAGTTCGGGAACCGGCCGGGCCTGATCCTGCGGACCGACTCCGGCGAGCTGAGAGCGTTCTCCGCCACCTGCACCCACCTCGGGTGCATCGTCCAGTATCGCAAGGACATCAATCACATCTGGTGCGCCTGTCACAACGGGCACTTCGATCTCACGGGGCGCAACGTGGCCGGACCGCCGCCCCGGCCGCTGGACGCGTTCGACGTGAACGTCCGCGGCGACCAGATCGTCGTGAGCCGGAGGGCGTGAGCGTGGCCGGCGGCGGTCGCGCGGCGGGGCTGTGGCGCTGGCTGGACGACCGGATCGGCCTCGCTCCGGTCGCGCAGCTCGCGAAGAAGAAGGAAGTGCCCGTGCACCGGCACACGATCTGGTACTATCTGGGCGGCATGACGGCCTTTCTGTTCCTCGTCCAGATCACGACCGGCGTGCTCCTCCTCTTCTACTACCGGCCCAGCGCCGGCGAGGCCTACGAGTCCGTGCAATTCCTGATGGCCGAGGTGAAGTTCGGGTGGCTGGTGCGCTCCATGCACGCGTGGGCCGCGAACCTCATGATCTTCATGATCTTCCTCCACCTGTTCAGCGTCCTCCTCCTGAAGGCGTACCGACCTCCGCGCGAGATGACCTGGCTGTCGGGCGTCGTCCTGCTCGTCCTGGCCCTCGGGTTCGGCTTCACGGGCTACCTCCTGCCCTGGAACGAGCTCTCCTATTTCGCGACGCGGGTCGGCACCGAGATCATGGGCGTGTTTCCTGTCGTCGGCGGCTTCATGCGGGAGCTCCTGCGCGGGGGCGAGGACGTGACGGGGGCCACGCTCACGCGCTTTTACGCCATCCACGTGGCCATCCTGCCCGCGACGGCGGCGATTCTCCTCGGGCTTCACCTCTTTCTCGTGCAGAGGCACGGGATGAGCATCCCGCACGGGGCCGAGGACGGGGCCGGGCGCCCCCCGCTGCCCTTCTTCCCGAACTTCTTCCTGCGCGACATCATCGGATGGCTGACCGCGCTCGCCCTGCTCGCGGCGCTCGCGGCCTACCTTCCCGCCGAGCTGGGAACGAAGGCGGATCCGTTCGCTCCGGCCCCCATCGGGATCAAGCCGGAGTGGTACTTCATGTTCATGTTCCACACGCTGAAGCTGCTGCCGGCCCACATCCTGGGCGTGGAGGGCGAGGTGGTCGGCGTCATCGGCTTCGCCCTCGGCGGGCTCTTCCTGCTTCTCGTTCCGTTCCTGGACCGGCGCGCGGCCCGAGGTGAGAACAGCCGCGCGTTCACCTGGATCGGCCTCGCGATCATCCTCTACATCATCGTCCTGACCGTGCTCGGTTACGCGGCGAATCCGACCCAATAGGGGGCGCGACCGGAGCCGGCCCCGCCGGCCGGACGCCCTGGCGCATGCTGGGCATCCTGTCGGCCGCGGAGCTCATGGGCATGTCGGTGTGGTTCGGGGCGAGCGCCGTGGCGCCGCATCTGCGGGACGTGTGGGGACTGACGGGCGGGCAGACGGGTTGGCTCACGTCCGTCGTTCAGCTCGGCTTCGTCGCCGGGACCCTCCTCGCGGCGATCCTGAACCTGGCCGACGTGTTTCCGAGCCGCGCGTACTTCGCGGCGTCCGCACTTCTCGCGGCCGGCACGAACGCCGGGCTCGTCGTGGCGGGAGGCTACGGCGAGGCCCTGGCGCTCCGCTTCCTCACGGGCCTGGCCCTGGCGGGCGTCTACCCGCCCGCCATGAAGATGGCCGCGACCTGGTTCCGGGAGCGGCGCGGGCTCGCGATCGGGACCGTGGTCGGCGCGCTCACGGTGGGCAAGGCGAGCCCGTACCTCGTGGACGCGCTCGGTGGAGCCGGCGTCGGCTTCGTCGTGTGGAGCACCTCCACAGCCGCGGCGGGAGCCGCCGTGCTCGTCCTCGCCACGTATCGCGACGGCCCGTTCGCGTTCGCCCGGCGCCCCTTCTCGTGGGCTCTCGTGGGGACAGTCCTGCGCGTCCGCGAGTGGCGCCTCGCGACGGGCGGCTACCTGGGGCACATGTGGGAGCTGTACGCCTTCTGGACCTGGATCTCCGCCTTCCTCGCGGCCAGCGCCGCGGCCCGGGCCCAGGCGGGATTCGCCGTTCCGGGATCGGGCGCCCTCGGAGTGCTCGGCTTCCTGGCCATCGCCATCGGAGGCCCCGCCTGCCTGTGGGGCGGGCTGCAGGCCGACCGGATCGGCTACGAGCGGCTCACGATGCGCGCCATGGCCACGAGCGGCTCCTGCGCCCTTCTCATCGGCTTCCTGTTCGGAGCGGATCCGTGGCTCGTCGCGTCCCTCGCCGCCCTGTGGGGGTTCTTCGTCATCGCGGACTCGGCCCAGTTCAGCGCGCTCGTTACGGAAGTCGTTCCGATGCACGCCGTGGGGACCGCGCTCACGATTCAGACCTCGGCCGGATTCCTGCTCACGATGGCCACGATCCAGCTCGTCCCGCTCGTCGCCGAATCCGCCGGCTGGCGCTGGGCGTTCCCCGCGCTCGCCGCCGGACCTGCCCTCGGGATTCTCGCCATCCGGCGGCTGAGGCGGATTCGCACGGCCGCTTGACACGTGCACGCCCCGCGGTACTTTCCGGCCTCGACGGCTGATCCGCCGGGCCTCAGGGGGTTCATCCGCAGTCCCGGCGGATCGATCCTGAAACTGGAGCCAGGTGGAGAATGTCGCTCGTTCGCCTCACCGATGTGGTCAAGTCCTACGACGGCGTCCGCGCGGTCGACGCCGTGTCCTTCGCGGTCGATCGTGGCGAGATCGTGGGCTTCCTCGGCCCCAACGGCGCCGGGAAGACCACGACGATGCGCCTCATCACCCAGACTCTCGAGGCGGAGGCCGGGACGATCGAGATCGACGGCCGTCCCGTGGCCGACGATCCGCTCGGATCGAAGCGCCGCATCGGCTACCTGCCCGAGACGAACCCGCTCTACTCCGACATGCTCGTGGGCGAGTACCTGGGATACGTCGGACGCCTGCGGGGTCTGGAGGGTGTTCGCGCGGCCGAGCGGACGCACGCGGTCGTCGAGCAGACCGGCATCGCCGACGTCTTCAACCGGCCCATCAACCAGCTCTCCAAGGGGTATCGCCAGCGGGTCGGCCTCGCCCAGGCCATCCTTCCCGAGCCCGACATCCTCATCCTCGACGAGCCGACGGAGGGTCTGGATCCCAATCAGAGGGTCGAGATCCGGAACCTCATCACCCGGCTGGGCGCGGACCGAACCGTCATCCTGAGCACGCACGTGATGCAGGAGGTCCAGCTCACGTGCAGCCGGCTGCTCATCATCAACCGGGGGAGGATCATCGCGGATGGCGACGTGGAGGCGCTCCTCAGGGGCGGGGGGCGGGGGGCGCGCGTGAGCGTGGAGCTCGAGGCGGATCCCGAAGAGGCGCGGACGGCGCTCGAGCTCCTGGATTCCGTCTCGCGCGTGCGGACCGCCGACGGCGGCGAGCGCGCACGGCTCGAGGTCATCGCCGAGCCCGGCGGAGATCCCCGGCCCGACATCTTCGGTGTGGCCCGCGAGCGCGGATGGGTCCTCTGGGAGATGCACCTCGAGCAGGAGAGCCTGGAACAGTTCTTCCGCGACCTCACGGAGTCGGCCCGATGATCCGAAACGTCCTGACCGTGGCGGGACGCGAGTTCCGCAGCTTCTTCGACCAGGCGACCGCCTACATCCTGCTCGTCGTCTTCCTGGCCACGAACTCGTTCTTCTACTTCCGCACGATCCTCGTCACCGGCGAGGCGACCCTGCGGCCGATGCTGGACCTGCTCCCGTGGCTGCTCCTGTTCTTCGTGCCCGCGGCCACGATGCGGTCCCTCGCCGAGGAGCGGGCGACGGGCACGCTCGAGCTCGCGCTGGCCCAGCCGATCCGGGAGATCGAGTTCCTGCTCGGGAAGTTCCTCGGCATCCTGGGCTTTCTGGGCGTCGCCCTCGCCGGCACGCTCGGCGCCGTCGTCGCCCTGCGCCTCGGGGCCCACCCGTTCGCGGGCGTCATCGTCGCGCAGTACGTCGGATCGCTCATGTTCCTCGGAGCGCTCGTGGCGATCGGGATCTGGGCTTCCTCGCTCACGCGCAACCAGATCACGGCCTTCATCATCGGCGTGGCGATCATCTTCTCGCTGATGGCGATCAACTTCCAGGTCGTCCTCGTCGGCCTCCCGCCCGTTCTCGCGGCCGCGGCGAATCGGCTCGGACTCCTGACGCACTTCGGCAACATCGCCCGCGGCGTGATCGACCTCCGGGACGTCGTATACTTCATCACGGTCGCGAGCGCCTTCCTGGCGCTCGCGTTCCTTTCGCTCCAGCGCGGCAAGTTGAGCCGGAAGGGGAGCGCGTACCGCACGCTGTGGCTCGGGACGGTCGGGATCCTCGGCATCTGCGTCGTCGTGAACCTCCTCGGCCGCCACATCCGGGGCCGACTCGATCTCACGCCCGGGAAGGCCTACACGCTCTCCCGCGCCACCCGACAGCTCGTCGGCGGGCTGGATGACATCGTGGCGGTGAAGCTGTTCGCATCGAGGGAGCTGCCGCCGCAGGCCGCGCTCGTCCGCCGGGACATCGAGGACCTGCTGGCGGACTACGAAGCGGCGGGCGAGAGCCTGGAGGTCGAGACGTTCTCGCCCGAAGGGGAGAATGACGATCGCAAGGAGGCCGAGCGCCTGGGCATCCCGGCGATCCAGTTCAACGTGCTCGGCCAGGAGGAGCTCCAGGTCAAGCAGGGGTATCTCGGGATCGCGATCCAGTACGCGGATGGTCTCGAGACCCTGCCCTTCATCCAGCAGACCCAGGACCTCGAATACCGGCTCACGAGCGCGATCCGCAAGCTCACCCAGCCGGAGCGGGCGGTGCTCGGCTTCCTGACCGGGCACGGGGAGCACGACATCGCGTCGGACATGCAGGGAATGGCGACCCAGCTCCGGCAGACGTACGGGGTGCAGGCCGTGAACGTGACCGAGGACACGGCGGCGATCCCGGATTCCGTCCGGGTGCTCATCGTCCCGGGGCCGACATCCGCCCTCTCCGAGGCCGAGGGGAGCAAGCTCGAGGGATTCCTGGCGCGCGGCGGCAACCTGCTCCTGATGTTCCAGAAGGACGCGATCGACCAGACGGCCCTGTTCACGAACCCGCAGCCGCATCCGGTCCTGGACTCCCTGCTCGCGAGCTACGGAGCCGGCGTCACGGACGGCCTCGTCTTCGACATGCGGTCGAACGGGCGGGTCACGCTGCCCACATCCTCGGGGATGAGCTTCGTCGTCCCGTATCCCCTGTGGCCCGTCCTGCGGCCGGCCGCGACGCACGTGACCGTGGACCGCCTGAGCTCCGTGATGGCGCCGTGGGCCAGCGAGATCGACATCACGGGGGCGGACAGCGCCGCGGCGATCCCGCTCCTGTCCACGACGGAGTTCGGGGGGCACCTCACGGGGCGCTTCCCGGTGAATCCGCAGTTCGACTGGAACTCCGTCGCGACAGACTTGGCGCCCCGGATCGTGGCGGCGGCGCTCCTCCGCTCCGCCGGGGCCGAGACCGGAGAGGCGGCGCGTCCGGGCGGGCGCATCGTCCTCGTCGGCGACGCCGACTTCGCGACGGACCGCATCGCGCGCGCGAACCCGGAGAACCTCGTGTTCTTCCAGAACGCCGTGGACTGGCTGGCCCAGGACGAGGACCTGATCGGCATCCGGGCCAAGAACCGCGCGAACCCCCCGCTCCTCTACTCGTCCGAGGGCCTCCGGGACGCCGCGAAGTACGCGAACATCGCGGGCATTCCCTTCCTGTTCGTCGTGCTCGGCACGCTCCGGCTCATCGGCCGGAGGCGAAGGCAGGCCCGCCCGTACGAGCCGCCGGCGTTCACGTCGCGACCGGAGGCGGGCCGATGAAGACCCGCAGCCTTCTCTGGATCTTCGGATCGCTCGCGGCCCTTCTCGTCGCGTACGGCATCGTCCGCGTCGTCGGCTCCGGATCGGGCGGCAAGAAAACGGGCCACCTCACGATGGCGGAGTGGGTGGACGAGGCGACCGCACTCATCCGGGTGTCGGGCCCCGGGCCGGAGGACTCGCTCCGCCTCGAGCGGACGGGGGACGGCTGGCGGGTGAACGGATACCCGGCGGACACGGCCGCCCTGCAGCGCATGCTCACCGCGCTCGGCGGGGTGCGCCAGGGCGAGCTCGTCGCACGAAGCCCCGCGAACCACGGCCGACTCGGGGTCGCCGGTCCGGGGAGTCGGGTCGTCGAGATCGGCCCGCCGGCGAATCCGGGCGTCCGCTTCTTCCTCGGGGGAAGCGGGCCGGGCGGCCGCTACGTCCGGCTCGACGGCGAGGACGAGGTCTATCTCGTCGAAGCCGCCGCTCTCGACCCGCTCACGCGAAGCCTGGACACGTGGCGCGAGCGCTCCATCGCGGCCCTCGACACGGCGACGGTGCGCCGCGTCGAGATCGCACGGGGCCGCGCGAGGTTCTTCCTGTCGCGGGAGGATGGGGGCTGGCAGGTCGGCGACGCCCCGGCCGACACGGCGCGCGTCCGGAGGATGCTCGAGGCGTTGGCGGACCTGCGCGCGACGGGCTTCCCGGCGGACTCCGAGGTCTGGGCGGCGGACTTCGAGGCGCCGGATGCGCGGATCGACGTCTACGCCGACGGCGGCGGCCAGCAGGCGACGCCTCCGCTGCTCTCGCTCCTCTTCTCGGCCGAGAACGAGGGAGGTGACTACCTGGTGCGCCGCGCGGATCGTCCGTTCGTCGTCCGCCTCGCGGGCTGGTCGGCGGATCGGATCCTCGGGACGCGGCAGGACTTCACGGCATCCGAATAGCGGGGCCGGCGTCCCTAGCCGACGCCGGGCTCCGTCATGGCGCGGAAGTCCAGGAGCTCGTCCAGCTCGGCCTCGTCCATCAGCCCCATCTCCCGCACGACCTCCCGCAGGGTCCTGTCCTCGGCGAGCGAGCGCTTCGCGACCTCGGCTGCGCGGTCGTACCCGATGCGGGGCGCGAGCACGGTCGCGAGAGCCGCCGTGGACTCGGCGAAGCGCCTCGCGCGCTCCGCGTTTCCCGTGATGCCGCTCACGCACCGGTCCGTGAACTCCCGGCACGCGGACGAGAGGATCTCGATCGACTCGAGCAGATTGTGCGCGATGATCGGGATCATCACGTTCAGCTCGAAGTTTCCCGCCTGGCCGCCGATCGTGATCGTGGCGTCGTTGCCGATGACCTGGGCCGCCACCTGGCACACCATCTCCGCCATCACCGGATTCACCTTGCCCGGCATGATGGACGAGCCCGGCTGGACGGCCGGCAGGGCGATCTCCGCGATGCCCGTGCGCGGCCCGGACGACAGCCAGCGCAGGTCGTTCGCGATCTTCATCAGGCTGCAGGCGATGGTCTTCAGGGCCCCGCTGGCCTCCACGGCCGCGTCGCGCGCGGACTGGGCCTCGAAGTGGTCCTCGGCCTCGCGGAACTCGAGGCCGGTGAGGTCGGACAGGCGGCCACACATCCGGGCTCCGAACTCCGGGTGCGTGTTGATCCCCGTTCCGACGGCCGTGCCGCCGATCGCGAGCTCCGAGAGCGAGGCCTGCAACCGCCGGCAGCGCGCGATGCCGTGCTCGATCTGGCTCGCGTAGCCCGCGAACTCCTGCCCCAGCCGCACGGGCGTCGCGTCCTGAAGGTGCGTGCGGCCCGCCTTCGGAACGGCGTCGAACTCCCGGGCCTTCCCGCGCAGCGCATCCCGCAGGTGCTCCAGGGCCGGGACGAGCTCCGTCTCGATCCCGACGAGCGCGGACACGTGGAGGGCCGTGGGGATCACGTCGTTGCTCGACTGGCCCATGTTCACGTGGTCGTTCGGGTGGACGGGCGTCTTCGACCCGACCTCTCCGCCGAGCAGCTGGATCGCGCGGTTCGCCAGAACCTCGTTCGCGTTCATGTTCGTGGAGGTCCCCGAGCCGGTCTGGAAGATGTCGAGCACGAAATGCTCGTCCAGCGCACCCTCGATCATCTCGTCCGCGGCGCGCTCGATCGCGTCGGCCGTCCCGGCGTCCAGAAGGCCGAGATCCCGGTTCACCCCGGCCGCGGCCTTCTTGATCGTGCCGAGGGCCCGGAGGAACCTGCGATCGAAGCGCAACCGGCTGATCGGGAAGTTCTCGCGGGCGCGCTGGGTCTGCGCTCCGTAGAGCATGTCGGCAGGAATCTGCACGGGACCCATCGAGTCCCGCTCCTCACGGTGCGAAGGCATGGCTCCTCATTCGTTCGAGGCGGCGGACCCCATCAGAACTCGAGACGGTCCCCGGGCCCGACGCCGTGCGCCGCGAACCAGCCCAGCGCCATCTCGAGCGCGTACATGGCCGGGCCGCGGGACTCGTGAGTCGTGTCCGTCTGCGCCTCCATCGGCTCGATGTTCACGATGCGCCCGGTGCGGTCGATGAAGGCGATGTCGAGAGGGATGCGGGTGTTCCGCATCCAGAACGACAGGATCCTCTCCTCGGGGTAGATGAAGAGCATCCCCGCGTCCGTCTCCAGCGAATCGCGGTTCATCAGGCCGAGCTGGCGCAGCGCGTCGGTGTCGGCGATCTCGACCAGGATCGGGACGCCGCCTACCGTCACGTTCTGCGTGCGGATGAGGCGGCCCGTGCTCGGGTCCACCCGCGGACGGCCCGTCTCCTGCCGGGGGGCGCTTCGGTCGACCGCGGCGGCAGCCTCGGAGGACGCGCCGGGCGCGCCCCCCCCGCAGCCGGCGGTCCAAGCGGCGAGCGGCACCGCGAGCAAGGCCGGAATCGTCCATTTCTTCAGCGCGTCCATCGGCGTGGCCATCACCCTCTCGCTTTCTCGCTCTTCCTACCCCGCCGGGAGCCGGCCGGCTCCCGCCCGGCAAGATGCCTCACGTCCGGACCGGCGCAAGACGGTGGCGCGAGGGGCGGCCGGCGCCTATTAGATGATGGGGCCATCGTGGGGAACCCGGTCGAACGGACCGGGCGCGACCGCAACCGTTCCGCCGGAGGAAGCGCGCACATGCATCAGACGGTACGCCGGACCCTCGTCCTCGGTCTCGTTCCGTTCAGCGCCGTCGCATCGGGCTGCCTGCTCGCGGCCGGGGCGGCGGCCGGCTCGGGCGTCTACTTCACGACGCGTGGGGCCGGAGCGATCGTTCAGGGCAACGTGGGGGAGGTGACGGGCTCCACCGCCGCGGCGTTCGAGAACCTCGGAATCGAGGCTCGCGGCCGGAAGGACACCGACGACGCGCGGGAGATTTACGGCGTGTCGGGAGACGACGACGTGACCGTGGAGCTCAAGAAGGAGACCGATCGGGCCACGCGCGTGGAGGTGCGGGTCCGCAAGAGTTCGGTGACCTGGGACAAGGACTTCGCCCGCAAGATCCTGGACGAGATCGACAGGCTCCGCTCCGGCTGAGCGCCGGGGGAGTCCGCCGCGCAGGATCCGGCTTCCGCCCATCCGGAACCCCGTGCCGCCCGTGCGGGGTCTAATGGACAGGAGGAGGTGATACGGTGATCCTTCCCAACGTGCGGATGTCCTTCGGGCGGCCCGAGGCCGCCTGGCTGCTGCGGCGCCTCGAGCGGGCGGGCGCGCGGGACCGGGAACGGCTCCGGGCTCGGCTCGGCGAGCGCGGGCTCGATGCGATCATCGACGATCCGCGCACCCTGGAATGCGTGCTGGATCCCGGGCGGCCCGCCGACGACGTTCCCCCCCGGCTCGCCCTCTACGTGCTCGTGCGCCATGCCATGCTCGAGGGCGGCATTCGGAGTCGCACGCTGGCCGACTACCTGACCGCGATGGTGTACGAGTTCGGCCGGTCCGACCGGGCGCGACGGATCGCGTCGGATGACGAGGCCGCGTATCGATATCTCGTGGACATCCTCGAGGATCTGTCCCGCTCGGGCGGCCGCCGCGCGTTCCTCCTTCGCGTTCATCTCGGAAACTTCGCGCTCTGGCTCTCGGGCCTGTTTCCCGATTTCATCGTGTCGCGCGTGCACCGGAAGGGGGGACCCGACCTGGAGTACTACGAAGCCGTGGGCCGCACCGGCTATCGGCTCGCGGCCCGCGACCCGCGCGCCCGCCGGGGCTCGCTGCACCTCGTGTACGAGGAGGCGGCGTCCGCGTTCGGACACGCTCGAATCGCCCTGAACCGCTTCTCCGACCGGCATCTGTTCCCACGGGCCGCGTCGCCGGTCGACCGCCTTCTCCGCCAGGTCTCCGACGGGTTTCGTCCCATGGATGCGACCTGAGCGCGTTTGCCCGCCCGTTCGCGAGCCTCTATCTTTCTCAACCGATTGAGACTCCGCGGCCTCCCCGGATGCGCAGGGAACGCGCCCCCCGGCTCGCCGCGAAGGAACCGGCCCCGAGAGTGGACACTCCGTCACCGATCCAGACACGACCTCCGCTCGGCTGTGCCGCCGTGATGATGGAGGTCTTGCGCGCGCAGCTGCGCGAGCGGGACTACCCGTTCACGCACCAGCGCGAGGCCATCGCCCAGGTCCTGTTCGAGTCCACGAGCCACCTGTCGGCCGACGACATCGCGGAGGAGCTTCGGCGGCGGGGAGAGCACGTCGGCAAGGCCACCATCTACCGCACCCTGAACCTCCTCGTCGAGGTCGGCCTGGCGAGCGAGCACGACTTCGACGAGGGCTTCAAGCGCTACGAGATGCGGGCGGGCGTCTCCCATCACGACCACCTCATCTGCACGGCCTGCGGCAGCGTGACCGAGTTTCACCGCCCGGCCCTTCAGGCGCTCCAGGACGAGGTCACGCGGACGTTCGGCTTCGAGGCCCTGAGCCGGCAGCTCAAGGTCTACGGACTGTGCGCGGATTGCGCCTCCCGCGCGGCGGACCGGCTGCCGCGCTTCGGATGAGCCCCACCTCGAGGCCCGGCCGACCGTGACGCCTCGGGACCGACTCTGCCGGCTGTTCGCACGGCGATCGTTCCGCACCGGCGAGTTCGTTCTCGCGTCGGGCCGGACGAGCGATTTCTACATCGATTGCCGCACGACGACGATGCACGCCGAGGGCCAGGTCCTCCTGGGCATCGTGGGGCTGGCCTGCCTGCACGAGGCGGGCGTCCAGCCCGACCTGGTCGGCGGCCTCACGATGGGAGCGGATCCGATCGCCTACGCGATCGCGGCGGAGAGCTGGCGCCACGGGACGCCGATCCACGCCTTCTCCGTGCGGAAGAGGGCGAAGCGGCACGGCCGCGGCCAGCTCATCGAAGGCTGCTTCGAATCGGGCGCGCGCGTGGTCATCGTCGAGGACGTGATCACGACCGGCGGCTCCGCCCTCCAGGCTTGCGCCGCCGTGCGCCAGGCGGGGGGCAGCGTGCTGGCCATCCTCGCGGCCATCGACCGGCAGGAAGGAGGACGGGAGAAGATCGAGGCCGATGGACACCAGGTCATCACGATGTACGGCGTCGACGATCTGCGGGCGAGCCTCGCGCGCGACCCGATCCCCTGAGCTCCAACCCCCTACCGACCGGACACGAATGCTCCGACAGACACTGCTCTTCCTCAGCGAAAGGGAAGGTCTCAAGGATCTCCTCTTTCACCTCCCGCTCGCCCGTCGGGCCGCGGGTCGATTCGTGGCGGGAGAGACCTCCGACGAGGCGCTGGCGGCGGCCGCCGCGCTGAACGCGGCGGGGTTTCGGGTCACGCTCGACCTGCTCGGGGAGAGCGTCTCGGACCGGGAGGAGGCGGGACGCGCCGCCCGGGTCTACGAGGAGAGCCTGGAGGAGATCGAGCGCAGCGCGGCGAGCGCCACGATCTCGCTGAAGCTCACGCAGCTGGGCCTGGACATCGACCCGGAGTTCTGCCTCGAGAACCTCCTGCGCATCGTCGAGCGCGCCGCCGCGCTGGACAACTTCGTCCGCATCGACATGGAGGGCTCGCGGCACACTGAGGCCACCCTGGGGTTATTCTTCCGGGCGTTCGAGCGCCATCGGAATCTGGGCGTCGTGATCCAGTCCTATCTTCGCCGCAGCGAAGAGGACGTGCGGCGACTCGTCGAGGTCGGCGCGCCCGTGCGGCTCTGCAAGGGCGCCTACAGCGAGCCCGCCTCGGTCGCGTTCCAGAGCCGCGAGGAAGTGGACGCGAACTACATCCGGCTCATGGGGATGCTGCTGGACGGGGGCGGGCCGACGGCGATCGCGACGCACGATGAGCGGATGATCGAGGCGACGCTGGCCCACGTCCGCGCGCACGGGTTGTCGGAGGAGGCGTTCGAGTTTCAGATGCTGTACGGAGTCCGGCGGGACTACCAGCGCCGGCTCGTCGAGGACGGCTACCGGATGAGGATCTACGTCCCGTACGGGAGCCAGTGGTATTCGTATCTCATGCGACGCATGGCGGAGCGGCCGGCGAACCTGTGGTTCGTGCTCCGCGCGTCGGTTGGAGGGTAGGCCCGTGATCGAATTCACGCCGGAAGCCAGAGAACACGTGCTGGGTTTCCTCGCGGAGGAGGAAGCCGACCTCGCGGTCAGGATCGAGATCCTGGACTCGAGCCCCCTCGCGCCCCGGTACGACCTCACGCTCATCGAGAGCGTCGAGCGGGACCCGGCGGACCCCGTCATGGACCTGGGAGACTTCCGCGTCGTCGTGGATTCCGGGAGTGCGGCCATGCTCGACGGCGCGACCGTCGACTGGCTCGAATCGCTGGACGGAGGCGGATTCCGGATCGAGAATCCGAACATCCGGCCCATCGGCGGCGAGCCGATGAGCGGACCCCTGGCCGAGCGCGTGCGTCAGGTCATCGACCACCAGATCAACCCGTCCATCGCGGCACACGGGGGCAGCGTGAGCCTCGTGGACCTGCGCGACGGCATCGTCTACCTGCGCATGAGCGGGGGGTGTCAGGGGTGCGGCATGGCGGCCGCGACGCTCTCTCAGGGGATCCGTCGCATCCTGCGCGAGACGGTGCCCGACATCGTGGACATCGTGGACGTGACGAACCACGCGGCGGGGACCAACCCGTTCTACGCGTAGCCGAGCGATGCCCGGTCTGCCTGCCGTCTAGCGCAGGACGGCCGCGAGTCCGGTCGTGGTCGGCATCCGGTCGCTCGGGAGCACGAGGGCGCGCCCCCCGTGTCGCAGGGTCATCTCCGCCAGCTCGTCCAGGAGCTCGACGGTATCCCGGCCCGGATCCGGGCCGTCTTCCCGCACGACGCGGATCGCTCCGGTTCCGGGATCCAGCGCGCCCCAGATCCGCCGCCCGCGCTCCGTGAGAAGCAGTCGAACGCGCCCGGCGGCGGCCAGCCGCCCGACGGTCGCGATCTCCACCTCTCCTTTCCCACGCCCGAAGGACGACTCCCACAGCTCGAGCGCCTGACCCAGCTTCGCTTCCACCGATGCCCGCGCGACGGGCCACGCGGCGGCATGCAAACGCTCGGCCCCCCACGCATCCACGTTTCCGTGGATCCCCTCGGGAGCCAGGTTCTCGATCCGGCTCACGGAGCGATACATCGGGTGGTAGTAGTCCACGGCGGCGAGCACGACGGGTCCGATCTCGTCAGACAGCAGTTCCCGGACGCCGGCGTCCACGAGGCGGAAGTAGCGCTCGAGCTCGGAGCGCGAGTCGTCCTTGCCCGCTCCGTGCCCATGGTGCGGCTTCACGCTGCCGTGGCCCCTCGGGCTGCGGAACCCGAGCGAGGGACGGGAGGCGGGCTCGCCCAGAGCGTCCTCGAGGCTCGTGGGAACGGACCCCGGCTCGAGTCGCACGGGGGCGAGGCGCGCCGAATCGCCGCCCCACAGGCGCACGCGCTTGCGGCTGAGGCTCAGAACCCAGAAACGGTCGGGCGCCTGCAGGAGCTCGAGGAGGGGCCGCGTGTGAAACGTCGGGCCGACGACGACGAGCCGGGGCAGGGCCGCGGCGAGGCGATACACGCGCCGCATCTCCGCGCACGCGAAGACCGCGAGTCCGTCGGCCTGGTGTCGCCAGAACTCACGGTCCCGAGCCATCTCTTCCAGCTCGTCCAGGACGACCCGGACGTCCTTCGCCACGCCATCCGTGCCCAGGAGCCGCTCCGCCTCGCCCACCGCGGCGCGGAAGCGGAGCGGCTGCGCCTCCACCTCCGCGCCCGTCCGGTGCGTCGGCATGTAGATGGAGATCGCCGGCGGCACGGGAACGGCCAACAGCTCGCGGAGCTCTTCCCGACCGAAGTAGTCCATGTCCCCCTCCCGGGACGCGGCGTTCCTCAGAATGCGGGCGCTAGGCTGAACTGCCAGTACCAACCCTTGTCGGGGCGGTCGTTCGGGTGCACGTAGTCCACCTCGACGACGGCGAGGCCGAGGAGATTCAGGCGCATGGCGGCGCCGTGGCTCGTCACGGGCGACCGCGCGCCGCTGAACGACACGCCGATGTCCTGCGTCCACGCGACGCCGGCATCGAAGAAGATCGCGGCCTCGATCGGAGGCACGGCCGGCGACGGCACGACACCGAAGAAGCCGAAGATCGGCAGCCGGAGCTCGAAGTTCGCGACCGCCAGCCGGCTGCCCAGCAGCTGGTCGAACACCGGGCAGGCCGTGGGGTCGCCGGGCGGCGGCTTGCACTCGGCGGCGGAGAACGACCCATCGTTGTAGCCCCGCACGAGCGTCGGATAGCCGATGAACAGCTGGCTCAGACGCGGATCCTCGCCGTCGTTTCCGTATCGCCCGAAGTGGAGGAGGCGGGCCGCGAACGTGAGGGGGCGCGCCGGCATGAAATACCGCCGGTAGTCGGCCAGCAGGCCCACGTAGTTCAGGTCTCCGATGCTCGGGGAGGCCTCGAGCCGGTACCGCTGACCCAGGATCGGCCCCGTTCCACCGAACACCGTGTTGTCGTAGACCAGGGCGGCCGTCCCGATGGCCGTGTTGATCGACGGGATCGTGTCCGACGGCAGGTCGATCGTCTGGTCGCTGATGAGCTGGCCGCTCGCCGCGTCGAACACGCGCTGCTTCACTTCGCTCGAGAAATCGATGTTCCGGAATCCTCCCGAGAGCTCGACACGCTGGGCCCGGCTGAACGGATACGAGACGCCGAGCACGGCCTGCCGGTTCACCTGGAAGAAGCGGAATTCCTGGTCCACGAACACGTCACGACCGTTCAGCGTCGTGAATCCCTGGGTGAAGCCCCGCGTCACGAGCGGGATCTGGCCCACCTCCCCGCCCCAGTTCCACCGCGTGCGCCGGTTCTCGTAGCCCAGCACGAGAACCGAGCTCTTGGCGATGTTCCCCGTCGAGCTGTTCACGTTGATGAACGTGCTCAGGTTCCGGTTCCCGAGCATGTCGCTGAAGAAGAGCGAGATCCCGCCTCCCACGAAGGCGCCGAACCGGTCCGCGCCGACTCCGAGCGTCGGCTGGCTCACGAAGTCCAGCGCCAGCGACGAGGAGTAGTCGGAGTCCGTGACCGTGAGCGTATCGACGAGCCCGAGGGTCGGCTCGTCGAGCAGGGAGAGAACGAGCCCGGCCTGCCGGTCCTGGGGCGGCAGGACGGCCGGACTCACGCCCGCGATGGGTCCGGCCAGCGGAACGCCCCGCAGGGCCTCGGGCGACGTGATCTCGTACAGGTCGTAGTCGCCGTCCTCGTAGACCGTGTAGATGAGGCGGCTCGCACCGGCCGCCACGGACATCGCGGGGCTGAGCGGCGTGATTCCACTCACGCCCGTCGTGAGGTTCGTGACCTGGTAGAGCTTTCCTCCGCCGAACTCGTAGCGGTAGATGTTCGTGATCCCGCTCACGTCGGTCAGGAAGTAGAGACTCTGGCCGTCCGCCGACCACTGGGGATCGATGTGCTTGCCTCGCCCGAAGACGGGCAGGGCCTGAATCTCGCGAGTGCCCGGATCGATCGTCGCCAGCCGGTAGTTCCCGTAATCCAGGGCCTCCAGATCCGTCGAGAACCGGTCCGTCACGAACGCGATGCTCGCGCCATCCGGAGACCACGCCGGCTGGAGATCGGCATAGGCGTCGTTCGTGAGCCGCCGCAGCTCCTCGGTCTCGAGGTCCAGGACGTACAGATCCATGAACCCGTCCACGATGGCGGAGAAGGCCACGCGCTTTCCGTCGGGGGACCAGGTCGGGGTGAAGATCTCGCCGAGATCCGGGAGCCGGACCTCCTTGATGATCCGGCCGCTGCGGACGTTCAAGATGGCCAGCGCGGGCTGGCCCTTCGTCACGGCCGCGAGCGCCAGAGAGCGATTGTCCGGGCTCCAGGCTCCGGCCGAGCTCAGGAACTGCAGGCTCTCGAAGTGCGGGTCCGAGGCCGTCTTCGTGAGCCGCTTCTCGATCCGGCCCGTCGTGGCATCGGCCAGGAACAGCTCGATCGAGAACAGGTCCTTCTCCGACAGGAACACGAACCGGCTCCCGTCGGAGCTCACGGCCGGCCCCACGTTCAGCCCTCCTCCGCCCCGCTCCTTCGAGACGAGCTCCTCGCCGTAGGTGCCCGGCGGGGACGTGCGCTCGCTGACCGTGGCATACATGTCCCGAATCGACGCCGCCCACTCCTGCGACAGCGAATCGGGAGACAACTTCAGCACGGCGGCCAGCGCCTGCTCGGGGTCGCCCGATCGGCCGGCCACCTGGAGGATCTTGCCGAGCGCCTCGTCTCCCCACTTCCCGGCCACGTACGCCCAGAAGGCGTGCCCGTAGCGGTACGGGAAGTACTTCGGGTTCGACAGTTGCCGTATCGTCGGAATCCCGGCGGAATCCGACGCGGCGTCGCGCATCCACATCGCGGTGTGCGGATCCACGGGTCCGAGCGACAGGTACTCGGCCATGCCCTCGATGAACCACAGTGGGAGGGCGAGGGCGCCCGGCGCCGAGAAGCCCGCGTCTCCGGCCCCCCGGGTCGTGATGTCGAACTGGAAGGCGTGCGCGAGCTCGTGTCCGAGGACGTGGTCCGTCTCCTTCAGGGGGCCCGCCAGGGGGAGCACCATCCTGCGCTTGAGCGCCTCGGTCACGCCCCCGGTCGCCTCGCCCAGGTTGCCGAAGATCGCGTTCGTCTGTTCGAAGTGCGGGTGGCTCGCGTACAGGATCAGGGGCTGGCGCCCGCGCAGCTGGTGGTCGAGCAGCCGGGAGAAGCGGGAGTACCAGCGCTCCGCCATGCGAGCCGCCTCGCGTACTGCCTCCCGTTCCTGTGGGTAGTAATAGATGTCGAAGTGCTCCGTCTTCAGCACCCGGAAGTCGAAGGTCTCGTACTGGACCTTGTTGCGGCCGAAGTACTGCGCGGGAGCCGTGGCCGGCACGACGGCGGAAAGGGCGAACAGAGCGGCGGCGAGGGGTGGAACGACTCGGTAGCGGTGGCTTCCCATGCACCTGTCTCCTTGAGCGAACGACGATGATCGGCCGCGACGCGCTGGCGCACACCCGACCGGAGCCGCCGCCGGAAGGGGTGGAATCGATCCTACCCGGATCACCACCCCAAGTTTCTGATCGACCGCATCCGTACAACGGAACATACCGCGGCGAGCCGGCGGTTCCGTCAGCCGCACGCCGTCAGGACCCCGTCGTGGCGGCGGCGGGCACGCTCCGCGTCCGCCGGTCGGCCGTACGGTCCGAGGAGCACCCGGGTCAGGCCGTCGGGACCCGTCCGCACGCGAACGGGCTCCCCCGCCCTGCGCAGGCGAGCCGCGAGACGGTCCGCGTTTTCGGCCCGCGCGAACGCGCCGACCTGCACGTACGCGCAGCGAGCGAGGCTCGAGGTCCCGACGACCGCGATGCGCACGCGCGCCGTGCCCGGCCCGAGCATGTGGATCGAGCGGGCCGCGGCCCGCGACAGATCGATGATCCGGCCCCGCACGAACGGCCCTCGATCGTTGATGCGAACGCTCGTCGCGCGTCCGTTCTCGAGGTTCATGACCCGCACCCGGGTCCCGAACGGCAGCGTCTTGTGAGCGGCGGTCATCGCCTCCATGTCGAAGATCTCGCCGGACGCCGTGCGCCGGCCGTGGAAGCCGGGCCCGTACCAGGAGGCGATGCCCGTCTGGCTCCAGCCCACGGGCGCCGGGCCCGCCGGAGGCGGTCGGGCTGGGACGCACGCTGACGGCCCGAGCGCGAGCGCGAGGCCCAACGGGACGAGCCCGTGGCAGGAAGCGCGGCGAGGCCGCGGATTCATTCGATCTTGCATCCGGACCCGCGGCCCTGTAGAGGTGAACGGGAACAGGCGCCGTCGTGCGTCCACAGGCGCCTAGAGTAACGTCCGGCGCCCGTCCCGCCGCAAGAGGTCCACACGCGAACGAGAGGATCCGCCGCATGACCATCTCGGCCACGACCGGTTTTCCGAGGATCGGGCCCGACCGCGAGCTCAAGCGCGCCCTGGAGAGCTACTGGGGCGGCCGGCTGGAGGCCGCGGGCCTCCGGGCGCAGGCCGCCGAGCTGCGGGCCGGAAGCTGGCGCCTTCAGCAGGAGGCCGGGATCTCTCACATCCCCTCGAACGACTTCTCGCTCTACGACCATGTGCTCGACACGGCCGTCCTCCTGGGCGCGGTCCCCGGGCGGTACGGGTGGAGCCCGGGGCACGAGGTCGACCTCGACACCTACTTCGCGATGGCCCGCGGCGCGCAGACGGAAGGGCTCGACGTCCCGGCGATGGAGATGACGAAGTGGTTCGATACGAACTACCACTACATCGTCCCGGAGCTGGAGCGCGATCAGGCGTTCGGGGTCTCGAGCTCGAAGCCGTTCGACGAGCTCGCCGAGGCCCGTGATCTCGGGATCGAAACGAGACCCGTTCTGCTGGGGCCGGTCAGCTTCCTCCTGCTGTCCAAGCCCGTGGGCGACTTCCGGCCGCTCGACGTCCACCTGGAGGCCGTCGCCGGGACCTACGCGGAGATCGTGGGCCGCCTCGCCGCCCTGGGGGCGCGCTGGATTCAGCTCGACGAGCCCTGCTTCGTGGCCGACCGGGCCCCCGACGAGATCGCCGCCCTCGAGACGGCCTACGAGGTCCTCGCGAAGGCGGCCGGAGACGCCCGGCTCCTCGTGCACACGTACTTCGGGGACGTGGGCGACGCCTACCCCACCCTCGTCGGCCTTCCCGTGGGGGGACTCGGCCTGGACTTCGTGCGCGGGACGCGGAATCTGGAGCTTCTCCAACGCCACGGCTTTCCGGACGGCATGGTCCTCCAGGCAGGCCTCGTGGATGGACGGAACGTGTGGATCACGGACCTGGAGGCCGCGGGGCGCCGAATGGACACGATCGGAGACGTCGTGGACCGCGATCGGCTCATCGTGTCTCCATCCTGCTCCCTCCTTCACGTCCCCTACGATGCGGAGAGAGAGACCGAGATCGAGGCGGAGATCCGCCCCTGGCTCTCGTTCGCCAGACAGAAGCTGGACGAGGTCGTGGCTCTCGCCCGCTGGGGCGCGAGCGGACGGGAGGACCTCGCGGACGTTCTCGAGAGGAATCGGACCGCGGCCGCATCGCGCGCGGCCTCCCGCCTCACGCACGATCCGTCCGTCCGCGACCGGCTCGCCGATCTCGATCCGTTCGCCGCCTGCCGCGACACGCCGTTCGCCGAGCGCCGGAGCCTGCAGCGCGAACGGCTGGGACTCCCCACCCTGCCCACGACCTCGATCGGCTCCTTCCCCCAGCACGCAGAGGTCCGCCGGCAGAGGCGGCTCCACCGCTCGGGAGAGCTGGGCGATGACGCGTACCGCGACTTCGTCCGGCACGAGATGGCCCGCGCCATCGGGCTCCAGGAGCGGGCCGGGCTGGACGTGCTTGTGCACGGAGAGCCGGAGCGCAACGACATGGTCGAGTATTTCGGCGAGCGCTTCGCCGGGTTCGCGTTCAGCCGCCACGGTTGGGTCCAGTCCTACGGATCGCGTTGCGTGAAGCCCCCCATCCTGTATGGAGACGTTCGCCGGCCCTCGCCCGTCACCGTGGAGTGGTGGCGACTCGCGCAGGGCCTCACGGATCGGCCCATCAAGGGCATGCTCACGGGCCCGGTCACGCTCCTGCAATGGTCGTTCGTGCGGGATGACCAGCCACGGTCCGAGACGTGCTTCCAGCTCGCGCTGGCCGTGAGGGACGAGGTCGCGGACCTCGAGACGGCCGGCGCGGCCGTCGTCCAGGTGGACGAGCCGGCCCTGCGGGAGGGACTGCCGCTGCGGCGCGGGGAGTGGGACGAGTACCTGGAGTGGGCCGTCGCGGCGTTCCGTCTCGCGACCTCGGGCGTCGAGCCGCACACGCAGATCCACACCCACATGTGCTACTGCGAGTTCAACGACATCATCGACCACATCGCCCGCATGGACGCCGACGTCCTGCTCATCGAGAACGCCCGATCCGATGCGGAGCTGCTCGAGGTCTTCCGGGAGTACGAGTACGACCGGGACATCGGCCCCGGCGTCTACGACATCCACTCGCCGCGTGTTCCGCCGGCCGACGAGATGGCGGACAGGATCCGGGCGTCCCTCGGCGTTCTCGCGGCCGATCGCCTCTGGGTCAACCCCGACTGCGGGCTCAAGACCCGGCGCTACGAGGAGGTCGAGCCCGCGCTCGAGAACCTCGTCGAGGCGGCCCGCCGGGTGCGGGCCGAGGTGGAGGCCGGCTCGCCGGCGGATCGCTGACGGACGGAGGAGAGCATGAACGACACACCCTACGCGATGCACCGCCTCCTGCCGGGGGTCTCCTACGAGGCCGCCGTGGAGCGCGTGACCCGCGCCCTCGAGACGGAGGGGTTCGGGATCCTGACGACGATCGACGTGAGCGCGACGTTGAAGAAGAAGCTGGATGCCGACTTCCGGCCCTACGTCATCCTCGGGGCCTGCAACCCGGGGCTCGCCCACCGGGCCCTGTCGGAGGACGACAACATCGGCCTCCTTCTCCCGTGCAACGTGGTCGTCGCGGAGACCGGGGACGGAGCGGAGATCTCGATCGCGAGTCCCCGGGCGATGCTCGACATCGCCGGAACCGACGCGATCCGCCCCATCGCCGACGAGGCGGAGGAGAGGCTCGGACGGGCGCTCGCCGCGGCGTGAGCCGTGGTCCGCATTTCGAGGCCGGAGGTGCGTCGGTCCCTCAGCCTCCCGGTGCCCAGGCGGCGCCGAGCGTGTACGCGCCCGCGCGCACGCGCCACATGACGGAGGCGGACGCGATGTCCACGGCGGCGACGTACCCGGTCGAAGAGATGTCCCCCTCGCACGCCACGTAGGCCACCCGACCGTCTCCCCGGACCGAGACCCCGTGCGGGTGAGGCACCTCCAGGGCGACCCTCGCGGTCTCCTCCAGCTCCGGCAGGCGCACGATGGACACCGATCCATCGCGCCGATTCGCCGAGACGAGGCGGGAGCCGTCCGGCGTGATCGCGATCTGGCCCGGGCCGTCGCCGACCTCCGCCGTTCCGAGCTGCGCGCCGCTCAGATCGAACGCGCGGACCGCGGCGACGCCGTGCAGGGACACGTACAGCACCCCGCCGTCGGGCGACCAGGCGAGGTTGAGCGGGCGCCACTTCGGCGCGCCCGGCGGGCCCGGGTTCGCGTCCACCGGAAAGCGCCGGATGTCCGCCAGCGATGCCGCGTCGAGCAGCGCGATCTCGTCCCCGAGGCTGCAGGCGACGGCCACGACCCCTCCGGTCGGGTCCACGGCCGCGTGGTGGGGTCCGGGGCACACCTCGGGCGTCCCGATGACGGTCAGGTCGGAGAGCTCGACGGCGGCCACGCGTCCGGCCTCGCCCGGGCGTGAGCGGTCGTAGTCGGGCACGAACGCCCTTCGGCCGTCCGGCGTGAGCCCGACTCTTCCGACGCCCGCGAGACCCAGATCCACCCGGCCCACGAGGCGGTCGTCCGCGAGCTCGAACTTCCACAGGGACGGCCGACCGTGCGCGACCGTGACGTAGAGGTGCTCCCCCTGCGGATCGACGGCGAGCCCGTGCGGCTCGTCCACGTCGTCGTGCGTCCGATCGACGGACAGACGGGTCACGAGACCCCCGTCGGCCGGATTCAGGCGCAGGACCTCGTCGGTGAGGCCCGAGGAGACGTACAGGCGCCCCCCGCCTCCGGCGGCCGCGTCGGACGGTCCTCGTCTCGAGCCCTGTCCGTCCGCGGATCGCGGGTACCGACCTCTCAGATAGCGGTCCGCTGCGGCCAGGCGGCGCCCGGAGAGCGCCTCGTTGTACACGAGCAGCTCCGCGATCCGGCCCCCGAAGAAGTCCGCCGCGGGCACCCCCTGCCGCACGCCGTCGTGGTAGTACGTGTCCTCCAGGACGGCCCCGATCCCGATGTCCTCGTGGTGGAGGAAGACGAGGCCCACGCCTCCGGCCTCGCCGAACTTCCGCCCGTCGAGGTACCCCGCGAGACGCCCGGCCTCCTGATCGAACACGAAGCCGACCCGGTAGGCGGTCTCCGGCCGCACGGGCGCGCTCACGTGCACGGGCCCGAACGGCGTCGTCCGGCCGCGGTCGTCGTTCCACGTGTTGAAGGCGCCCACGTACAGGCGCCCCTCGTCGATGTAGACGTTGAACCCGCGGAGGTCACCGCCCGTCTCGAAGATCATCTGGCGGCGTCGGACGTCGGGGCCCGTACGCAGGACCACGAGGATCGTCCTCTGCGCGTAGGGCCCGCCCGTGTTCAGGTCCTCGGCGTCGGCGATCCCGAGAAGATCGTCCGCGCCGTCGAATGCGAGCGCGGCCCGCCCTCCGATGCCCTCCTCGCCCGAACGCAGGCGCGGACGACGGTCGGGCGGCTCGGCGACCCTGCGCATGCCCGGGGGAAACGGGACGGGCGCCGCGTCATGGCCGCGTCCCGACCCGTCGCGCCAGGCCTCGACCGCTGCACCGCCCGCCTCCGTTTCCACACTTGCATCGGCGCGGAGCCACAGGACGGCACCGTCGGGGGGGGCGCCGGGCGCACCGCAGGCCGCGGCCACGAGAGCGCCCAGGGCCGCCAGGGTGGCGCGCGCACGGCGTCCGTACGGGAGTGCGCCCGGGGCGGCCGGCTCGCTGGCTAGAACGTCGGCCGCAGTACCCAGAGCCCGGTCTTCAGGTCGGACAGGAACACGTTGCCGTTGTGGAGCTGAGGCGCCCAGGTGCAGGTCGCCCCGGTGCTGGGCGAGAAGCATCCGGTTCCCTGGCCGTACTGAAGCTCCGCGATCCGCCGCCCCTCCCGCTCGAGCTGTCCGAACAGCTCGCCCGAGACGTCCACGGCCTGGATGCCGTTCTCGTACCAGGCGAAGTACGCGATCCCCCGTGCCTCGTCCAGCCAGAAATTGTGGGGCGAGGCTCCGGCGATCGTCAGGCTCGCCACCTCTCGCGGCCGGCTCAGGTCACTGACGTCGATGACCCGCACGCTTCCCGGCCGACTCAGCTCGTCACCGACGAACACGTACCCGGCGCTCGGCCAGTACCACGCGTTGTGGACCTGGTAGCCCGGGATGCGGATCCGGCTCACCTCGCGGGGGGCCTGCGGCGACCCGCCCGCGATTCCGTTCCCCACGTCCAGGATGATGAGACCCGCATCCCAGTGAGACAGGAAGAGGAGGCCGTTCCGCGCATAGACGTCGTGGAGGAAGAAGGAGGGGGCGAAAAACGTCGTGGGCAGGAGCTGCGGGCTCGCGGGGTTCGACACGTCCAGGACCCGGAGCCCCGACTGCCCGTCGACGACCAGATAGACGAAGTTGCCGTCGATCCAGGCGTTGTGGATCCCGGGCGAGAGCGCCGGGTCCGTGACGCGGGTGATGACGGTCGGATGCAGGGGGTTCGAGAGATCGAGCAGGGTGACGCCGTTCAAGCCGTCGTTGGAGACCTCGTGCGTGATGACGGCGAGAGTTCCCGACTGATTCACCTTCACGTCGTTCACGACCCGCGCGTCGACGCTCACCGAGTCGGTCAGGGCCGGGGAGGACGGTGAGGAGATGTCCCAGACATAGAGGCGATTCCCGATCAGGCCCGGCTCGCCGAGGGCACAGCGGTCGCCCGTCGTCTGCGAGCGGCAGCCCCACGTTCCCGTGTAGGCCGCGTTCCCGAACTCCCAGTGGTCGGACGTGAAACGTTGCGAGACCTGGCCGCGGCCGAGGACGGTGAACGAGCCGCTCGGTCCCGCCCGGGCCGTGATCGTGAGGTCGAGCGTGTCCGCATCGCTGCCCGAGGCCGCGACGACGCGGGCCGCACCCGGCTGGTAGCCCACGAAACGGCCCTGCCCGTCGATCAGGGCGGCCGTGGCCGGGATCACCGACCACGTCACGGTCGCTCCCTGCACGACCTGATTCGCCGAGTCCCGCACCTCCGCCTGGTACCCGCTGACGTCGCCCTGCTGAGCCGTCGCGGGACCTCCGGTGATCGTGACCGAGCCCGTCGGAGGCGCCCCCTGGATCGTGACCGTGAAGTCCAGGCCGATGGAGGCGGCGACCCGCTGTCCGATCCTCGCGCTCACCGTCGAGCGGTACGCGCCCGACTGGACGTTCGAGGCCAGGGTGAGCGACAGGTCGACGTTCGCGGAGGCCCCGGGGGTCAGCGTCGCGACCTGGGACGGACTCACCTGGAGCGTGGACCCGACCGTCGGCTGCCCCGCCGCGTCCACGATCGGGCCGGCGGCGACCGTGATGGGCCCCACGGTCCGCGTGCCCGTGTTCTTGAGCTCCACGCTTCCCGAGGTGGCGGTCCCGAGGTCCAGGGCTGCGGGAAGGAACTCGACCTTCTCCGTGCCTCCGCCCCCGGCGCCTCCTCCTCCGGCCGGAGGGGCCGCCGGATTGTCTCCGCCGCAAGAAGCCAGCAGCAGAAAGCCGGCGACCACTGCCGCCGGAGCCCTGCCAGCCGAGATGTCGCCGATCCCGTACATCGCCCCCCTCCCGCGAATCCGCTCACCTGCCGGCCGATTCGGGCCTCCGATCTCACGCCCGGCTCCGCGAGCGGCGTACCCGCGGCCCGCAGTAGTAACACCCCTCCCGAGAGGCCGTTCCCCCGAATCGACAGGTCGGATGAAAACTTCTCCCCGGACGTGTACCTTGCCGGGGTCGACGGTTCAAGACTCGGGCAACCGGACGCAGAACGAGATGGGAGGAGGAGGGCCGTGAAAACTCGTGTGATCATCGCCGGCGTCCTGTCGGTCTTGCTCGCGCTCGCCCTGAGCCCGGCCGAGGCCGCGGCCCAGGAGGGCCGGCCGGAGGAGATCGACATTCCGTTCACCAGGTTCGTGCTCGATAACGGCCTCACCGTCATCGTGCACGAAGACCACAAGGCACCGATCGTGGCCGTGAACGTCTGGTACCACGTGGGCTCGAAGAACGAGAAGCCGGGCAAGACCGGCTTCGCCCACCTGTTCGAGCACCTGATGTTCAACGGCAGCGAGAACTACGACGACGACTACTTCCAGGCGCTCGAGCCGCTCGGCGCGACGACCCTGAACGGAACCACGAATCCCGACCGCACGAACTACTTCCAGAATGTCCCGACGTCTGCGCTGGATGTCGCCCTTTGGATGGAATCGGATCGGATGGGACACCTCCTCGGCGCGATCACGCAGGAGAAGCTGGACGAGCAGCGCGGCGTCGTGCAGAACGAGAAGCGCCAGGGAGAAAACCAGCCGTATGGGGTCACGCGGCAGTTGCTGACGGAGAACAGCTATCCGGCGGGCCACCCGTACTCGTGGACCACGATCGGCTCCATGGAGGACCTGGACGCCGCGACGCTGGACGACGTGAAGGAGTGGTTCCGTACGTACTACGGCGCGGCGAACGCCGTCGTCGCTCTCGCGGGGGACATCGACGTGGAGACGGCGCGGGAGAAGATGCAGCTCTATTTTGGAGACATCCCGAGCGGCCCGCCCGTGGCGAGACAGGACGTGTGGATCGCCAGGCGCACCGGATCCCGGCGAGAGATCGTCCACGACCGGGTTCCCCAGGCGAGGCTCTACAAGTACTGGAACGCCCCCGAGTGGGGATCGGAGGACGCGACCTATCTGGACCTCGTGAGCGACGTCCTGTCGTCCGGGAAGACCTCCCGCCTGTTCAAGCGCCTCGTCTACGATGATGAGCTCGCGACGACCGTGAGCGCCTTCATCAACATGCGCGAGATCGGCAGCCAGTTCGGGATCGTCGCAACGGCGAGGCCGGGCGTTCCCCTGGCCGACGTCGAGCGGGCGGTGGACGAGGAGCTGGCCCGCTTCCTGGCGGAGGGGCCGACGGACAAGGAGCTCCGGCGCGTGAAGACGCAGTACCGGGCGAACTTCATCCGCGGCATCGAGACGATCGGCGGCTTCGGCGGCAAGTCCGACATCCTGGCCCGCAACGAGGTCTACGGCGGAAGGCCCGATTACTACAAGACGACGAACGCCTGGGTCTCGGGCGCCACGGCCGAGTCGCTCCGCGGGGCGGCCGAGCGCTGGCTGTCGGACGGCGTGTTCGTCCTGGAGGTCCACCCGTTCCCGCAGTACACGACGGCCGTCGGGGGCGCGGACCGGAGCGCGGTTCCCGTCCCGGGGACGCCTCCGGACGCGCACTTCCCTCCCCTCCATCGAGCCACCCTCTCGAACGGTCTGAAGATCATCCTGGCCGAACGAACCTCCGTGCCCCAGGTGAACCTGACCTTGGCCTTCGACGCCGGGTACGCCGCCGATCAGTTCGGCCGGCCGGGCACCGCGAGCCTCGCGATGAACATGATGGACGAGGGGACGGAGTCGCGGTCGGCCCTCGAGCTGAGCGAACAGCTGGCCCTCCTGGGCGCCCGGCTCAGCACCGGCGCGAACCTGGACATGGCCACGGTGACGATGTCGGCTCTCAAGGAGAATCTCGACGCCTCACTCGAGCTCTTCGCGGACGTGACCCTGCACCCGGCCTTCCCGGCGGAGGACTTCGCCCGCCTGCAGCGGAGGCAGCTGGCCTCCATCCAGCAGGAGAAGGTGCAGCCGGTTCAGATGGCGCTTCGGGTCTTCCCGGCCCTGCTGTACGGGAAGGGCCACGCGTACGGGAATCCGCTCACCGGATCAGGCACCGAGGCGTCCGTCCGCGCGATCACCCGTGAGGACCTGATCCGATTCCACGACACCTGGATCCGGCCGAACAACGCCACCCTCATCGTCGTCGGCGCCACGACGCTCGAGGAGATCGTGCCGAAGCTGGAGCGGCTCTTCCGCGGCTGGAAGGCGGCGGACGTGCCGACGAAGAACATCTCCGACGTCGAGCAGAAGGCCGGCTCGTCCGTGTACATTATCGACCGGCCGGGCGCGATCCAGTCCATCATCTTCGCCGGCCACGTGGCGCCGCCGACGGCGAATCCGGACGAGATCACCATCCAGACGATGAACCGGATCCTCGGGGGCTCCTTCCTCTCCCGGGTGAACATGAACCTGCGCGAGGACAAGCACTGGTCCTACGGGGCCTTCACCTTCCTGTTCGGAGCGCGGGGCCAGCGGCCGTTCATCGTGTACGCGCCCGTCCAGACGGACCGGACGAAGGAGTCGCTCGTCGAGACGATGAAGGAGCTCGAGGGCATCCGCGGCGCGATTCCGGTGACGCCGCAGGAGCTCGAGAAGGCGAAGAAGGGACAGACGCTCACGCTCCCCGGCCAGTGGGAGACGATGGGAGCCGTCGGCGGCTCCATCGCCCAGATCGTCCGCTACGGGCTTCCCGACGACTACTTCGAGACCTTCGCGGCCCGCGTCCGCCGGCTGGACCTGAGCGACGTGTCCGAGATCGCACGCCGCATCATCCACCCCGACCGCATGGTCTGGGTCGTGGTGGGAGACCGCGCGAAGATCGAGGACGGGATTCGCGAGCTGGACTTGGGCGAGGTCCATCTCATCGACTCCGACGGAGCGCCCGTGATGGCCTCCGACTGAGGCGACTTTCCGGTCCGGATCCGTCCTCGACGGACCGAGCCCGGCGGCGTCCCTCTCCCCGAGCGGGCGCCGCCGGGTTTTTCGCGCGCTTCGCCCCCGACGCTCCCGGCGTCCCGTGGCCCCTACCTTGCACGACTGCACCGGTGGCCGAGGATGGGATTCCCCGAGCAGCATCGGAGTCTGCCTCTTAATGTCTGCCACATCAGAGAGTTACGGCACTTGTGCCCGGCCGCCAGCGGGCGGGCGCTCACGTGCGATATCCTGCATATCGCCAGAACCGACTGCCGTACGACATCCCCTGAACTGCGCACGGAGGCAGCGGTGATCGGTCCCCTCGAACCGCAGGACGGAGCTCCGCTCGTCGAGCGGCCGGAGGAGATGCCCCCGCTGCAGGATGCGCTGCGCCTGGCGGCGTGCGAGATCTGCGAGGCCACCGGATGGGAGGTCGGCCACTCGTTCCGGCGGGATCGGCGGCGAGAGGACGCGTTCTACGCCACCGGGATGTGGACGGACGCCGGGGATGCCCGTTTCGAGGCCCTCCGGCAGGCGGCCGAGGCGGCGGGCGGACCGGACGACGGGATCGTGGGGCGTGTCCGTGAATCGGCCGAGATCGTCTACGTCGGCGACCTCGCGGAGGAGGCGGACGCGCGCTCGGCGGCCGCCCGGGAGGCGGGCCTCAAGGTGGGCATCGGCGTGCCGGTCTTCGCGGAGCAGGAGCTCGAGGCGATTCTCGTGTTCTACGGCTCCGAGGCGGACGAGCCGGCGGAGGAGACGCGGCGTCTTCTTCTCCTGGCCGCGCGCGAGCTGGGCCGCGTCGCGAGCCACGAGCGAATGCAGGACGCCGTTCGCGGCGCCGCACGCCGCACGCGGGGCCTCATGGCCGAGCTCGCGGCGGCCCGGGAACGTCTCGTGCAGGAGACCGAGCGTCTCGCCCTGCTGGAGCGGGCCACGGGGGAGGGGGCATGGATCTGGGATCCCGAGAGCGACCGGCTGCACGTGTCGCCCGGCGCCCGCGAGCGGCTCGGAGTGCCGGACGCCGGGACCCTGCAGGAGTGGCTGGCCGCCGTGCACCCGGAAGATCGGGGGCGCCTGGAAAGCGGGATCGCGGAGCTCAGATCGGGCGAGCGGGAGACGCTCGCGACGGACGTGCGATTCGGCGACGAGGAGGAATCGCGGAGCGTGCTCATCCGGGCGGCGGCCACTCGCGCCGGGGACACGGACCCGAAGATCGGCGGCGGCCTGTCTCCATCCGGCGGGCGGGCGGCGGCGGGCGCCGAGCCGGCGGCCGCCCTGTTCCACCCGATGACGGGACTGCCGCTGGCTCCCCTGCTCAAGGACCGCCTGGAGCAGGCGATCCGCAGGCGGAGCCGTCAACCCGACGAGCTGTTCGCCGTCGTCGTCGTCGATTTCGAGGAGCCCAGGGAAGCGAGCGTGTGGGCGGACCCGCGGATGACGGCCGACCTGCTGCTCACGCTCGGGCGCCGGCTCTGCGTGGCGGTCCGTCCGGCAGACACGGTGGCCCACTCCGGCGAGCGTGAGTTCACGCTCATTCTGGAAGGCGTCCACAGCCTGGAGGCCGCGAGCGCGGTCGCGGAGCGAATCTACCGCGACCTCGAGCTGCCGCTGGCGCTGGGCGACGACGAGGTGCGCGTCGGGGCGTGCATGGGCATCGTCCTGGGCCGCTCGAGCTACGAGAAGCCGTCCGCTCTCCTGCGGGACGCCAGGGTCGCCGTGCGGCGGGCCCGCCTGCGGGGCGCTTCGCTCCAGGTCTTCGATTTCGCGGCCCAGCAGTACGCGGAGAAGGCGATCCAGCTGGAGACCGACCTGCGCGCGGCGCTCGAGAAGCGCGAGTTCTTCCTGGAATACCAGCCCATCGTGGCGCTCGACGACGGGCGGCTCACCGGCCTCGAGGCGCTCCTGCGCTGGAAGAGCGCGGAGCGGGGCCTCGTGCCGCCGGACAAGTTCCTGCCCATCGCCCGGGACTCCTCCCTCATCGTGGACATCGGCCTCTGGGTCATCGACTGCGCCTGCCGGCAGCTGCGGACGTGGCAGGACCGGCTCGGCGCCGGCTTCCTGCCTCCCGTCGCCGTGAACCTCGCGGCGCGGCAGCTGTTCGACGCCCACTTCGTGGAGCACGTGAGGGACGCGCTCGAGCGGAACGCGATCCCGGGCAAGTGGCTCAGATTCGACATCTCCGAAGCCGACCTCATGCAGGACGCCAAGCGGGCCGCCGACATCCTGTCGCGCGTCCAGGGTCTCGGAATCCGGATCGCGATCGACGACTTCGGAACGGGATACTCGTCGCTGAGCCAGCTCCACTGCTTCCCGGCGAACGCGCTGAAGATCGATCGCGCCTTCGTGAGCCGTCCGCGGGAGAAGCAGCGGAAATGGGGCGTGGCGAGGACGATCGTGGAGCTCGGGCGCATCCTGGGCATGGACGTGGTCGCGGAAGGGATCGAGACGCGGGAGCAGTTCAACTACCTGAGGAATCTGGGCTGCCAGCAGGCCCAGGGCTTCTTCTTCTCGGGCCCCGTGTCTCCCGACGGCGCCGAGAAGCTCATCCAGGACGGCTACCCGATGGACCTCACGGCGCCGGAGGTCTGAGCGCCGGAGACCCGCTCGCCGAGCCGGCGGCGGTCCGGACCTCCCCCATCCAGCCGCGCGCCACGATCGTGTCCGCCACGACGGCGGACACGACGTCCAGCGCCGCCTCGTTCGGGTGGGCGTCGTACGGAGTCGCCCACCACCGCTGCCAGTCCCCGCCCATCGACGCGAAGATGTCCGTGAGGTCGATGACGAGGAGCCCGAGTCCACGGGCCCTCGCGGCCACCCTGTCGTACGCGGGTCGGAGCGGGTAGGACTCGGGCGTCCATGCGCCCGGAAGCAGGTGGGGGAAGAGAAGCACCACGACCGGCACCTCGCGCTCCCGTGCCGCCGACGCCATCTCCTCCAGAGCTCCAGAGACCTGCGCCCAGGTCTCCGTGCCGTCGTCGTACAGGCGGAGGTACTCGCGGTAGGATTCCCGGCCGTTCAGGACGAAGCGAACCTGTTTCTCGAGGAAGGCGAGCAGCGCGCTCGACTCCAGGGCCGCGGTGCGGAAACGCCCCGGCACGAGGGCTCGGGTCGGGAAGAGCCAGCGCGCATCGACCTGCTTGAAGTTGTCGCCGCTCGGGAGCCCATCGTTCACGAGGAACTGCAGGACGACCACGTCGGGCGAGAACTGCCACCCGATGCGCCGCAGGACCTCCGCCTCATTTGCCGTCGTGTAGCGCGGACGGCCCAGGTTCACGACCTCGACGGGCGTCTGCCTCGCTGCGTTCAGCCGCGACTCCAGGCGTGCGGGCCACGTGTCCTCCGTGCGCGGGATGTAGAAGCCCCACGTGAAGGAGTCCCCGAGGGTCACGACGCGCTGGACGCCGGCCGGCTTCGCGAACGTCTCGTGCGGCGTCCGGAACCCGAGGAAGTTGTGGCGCGCGGTCAGGTCGTAGCGCGCGTCGCGCTCGGCACGCTCGGCCGGGAGCCCGAGCCGCGCGTTCGCGCCGGAGTGGCGGAGCCCGACCTCGCCCGCCGCGATGGCGAGCGCGATCGTGGCCCCCGCGGCCGCCGCTCCCTGCAACAGCCCCGCCGTCCGCTCGACGGTGCTGACGGCGCACAGCGCCAGGAGCGCCGCTCCGCCCCAGGCGAGGAGTACGAGGCCGCCGGCGGCCCCGAACAGGCGGAAGGCCAGGAGCCACAGGGCCGTGCCCAGCAGGGCGGCGATCCGGACGCCCGGAACCGCCACGAGCCTGGCTCCATGCGCGCAGATCCGGTCCGCGCGCGCGGGGGCCACGACCAGGACGGCGCCCGCCAGCCACGGGACCGCGAGCAGGGCGAGCCCCGGCGGATCGGCCAGGGCGGGATCCCGGGCGCCGGCGGCGAGCACGAGGCCGAGGAGGATCCAGGCCAGGCGCAGCTCGGCGCGTCCCCCGGCTCGAGCGTTCATGCGCCCGGCGGCCTAGAAGATCGTGTAGATGAACGGGGCGAGCGCCGATCCCTGCGCGAACACGAGCAGCGTGCCCACGAGGAACAGCATCACGATGATCGGCATCAGCCACCACTTCTTGCGCACGCGCATGAATGCCCACAGCTCGTGCGCGAGTCCCGTCCGGTGTGACATCTGGCTTCTCCCCTTCCGCATCGGCCGTCTCGCGGGCCGTCAGAACTGTCGTTCCAAGCTGCCGGGCGGTCCTTCCTCCCGGCTCGTCCAGTAGCTCCCATCCCGCTCGGCATGGCGCAGCGGCCGGCGCCCGAGGGCGCGCATGACGAGGCCGAACGGCGTGAGCACGAGGAAGTAGAGCAGGCTCATGAACACGGGCGTCGTCACCCGGGAGAGAGCGTGGGCCAGACCCATCCAGGCCCGATGCACGGGGCCCAGACGTCCCGGCACGATCAGGCCGCCCAGGACGAGGGCCAGGCCCGCCCCTCCGATCCAGGGCGAGAGCCCCCCCCGGCCGCGCCACAGGAGGAGTCCTCCGAGCGCCAGGAGAGCGCCGCCGACCGTGAGCCCGAACTTCCGGCCCTCGGCCGGACTCAGTCGAGCTCGAACGTCTCTCTCCAATCCCCCTCCTCGGTCCACTCCGGCTGATCCGCCTTGTGAAGCAGATACGGCCATACCACGAGGTGGTCCATCTCCGTGCGCATGAAGCACCGATAGGCGTCTTCGGGCGTGCACACGATGGGCTCGCCCCGCACGTTGAAGGACGTGTTCACGAGGACCGGGCAGCCCGTCCGTCGCTCGAAGGCGGCGAGCAGGTCGTGGTACTCGGGGCTGCGCTCCGCATCGACCGTCTGAACGCGTGCCGAGTAGTCCAGGTGCGTGACGGCCGGGATGTCGGAGCGGGGCTCGTTCAGCCGGTCGATGCCCCACAGGCTCTCGGTCCCAGCTCGCGCCGCGAGCCGCCGGTCCTCGCGCACGGGGGCGACGAGGAGCATGTACGGCGAGGGACCGTCGAGCTCGAAGTACTCCGCGGCTCTCGACTCGAGCACGCTCGGCGCGAAGGGCCGGAAGCTCTCGCGGTACTTGATCTTCAGGTTCATCTGGCGCTGCATCTCGGGACTCCGGGGATCACCGAGGATGCTTCGCGCCCCGAGCGCGCGCGGGCCGAACTCCATGCGTCCGCAGAACCACCCGACCACGTCCCCGGCCGCGAGGAGATTCGCCACTCGCTCGAGCATCGCCCGCCGGTCCAGGCGCGCGCTGGACGCGCCCAGCGCGTCCAGCCGTCGCCCGATGTCCTCGGGCCCGAAGCCCGGCCCCAGGTACGCGCCTCGCATCGCGTCGCCGCAGGCCGGTACAGCCCGGGAACGCCCGGCGTAGCGATGCCACAGGAGCTGCGCCACTCCCAGCGCGCCGCCCGCGTCCCCCGCGGCGGGCTGGATCCAGATGCGCTCGAACGGCCCCTCCCGCGCGATGCGTCCGTTGCCCACGCAGTTCAGAGCCACGCCGCCGGCCAGGCACAGGTCCGGCAGGCCCGTCTCGCGGTGGGCCGTGCGGGCCATGCGGAGCATGACCTCCTCGCACACGGCCTGCACGGACCGCGCGAGATCCATCTCTCGCTGCGTGATCTCGGACTCCGGCGCGCGCGGAGCCCCCCCGAACAGGTCGTCGAAGGCCCCGTTCGTCATCGTGAGGCCGGTGAGGTAGTTGAAGTAGCGTTGATTCAGCCGGAACGAGCCGTCCTCGCGGAGGTCCATCAGGTGCGTCAGGATCGTGTCCACGTAGATCGGGCGCCCGTATGGCGCGAGTCCCATCACCTTGTACTCGCCGGAGTTCACCTTGAAGCCCGTGTAGTAGGTGAAGGCCGAGTAGAGGAGCCCGAGCGAATCGGGCCACCGGAGCTCCCGCAGGATCTCGATCCGATGCCCCGATCCCCTGCCGATCGACGCCGTGGCCCATTCTCCCACCCCATCCATCGTGAGGATGGCGGCCTCCTCGAACGGCGACGGATAGAAGGCGCTCGCGGCATGCGACTCGTGGTGCTCCGCGTACAGGATCCGGCCATCGTAACCCAGTGCCTCGCGGAGCTGCCGATCCATGTACAGCTTGTCCTTGATCCACAGCGGGCCCGCCATGAGCCAGGATGGAAGTCCGCGGGGCGCCACGCCGAGATACGTCTCCAGGATGCGCTCGAACTTGAGAAGCGGCTTGTCGTAGAAACCCACGAGATCGAGGTCGGAAGCCTCGATCCCTCCCTCCGCGAGGCAGTAATCGACCGCGTGCGAGGGAAACGAGGCGTCTCCCTTCTTCCGCGTGAAGCGTTCTTCCTGGGCGGCCGCCACGATCTCCCCGTCCCGCAGCAGAGCCGCCGCGCTGTCATGGTAGAAAGCGGAGATACCCAGGATCCAGAGCGGTTCGTTCATCGCCTCTCGGGACGTCGCAGACTGCGCCTCGTCGATGCTCGACATCGACCCCGGCGGGCTTTCCGCACACGCCGGGCCCTCGCCGTGACGAGCGGCCAGTTGTCTGTCGTAAAAGGACTTGACGGTCTCCGTCAGGGGACCGCCTCGCGTCCTGTGGCGCGGGTGCCGCACTTCCGCCACGGGGGCCGGGAAACCCCGCCCGCGCGTTTTTTGGAGGATCGTCCCGCCGCCAGTAGATTAGTCGATGGCGGGCGCCGCCGCACGACCCGCCTTGCCATTCCGGGCCCGAACGGAGGTGAGAACCATGGCCTACACGTTCGAGGACTTGAAGAAGATGACCGCGACGCGCCTTCGCGAGATCGCGGACACGCTCGACCACGAAGTCCTGCACGGCCACTCCACCATGCACAAGGACGAGCTCCTGGCGGCCCTGTGCGAAGCCCTGGGGATCGAGGCCCACGAGCACCACGAGGTCGTGGGCGTGGACAAGGCCTTGATCAAGCGCGAGATCCGCGACCTTAAGGCCCGCCGGCAGCAGGCGCTGGAGGCGGGAGACGAGGAGGAGTACCGGCGGATCCTGAAGCGGATCCACCGGCTGAAGCGGAACCTGCGGCGGGCGACGGTCTAGGACCGAAGGATCCTCCCACCAGCCGAAAAGAGGCAAACATGCCACGAAAGCCAGACCGTACCCTGTGGGCGGCGGGACTGCTGTGTCTGATTCCCGTCCCCGCTCTCGCCCAGGAGGGCCTGTTTCACACGGAGCTCGAGAACGGCCTGGACGTGATCGTCGTGGAGAACTCCATCGTGCCGCTGGCCACGGTGGAGATCGACGTCCGCAACGGGGCGTTCACGGAATCCCCCGAGTACGACGGGCTCTCCCACCTGTACGAGCACATGTTCTTCAAGGCCAACGAGGAGATCCCGGACCAGGAGCGGTTCCTCGAGCGCACGCGCGAGCTCGGGATGGTGTGGAACGGCACGACGAGCGAGGAGCGCGTGAACTACTTCTTCACGCTCTCGAAGGAGAATCTCGCGGAGGGCCTCGACTTCATGCGCGCCGCGATCATGACGCCGCTGTTCGCGCAGGAGGAGCTCGTGAAGGAGCGCCCCGTCGTGACCGGCGAGTACGACCGCGCCGAGGCGAATCCGTTCTTCCACCTCTTCCGCGCGGTGGACGAGAAGCTCTGGTACGAGCACTTCAGCCGGAAGAACGTGATCGGCGACCGCGACATCATCCTCACGGCGACCGAAGAGAAGATGCGAACGGTGCAGAAGCGCTACTACATCCCCAACAACTCGGCCCTGTTCGTGGCGGGAGACGTGGATCACGAAGAGGTGTTTCGCCTGGCGCGTGAGAAGTTCGGCGCCTGGGAGCGGGGACCGGATCCGTTCGAGCTCTACGCCGTCCCGGAGCATCCCCCGCTCACGAAGGACGAGGTCGTCGTCGTCGAGAAGCCGGTGAACGCCGTGACGTTCCGGATCGCCATGCACGGGCCCAGCGCGAGCAAGGACGAGAAGGCCACGTACGCGGCGGACGTCCTGAGCTTCATCGTCGGCCAGCGCAACTCGGAGTTCCAGAAGAAGCTCGTGGACTCGGGGCTCACGACCGGCGTGTCGCTGTCTTACACGACGCTCGACCATACGGGACCCATCAACATCTTCAGCCAGACGACCCCGGAGAAGTTCGCCGAGGCCACGAAGACGGTGTTCGAGCAGATCGACCACTTCACGGATCCGGACTACTTCACGGACGAGCAGCTGGAGAACGCGAAGACGCAGCTCGCGATCGGAGAGCTGTACGGGCAGGAGCGCCCGTCCACGTTCGTGCACACGCTGGGCTTCTGGTGGAGCGTCACGGACGGCCTGGACTACTACGCCCACTACGTCGAGAACCTGCGCAAGGTGACGCGCGAGGATGTGGCGGCCTACGTCCGCAAGTACATGCAGAACCGACATCACGTGCTGGGGATCCTCGTCTCACCCGAGGATCGGGCGAAGCTTACGATCGATCAGCCGGTGTCCTAGGCGAGATGCGAACGGAGCGCCCGACCCGGGCGAACACGGGAGGACATGCGATGAAGACGAAAGCGCTGTGGCTGGCCCTGGCGGCCCTCGCGGCCAGCGGATTCGGCGGCCCGCGTACCCATCCGAAGGACACCGAGGCGTTCACGGTCAACGGCCTGAAGGTCATCCTGAAGCACAACCCGGCGAACGAGATCATCGCCGCCCAGCTCTACATCCGCGGCGGCTCGATGAATCTGACGGAGGCGACCCAGGGCATCGAGCCCCTCATCGCGCTCAGCGCCCTCAGGGGCAGCGAGAGCTTCCCGAAGGAGAAACTGAACGCCCTGCTCGACGCCACGGCCGCCTCGATCACCAGCTTCTCGAACGAGGACTACACGGCCGTCAGCCTGCGGACCGTGAAACCGTTCTTCGACGAGAGCTGGACCGCCTTCGCCGACGTCGTGATGCACCCGGCGTTCGAGCCCTCCGAGGTCGAGCTCGTGCGCGAGAACATGCTCGTGGGCATCCGGAGCCGGAACGACAACGCGGACGCCTACCTGAACGAGATCGTGCGTGACCTCTTCTACGCGGACCACCCGTATCACCTGAATCCCGCAGGCGTCGAGGCGTCGGTGAGCGCGATCACGATCGACCAGATGCGGGCCCATCTCGCGAACGTCCTCGAGACCTCGAACCTCCTGCTCGTCGTCGTGGGCGACGTGAGTCGCGAGGATCTCGAGTCGAAGGTCGCGGCCACGCTCGGGCGCCTGCCGCGCGGGAGCCACGTGGCCGCCTATCCGCCGGTCGTCCACCACGCCGGGGCGGACTTCCGCGTCGTCCAGCGGGAGCTGCCCACGAACTACATCACGGGCGTCGTCGAGGCTCCGAGCCGCCGGGATCCCGACTTCTACGCCATGACCGTGGCGATGAACATCCTCCATGCGCGCGTGTGGGAGGAGGTGCGGACGAAGCGCGGACTGTCCTACGCCCCGGCCGCCCGCTTCTGGAACTCGCTCTCGAACCGGGCGGGCATCTACGTGACGGCGGTGGACCCGGCGGCCACGATCCCGGTCATGCTGGACCAGGTGCGGAAGCTCCAGGCGGAGCCCGTGTCCGCCAAGGACCTGGACGACCGGAAGGCGATGTACCTCACCCGCTACTTCCTCCAGAACGAGACGAATGCGAGCCAGGCCGGATTCCTCGCGAGCTTCGAGCTCGCGGGTCTCGGATGGGCGGCGGGCGCCGACTACGTGCGGAAGATCAGCGAGGTCACGGTGGAGGACGTGCAGAGGGTCGCGAACGCGTACCTGCACGACTTCCAGTTCGGCGTCCTCGGCGATCCGTCCAAGATCGACGAGGAGACGTTCACGCAGATGTAGGGCGCGAGGCGCCGGGCTCGCGCATCGCACGCCTCGCGGCTGGCGCGGGCCCGGTGCGCGGACTTCAGCGGTTGGCGTGCCGGAAGAGGATGTCCTCGCGGCCCTGTACCTCCCCTTCGGCCACCGGAAGCTCGCGCCCTTCCACGCACCGGTACGGCCGATAGCCCAGGGGAGCGAGAAGCGCGAGCACGGCCGGGTACGTGTTCGGCGCCCGCGTCGAACCGTGCGGGCCGCGAACCTCCACCCACAGGGTGGGCCAGCAGGCCTCTCGCAGGGTCTCGAGCATGCCCGCGATCGCCCGCGCCTCCTCCCCTTCCACGTCCACCTTGATGAGCCCGACCCGCCTGCCCAGGTGAGGCGTACCCTCCAGATAGTCGTCCAGGGTCGAGACCGGAACCCGGATCGTGTCCCGGTAGCGGCTCCGGCGCTCGGGGGCCTCCGGAACCAGGGAGCTCGCCGGAGCATCCACGGCCTTATAGAAGCGGCCGTCGCCGGTGTGGTCGGAGAGCGCGATTGGAGCGCAGTCCAGATGGTCGAACTCGTTCAGGAGCGCGCTTCGCCGCAGGGACTCCGCGAGCTCGGGATCGGGCTCGAAGGCGAGTACGGCGCCGTCGGAGCCCACGAGTCGCGCAGCGTACAGGCTGAAGAACCCGACGTTCGACCCGATGTCGACGAACAGCGAGCCCGGGGTCAGCTCCTGCTGGAGGCACTGCGCGAGCGGCGTGCCCATCCACCACCGGCCCCACGCCTTGGGGAAGTAGTACATCTTCCGGAGCAGGCGGTTGGACAGGTTCAGGGCCATGGCCGGGGCCACGTCGAAAGCCGGCCCGACGACCCACCTCGGCTCCGGCCGGTCGAACAGCGCCCACCCGAGCGCAGTGTTGAATTCCTGGGCGACTTTCCGCGACGGATAATGCTTCGTCACCGTCCGGATCAACCCATGGACCCCCGACCCGCCCGGGCCCCCACCCATGTCCGAGCCTCTCGTTGGAGCTCCACGCGCCGTGGCGGGCCCAGCCTGATGCGGCCGCGCCCGTGTGGTCCCCCTGATTCGTCCCCTAGATACAAATAGTCAACGGGCCGCTCGCGCGCGAGGGGGGCTGTTCCGAATCCCGTTCAGGGAGCTCGCGGAGGAAATCAAGACAGGAAGCGTTCGAGGAATCGCCGGGTGACGTAGAGACCGGCGGCGGCCCCGACGACAGCCGCCATGTACGCGGTGAAGAAGGAGACCTTCGCCCCGATGAACCACCCGATCCAACCGCCCACGGACATCCCCGTGAGGTCAAGGAGTCGTTTCATGGGCTCGTCACAGTCGCAGGGGCAGGGATTCGCGGTCGACGCCGCGCCAGCGGCGAGACCCTTCTTGCGGCCCCCGGCCGCGAAAAGCACCCGCGGGGTGAGAATCCCGACGGATCCCGGTAGCGGCCGAGCTGGCGAAAAACTCGCATCGCCGTCGGGGAGAGGATAGCGGAGGGGCAGGGATTCGAACCCTGAAGCCCTTGCGGGCGCCGGTTTTCGAGACCGGTCGGAGCTTTCCCTCTGCGTCCCTCTCCGTCCGCAAGCGCCCGTCTCTCCTGGACTCTCGCGGCGGCCGCTCTCGGCGTGAGTCCCCCTCCATCCCCCTGAATCCCTCTCCTCGGGTAACAGGCCGGGTGACAGCCGGCGCTGAAGGGCCTCGGTGCGCGACCGCCCGACGTCGCCCCGCTTCCAGAGCGGACACCGAGAGACCTCGCTGCCGGGTCACAGAGAATCGGCCGGACGAACGAATCCGAGGCCTTCCGGTTATGGATGGGGCCTCGCCCCGGCGGGATCAGGGTAGAATCCCGCCGGGGCTGGCCCTGAGCGCGAGCGCCTCTCGTAGCCGGCCTTCGGCACCCGCAACCTCGATCATCATCTCCGCGCCCAGCTCGTCGCGGTACTTCTCTCGAACCTCCACGTAATCCCTGACCGCCTCCAGCACACCGCGAGCGCGCTCGTTGCGAGTCTGAAGATCCGCGATCCTAGCCGAGATGAATTCTATGGCCCGCAGCATGTTCTGGAGCGTGGGCCGCCCCTCACCGGTTGCCCACCGGCTCACGGCCGGCTGGCTCACGCCGATCCCCTCCG
>JBHHZD010000018.1:0-50188 GCA_046757885.1 Gemmatimonadota bacterium
ACGACCATCGGGTCGTCGATGGCGCGATGGCCGCCTTCTTCCTCAACAAGGTCAAGGACGTCCTGGAGTCGTTCCCGGAGGACGTCGCCTGACGACGGTCTTCGATGAGGAGGGACGGCTCCGTCTCGTGAACTCCGCTGGCGAGCGCCTTCTCGGTCGCACCCAGGACGAGCTCATCGGGGTGCACTGTGCGTCCCTCGGCCTGGGCGAGTGCCTCGAGGGACGGACGCCCCGCGTCATGGACATGGCGGTGGGAGAAGGCTTGGGTCGCTGGGAGCTCCGCCGACGCTCGTTCCGACAGGACGGCCGCGCGCATCAGCTCGTGGTTCTGGCCGACTTGAGCCAGGTCCTGCGTGAGGAAGAGCGTATGGCCTGGCAACGGCTCGTGCGCGTGTTAAGCCACGAGATCAACAACTCGCTCACGCCCATCAAGTCGATCGCCGAAAGCCTGCGGTCCCTCCTGGCCCGCGAGGAGCCTGCGCGAGACGCGACGCGGGACCTGCGCGAGGGACTCGAGGTGATCTCCGGCCGCTCGGAGGCCCTCGGGCGGTTCATGTCTTCCTACGCTCGTCTCGCGAAGCTTCCCGAGCCGCGGCTCGCGCCCCTCGACGTGGGCGGCTGGGTCGGTCGGATCGCGAGCCTGGAGACCCGGATCCCGATCGCGGTCGAGCCCGGCCCAGACGTTTCGATCCTCGCGGACGGGGATCAGCTGGATCAGCTCCTCATCAACCTTCTCGAGAACGCTGCCGACGCGGCGCTCGAGACGGGAGGCGGCGTTCGGATCGGGTGGTCGGTCGGTGTCTCGCACGTGGAGGTGTGGATCGAGGACGGAGGACCGGGCATCGCGGACACGGCGAATCTCTTCGTGCCATTCTTCACGACGAAGCCGAACGGCTCCGGTATCGGGCTCGCCCTGAGCCGTCAGATCGCCGGCGCCCACGCCGGCGGCCTGACCCTGGCGAACCGACGGGACGGGACGGGCTGCGTCGCCCGGGTCCGGCTTCCGAGGCGAAATTGAAGAGACGCACGGACGGCGCCGCGAGGCGGGGCGGGTTTCTGCGCCGGCGCGCAGAGCGTCGGCGCCGGATCCAAGTCGAGGACGCCCTGAAGCACATCCATGCGGCGGAGGAGCAGGGCCGAACGGCGACCCTCGAATCGCTCGCCGGGTCCACCGGCCGCCCGTCCGCGCGGGTCGCCCGTCTCGCGAGCCGGCTCCAGGAGCTGGGCCTCATCGAGGCGGGCGAAGGCCTCGTTCTCACCTCGGCGGGCCGTCGGTGGGCGCGGCAAATCGTGCGTGCGCACCGGGTGCTCGAGACCTGGCTCGCCTCCCAGCTCGCACATTCCCTGAAGGAGATCCACCGCCGGGCGCACCGAAGGGAGCACGATCTGACACCCGAGGAGATCGACGGGCTCGCGGCCCGGCTGGGGCACCCGACGGTGGACCCGCACGGCGACCCCATCCCGACCGCGACGGGCACTCTGCACGCCGTCGAGTCATCCCCGCTGACCGTGCTCCCTGAGAACGTGCCGCTCGAGATCCGACACCTGGAAGATGAGCCGGAGGCCATCTACGAGCGCCTGGTCGACGCGGGTCTCGCGGTCGGCCAGGTCGTCCGCGTGGGCCGACTCCCCGGTGGCCGCCTGCGAGTTCGCACGCCGGGGCGTGAGGTCGAGCTGTCGCCCGTAGATGCCGCGAATGTGTTCGCCGCGACCGTGGAGGCTACGGCCGCGGCCGGCGGGGTCACGCTCGCGGAGCTCGCGCCCGGCGAAGATGCGGTCGTTCGATCCCTGGAGAGCCGGGGCCTCGAGAGGCGCCGCCTCATGGACCTGGGCGTGACGGAGGGAGCGAAGGTGGAGTGCCTCTATCGGTCATCCTTCGGCGAGCCCACGGCGTATCGGGTCAGGGGTACCGTCGTCGCGCTGCGTCCCGACCAGGCGCGGCGCATACGGATCGGCCCGCCGGCTCCGGGGGGCAACCCGTGATGCCTGCCGCGACGAGCCCGCGGGGGTCGGCGTGCGAGGGCTGCGCCAGACACCTCGAGCAGCTCGGCATCGACCTGGGGCGCGCCGACCACATCGTGGCCCTGGCCGGGAATCCGAACACGGGCAAGAGCACGGTCTTCAACGCTCTCACCGGCCTTCGACAGCACGTCGGCAACTGGCCGGGCAAGACGGTCGCCCGAGCGGAGGGCGGGATGGCCGTCGGGGGGCGCCGTTTCAAGCTCGTCGACCTCCCGGGCACGTACTCGTTGCTGTCGGCCGCGGCGGAGGAGGAGGTGGCGCGGGACTTCCTTCTCTTCGGGCGACCGGACTGCGTGGTCGTCGTCGTCGACGCGACGGCGCTGGAGCGGAACCTGAACCTCGTCCTTCAGGTCCTGCACATCACGGACAGGGTCGTCGTCTGCCTGAACCTCGTGGACGAAGCCCGCCGCAAGGGCATCGAGGTGGACCACCGCGCGCTGGCCCGCCAGCTCGGGGTCCCTGTCGTGCCGACGGCCGCGCTGCGCGGGGAGGGGATGTCCCTCCTCGTGCGGGCCATCGAGGAGATGGCGTGCGGAGAGACGCCCACGAAGCCCCTTCGCGCGGAAGAGGCGGCGGATATCGCGAACGCCGTCGACGAGATCGAGCGGCGGATCCGCCGCCTGGCGCCGGAGCTGCCTCGCCCCCGCTGGGCCGCGATGCGGATCCTCGATGGAGATCCCAGCGTGGAGAAGGCGCTTCGGTCCGGGGAGTTCGCCTCGCGTGACCCGGGGGCGCTCGACGCGCCGGGGCGCCCGGGAGAGGCGGAATCGCTGGCCCGAAGGGCGGACGAGCTGCGCCGTTCCTTCGGAGGCCGCTTCCGCGACCTGCTCGTCGAGTCCACCTACCGATCCGCCGAGCGAATCGCGCGACGAACCGTGAGGACGCCGGGCTCCGGAGGCGGCCCGGCGGGATTCGAGGCCCGCATCGATCGGATCGTCACGTCTCGCGTCTGGGGCCTCCCCGTCATGTTCGCGGGCCTTGCCGTCGTGTTCTGGATCACCATCGTGGGAGCGAACGTGCCCTCGGCCGTGCTCGCGCGCCTCCTGTTCGGCTTCGAGGAGCATGCCGCCGGTCTCTTCGCGACGCTCGGGAGCCCCGACTGGCTGACGGGCTTTCTCTGGCACGGCGTGTTCCGGGGCCTGGCCTGGGTCGTGTCCGTCATGCTCCCCCCCATGGCCATCTTCTTCCCGATTTTCACGGTGCTGGAGAATCTCGGCTATCTTCCCCGCGTCGCGTTCAACATGGACTGGCTCTTCCGCCGGGTGGGCGCTCACGGAAAGCAGACGCTGACGATGAGCATGGGGTTCGGGTGCAACGCGGCCGGCGTCATCGCGTGCCGTGTCATCGAGTCGCCGCGCGAGCGCCTGGTGGCGATCCTCACGAACAACTTCGTCCCGTGCAACGGCCGGTTTCCGACGCTGATCATGATCGCCACGGTCTTTCTCGCCGCCAGGTTTCCCCCCGCCTGGGCCTCCATGGCCGCCGCCGGCGCCGTCGTCGGAGCCGTGCTTCTGGGAGTCGTCGTGACGCTGGCCTCGTCGTGGGGCCTCACGAGAACGCTGCTGCGTGGGGAGCCGAGCACCTTCGTTCTGGAGCTCCCGCCGTATCGGCGCCCGAAGCTGGGGCAGATTCTGTACACGTCCCTCATCGACCGGACGTTCTTCGTCCTCCGGCGGGCCGTCTACATGGCGGCGCCCGCGGGTGGGCTCATCTGGCTCCTCGCGCACGTGTCGCTCGACGGTGGTTCGCTCGCCACTACGATCGCGGCGTTCCTGGATCCGCTCGGCCGCCTCATGGGGCTGGACGGAGTCATCCTGCTTGCCTACGTGATCGCGATTCCGGCGAACGAGATCGTGGTCCCGACGATGCTGATGACGTACGCGGGCTCGGGCATGCTCACGGACGTGCAGAGTCTGGGGCAACTGCACGAACTCCTGGTCGTCGGCCACGGATGGACGCTGCTCACGGCCGTGTCCCTCATGGTCTTCTGCGTGCTTCACAACCCGTGCTCGACGACGATCCTCACCATCTGGAAGGAGACGGGCAGCCGGCGCTGGGCCGCCATCGGCGGGCTCTTGCCCCTGGCCATCGGCGTCCTCACCACCGTCCTCATCGCGGCCTTCGCGCGTGCCGTCCTCGGGGCCTGAGGGCGAAGCGGCCGACGCGGCCTTCACCTCCGCAGGGAACGGAAGAACAGAGGGTAGGTGGCGAGCGACTGGCCCCGGTACTGGGGTCGAAAACCGAACAGAACGATGCGCCCGCGTCCGAAGGGGATCTCCACGGCCGCGGGCAGACCCGCCAGGTGCTCCGCTCCGCGAAGCAGCCCGCTGAGGAGGAGCTCCCCCGCGCCGTAACGGGCGATCACCCGCACCGGCCCGGCCTCCCCGTCCGGAACGAACGCGTGCCCGCGCTGGATCCACGCCGGCGTCGCGGGCTCCAGTCCCAGCTCCTCCGCAACCTCCGGATCCACCTCGAGACGCACGATCGACCCCGCCGAGAAGTACTCCGACGGAGGCAGATTTCGCGTCGGATCGTGGACGGGAAGCTCGAACTCGTCCACGACCCATGTGCTCGCCTCGTCCAGGGCCACGAGCGTCCCGCCCGCCTCCACGAAGGTCCGTAGCTCCCCGGCGGCCGGGCCCTCCAACCCGCCGACGTACCGGGCCGGCATCGATCCCTCCGCCCAACCCGACGCGAGCGTGTCCGGCGACACGGAGGGGAGCACGACGGCGGTGTGCGCCCGGATCAGGTTCCCCTTCCGAAGATCCTGAAGGTGCAGCGTGACGTACGGCACGGCGTACTGATCGAAGAGCCACCGGGTCCACCCCTCATCGATCGATGGGACCCATGGCTGATACAGCCCGACCAGGACGTCCGAGGCCCGCGTGAGACCCGGGGCCCGGCGCTCCACGACCGGCGGACGCTCGAGGGGCCTGCCATCCACGGATCCCTCGAACACGGGGATCGCCTCGAGACCGAGCAGGAGGGGCAGGTTGTGCGCCGTCACGTCATACGGGGTCGGGGCCGCTCCCTCCTTCGCGGGCGTCGGATACGCGTGCACCTCAAGCAGGGTCTGGGCGAACGAGGCGTACGGCTGGCGCATGGGGACGATGAGGCTCCCGGCCGCGACCGTCCGTCCGCCGATCTTCGCAGGGGCATCGCTGCGCCGCAGCGCGAGGCCGCCCGTGAGCAGGATGCGGGAGAGCTCGGCCACGGCGACCTCCTTGCCCGGCACGAAGGGGATGACCCAGGCCGTCGGCCAGGGGCGGCGCCCCGCGATCGCGCGCTTCCCCACCGCGAGGAAGCTTTCGAGCCAGGCCGCACGATCCGCGGCGACCCGCCGGAGCATCGCCATCGCAGCGTCCTCCATGTAGCCAAGGATCTCGCCGAGCCCCCAAGGCCCGCCGGGCCAGGGCTCGGGGAAGTTCCACGATCGCCGGCGAGGGTCGAAGCCCGGCTCGGGCTTCAGCGAGTCGAACGGCACGGTCACCGGGGACGCGAGCCGCGCTCCGGCGGTCTCCGAGAGGATCCGCACGCCGCCGTGGTACAGCGGGTACGCGCGCGCCGGCGTCCAGGCATCGTAGGTCGCGTGCACGACGACACCCGTGCGGCCGGCCCGGTGGAGATCCCAGGCGATGGCCGTGCCCAGGGCGTTCGTTGCGGACACGAGCAGGGGATCGACGCTGGAGTCCACCGGATCCAGCCACGGCGGCACGAAGAATCGGCTACCGTCGGTCGCCTGCTGGTGCACGTCGTACACGACCTGCGGATGCCACACGTTGTGCACCTGCTCGACGGTGATCCTCGTCTCGCGCTGCGTGAACGCGTACCAGTCCCGATTCGTGTCGTGCCCCACGTAGGGGTGGTAGAGGTACGGCGGAGGACTGCCTTCCCAGGGCATATCGATCGTGGACCGGTACCAGTCGGCCACGATCTGGACACCGTCGGGGGTCAGCGCCGGCACGATGAGCACGATCGTCTCCCGCAGGATGCGCAGAACCTCCGGGGCGCTCGAGCTTGCGAGCCGGTACACGAGCCGCACGGGGAGAAGGGAGCTGCCCACTTCGGTGGGATGAATCGCGGCGGTCACGAGCACGACCGCCCTACCGCGCCGAAGCAGATCCGCTTCCTCCTCGGCGCTGTCGATGAGACGGGGATCGGCGAGGCGATCCTGAATCCCGCGCAGCTCGCGGAGGCGGGAGAGGTTCGCCGGGTCGCTGATCGTGAGGAGAACGAACGGACGGTCCAGCGTGCTCCGCCCGATCGTGTCGATCCGCACGCGATCGCTCGCGGCCGCGACGGTGTCCATGTATCGGACGATCTGGCCCCAATCCGCGAGCTGACGGTCGGCGCCCGGCTCGAATCCGAGCACCGTGGCCGGGGCGGGGACGGCTGTCGGCGACACTTGCGCCCGTGCGCGTCGAGCGCTTCCCGCCGCGGCGACGAGGGCCGCCGCGGCCGCGACGGCGCCCCCCCGGGGCCCGAACCGCCTCATCCCGCCAGGCAGTCCGGCAGGTCCGCGATGGACGCGATCGATGCGTCGGCGTCCACCTCCCCGGCGAGGCCTGCCTCGAGGCCTGCCGCATGTTTCCCCGTGCGCACCTGGATCGTGCGCATGCCGGCGCGTCGTCCTCCCTCGATGTCGCTCTCCGCGTCGTCGCCCACGACCGCCACGTCCGAGACGTCGACCCCGAGGATCCCGGCCGCCGCATGAAAGAAGGCCGCCGACGGCTTGCCGACCAAGGTCGCCTCGCGCTTCGTTGCGTACTCGAGCGCCGCGACGAACGGCCCGGCGTCGAGGTGCGGACGTCCGTCCGGCGTCCAGTACCGGTTCCTGTGCACGGCGACGAGCGCGGCCCCGCTCAGGAGCGCCCGGAACGCGGCGTCGAGCCGATCGTAGGAGAACGCACGCCCCAGGTCTCCGACGAGAACGGCATCCGGGCTCTCGGACGTGAGCTCGAAGGCCGAGAACTCCTCCTTCGCCGACTCGGCCAGGAGGAGGTGGACGCGCCGCATTCCTTCGGCCTCCAGCCACCGCGCGGCGGCCATGGGGGCCGTGAACAACTCCTCGATCCCCACCTCGAGCCCCAGCGCACCCAGGGATTCCCGTACCTCCCGCCTCGACTTGCGGCTCGTGTTCGTCGTGAAGAGGTGGGGGAGGCCGGCATCTCTCAGATAGCGTATCGTCTCGCGGGCGCCGGGGATGAGACCGTCGCCCGTGTAGACCGTTCCGTCCAGGTCCAGCAGGACCCCTCGCACCGGTCCCATGTCGTACCTCCACAGGAATCCTCACCACGGCTTGCCCGCCCGAGGCCACACGCCGAGGTTCGGGCTGAAGCTAGGAATTCCGCGTACGACGAGAAAGCCGGGGCCTCCATGGCGGACCTGAGATCGTTTCGGGCGCTTCGTTACGGACCCCAAGCTGGGTCGCCGGCAGTCCTGCTCGCGCCCCCGTACGACGTCATCGAGGCCGGGGAAGCCGGCCGTCTGCGCGCGGCCAGCCCCTACAACGCCGTGCACCTCGTGCTTCCCGAGGGAGACGGGAGCGGAAGGTACGATCGCGCCGCGGAGACGCTCCGCGCCTGGCAAGCGAGCGGCATGCTGGTCGCCGAGACCCCATCGGCCTACCTGTACCGCCAGACGTTCGAGCTCGACGGCCGGCGTCGGCAGCGGCTCGGCGTCTTCCTCGCCCTTCGTCTCACCCCGTACGACACGGGGACGGTGCTGCCCCACGAGCGGACGCACTCGGGGGCCAAGGCGGATCGGTTGGCGCTGACCCTGGCGTGCGAGACCCAGCTCTCGCCGATCTTCCTCATCGGATCGGACCCGACGGGCTCCGTCCGGGAGGCCGCCGCGGGCCGGAGCCCGGAGGCGGCCGTTCTGCAAGCGACGACGCCGGATGGGGTCGACCACGAGCTCTGGAGGATTCCCGAGGGTCCCGAGACCCGGCGTCTGTGCGCCGCGCACGCGGGTGGATCTCTGCTCGTCGCCGATGGCCACCACCGGTACGAGACCGCACTCGAGGTGAAGCGGCACCTCGCCGACCGGGAGGCCGCCCGATTCGTCACGGCGTGCATCGTGGACCGTGAGGATCCCGGCCTCCACCTGGCGCCCACGCACAGGGCCCTCCTTCGCCCTCCGGCGGGTTCCGCCGCGAGCTGGGCCGAGGCGCTCCGGGAGTCCTTCGCGGCGGAGTCCTCCGGGGCGCACGCCTCCGATGCGTCGGAGACCGTGGCAGGTGCGTCGCCCCCGGGGACGCTGGTGCTGGCCGAGGGCGACGCGATCCGGGTCCTGCGACCGCGACCGGAGGCGCTGCGCCGCGCGGGGATTCGAGGTGCCGCGGCCCGGATCTCCTCCGTTCTCGTCGATGGGCTGGTCCTTCCGCTTCTCGGTCTCGACGCAGACGAGGCCGCCGGTCAGGGTGTTCTCACGTATCACCGGTCGGCGAGCGACTGCCGACGAGCCGCCCGCGCGCACGGCGGGGCGGCCCTCATCCTGCCCCCGCTGGAACTGGACGACGTCTGGCAGGCGGTGCGAGAGGGGACGCGCATGCCCCCGAAGACGACCTACTTCGCGCCCAAGATCCCCTCCGGCCTGCTGTTTCGGCCGCTCTGACGGCCCGTTGCCCGCCGTGGCGACCGCGGATACCTTCCGCGCCCCGCCGGAGGCTTTCCGGCCTCGCGACGGCGTCCACCTCCGGAGGAAGGCACGCGAGTGGAACGCACCTCAGGGGAAGCGCGCACGATTCGGGTCGCCCACAGCCCCGACTCCGACGACGCGTTCATGTTCTACGCCCTGGCGGAAAATCTCATCGAGACCGGAGGGCTTCGTTTCGAGCACGAGCTTCAGGGCATCCAGGAGCTCAACGAGCGGGCGCTGCGCGGAGAGCTGGAGGTGACGGCGGTCTCGATCCACGCCTACGCCTACATCGCAGACCGCTACCAGCTCCTGCCCCACGGTGCGAGCATGGGAGAACGATACGGCCCGCGCCTCGTGGCCCGACAGCCGTTGGACGAGGGAGAGCTCCGTCGCGCCACGGTCGCCGTGCCCGGCGAGCTCACCTCGGCTTTTCTCGCTCTCAGACTGTGGGACCCCGGGCTTCACACGGTCGTCCGGCCCTTCGATCGGATCCTGGAGGATGTCGCCGAGGGACGCGTGGAGGCGGGCCTCATCATCCACGAGGGACAGCTGACGTTCGCCGAGCACGGGCTTCACCTGCTCGTGGATCTGGGAGAATGGTGGCACGGCGAAACCGGCCTGCCGCTCCCGCTGGGCGGCAACGTGATCCGACGGGACCTGGGTGATCTCATCCGGCACGTCTCCGACTGCCTGCGCCGGAGCATCGAGTACGCACTCGATCACCGGGAAGCCGCGATGCGCCACGCGATGCGCTACGCCCGCGGGCTGTCGGAGGACACGGCGGACGAGTTCGTGGGCATGTACGTGAACGAGCGAACGCTCGACTACGGCCCGGAGGGAAGGGAGGCGGTGGCTCTCTTCCTCCGCAGGGGCGCGGAGGCGGGGATCATCCCCGGCCCGGTGACCGTCGACTTCGCGTCTGACGGCTAGGCCCGGGGGAGGAACGCCTCCAGGGCCTCCAGCTGCATCCCCGCGATTCTCCGGATGGAGGACCGATCCGTCAGGAACAATCGGGCACCGCCCTCCAGGGCCGTCGCGAGCTGGACGGCCCGTTCGGTCCGACCTCCGAGCTGCGCCTTCACCTGCGCGGCCTGCCTGGCCACCGCCGCGGTCACCGGCAGCACCTCCAGCCCGGGCAGGGCCGAGAGCCATCGCTCCGCTTGCCCGGCGGTCTCTTCATCGCCCCTCCGGAACGGCTCCACCACGATCTGGAAGATGCTCATCGAGGACGTCTGCGCGTTGAATTCGCCGGCGCGCAGACCGGCGAAGAGCTGGCGCGTGAGGTCCACGTGTCGGGCCGACGCCGCCACGTGCAGGGCGAGCACACGCGCGTCGATGTGCACCCGTCCCGCGTCCTGAAGAAGGGTCCGAAACCGGGCCCGGCTACTCATTGGCCAGCTCGGGCCACAGGGTCCCGTCGGGGACGGGGATGAGACCTTCCAGCTCCGCCGCGAGGTCCTGGGGCGCCGGGCGCATCTCGATGACCCCGTCCGGGCGCACGGAGACGAGAAGTCGGACCCCGGGACGAAGGCCCAGCGTCTCCCGCGCCTCCCGGGGGACGACGATCTGGTGCTTGCGGCTCATCTTGACGGTCGTCGCCATACCTCCCCCTGACGTGCCGTGACGGGACTTTACGTATTTACTTTACTAACACGCCCGGGGGCAAGGGAGGAAAGCGGCTACCGCAGAACCCAGGCGATGAAGCCCGAGTACCCGATGAGGAGCAGGAGCCCTTCGAGCCGATCCACCCGTCCGCCCGTATAGGCGAAGGGGATGAGGGCAATGGAGAAGATGAGCGCCGGCACGACCTGTCCCACGACGGCGAACGGCGCGAGCTCCAGCGGCCGGACGAGGGCGGCCGTCCCGAGCACGAGCCCCAGATTGAAGACGTTCGAGCCGATCACGTTGCCGACCGCGATGTCTCCCAGCCCGCGGGCCGCCGCGGCCACGGTCGAGGCGAGCTCCGGGAGCGAGGTCCCGAGCGCGACCAGCGTGGCGCCGATCACGCCCTCGGAGACGTGAAAGGCCCTCGCGATGGGCTCGGCGGCCTTCACGAGCCAGTTCGCCCCCGCGAGCAACAGGGCCAGCCCCACCACGAGACGGAGCCAGTCGACCCACGGCTTTCGCGCGGTTTCCGCCGGGTTCTCCGAGGGGACTCCCGCCTCTTCCCTCTGGCGGCGCGCCGCATCTCGTTCCGCGCGGCCCCACCGAAGAAGGTAGATGAGGTAGATCGCAAAGCCCGTCACGAGGGCGAGGCCGTCCAGCCGCCCGAGAGCCCCGTTCACGGACAGGACCATCACGATCGCGAGGACGAACACGAGGAGCGGCGACTCGCGGACCAGGAGCCGCCGGTGGACGCGGATGGGCCTGAGGACGGCCCCGAGACCCACGATGAGGCCCACGTTCGCCACCGTGGACCCCATGACGTTGCCGACCGCCAGATCGGCCTTGTCACGCCAGGCCGCGAGACCGGAAACGACAAGCTCCGGCGCCGAAGTCCCGAAGGCGACGATCGTGAGGCCAACGACCAGAGGACTCACGCCACGCCTTTTCGCAACCCGCGAGGCGCCGGTCACGAACCGGTCGGCGCCCACGGTCACCGCCGTCAGCGAGAGGGCGAATACGATGAAATGGACGAGCACTCTTTCCGATCCCTGTATCGTGGCGTATCGCCCTCTCGTACCTCCGGGCGATCCGCGTCGCTCACCTGCCGCGGAGGCCTGTGGAAAACGCCGATTGCACGGAGAACTTGGGCCTCCCGAGCCTGTTGACAGTCTGTGGAGAAACGTCGGAGGCGAGGCCCGCCATGCTCCGGGGCCCCACCGGTCAGCGCGCCCCCGTCCGTTCCCGGGCCTCCGTGGCTCCGGAGCCGGCCGCCGCGCCTGGCTCCGGGCCCGCACCCGGGTCCGTCCGCACGCCGGAAGCCGACGCTGCCGTCGCGGCCTTCTTGCGGCCTCCTCCTCCCATGTGGAGTCGTCCGTCCACCTGCCCGCCCTCGTCCAGCTTCACGCGCCGGCTCCGGATGTCCCCCTCGATGTGGCACGTGGCTTGAAGCTCCACCCGGCTCTCGGCCGCCAGGCTACCGTTCACTCGTCCCGCTATGATCGCGTCCTGCGTGGAGATGTCGCCGATGACCACCCCGTCCTTGCCCACCACGACGCTCTTGGCCGCGCGCACGGCTCCTTCCACCTGTCCTTCCACCCGAATCGTGCCATCGCTGGAGCAGTCTCCCACGACCTTCATGCCGGGCCCGATGATGGAGACGACATCTCCGAGCTCCCGAACGGGCGACTCCACTCTCGTTTTCGACATCTTCCCTCGCTCCCTCTCTGCCTGTGGCGGGCCTTCAGCGGCCCCTGCCGAGGTAGTCCAGTGGGTCGACCGGGCTGCCATCCCGATCCACTTCGAGATGCAGGTGGGGAGCCGTCGAGCGACCCGTATCCCCGGACAGGGCGATGATTTCGCCCCGCTCAACGGTATCGCCTCGAGCGCGAAACAGCCAGGAATTGTGCGCGTAGAGCGAACTGACCCCACCACCGTGATCGATGCGGATATACCGTCCGTACACCTCGTCGGAGCCCGCCTCCACGACGACACCGCCGCCGCTCGCCCGGACGTAGGACCCGATGGGAATCGCGATGTCCATGCCTTCGTGCGCTCCCGACGCGCCGTCCGCCGAGTCCCCGAAGGTCCGGGTCACGAACCCGTCCTGCACGAGCGGCCACGCCGTGGGAGCGCCGGGGTCCGCCGCGGCCGCCGGGGTCCGCGCGTCCCGCTCGCGGGCCCCCGGCGACGGCGGCCGCGATTCGCGTTCCCCCTCGAGACGACCCACCCCGAGAAGATTCTCGAGTCTGCGGTAGACCACCTCCAGGCTGTCGAGCTGACCCGACAGCGCCAGGACTTTCGCATTCTGTTCGGTTAACGCTGTTATCCGTGCCTCCTGGAGCCGGGCCTGCTCCCTTTCGGCCCGTTTCTCGAGCCACCGTCCCATCGCCGCGAACAGCGCCCCGAGAACGAGCAGAACCGTGGCGGAGGCAAGACCGATGCGCAGGGGCGAGATCTCGAAGGAGCGGGAGCGCGTGGCGCCTTCCCGCATCAGGAGCACGGTCCACCGACGGGGATTCCGGGAGCTCATCGCCTACTCGAAGAGGTCTCCGGCATCCTCGCGGAGAATCTCGGTCATGAGTCGGCGGAAGTCCTCCGGATCCCGAAACGGGATCCGGATCTCGCCCCGCGAAGGTCCGTCCAGGCGGATCGTCACGCGCGTGCCCAGGGCTCGCTCGAGCAGGATTCTGGCCCGTCTCGCGACCGGGTCCTCGGTCTTCGTGGCCTGCCGGCGTGCCGGGGAGCCTCGCGGTTCCCTCCAGGTCCGCACGCGTCGCTCCGTGTCGCGAACGCTCAGGCCCTGCGCGACGACCTCGCGGGCCAGCGCCGTTTGATCCCGCGCCGTCTTCAGGCCGAGTATGGCCCGCGCATGGCCCGCGGTGATCTTCTCTCCCCCCAGCATCTCCTGGACGGTGCGCGGCAGGCTCAAGAGGCGCAGGGAGTTGGCCACGGTCGACCGATCCCTTCCCATCCGCTCGGCGACCTGGCCCTGTGTGAGACCGAAGCCGTCGATCAGCTGCTGGTAGCCGGCTGCCTCCTCGAGCGGGGAAAGGGCGGCCCGTTGCAGGTTCTCGACGAGCGCCACGATGAGCATCTGCTCGTCCGCCAGCTCCCGGACGACGGCCGGCGCCTTCTCCCACTCCAGCATCTGGAGGGCCCGCAGGCGCCGCTCTCCCGCCACGAGCTCCCAGGCCGCCCCGGCGGCGCGTACGACGAGGGGCTGAAGCAACCCGTTCTCGCGGATCGAGGCGGCGAGCTCCGCCAGCGCTTCTCCCCCGAAGTCCCGGCGGGGCTGGAAGGGGTTCGGACGCACGGCCGCCAGGGCGATCTCGCGGACGGCCTCTCCCTCCTGCGCCTCCTCGAGGTACTCGCCGAGCAGGGCGCCGAGGCCCCGCCCCAGCCTGCGCGACTCTTCCTTAGCCAACTGGCCTCTTCTCCTCGTCTCCCTGCAGGATCTCGCGGGCCAGGCTCAGATAACCGCGCGCGCCCGTCGACAGGAGATCGTACAGGGCGATGGGCTTGCCGAAGCTGGGGGCCTCCGCGAGGCGGACGTTTCGCGGGATGAAGGTCCTGAACACCTTGGCGCCGAAGTACTCCCGCGCCTCACCCGCGACCTGCTTCGAGAGGTTGAGCCGCGTATCGTACATCGTGAGGAGGACGCCTTCGATCCCGAGTCCCGTGTTCACGCTCCGCTGCACGATCCGGACCGTGTTCAGCAGCTGGCTCAGGCCCTCCAGCGCGTAGAACTCGCACTGGATCGGGATCAGCACGGTGTCGGCCGCCACGAGCGCGTTCAGTGTGAGCAGACCGAGCGACGGGGGCGAGTCGATGAGAACGTAGTCGTAGTCGCTTCGGATCGGCTCGATGGCCCGGCGCAGGACGCGCTCCCGATTCGGCCATTCGATAAGCTCCACCTCCGCGCCCGCGAGATCCCGGCTGGCAGGGAGCACGTCCAGGCATCCGAAGTGGACTTCTCTGCGGATCGCGTCCGAGACGGCGTGCCCGTTCACCAGGCAGTCGTAGATGGACGGTCGGCCCGCCTCCTTGCGGATCCCGAAACCACTCGTCGCGTTTCCCTGCGGGTCGCAGTCGATGACGAGCGTTCGACGCTCGGCCACGGCCAGCGAGGCGCCGAGATTGATGGCGGTCGTCGTCTTGCCGACGCCACCTTTCTGGTTGGCGATCGAGATCACCCGGCCCATGCGCTCGGCCCCCGTCGTCCCGCTGCGGTGAAGATCCTGCATCCGGCCCCGAGTTCCGCGCCATCATGCGACCGTGCGGGAAGATGGACGACCTCACAGCCGATCGCTCCCCCGGGGAACGGTCGAGAATATACGGGACGCGCGGGGCATGCGCCAAGCGGGCCGTTTCACGTGAAACGCTCCCCCTGCGCACCGCCCCATCTCGCGGGCCGTTTCACGTGAAACGCGGCTACGGGCCGGTCGAGGCGGTCGCCTCGCGCGACAGATCACGCCGTCTCATCTCCATGAGCAGGTTCTGCAGATCCGCGGCGGACACGCCGGGAATCCTGCCGGCCTGGCCCAGTGTCGCAGGCCGCACGCGCTCGAGCTTCTCGCGCGCCTCCGAAGAGAGAGAGGTGAGCTCCTCGTAGGCGATCCCCGGATCCAGCCGGACCTCCTCTCGGGATCGCAAGGCGGCGGCCCGCACCCGGTCGCGCTCGATGTACCCGGCGTATTTCAGCTCCATCTCGACGATCGTCATCGCGTCCGCGGATCGGGGCGCACCGTCGATCGGGCCTTCCTCTCCTGCGAGCCCCATGAGCGAGACCTCCGGTCTCTTGAGCAGGCGCCCGAGCGGCTGCGGCTCCGACAGTTCCGAGCTCCCCACAGCCTCGAGGTATGCGTTCACTTCCTCCGGCCGCACCCGACGCGATCCGACCCACGTCCGGGTCCGCTCCACCTCCTCGACGTGCGTCTCCACGACACGTCTCTCGGAATCCGTAAGGAGACCCAGCTCGACCGCGGTGGGCCCGAGCCGCAACAGGCAGTTGTCCTGCCGCAGCAGGAGTCGGAACTCGGCGCGTGATGTGAAGAGGCGGTAGGGCTCATCCACGCCCCGGGTGATCAGGTCGTCGACGAGGACTCCGAGATACGCCTCGTCCCGCCGTGGCATCCAGCGGTCCCTCTCCAGCGCGTCCAGGCCCGCGTTGATGCCCGCCACGAGGCCCTGGCCCGCCGCTTCCTCGTATCCGGTCGTTCCGTTGACCTGTCCCGCGAGACGGAGCCCGCGCAGCATCTCCAGCTCCAGCGACCCGTCCAGGCCCTGCGGCTCGAAGTAGTCGTACTCGATGGCGTACCCCGGCTGCGTCATGCGGGCCCCGGCCAACCCGGGGACGCGTGCCAGCATCTCGGCCTGGACCGAGGGCGGGAGAGAGGTGGACAGCCCGTTCACGTACACCTCGTGCGTCTCCAGCCCCTCCGGTTCGAGGAACACCTGGTGACGGGCCGCATCCGGAAACTTCACGATCTTGTCCTCGATGGACGGGCAGTACCGCGGCCCCGCGGAGCCGATGGCCCCACCGTACATGGCTGACCGCGCGAGGTTCGATGACACGATCTCCTTGACGCCTTCCCCGGCGTACGTGATCCAGCAGGGTCGCTGCGGCAGCTCGCGGGGCACCCCCCAGTGCGAGAAGTGGCCCGGCCGGTCATCCCCGTCCTGCCTCTCGAGCTGGCGGAAGTCGACCGTCCGTCCGTCCACGCGCGGTGGCGTCCCCGTCTTGAACCGTGCGCCCCGCAAGCCGAGCTCCGCGAGTTGCTCGGCCAGCTCCACCGCAGGTGGATCCCCCGCCCGGCCCCCTTCGATCGCGCGATCCACGCCCATTCGAATCCGACCCCGGAGGAAGGTCCCCGCCGTGAGGATCACCTGACGGCCTCCGAAGATCCTCCCATCCTGGCACCGCACCCCGGCGATCCGCTCTCCCTCCAGGATGAGGCCCGTCACCGTGCCCTGGTAGAGCTCGAGCCTAGATTGTTGCTCCAACAACAATCGGATCGCCCGGGGGTACAGTCCGCGATCGCACTGGGCTCGCGGTGCACGAACGGCTGGGCCCTTGGACCGGTTCAGCATCCGGAAGTGGAGGGTCGTGCGATCCGTGGCCCGGCCCATCAGCCCCCCCATGGCGTCCACCTCGCGCGCGAGCGTCCCCTTGGCCACACCTCCCACGGCCGGATTGCACGACATCTGCCCCACCCGGGACAGGAAGGACGTGACGAGAAGCGTCCGGGCTCCGAGCCGTGCCGCGGCCGTCGCCGCCTCGCACCCGGCGTGCCCACCGCCGATCACGATCACCTGGTAGTCCAAGTCTGCCTCCGCGCGCAGATGCTGACCTCTCTTCCCCGTGGACGTAAACTAACAGCAGAGCCACTGAGACGGGGGATCACGAGAGGAGATATGCATGGGATGAAGGCCGCGTTCGTCGTGCGCGGACGGGTGCAGGGGGTCGGCTTTCGGTGGTGGACCCGAAAGGAAGCTCACCGACTCGGACTTGACGGAAGCGTGCGCAATCTCCCCTCGGGAGCCGTCGAGGTGCACGCGAGCGGCTCTCGCGAGGCCGTGGCCCGCCTCGAGGCCGCGCTCCGTCGCGGTCCCCCGGCTTCGGTCGTCGAGGCCGTCGATCGGATCCCGCCTTCCGACTCCATCCCGCCGGGCTTTCGGATCCTCCCTTGAGGACCCGGGCGACGCCCCGCCGATCCGGAACCACGCTCCGGGCACTTCCCCCCGGGCCAGGGGTAGGAGAGGCTTCCAGAGTTCCGGGGGGAGTCATGCTCGAATTGCCCGATGTCGAGAGAATGATCGATGGCTTCGCCGCCTACGCGACGGGGAAGACCATCTCCGAGGTCCTCATCGACGATGAGACCGCAGTGGATGTCGCGCCGAAAGACGCGAAGGCGTTCATACGCGGCCACGTGCTCCAGGCCGTCGAGAGGCACGGCACGTTCGTCGTCGTGCGGCTCCGTTCGGGCAAGGCCCTCATCTTCGACATGGGCGCGGACGGTGAGATCTACCTCGAGTCGCAGACCGCTCCGCCGCGCGAGAACAGCCGCATTCGGCTTCAGTTCGCCGCCGGGCGCGAGCTCCGCTTCAGCTCCTCCGGCAAGCAGGCCGAGGTTCAGCTCCTGTCCGAGGGCGACTCCGCGACGGGGATCCTGGGCCTCGACCCCCTGAGCGAGGACTTCACGCTCGAGGCCTTCCACCGGCTGTCCCGTCAGCACCCCCGCAGCACGCTGAAGGGGCTCCTCATGAACCAGGAGGTCGTCGCGGGGATCGGCAACGAGTACGCCGACGAGATCTGCTTTCAGGCGGGGTATCGACCGGACCTGAGGGTCGCGGACATGACCGAGCAGCAGCTGGCGCGGGTCCACCGGTACCTGCGCAGGGTCCTGCGCCGGGCCACGCTGCACTGGCAGGCGGCGCACGCCGATCCGGGTTGGCTCATCAACTACCGCTCGCCCGGAGAGAGCTGCCCCAGGTGCCGGAACCGCCTCCAGTCCATGAACCTCGTGGGGCGCAAGACGTACGTTTGCCCCCGGTGCCAGCGCGCCGCCTGAGGCGCCTCACTTTCCGACACAGAAACCGGAAAACACGGCATCCAGGACGTCCTCGGTCGTCATCACGCCGAGCAGCTCCTCCAGGGCGAGCGTGGCGTCCGCCAGGTGCGTCACCGCGATCTCCGGCGCCGCGCCCTCGCAGCGCGCCCGCTCGAATTCCGCAACCGCGGACCGGGCCCGACGGAGTCCCCGCACCTGACGGCGCGCCGTTAGGATCGGGGTCTCGGCGGTCACCTCCAGACCGGGGAAGACCGTCCGCGCCAGCGCCGTCCTCAGCGCGGGAATGCCGTCGCCCGTGAGCGAGGAGACGCACAGGCCCCGCGCGTCGTCTCTCTCTCCCTCTCCGCCCCTGACCAGGTCGGCCTTCGTCCGGACGAGCACGACCGCGGGCCGGCCGCCCGAGGTTCCCGGCTCGCCGGGCCGATCCAGGAACGCGCGCTCCTCGTCCGCGAGGGAGGCGCCGGCCTCCACGCACATGATCACCACCTGCGCGTGGTCCAGGTAGCGCCGCGCGACCTGGATCCCGATGTCCTCGACGACCCCCGCCGCGTCACGCAGGCCCGCCGTGTCCACGAGGCGGAACGGAAGCCCTTCGATGCTCACCGTGGCCTCGATCGCGTCGCGGGTCGTGCCCGGGATGTCCGTGACGATGGCCCGTTCGGACCCCAGCAGCGAGTTGAAGAGGCTCGACTTGCCCACGTTCGGGCGGCCCGCGATGACGGTGAGGGCCCCCTCGTGCAGGAGCTCTCCCTCGGGCGCCAGCCGGAGGAGGTCCTCGATGCTCTCCGCCAGCCGCGCGGTCGCCTCGTCGATCCGCTCCGGGAGCACGGGCCCGTCGTCTTCCTCCGGAAAGTCTATGTCGTAGGTCAACAGCGCCTGGAGCTCGATCAAGCCCGCGCGCACGGTCTCGATCCGCCTCGACAGGGCACCATCGAGCTGAAAGAGGGCGGCCTGCTGCTGGGCGGGTGCCCGCGCCTCCACGAGGTCCCGCGTCGCCTCGACCTGAACGAGATCGAGCTTCCCGTTCAGGAACGCCCGTCGGGTGAACTCCCCCGGCTCCGCCTGGCGGGCACCTGCCGCGAGGACGGCGTCCAGCACGATCTGCGGGGCCATCGCTCCCCCGTGACACCCGATCTCGAGCATGTCCTCGCCGGTGTAGGACCCCGGACCCTCGTATCGGATCGTCACTCCCCTCTCGACGAGCGCGCCGTCGGTCGGGTGGAAAACCCCGCAGTAGGTGGCCCGCCGGGCCTCCAGCTTCGGAAGGCGCAGGGCTGCACAGATGGCCCCGACGCCGGGTCCGCTCACACGGACGACCGCGAGCCCGGATCGGCCCGGCGCGGTTGCGATGGCGGCGCAGGTGTCGGTTCGCATGGGGAAAAGATACGCTCCGATCCTCACCGGGGTGAGCCTCAGAACCGGGCTGTCCGCGGCGGGCTAGGGCTGGGGGGCGGTCTGCTTTCGCATCGCCTTGCGCTCGCGGGCCAGGTAGAGCTGCTGCGGAAGCGAGGCGAGGTTGCTCATCGTGTAGTAGAGGTTCAGGCCCGACGGGAGGCTGGCGAACATGAACGTGAAGACGACGGGCATGGCGTAGCCCATCACCCGCATCTGCTGGTTCACTTCCATACCCCTCTGCCCGATCCACTGCAGGAAGAACATGGACAGCCCCATGGCCAGGGGGATCAGGTACAGCGGGTCCTTGAGCGAGAGGTCGGGAAGCCACAGGAAGGGGACGCCCCGGAACTCGATCGTCCCCCGGAACACGAAGAACAGCGTGAACAGGATCGGCATCGGGAGCATCATCGGGAGGCACCCGGCGAGCGGGTTCACGTTGTGCTCCTTGTACAGCTTGATCATCTCCTGCTGCAGTCGCTGCGGGTCGTCCTTGTGCCGCGTCTGGATCTCCTTCATCAGCGGCTGCACGTGCATCTGCGCCATCTGCGAGCGCATCGACTTCTGATACAGGGGAAACAGCACGACCCTCATCAGGATGCCGAACAGGATGAGCACCCAGCCGTACGCCAGGCTCAAGGTCGTGTGCATCCACGTCAGGATGATCATCACGAGACCGACGAGCGGACGGATCAGGGGGCGGAGCCAGCGCCAGCCGTACGGGTTCGCGCTCTCCAGATCCTGCCCGACGGCCTCCAGGCGGCTGTACTCCTGAGGGCCCAGGTAGGCGCGGAACGAGAAGCCGGCATCGCCTGCCGGAACCGGTAGCGACGCCACGAGCCCGGTCGCGTGCGGCTCGGGCCTTCCCGTCGCGATGAGCCCGCCGAACCCGGCGCCGCCTTCGGGCGCGACGTAGGCCACGAGGAAGTACTTGTTCTTCACGGCCACCCAGTGGAACGGCCCGCCCGTCGCCGTGCTCACCTCGCCCGTCTCGAGCTCATCGAGGCGCGCGCTTCGGATTCCCGCTCCCCGTCCGTTCACCACGTAGGCGAGCTCGTGATAGTCCTCGTCCGGGTTCTTCTCGTTCGTCTGCAGACCGTGACCGAGCGAGGTGAGGACCGAGTAGCCACGCCCGCCGAATCCTTCCAGGCGACCCTCGACGTCGACCACATAGCGGTCCGCCTGGAATCGGTACGTCACCACGAATGCGACGTCGCCGGACGGGAACTCGTACCGGAATGTCAGGGAGTCACGGGAGCCGCTCCCGGACACGTCCAGCCGGCCCGGGGGGACGCTCGGCGTGAAGAGCTGCCGATCCAGGGCGACCGTGTCCTCTCCCACCGCCACCTGGAAACCGAACAGGCGGTCCAGCGGCCGGACGAGGCGCACGTTTTTCTGCCCGCCCCCGTTCGGCGCATAGGAGAGGTACCGGTTCAGCTCCGCGTCGAGGAGCGTCGCGCCGCGGGTGGAGAACCGGAGCGTGGACAGGCCCGTGAACACGACGATCGTATCCTCGGGGGCCGGCGTCGCCCCGGGGAAGCCCGGGCTCTCCGCCTCCGCCGCTCCCGCCAGCGCCGGGCCCTCGGGCCCGGCCCGGTCCCCGGCGGGCTCCTCCGGCAGCCCGGGCGTCGAGTCCACCGCCAGCAGTGTGGAATCCGTCTCCGCCCCGGCCGGTCCCTCTGGCTGCCGCGGTGCGATCGGCGGAAACAGAAGGTTCGTGAAAAAGACCAGCAGCACCATGAGGACGACGGCCAGGACGACCCTCTTCGTCTCCATCCGCCCCCCCTAGCCCAACCCGGAGTCCGGCGCCCCCGGCGGCACGGGATCCGGACCGAAGCCGCCGAAGGGATGACACCGCAGGATCCGGCGTACGGCGAGCCAGGTACCCCGGGCGACCCCATGGCGCTCGATCGCGATGCGCGCGTACTCCGAACAGGTCGGAGCATACCGGCAGGCGCCCGGGAGCAGGGGCGAGATGCCGCCCTGATAGGCCCGGATGACGAGCACGAGGATCCGTCTCAGCACACGCCCTCGCGAAGCCCGCTCAGGAGAGTGGCGCGAAGATCGCGGAACGAGAGGTCGTACGCCCCCGGGCACGCCCGCACGAGGACGTCGATCGGAGCTGCGTCCGAGTCGGCCCGCGGCAGCCAGTCCCGGCGAAGGATCTCTCGGATCCGGCGGCGTACGAGGTTCCGCTCCACGCCGCGGCGACCGAAGCGCGGGACGACGACGCCGACGCGGGGCCGTGCGGCTCCGGCGGACGCTATGAACAGGTCGAGAGCGCCGCGGCGATGTCTCCGGCCCCGTCGATGGAGCCGGCGGATCTCCGACCCGCTGCGGATGCGGACGCTTCGCGGGAATCTCTGCTCACCGCTCACCGGTGCACGGTCTTGAGCTCTATCGGCGGCGCTTGGGATGCGTTTCGTCACTGACCGACAGCGAGTGGCGGCCCTTCCTTCGCCTTCGCGCGAGGATCCGACGGCCGGCGCGGGTCTTCATTCGCGCGCGGAATCCATGATCCTTGAGGCGCTTCCGCCTGCTCGGGTTTCTATACGTAGGCTCCATCGATGCTCGTTCCCCCGGGGGGGCGCCCGGAGGCGCTCGTGAATGGCCGAAAGCCTAGAATTCTAGGGCCCATATGAGAACATGTCAACTACGCCACGGGCCGCCGGACGGCCGTCCCGCACGCTCGTTTGACAGCCGCTCCGGCTCCGTCTAGCTTGGTCGCCCCCGAGGTCGCCCCCAGGTCACCAGCGCGCTTTTTTGGGGCCTTGCCTGCATGGAATTGACGGCTAGCGAAGTCTGGTCCTCGATCAGCGAGGCGGCCAGGGAGGTCCTCCCCGAACAGACCTTCCGGACCTGGCTCTCATCCACCGACCCCCTGGCCCTCTCCGACGACACGCTCATCATCGGCGCACCGACCCGCTTCGCCGTGGAGTGGATCGAGGACAAGTACGGGACCCTCCTGCGGGACCTCGCATCGCGCGTGGTCGGACGGCCGCTGGAGGTCCGGTTCGAGCACCACGGCACCAGCGACCGCCTCGACTTTCCGGAGCTGCACTCCGGAGAGCCCGGCGGAGAGGCTCCCCCGTCCGTCGCCCGGGAGCGGACGCTCGATGAGGCCGTCGGCCAGTCCGGGCTGAATCGGCGGTACACGTTCGAGCGCTTCGTCATCGGCAGCAACAACCAGCTCGCGGCGGCCGCCTGCCAGGGCGTGGCCGACGCCCCTGCCCAGCTCTACAACCCGCTGTTCGTGTACGGTGACACCGGCCTGGGGAAGACGCACCTCATGCACGCGATCGGCCAGGCGATCCTCGCGCGCTGGCCGGCCCGGGAGGTGGCGTACATCCCCTCCGAGCAGTTCACGAACGAGATGATCGCGGCCATCCAGGGAGGGCGGACCGCGGAGTTCCGGCAACGCTACCGCCGGATCGACGTTCTCCTCGTGGACGACGTGCACTTCCTCGGAAACAAGGAGGGAACGCAGGAGGAGTTCTTCCACACGTTCAACTCCCTGTACGACGCGCACAAGCAGATCGTCATCACGAGCGACCGACCGCCTCAGGAGATTCCCGGGCTGCAGGAACGTCTGGTCTCGAGATTCGAGTGGGGTCTCGTGACCGACATCAAGCCGCCCGACTTCGAGACCCGCGTCGCAATCCTCCAGAAGAAGGCCGCGGAGGACGGACTCGTCATCGATGACGAGGTGATGACTTACATCGCCAGAAATCGAAAGACGTCGGTCCGACAGCTGGAGGGAGCGGTCATCAAGCTGCTGGCGTACAGCTCGCTCACCCGCCGCGAGATCTCGCTCGACCTCGCTCGCGAGGCGCTCGGCAGCCGGGATGGCCAGGAGGAGTCGGAGCGTTTGGCGCCGGACGAGATCCGCAAACGTACCGCGGAGGCCTGGGGGGTGACCGTGGACGGGCTCGTATCCAAGAGGAGGACGAAGAACCTCACGACGCCGCGTCAGGTTGCCATGTACCTGATCAAGACCTCGCTCGACCTGCCCTATACCGAGATCGGTGCGCTGTTCGGGGGCCGCGACCACTCGACCGTCATTCACTCCGTGAACAAGGTCGAGGCCCTCATGGCGAGCAACGGCGACTTCCGGGCCCGGATTCGACGACTCCAGGAAGAGCTCTCGAGTTGACACCGCTCGTGGATTCGTGTGGATCCCGCGGTGGCTCCGGGGAACGCGCGCGGCGACGGTGCACGGCCGGTTCGAAAGATCGGATCTCTCCCCGCGGTTTCTACGGCGCCACCGACCCGCATCGTGCCGGGCTTCCCGGCTCTTCTGGCGCCGGAAGTCCGAGTTCTCCACATTCCCACGGGCTCTACTACTACTACGGATGAAAGATTACATAGAGCTCATCGAACGGATGACCCGGGGATAAGACCGCTGGTCCAGACCCGACGAGGCCACGGATGAAATTTTCGATCACACGCGAGAATCTTCAGGGCGGGCTCGGAGCCGTCGCGGCGACCGTCCCGACGAAGACCACGTTGCCGGTGCTGTCGAACATCCTCTTGCGGGCGCGGGAGGGGAGGCTCGAGTTCAGCGGCACGGATCTCGACATCTCTGTTACCGTCGCGGTCGCCGCGGAGATTGAGGAGGAAGGGGCCGTGACCGTGCCGGCCCGGAAGTTCGCGGAGATCTCCCGGGAGCTCTCGGATGCGCCTGTGCACGTGGAGACCGAGGGCCCGGAGATCCAGATCAGGAGCGGGAAGAGCCGTTTCAAGCTGTTCGGTCTTCCAGAGGATGAGTTTCCCGATTTCCCGGAGGTGGAGTTCTCGGAGGGTTGGGAGATGGAAGCGGCGGCACTCCAGGATCTCATCTCGCGCACGGCATTCGCCGTTTCCACCGAGGAGAGTCGACCCATCCTGAACGGAGTCCTGTGGCAGCTCCGGCCTGACTCCATAGCCATGGTGGCGACCAACGGTCACCGGCTCGCGAAGATGCAGGTTGAGGCCGCCAGCAGCGGCGCACCCGAGACGGATCTCATCATACCTCCGAAGGCGCTGCAGCAGGTCGAGAAGCTGTTCGCGCCAGGTGACCGGCTGTCCGTGGCACGCTCGAAGAATCACATCGCGTTTCGCTCCGAGTCTAGGACCGTTTTCACCCGCCTCATCGAGGGACCCTATCCGAACTACGAACAGGTGATCCCGACGGACAACGACAAGTCCGCCACGGTGAGCCGGGACGGCCTGGCGGCGGCGATCCGGCGCATGGCGGTCGTGGCCAGCGATCAGACACATCGGGTGAGGATGAGCTTCGAGGACGGAGCCCTGTCGTTCCGCGTGCAGACGCCGGACCTCGGGGAGGCCGAGGAAGAGATGGACGTGGACTACGACGGCGAAGCCCTGGAGATAGGATTCAACGCGAACTATCTCCTCGAGATCCTTCGGTACATGCCGGACGAGGATGTGGTGATGGAGTTCAAGGCTCCCGAGCGGGCCGCCACGTTTCGGCCCGCCAGCGGCTCGCCGGACTACCTCTGCCTCGTCATGCCCCTTCGGCTTCTCGACTAGAGGCCCAACGGCATTGCGCTCGGGCGCGAGGCCGAGCCCGCGATGAAGAACATCTTCCGCCCGTCCTCGGTAGCCGTAGTGGGCGCGAGCCGGCGCGAAGGCAGCATCGGCTACGGCCTCGTGCACAATCTCGTGTCGCACGGCTTCACGGGCCGCCTCTACCCCGTGAACCCGAAGGCGCGGGCCGTTCACGCGGTCCCGGCGTACCCGTCGATCTCTTCCCTGCCCGAGGCGCCCGAGCTCGCCGTCATCGCCGTACCGAAGGAGGCGGTGCTCGAGACCGTGCGAGAGTGCGGCGAGAAGGGGGTCGGAGGCGTCATCGTGATCAGCGCGGGATTTCGGGAGATCGGGGGAGAGGGCGTACGGCGCGAGAGGGAGCTTCTCGGCATCGTGCGCGAATACGGGATGCGGATGGTGGGCCCGAACTGCATGGGCGCCCTGAACACGTCGCCGGCCGTGTCGATGAACGCGACGTTCGCCCCGACGATGCCCGAGCACGGCAACATCGCTTTCATGAGCCAGTCAGGCGCCATGGGTGTCACGATCCTCGACTACGCCGCGGAGTACGGGGTGGGGATCAACCAGTTCGTCTCGGTCGGGAACAAGGCGGATGTGTCCGGTAACGATCTGCTCGAATACTGGAGCGCGGACGAGGGCGTCGGCGTGATCCTGATGTACCTCGAGAGCTTCGGAGACCCGCGCCGCTTCACGAGCCTCGCCCGCCGGACGACCCGCACGAAGCCGGTCATCGCCGTCAAGGCGGGGCGGACGAGAGCTGGGGCGCGAGCCGCCTCCAGCCACACGGGCGCGCTGGCCCAGGTGGACATCGCGACGGATGCGCTGTTCTCACAGTGCGGGGTCCTGAGGGTGGAGTCGGTGGAGGAGCTCTTCGACGCGGCGACGGCGTTCGGAAACGCGCCCCTTCCCGAGGGCCCCCGGGTGGCGATTCTCACGAACGCCGGGGGACCGGGGATCCTGATTGCGGATGCGTGCGAGGGGTCGGGGCTCGAGGTGCGCCCCCTGTGCGCCGGGACCCGGGAGGCGTTGCGCGAGGGGCTGCCGGAGGAAGCCAGCGTGGCGAACCCCGTGGATATGATCGCGACCGCGAGCGCCGAGGAGTTCCGGCGAGCGTTGGGGATCGTGATCGAGGATGACGAGGTGGATGCGGTCATCGCGGCGTACGTGCCGGTCGGCTTGCGGGCGCCGATCGTCGCCCGCGCCATTCGCGAGGCCGCCTCCGACAGCGGAAAGCCGGTCCTGGCGGTCCTCATGGGCAAGCGCGGCCTGCCCCAGGGCATGGCGGAGCTTCGAGAGGCGGCGATCCCGGTGTATCGCTTTCCCGAATCCGCGGCGCACGCCCTGGGCGCGATGTGGAAGTATCGCCAGTGGCAGAAGCGGCCGCCGGCGGCAATCCGGCAGTTCGACGATGTGGACGATGCGCGGGTCGAGGCCGTCCTGGACGGGGTCCGGAGGGCCGGCCGGGATCGACTCGACCCGCTCGAGTCCTTCGAGATCCTCTCCAGCTACGGCATTCCGGTCGCGCCACACGGGCTCGCGACCGATGTGGACTCCGCCGCCGCGCTGGCGGAACGAATCGGCTTCCCCGTCGTGCTGAAGGCCGCGAGCGATCAGATCGGACACAAGACGGACATCGGGGCCGTCGAGTTGGATGTGAGGGACGGCGCCGGCGTGCGGGAGGCGTTCGAGCGGGTCGCCCGGGCGGCGCGAAGCGTGAGCGAAGCGGCCGCGGCGGAGGGCGTGCTCGTGCAGCGCATGATCGAGGGCGGCAGGGAGACGATCGTGGGGACGACGGTCGAGCCCCGCTTCGGCCCCATCGTGATGTTCGGCCTGGGGGGCGTGTACGTGGAGGCGGTGCGGGACGTGGCCTTCCGGGTCCAACCCGTGGGGACGCTGGATGCGGAGGAGATGATCCGCTCGATTCGGGGGTTCGGCATCCTGGCCGGCGTCCGCGGCGAAGAGGGGGTGAACCTCGGGCGCCTGGCGGACGTCGTGCAGCGGGTGAGCCAGCTCGTCGGCCGGCACCCCGCCATCGGCGAGATGGACATCAACCCGCTTCTCGCATTTCCGGACCCCGATGGGCCGGTGGCGGTGGATGCGCGGTTCCGTCTCGTGGCGGAGAGAGGAGAAAGGGACACATGAGCGAGTGCGGCCACTGCGGGTTCGACGTGCGAAGCGGCGACGACGCGTGCCCGTTGTGCGGGACTCCCGTCACGGCCGTGGCGGCCCCCGCGAGGCCTGTCCCGTGGGAGGACCCGGAGGTGGGCTTCGCGAGCGGGCTCTGGCGCACGTGGAAGCAGAGCGTGATCGCTCCGGGAGAATTCTTCGGTGGCGTGGACTGGAACGGCCCTCTCGGCCGCCCCATCCTGTATTACCTGCTGCTCGGGGTCATCTCGGCGCTCTTCTCCCTCCTGTGGATCTTCGCCGGGGTGAGCGACCCGTTCGGCGGCACGGACGTCGGACTGGAACCGCGGCGCTTCGGCCTGTTCGTGTTCTTCCTGTCTCCGTTTCTCGGCCTGCTCGTCCTCGGCATGCAGACCCTCGTCTATCACCTGTTCGTGGCGATGCTGGCACGGGATCGGAGGCCGATGAGCGCGACGGCGAGGGCGGTGTCGTACGCCGCGGGCCCCGCCGCGTTTACGGCCGTGCCGCTTCTCGGGGCCCTGATGGCCGGGATCTGGACGATCGTCATGGTCGTGTTCGGCCTTCGGGCCGCGCACCGGACAACGACAGGTCGCGCCGTGGTGGTCGTGATCCTGCCGTTCGTCCTGGCCGTCGTGCTGGTCCTCGGATTCTTCCTTCTCCTGCTCGTGGCCGTGTCGGGCCTCACCGAACTCTGAGGCGGGGCCCATCGAGAGCGCGGAGCGCCCCGATTCGACGCCTCCGGTCGCCGACACCCGGCGCGTGACCGGGCGCATCGAGCGGGAGGAGCTCGAGCGCGGGCGCGTTGGAGAGGGAGAGCCGCCTCCGGTTCCGCGCGACGCGGCGACGCTCATCCTGGCCAGGGAGCGCGAGGCCGGCTTCGAGGTGCTCTTTCTTCGCCGGCCGGAAGAGGCGCGGTTCGCGGCCGGGGCCTACGTGTTTCCCGGCGGAACGATCGATCCGTCCGACGGCGATCCGGCTCTCCTCGAGCGCCTGCCGGCCGCGGTCGTCGAGCCGGAGGGCGCGGCCTTCGTGGCCGGGCTGAGAGAGCTGTTCGAGGAGACCGGCTTTCTGCCGGCGGACGGGGCGGCGGAGGCGGGCGGAGGCGAGGCCGCCAGACGCGGCCGACGTGCTCTGCTCGCGGGGCGCCGCTCCTTCGCCGAGCTCGTCCAGTCGGCCGGCCTGTCGTTCCGGGAGCTTCGCGCGGCGTACCACTCGCGCTGGATCACCCCCGCCCGCTTCCGCCGCCGGTATGACACCCGGTTCTTCCTCGTTCACAGCGAGCAGGATCGGCCGGAGCTGACCGGCGAGCTCGAGTCGTGGCTCTGGAGCCGGCCGACCGCGGCCCTGGAGGGATTCGATCGTGGAGACCTCCCGATGCTCTTCCCGACGCGGAGGACGGTCGAGGCGCTGGCCGGACACCGTAGCCTCGATTCGGCGTTCGCGGCCTGTCGGGAGACCGCGGTCGTGGCCCGGCTTCCGCGCCTCCTCGTCACGGAACACGGCGTCCAGCCGGTGTTGCCCGGCGATGAGGGGTACGAGGAGGCGGACGGATGACGGGTGGGGCGGTCGACGTGCTCGCGTCGGGCGTGGCGGCGAACCCGGGACCGCTCACGTTGGATGGAACGCGAAGCTACGTGCTCGGCCGCACGAAGGCGGTCCTGATCGATCCGGGCCCTCCGGGGGCGGAGCAGGTGCGGAGGCTCGTACGCATGGCGGCCGACCGGACGGTCACGACGATCTGCCTGACGCATGCGCACGCGGATCACGCCGGCTGTGCCATGGAGGCGGCGGCTGCCCTGGGAGCCGATGTCGCGGCGTCCGCGGCGACGCTGAAGCGGCTCGGGCTCGGAGGCATCGAGCTGACGGGGGGAGAGTTCGTGGAGTTCGACGACGGGCCGGGCCGAATCCGGGCGATCGCGACACCCGGTCACGCGGCCGACCACCTCTGCTTCCTGTGGACGGAGGAGCGGATCCTGTTCACGGGAGACCTCGTGCTCGGCGAAGGCACGACGGCGATCCTGCATCCGGACGGTCACATGGGCTCCTATCTGGAGAGTCTCGAAGCCGTGCTTCGTCTCGCGCCGACCCGACTCCTGCCGGGCCACGGAGAACCCGTCGACGATCCGGAGGCGAGGATCCGCCACATCCTCAGGCACCGCCGGGCCCGGGAGGAAGAGATCGAACGGGCGATCGCGGCCGGCGAGCGTTCCGTCGACGGCATTCGGCGGCGGGTGTACGGGGAGCTTGAGGCGGGGCTCGAGGCGGCCGCCGGGGCCTCCGTCCGGGCCCACGTGGTGCACCTGCGGGAGAGGGGACGGGAGACGGGCCGCATCCGGGGCCTCGATCCGGACCAGAAGGAGGTGTCGCGGTGACGCCCCGCAGGAACGTCGCGCTGGGGATCGTCTTTCTCACGGTGTTCCTCGACCTGATCGGGTTCGGAATCGTTCTTCCGCTCCTTCCCTTCTTCGCCACCTCACTCGGGGCGAGCGCTTTCGAGATCGGGCTCATCATCGCTTCGTACTCCGCCATGCAGTTCGTCTTCTCGCCGATCTGGGGGAGGCTCTCGGACCGGCACGGCCGGCGACCGATACTCCTCATCGGGCTCGTGGGCTCGGGCGTTTCGTACATCGTGTTCGCGCTCTCGCGCACGATCGGCGTGCTCCTGCTCTCCCGCGTCGTGGCGGGCATCATGGGCGCGAACATTCCGGTCGCGCAGGCGTTCATCGCCGACTCGACGGACAACCGGAACCGGGCCCGGGGGATGGGGCTCATCGGCGCGGCCTTCGGCCTCGGGTTCATCGTCGGGCCCGCGCTCGGAGGCATCCTGAGCCGCTGGGGCTACGCTCTTCCCGGCCTGGTGGCCGCGGGGCTGAGTCTCTCCAACGCGATCGCGGCCTTCGTGTATCTTCCGGAGTCCTATCCGCCCGACAGGCGACGCCACGTTCCCTCCGGCGCTGGGACGCGCGCGATCGTCGAGCGCCTGGCCGAAGTGCAGGAGATCCTCGGACGCGTCGCGTTGCGGGAGCCCATCGTGGCGTTCTTCATCGCGACGCTGGGCTTCGCCGCGTTCACGGCGACGTTCCCCCTCTTCCTGGATGAGCCGCTCGGTCTCAGTGCGGTGCACGCCGGGGCGTTCTTCGCCGTCATCGGCCTCATCGCGGCCGGCGTCCAGGGCGGGCTCATCGGGCCCGTCGTGGAGCGCTTCGGGGAGCGGCGGACCGCGGCGGCCGGTGGACTCCTGCTCGGATCCGGGCTCTTCGTCCTGGCCGTGTGGAACGGTCTCGGGGCGACGCTGGCGCTCCTCCTTCCCATCGGCGGCGGGTGGGGGCTCGTGGCACCGTCGCTCCAGAGCCTCGTCTCGCGACGTGCGCGCCCCGAAGAACAGGGAAGGGTGCTCGGCGTGAACCAGTCGATGAGCAGCGCCGCGCGGGTCGTCGGACCCATCGCCGGGGGCTGGCTGTTCGGGGCGTTCGGCTACCGATGGCAGTTCCTGTCCGCCGGCGCGCTTCTTCTGCTTTGCGCCTCGTGGATCCTGGCCATGGGCGACCTCGCGTCGTCGGGCTCTCCGGACTGACGGCTCAGCCGCGAGGCGAGTCGCCGGCGCGAAGCGTCCGGAGAATGGAGCGATTCGCGGCCGGGAAGGCGTAGTCGTCCAGCTCGGACGTCAGGACCCAGCGACAGTCGCGCGCTCCGGCGGGCTCCGCGGACCCGTCCACGCACGAGGCCCAGAACGCGTGCAGCGTGATCCGAAAGTGGCTGAACGCGTGCTCGACTCTTCCGATGGGCGAGCCGATTCGGACATCCAGGCCCACCTCCTCGCGCACCTCCCGCGCCGCGGCCTCCTCCGGCGTCTCTTCCGGCTCGAGCTTCCCGCCGGGAAACTCCCACAGTCCGCCGAGCAGGCCATCCTCCGGCCGGCGGGCGATGAGGATGCGCCGATCGCGCGACACGACGGCCACGGCGACCTCTCGATGGGGCAACTCGCGGCGGCGGGGCCGCGCGGGCCTGTCGTCCACCGTGCCCGCGGAGCGCGCCGCGCAGAGCTCCGCGAGCGGACACTCCCGGCACAGCGGGACGCGGGGCCGGCACACCCGACTCCCGAGGTCCATGAAGGCCTGGTTCACGTCGCCGGCCCGTCCCGGTGCGGCCCGCAGCACGGCCCGGGCGGCGCCGATCAGGGAGGCAGGACGCGGGTCGGCCAGGTCGAGCAGGCGAGCGAGCACCCTCCGGGTGTTCCCGTCCACGGCCGGCTCCGCGACCCCGAACGCCTGACTCGCGATCGCCCCGGCGGTGTAGGGGCCGATGCCCGGCAGACGCCGCAGCCCGTCGGGGTCCGCCGGCAGTCTTCCCCCGAGCTCGGCGGCGACGATCGCGGCCGCGCGGCGGAGGTTCCGGGCGCGGGCGTAGTATCCCATCCCTTCCCACGCCTGCATGACGGAGTCCAGGTCCGCGCCGGCCAGCGCGTGAACGTCGGGGAAGCGCTCGAGAAAGCCGGCGTACCGCTCGGCGACCTTCGCCATTCTCGTCTGCTGGGCCATGATCTCGCCCACCCAGATGCGATAGGCGTCCGTCTCGCCGCGCCACGGGACGGATCGCTCGCGGGAGGCGAACCAGCGCAGCAGGGCCCGCGCGACGGGAGACGGATCGAGCGGCAGCGAGGGAGCGGACAAGGGATCGTGGCGGGCCGGGCCGCGGGGCGCTGCCCTAGGCCGGATACTCCCCGTCGAGGATGTGGCTCACGGGCCCCGAGAGTCGCACCGGCGGCTCCGGTCCCCGCTCGGGCGGCTCGAAGGGCGGGAAGGAGATGACGAGCTCCCCACCGCCCCGGACCCCCACGCGCACGTCCGGCCGGCAGAGGCCGGCCCCATGCAGGGCCACCGCGCACGCCATGGCTCCGCTGCCGCAGGCGAGAGTCTCTCCCTCCACGCCCCTCTCGAAGGTGCGGATGCGGATCGTGCCCGCGTCGAGGATCTGGACGAGGTTCACGTTGGTCCCCTCCGGGCCGAACTCGGGATGGCCCCGGATGGCGGCGCACCGGTCCACGATCGACCCGCCGGGAAGCCGATCCACCGGAACGACGAAGTGCGGGAGCCCCACATCGACGAGCCAGCCGCGCTCCGGCGCTTCCACCTCCCGCCGGACCCGGATGCGCAGGGGGTACTCGAGCCGGATGTGCCCGCCCTCCGTCGTCACGCGGACGGTGCCGAACTCCGTTACGATGTCGAAGGGATCGCTTCCCACCCAGCCGCGCTCCTGCCCATACCGGGCCACACAGCGGGTCCCATTCCCGCACGTCGAGAACTCAGTTCCGTCGGGATTGAAGAACCGGGCCGACAGGCCCGATCCCGACGGTGCGACGAGGATCAGCCCGTCGGCCCCGATCCCCGACACGCGGTCGCACATCGAGCGCGCGAGGGCCGGAGCGCCTCCGGTCTCCACATCTGCCGCGTCGAGCACGACGAAGTCGTTGCCCGCGCCGCTCAGCTTGCTGAAGTGCACGTCGAAATCCGTCTCCCCGGCAGGCCCGTCGGCCGTACGTGTCCCGTCGCGCGCACTCCACGTTAGGCGTCCGGCGCGCCCGCGGACAAGAAGCCGGCGAGGTTCGGCCGTCGCTCGCGGGACGGACGGGATGACGCTCGCCCCCGGCGGGGCGTATGTTCAGGGCATGGCACGAACGACGAGCGGCATGGCGAGCGGCGCGTGAGCGTGGGAGACCTCCATCCCGCCCCCTCGCTCGAGCAGGCGCGCGAGCACACCGTGCGTCGCCTGTGCGAGCATTTCGCGGCGGACGACCTCAAGGTGGAGGATTTCGAGACGCGACTCGACCGGGCGTACGAGGCCACGACGGTGCAGGCGCTCGAGACCCTGCTCGCGGATCTCGCAGTCCCGCCCGCGTCTCCGGTACCCGGGACGACCCCTCCGGTGTCGTCTCGCTCCCGCCGCGGCCTGCTGCTCGCGGTTCTCGGGGGGTCCGAACGGTCCGGGGAATGGGTGCCGCCCGAGCACATGTTCGTCGTGGGGACGATGGGCGGCGCCTGTCTCGACTTTCGCTCAGCGCGCCTTCCGGCCGGCGAGACCGTGGTGACGGCGATCGCGGTGATGGGGGGAGTGGACGTGCTCGTCCCCCCCGGCGTCGCCGTCACCACGAACGGATTCTGCCTTTTCGGGGGCTTCGAGCAGCTGGATCAGGCACCGGAGGCCGCGAATGCGGACACGCCCATCCTCCGCATCAACGGATTCGCCCTCATGGGCGGCGTCAATGTCGAGGCCCGACTTCCGGGCGAGACCGGTCGACAGGCCCGGCGTCGCCTGCGCGCCGAGCGTCGCCGCCGGCTTCCGCCCTCGGACGACTGAGGGGATCCCGCCCCCGCCGGGTCCCGCTAGAACTCCTCCACGCTGACGGCCGTGTCCACATCCCCGGGGCGGCGGATGACCGCTACGGGTGTGCCGTTTCTTTCCACGACGATCGTGGAATACTTGCGCAATACTCTGTCATAGATCGTCGTGAAATGAGTCCTCACGGCCGTGGTGCTCAAAAAAGCCGTATCTCCGCTGACTCGAACCTTGAGACCGACCTTCTTCTTTCTTGCCATACGAACCTCCATGATGATTGCGGAACGCTTTTCAAGGATAGTTTTGCGATTCCATGCCCGTCAAGTACACTCATGAAATGGCCATCGGCACGTCCGCGGGCGCTCTGCTTGACGCCCTGAGCCGGCCCCCGGTATTCTCCCTCGCGGTCGCGGAGCCGCGGCCGATCAGACCGAAGCCGAACGTCCCTGGAGGAGAGCCGATGTCCGAGATCCCGGAAGGGCTCGCGTATACCGAGGAGCACGAGTACGTGCGAACGACCGATGCGGAGGGCGAGGTCCTCGTCGGGATTACCGACTACGCGCAAGGCGAGCTCGGCGATGTGGTGTTCGTGGAGCTCCCGGCTCCCGGCGACGCGTTCGGACGCATGGAAGTCTTCGGCACGATCGAGGCCGTCAAGGCGGTCTCCGAGCTGTACTGCCCCCTCTCGGGCGAGGTGCTCGAGGTGAACGCGGCCCTGGACGACGATCCCGCCCTCGTGAACACGGATCCGTACGGCGCCGGCTGGATGATCCGCCTGAGGATGAACGATCCCGCGGAGATGGAGTCGCTGCTGTCGGCGGAAGCGTACGCGGGCCACATCGAGAGCTGAGGCATCGCCGGCGGGCCCGTCCTCCCGCAACCTCGAGACCCGATCAAGGCGCGGCAGATGTCTTTCGTTCCACACAGCGAGGCCGATCGGCAGCACATGCTGAACAGGATCGGCGTGCCCGAGGTCGGCCGACTGTACGGCGACGTCCCGGATGAGCTCCTTCTCGACGGGCCGCTGGATGTCCCCGCCGCGCTCTCCGAAGCGGAGGCGGTCCGCGTGCTGCGAGAGCTGGCGGCGGGGAACGCCCCCCTGGTGAGCTTCGCCGGCGCCGGCCAGTACGATCACCACGTGCCGGCGGCCCTCGACCACCTCATCCGGCGGAGCGAGTTCTACACCGCGTACACCCCGTATCAGCCGGAGGTCTCCCAGGGCACCCTGCAGGCGATCTACGAATTCCAGACGATGGTGTGCGAGCTCACGGGGATGGAGGTGGCCAACGCTTCCATGTACGACGGCCCGTCGGCGGCCGCGGAGGCGGCCATCATGGCCAGGGCCGTCACACGGCGCGGGCGAGTGCTCGCGGCCGGCACCGTGCATCCGCACGTGCGCCAGGTCATGGCAACCTATCTGAGAGGCCGCGACGCGGTTCTCGAGCGCGTGGAGGCGGCTTCGGACGGCGCGCTGGATCCGGAATCGCTCGGCGCGGCGCTCGACGAGGACACGGCGTGCGTCGTCGTGCAGAGCCCGAACTTCTTCGGGGTCCTCGAGGACCTGGAGGGCCTGGCGGAGCGCGCGCACGAGCGGGGCGCGCTCCTGGTGGTCGTCGCGGATCCGATCCCGCTCGCGATCCTGCGTCCGCCCGGTGACTGTGGCGCGGACATCGTCGTCGCGGAAGGCCAGTCGCTGGGGAACGCCATGAGCTTCGGCGGACCCGTCGTCGGCCTCTTCGCAACGCGGAAGAAGCACGTTCGGCGGATGCCGGGCAGGATCGTCGGCGCCACCGTGGACGCGGACGGACGGCGCGGGTATGTGCTGACCCTCCAGACCCGGGAGCAGCAGATCCGTCGGGAGAAGGCGACGAGCAACATCTGTACGAACCAGGGACTCAACGCGCTCGCCGCGACGATCTACATGGCGCTCCTCGGCCGAGAGGGACTGCGCGAGGTGGCCGAGACGTCTCTGCAGAACGCGCACTACGCGCGCCGCCGCATCGACGAGATGGGGAATGGAGTGCGGCCGCTCTACCCGGAGGCTCCGTTCGTGCGGGAGTTCGCCGTCGCGACCCGGGAGAGCTCGCGGGACATCCTCTCCCGCGGGGTCGAGCGAGGGATCCTCGCGGGCGTGAGCCTGTCGCGGTTTCCGGAGCTCGGAGCGCCGGATGGGCTCCTCCTCGCGTTCACCGAGAAACGCACGCGGCGGGAGATCGATCTCCTGCTGGACGTGCTGGCAGGATAGGAGAACCGTACCATGGCCAGACTCATTTTCCACGGTCACGCCTGCGTCGAGCTCGTCGCCTCCGACGGCACCCGGCTCCTCGTGGATCCGTTCCTCACGGACAATCCGCTCGCCACGGTGGGGCCGGACCATTTTGCCGACCACCTGGACTACCTTCTGCTCACGCACGGGCACTTCGATCACGTAGCCGATGCGTGGGACATTCTCCGGCGCAGCGGCGCGACCCTGATCGCGACGTTCGAGATCGTGAGCTACGCGCAGGAGAGACAGGGGATCTCGGACGGCCACCCGATGCACATCGGCGGGTCGTTCGCGTTTCCGTTCGGCCGGGTGAAGCTCACCACCGCCGTGCACGGGGGTCAGGTCGCGGGCGATGATGGGGCGGCCTACACGACGTTTCCCGCGGGCCTCCTGATCGAGATCGACGGCACGCGCGTCTACCACGCGGGAGACACCGGCCTCACGCGCGACATGGAGCTGCTGGAGGGCCAGGTGGACGTGGCCCTCCTGCCGATCGGCGACAACTTCACGATGGGGCCCGGGGACGCGGCCCGCGCCGCCGCCATGATCGGTCCGCGCGTCGTGATCCCGATTCACTACGGGACCTGGGACTTGATCGAGCAGGACCCGGAGAGTTTCCGCGGAATGGTGGCCGGCTCGGAGGTCGTCGTGCTGGCGCCGGGCGAGGCCTACGAGCTTTGAGCCCCGCCGGCCGTCGGGTCCGCCGAGGGTTCCACACGAACCGGAGGCCATGAGAGTGCAGGTGTTTCCGTTCCTGGGCGAGGTGACGCCGGAGATCTTCGAGAAGTCGAGCCCCGGGCGGCGGGGGAGCCGCGTGCCGGCGCCCGATGTCGACACGAGGCCCATTCAGGAGCTCATCCCCGAGCCGTTCCTGCGCGCGACGCCGCCCGGCCTTCCGGAGGTCCCCGAGAGCGAGGTCGTGCGGCACTACACGGAGCTGTCGCTGAAGAACCACCACGTGGACAGGGCTCTCTACCCGCTCGGCTCGTGCACGATGAAGTACAATCCGAAGGTAAACGAGGCGACGGCCCGGCTGGACGGATTCGCGTCGCTTCATCCGCTCACGCCGCAGGCCGCGGCGCAGGGTGCCCTCCGCCTCATGTGGGAGCTGGCGGAGGTCCTGAAGGAGATCGCGGGCATGGACGCGGTGACGCTCCAGCCCGCCGCGGGGGCGCAGGGAGAGATGACCGGGGTCCTCCTGATGCGCGCGTACCACCGGGCGAACGGAGACGACGCGCGACGCCGAGTGCTGATTCCGGACAGCGCCCACGGGACGAACCCGGCGACCGTCGCCATGGCCGGTTTCGAGACGGTGGAGCTGAAGTCGGACGACTCCGGCCGAACGGATCTCGACGCCCTGCGGGAGGCGCTCGACGACACGGTGGCCGGCATGATGCTGACGAATCCGAACACGCTCGGCGTGTTCGAGAGGGACATCGTCGAGATCTGCCGTCTCGTGCACGAGGCCGGTGGATTGATGTACATGGACGGCGCGAATCTGAACGCGCTCATGGGGGTCGTGCGCCCCGGCGACATGGGGTACGACATCGTTCACTTCAACCTGCACAAGACGTTCAGCACGCCCCACGGAGGAGGAGGCCCCGGCGCGGGGCCCGTGGCCGTGCGCGAACCTCTCGCGCGCTTCCTTCCCGTCCCGCACGTCCGCGCGTCCGACGAAGGCTTCCACCTGGACTGGGACGTCCCCGACTCCATCGGAAAGCTGCACGGCTTCTACGGGAACTTCGGGGTGATGGTCCGCGCCTACACCTACATCCGCATGCTCGGCCGGCAGGGGATCCGCGAGACGGCGGAGACGGCGGTCCTGAACAGCGCCTATCTCAGCGTCCTCATCGGCGACCGGTTCGAGCTTCCCTACGGTCGGGGCATGCACGAGTCCGTGTTCTCGGGGGCGGAGTTGAAGAAGCGGACGGGGATCAAGACGCTGGACGTCGCGAAGCGGCTCCTGGATTACGGGTTCCATGCTCCCACGATCTACTTCCCGCTCAACGTGCCGGAGGCTCTCATGGTCGAGCCGACGGAGACGGAGACGAGGGAGGAGCTGGAGCGGTTCGCGGCGGCGATGGTGGCCATCGCCGACGAGGCGGAGGCCGACCCGGAGCTCGTCCGCGGGGCGCCCCACGAGACCCCGGTCCGCCGCCTGGACGAAGGCCGGGCGGGACGGCAGCTCGACATCCGGTGGCGGCCCCCCGACGGGGGCTGACGACTCCGGTGCGCCTCCTGCTGGATCCGCCGCGGCCGGGCGCGTGGAACATGGCCGTGGACGAAACGCTCCTCGAAGCCGCCCGGCGGGGGACGGTCACCCTACGGTTCTACGGCTGGACGCCGGGTTGCCTGTCGCTCGGCCGCAACCAGGCCGCCCGCGGTCGGTACGATCTCGAGAGGCTCCGGCACCTCGGGGTCGACGTGGTGCGCCGACCGACCGGAGGCCGCGCGGTGTATCACGACCGGGAAGTCACCTACAGCGTCACGGCCCCCGTGCGCGACCTCGGCAGCCTCGCCGAGAGCCACGCGAAGATCAACGCGGCCCTCGCCAACGGGCTTCGGCGTCTGGGCGTGCCGGCCACGGTCGCGGCTCGCTCGGCCGGAACGCGGCCCCCCCGGCCCTCGCTCCGCGCCTGCTTCCGTGACCCGCTTCCGGGGGAGGTCGTGGCAGAAGGGCGGAAGCTCGTGGGCAGCGCGCAGTGGAGGGATGCGGGCGCGCTGCTCCAGCACGGCTCGATCCTCCTGTACGACGACCAGTCGCTGACCGAGGCGGTGAGCGCGACCGGGCCGCGGAGCCCCCGGATCGGGGCCGCCTGTCTGGCGTCCCTGCTTCCGGCGCCGCCCCGGCCGGAGATCGTCGTCGATCGCCTTCGGGAGGGCTTTGCCCACGTATTCGAGGACGTGCCCGAGCCCGAGGAGCTCCGGAGAACGGAGCGCCGAAGAGCATCGGAGCTGGAGGCGAACTATCGAGACCCCGCCTGGACGTGGAGGAGATAGGGCCGTGCCACGCCGATCCGTCGCCATTGCCGCGCTTCTCGCCGTCGGGTGCGGCGGAGAATCGCGGCCGGCGGGAGACGCTCCCCTCGTGCTCGGCTACTCGGTGGAGCTACAGGGCCTGAACCCCGTGCTCAGCACGGACCAGAACGCCAACGAGCTCATCGACTACCTGCTGTTCACGACGCTCGTCCGGTACGACGAGGAGTATCGAATCGCGCCCGGTCTCGCGCAGTCGTGGACCCTCGGCCCCTCCGGCGTCGTCTTTCGCCTGCACGAGGACCTTCGCTGGCACGACGGCGCCCCCGTGACGGCCGAGGACGTCGCGTTCACGTTCCGGCTGGCCAAGGATCCGGCGGCCGCATCGCCGCTCGCCGCCGCCTACCTGTCGAACGTGACCGGCGTGGAGGTCCTGGGGCCCCACGCGGTGCGCTTCACGTTCGACGGGCCGCACTCCCAGCCGCTCGAGGACTTCTTCTGGGCTCCGGTGCCGGCCCACCTGCTCTCGAGGGTTCCGGCCGCCGAGCTGGCACGGCAGCCGTTCAACCGGAGACCGGTGGGCAACGGCCCGTATCGCTTCGTGAGCTGGAGCGTCAACCAGCAGCTCGTGTTCGAGGCGAACCCGGACTACCCGCTCTCGCTGGGCGGCCCTCCGGCCATCCGGCGGATCGTGTATCGGATCATCCCCGAGTCCACGTCTCTGCTGGCCGAGCTCCTGAGCGGCGGCATCCACGTGGACGGGCCCGTGAGTCCGGCCGACGCGCCGAAGATCGAGCGGGCCCCGGGGGTGCGGCTGTTCCGCTTTCCGTGGCGCCAGTTCAGTTACATCGGCTGGAACGGCCGCCGACCGCTCTTTTCGGACGCGCGCGTGCGGCGGGCGCTCACGATGGCGATCGATCGTCAGGCGATCCTGGAATCGGTCCTCGAGGGATTCGGCAGGCCCGCCGTCGGCATGATCCCTCCCTGGCATCCCTACGCCCCGGACCTCGAGCCCCTGCCGTTCGATCCGGATTCGGCCTCGGCCCTCCTTCGGGCCGCCGGCTGGAGCGATTCGGACGGCGACGGCGTGCTGGATCGCGCGGGCCGGCCGTTTCGGTTCGAGCTTCTGGCGAACCAGCGCAGCCCCGTGTACGGTGACATGGTCCAGATCATCCAGGCCCAGCTGAAGCGGGTCGGCATCGATGCCGTTCCGCGTCTGCTGGAGTGGCAGACTCTTCTCGGGCTGCACCGGAGGCGGGAGTTCGACGCCGTGCTCACGAACTGGGTTCTCGACAACTTCCGGGTCGACCCCCGGGTCCTGTTCCATGGATCCCAGGCCGCCCTGCCGAGCAGCGCGAACCGGAGCTCCTACTCCAACCCGCGTGCTGACAGCCTCATGGACCTGGGCGTGCGGACGATGGACCCGGCGGAGGCCTCGCGCATCTGGCTCGAGTTCTCGGAGATCATCCAGAACGACCAGCCGCTGACCTTCCTGTTCTGGCAGGACGAGCTCGCGGGCGTGAGCCGGAAGCTGGCGGGCGTGCGCATGGACGCGCGGGGAGAGCTCGTCAACGTTCCGCAATGGCGATGGCGGAGGCCCGACGCCCCTCCGGAGGAGGCCTCGCGGTGAGGCGGGTGGGATTGTGGCTGGGTCTCGCGGCCGCCACACTGGCGCTCGGCTGCTCCGAAGGAGGAGGGGAAGCGGATCGCGCCTCGTGGTCTCCGCAGGACGTGCCGGAGTCCGCCCGATACGGCGGCACGCTGGTCGTCGGCGGCACGACGCCGATCGAGTCGATGAACGGGCTCGTCTCGACGGGCTCGGTCGCGCTGCAGCATGAGATCCACGTCCTGTTCGCCACCCTCGTCCGCCTCGACCCGGACTTCCTCGCCCGCCCGTATCTCGCCCGCTCCTGGGAGGTGAGCGACGACGGCACGCAGGTCGTGTTCCATCTTCGTGACGACCTCAGCTGGCACGATGGGACCCCGGTCACGGCTCGCGACGTGCAGTTCACGTTCGACCGGGCGAAGGACCCCCGGGTCGAGTTCCCGAACCGGAGCTACTTCGACCTGTGGGAAGCGACCGAGGTGCTCGACGACCACACGATCCGGTTCTACCTTCGACCGCACAACGGATTCCTGTACGGCTGGGCGCGGACGCCGATCATGCCGCGCCACATCCTGGCGTCCGTCGCGCCCGAGGATCTGCGATCTCACCCGTTCGGAGTGGTCCGGCCCGTGGGCAGCGGTCCCTACCGGTTCGTCGAGCACGTCGCCGGCGACCGCTGGGTCTTCGAGGCGAATCCGGACTTTCCGGACGAGCTGGGAGGGCGTCCGTACGTGGACCGCCTCGTGTACCGGGAAATCCCTGACCCGACGACCCTCCTCGCGGAGCTCCGGACCGGTGGCGTGGACGTCGCCGTGGACGTGCCCCCGGCCCTCGTTCGGCGCATCCGGTCCGATTCCACCCTCACCGTCGTGTCCTATCCGGTGGCCGACTACACGTTCATCGCCTGGAACACGCGGCGACCCGTGCTGTCCGACCCGCTCGTGCGCCGGGCGATCACGATGGCGATCGACCGGGAGGCGATCCTGGCGAGCGTTCGGGAGGGGTTCGGCACCGTCGCCGCGGGCCCCGTGGGTCCGTGGCACTGGGCGTACGACACGGCGTGGACCCCGTTGCCGTTCGATCCTGATTCGGCGCGGAAGCTGCTGGACGGTGCCGGCTGGACACGGTCACCGACGGGCGTGCGGGAGAGGGATGGCGTGCCCCTGCGCCTGGAGATCCTCACGAATCCCAGCGAGGAGCGCAGGGACATCGCGGTCATCGTGCAGGCATCCCTGCGGGCGATCGGGATCGACGTCCGCACGCGGGTCGTGGATCCCGCGACTCTCGGCGCCACCCTCACGAGTCCCGACCGCCGGTTCGACGGGGCCGTCATCGGATGGGCCCGCGACGTGCTGCTCGACGACCGGGATCTGTGGGCCTGCGACCAGCTCGGACAGCCGTTCCAGTTCACGAGCTACTGCAACCCGGTGCTCGACCCCGTGCTGGACTCGATTCCCCTCACCACGGATCGCGCGCGGCTGGAGGGACTCATCCGGCGATACGAGCGCATCGTGGCCGAGGATCAACCCTACACGTTCCTCTACTACAATACCCAAGTGAACGCCTATCGATCGCGGGTCCACGGGCTCGCGTTCGACGCGCGCGGCGACTGGACGGCCGCGAGCCGGTGGTGGCTGGATCCGCGGGGTCGCCGTGGCACCCGATCGGAGATCGTGGACTGACTCGTTACGTTGCGCGCCGGACCCTGCAGTCGATCCCGCTCCTCCTGGGAATCCTCACTCTCATCTTCTTCGTCCTCCACCTCGCGCCGGGCGACCCCACGGCGCTCTACTTCAACCCGAACGTCCCGGAGGCCGTTCGGGAGCAGATGCGCCGGAACATGGGGCTGGATCAGCCGCTCCTCGTCCAGTACGGACGCTGGATGGCCTCCTTCGCGCGCGGAGACTTCGGGTACAGCTTCAGCCAGTTCCGACCCGTGGCGAGCGTCATCGGGGATGCGCTTCCGAACACGCTGGTGCTCGGATCCGTGTCCCTCGTGCTCATCTTCGTGCTCGGCTGCGGCGTGGGGGCGATGCAGGCCGTGCGTCCGTACTCGCGCCTGGACCGGACCGCGACGTTCGCCGCCCTCTTCATCTACTCCATGCCCGGCTTCTGGCTCGGGCTGATGCTGGTCATCCTCTTTTCATCGGGCATCGTGCCGGCCTGGCTCGGCCTTCCGATCTCGGGCATGACGCACGTGGATTACGCCTTCCTGGGAGGCTGGGAGAAGATCGTCGACCGGATCCGTCACCTCATCCTCCCGACGATCGCCCTCGGGGTCGCCTCGGCGGCGGGCGTCGCCCGGTACATGCGCGGCGAGATGCTGGATGTGATCCACCAGGACCACGTCCGCACGGCGCGGGCGAAGGGACTGCCGGAATCCCGGGTCATCTGGCGGCACGTCTTCCGCAACGCGCTGATCCCGATCGTGAGCCTCCTCGGGCTCTACCTTCCGCTCCTCATCGGCGGAACGGTCGTCATCGAGGTCGTGTTCGCGTGGCCCGGCATGGGGCGCCTCCTGTTCGACGCGATTCTCGCACGCGACTATCCGCTCGTGCTGGGGGCGAGCTTCCTGTTCGCGGTCGTGGTGCTGGCAGGCAACCTCCTGGCGGACATCCTGTATGCCGTGGTGGACCCGAGGATCAGACATGCCTGACCCGGTCCCGTCGCGCCGCGCGAAGGCCCTGGCCATCGGAAACCGGGTCCTCCCGGGGCTGACGGCGCTGGCCGGCGAAGCGGGCGGGAGGACGGAGCGGCTCGTCGGGCTCGGCGTGCTCTCTCTGTGGGCGCTCCCTCTCGGGTTGGGTGTGTGGCGGATGTCCCGGATCGTGGACACGCTCCGCGCGGGCGGCTGGGACGACTGGCTCGCCCTGGCGACGCTGCTCGCCGTGCCGGCGCTGGCCTGGCTCGCGGGCAACCGATCGTCCCGGCGTCCGCGGACCGGAGCGGCCTGGTGGTCCGTGGCCGTACGCCGCTTCCGCCGGCACCGGCAGGCGATGCTCGGCCTCATCCTCCTCGGCTGGCTCGGATTCGGTGCGCTGCTGGCACCCTACGTCGCCCCCTTCGATCCGGACGCCCAGGGGGATATCGTGGCCACCCGGTACCAGGCGCCGACCGCCGCGCACCCGATGGGGACGGACGAGTTCGGGCGCGATGTCCTGAGCCGCGTCGTGTACGGCGCGCGCGTGAGCCTGTCCATCGGCTTCCTCGCGGTCCTCATCGCGATCACCCTCGGAACCGCGATCGGTGCGGTCGCCGGGTACGCCGGCGGCTGGTCCGATGCCGTGCTCATGCGCATCGTGGATCTCTTCCTGAGCTTTCCCCGTCTCGTGCTCGTGATCACCGTGGCCGCCCTGTTCGAGCCTTCCATCGAGCTCCTGACGATCGTGCTGGGCCTGACGGGCTGGATGGGCGTCTCTCGGGTCGTGCGCGGCCAGGTGCTCGCGGTGAAGGAGCTGCCGTACGTCCGGGCCGCCCGGGCCCTCGGCTTCGGATCGGGCCGGATCGTGGGCCGTCACGTGCTCCCCAACGTACTTACGCCCGTGATCGTCGCCGCCACGCTCGGGATCGGCAACACGATCCTGGCTGAGGCCGCGCTCAGCTATCTGGGGCTCGGCGTGCAGCCGCCGACGGCCAGCTGGGGCACGATCATCGAGTCGGGCAAGAGCGTGATGATCGACGCCTGGTGGATCACGATGTTCCCCGGCCTGGCGATCGTGTTCACGGTCATGGCGTTCAACCTGGTGGGTGACGGGTTGCGCGACGCCCTCGATCCGAGGACGGTGCGGTGACGGACCCCCTCCTGCGCATCTCCGACCTGCAGGTCTCGTTCGCCGGGGAGGAGGGGGAGGCGCGCGCGGTGGACGGCGTGTCGCTGGACGTGGAGCCGGCGTCCACCGTCGGCCTCGTGGGCGAGTCCGGATGCGGGAAGTCGGTGACCGCCCTTTCGGTGCTGCGCCTCCTGCCGGGCCCGGCCGTTCGCATCCTCCCCGGGTCGAGCGTGCGCTTCCGTGGCCGGGAGCTGCTGGCCCTGCCCGAGAAGCGCATGCGGGAGGTGCGCGGCAACGAGATCGCGATGGTCTTCCAGGAGCCGATGACGAGCCTGAACCCCGTCTACCCGGTCGGAGAGCAGATCGCGGAGGCCATCCGGTGGCACCGGCCGGAGGAGAGGCGCGTTCGCGGAGTCGTCCTGGACCTGCTGCAGCGCGTCGGGCTGGAGCCGCCGGAGCGGGCCTTCGACGCCTACCCCCACCAGCTCTCCGGCGGCATGCGGCAGCGGGCGATGATCGCCGTGGCCCTGTCGTGCGGGCCGGCCCTGCTCATCGCGGATGAACCCACCACGGCGCTGGACGTGACGATCCAGGCGCAGATCCTGGAGCTCCTCGGATCGATCCAGGCCGAGAGCGGCCTCGCGATCCTCCTCATCACGCACGATCTGGGGGTCGTGGCCGAGATGGCGAGCCGGGTCGCCGTGATGTACGCCGGCCGCATCGTGGAAGAGGGGGCCGTCGGCGACGTGCTCCGCGCGCCCGGGCACCCGTACACGCAAGGGCTCCTCGCCGCGATCCCCGACGTGGACGATCCGGCGGCCCGGCCGCGCGGGATACCGGGAAGCGTCCCCCGTCCGACGGCCTGGCCCGAGGGCTGCCGGTTTCACCCGAGGTGCCCTCACGTGTGGGCGCGGTGCCGATCCGAGGTGCCGCGGATGGCGCCGACCGGACGAACCCGCAGCCGCTGCTTCCTGGCCGAGGAGCCCGAACGGCGCGTCGTGGACCGTGACGCCGGACGGGGGGGCGGCTGAATGTCCCCCGCGCGCGAGGAGGAAGTGGGGCGCGGGATGGCGGTGCTGGAGGCCCGGGACGTCTCGAAGGTGTACGGAGCCCGCGGCCGGGGAGGCCGGCGGATCGCCGCCGTCCGCGATCTCTCCCTGGGCGTGCGGGAAGGTGAGACGCTCGGGATCGTCGGAGAGTCGGGCAGCGGCAAGAGCACGACGGCCCGGCTCATGCTCGCGCTGGAGGCTCCGACCTCGGGAACGGTGCTCTATCGTGGATCTCCGGTCCGCGAGATGGGCGGCGAGGCGCTGCGTCGATTTCGGCGGACGGCACAGATCGTGTTTCAGGACCCGTACGGCACGCTGAATCCCCGGCTCACGGTGGCCACTATGCTGCGCGAGGCCCTGCACGTGCACCGCATCGTCGAGGGTCGCCGGGCCGAGGACGACCGGATCGGTGCCCTCCTGGAGATGGTCGGGCTCGAGGCGCGGGACGCCGGCCGCTACGCCCACGAGTTCTCCGGGGGGCAACGCCAGCGCGTCGGCATCGCGCGTGCGCTGAGCGTCGAGCCCAGGATCCTCGTCGCGGACGAGCCCGTGTCGGCTCTGGACGTGTCCGTGCAGGCCCAGATCCTCGGCCTGCTCCGCGAGCTCCAGGCGCGCCTGGGGCTCACGCTCGTCTTCATCGCCCACGATCTGGCCGTCGTCCGGCAGATCAGCGATCGGGTGGCGGTCATGTACATGGGCAGAGTCGTCGAGTCGGCGCCGACCGACGAGCTGTTCCGCGAGCCGCTCCACCCGTACACGGAAGCGCTCCTGAGCTCGATCCCCAGGGTCAGGTCGGGCGGACGGGGCTCCGGGAGACGAGTCCTCCTGCACGGCGACGTCGGGCGCAGATCGGATGTGGAGGAGGGGGGCTGTCCCTTCTACGCCCGCTGCTGGCACCCCGATCGCGGCGATCGCTGTCTCGAGGCGGTGCCCGGTCTCGAGGTGCGCGGCGGAGGCCGTGCGGTTCGGTGCGTCGCGACGAGAAAAACGTCCTTGACACGCGGTTCCGCCGGTCCATAGCTTCCGACCCCGCTGCGGTCGCGGCCGGAGGGGTCCGGGCGGAGGACGAACCGACCGCGCGGCGGTCCACAACACGGTGGAGGTCAACCTTGGCAAGCTTCATTGGGGCGACCCTCCTGATGCTTCAGGAGACGCCCGTGTTCGGGCAGGGCCAGTCGCTGAACCTCGCGGATATCTGGAAGTCTGGCGGGTTCATGATGTATCCGCTCGGCCTCTGCATGCTCATCGGCGTCGTGATCATCATCTGGAAGCTCATCGACCTGCTGATGAAGGCGTCGGGCAACCGCTCCCTGCTGAGCGAGGTGGACGACATGATCGGCCGCCACCAGCTCCGGCAGGCCCTCGCCGTGTGCGAAGAGTCGTCCTCTCCGGCCGGTGAGATTCTCAAGGCGGGCCTGAAGCGCCACGAGGAAGGCACGGACCGCGTGATGCAGGCGATCGAGAACGCCGGCGCGATCCAAGTCGCCCAGCTGGAGCGCGGGCTCGTGTGGCTGGCCACGTTGTCCAACGTCGCGCCGCTGCTCGGCTTCCTGGGCACGGTCATCGGCATGATCCAGGCCTTCCAGGCGATCGAGATCGCCGGCGAGGTGGAAGCCACGCTCGTGGCGGGCGGGATCAGGGTCGCCCTCATCACGACCGCGACGGGCCTCACGATCGCGATCCCCATCAACGTGATGCACAACTACTTCGTCACGCGGGTGGACCGCCTTGTCATCGACATGGAGGAGAGCGCGCAGAAGATGATCGACGCCCTCCACGCCATGGAGAGCGGAGCCGCCGCCGCGAGCTGAACGGGCCGGCTCGCGAAGGACATGCGCCGGTCGCAACCGGCGCGAAGGGGCCTGGACGTCGCGTCCGGGCCCCTTTCTCGTTGCGACATCCCCCGGCACGAAACCTCCGCGAAGGGCGCTCCGGGACGGGCAAACCCTTGCATCGCGGGCGGAAAGACTGAACCTTACGGTGCCCGGCCGGGGACGCCCGGCCGCCGGGTCTTCCCCTCAGAACGAGGCTTGATCATGGCCAGTTTCCTCGTCCGCACTCGCTGGTGGCCCTCCTGTCTCGCGCTTCTCCTCTTGCTCCTGGCTCGCCCCCTCGCGGCGCAGGACGGGGGTGTTTCGGGGACCGTGACGGACGCGACGACGGGAACCGCGCTCTCCGCCGTGCAGGTGGAGGTCCGGCGCTCGGACGGCTCGGTCGTCGCGGGAGCCTTCACGGCCGGCAACGGTGCGTACCGCATCGACGGCGTCCCGGCCGGGACGTATACCGTCGCCTTCACGCTGCCGGGATGGGAGCTGCGCGCACAGGGAGGCGTCGAGGTCACGGCGGGCCAGACGACGACCGTGAGCGCGGAGCTCGTCGAGCGGGCCTACAACCTGAATCCGATCACGGTCACCGCGTCGAAGACGGAGGAGAAGGTGCTCGACGCGCCGGCCGATGTCGAGGTCGTCTCGACGAGGGACATCGCGGAACGGACGGCGGTGACGATCGCGGACCACGTGAAGGAGGTCGCGGGCGTGGACGTGGTCACGACCGGCCTCCAGGGCAGCTACATCGTGGCGCGCGGCTTCAACAACATCTTCTCGGGCGCGACCCTGACGCTCACGGACAACCGGATCGCGCGCGTGCCCTCGCTGAGAGCGAACATCTCTCACCTGAACCCCACCACGAGCTCGGATTTGGAGCGGATCGAGGTCGTCCTAGGCCCCGGGTCCGCCCTGTACGGTCCCAACGCCGCGAACGGCGTGATCCACTCGCTCACGAAGTCGCCCATCGACTATCCCGGTGTGACGTTCTCCATCGCGAACGGCCTCCGCCAGCAGGACACGGGACCGGGCTTCGGGAGCAGCGACGAGCACGTGTTCTACGGCGAGGGGCGGATCGCGGTGAAGACGGACGACGACAGGTTCGGCTTCAAGCTGTCGGGGCTGTACTTCAACGGCCGGGACTACGCGTTCACGGACTCGACCGAGCTGTCGCAGCAGACCCTGGCCAACGTGTGCATCAACGGCACCCCGACGGCACCGGGCTTCGACCCGACGAGCCCGGCATGCCAGAACTTCGCCGAGGGACTCATCCTCACGAATCCGGCCGATCTGGCGACGCTTCAGCAGAGCGTCGAGAACGTGGCGAACGGCCGTGACACGGACCTCGAGCGCTGGACGCTCGACGGCCGGGCGGACATCCGGCCGAGCGAGGATGCCTCCATCGTGTTCAGCGGCGGCGTGACGAAGGCCGTGAACAGCATCGACCTCACGGGTCTCGGGGCGGCGCAGGTCGTGAACTGGAAGTACTTCTACGGCCAGACACGCGTCCGCTACAAGGATTTCTTCGCGCAGGCGTTCTTCAACAAGAGCGACAACGACGAGACCTATCTCCTCCGTTCCGGCCGCCCGCTCATCGACAAGTCGTCGCTCTTCGTCGGCCAGCTCCAGCAGGCGCTGCGCACGAGCGACCGCCAGCGGTTCATCTTCGGGGCGGACCTGCTGCGCACGACGCCGAGCACCGACGGGACCATCAACGGCCAGAACGAGTCCGACGACGAGATCACCGAGGTCGGAGGATACGTGCAGTCCGAGACGAGCCTCTCCGACCAGCTCGAGTTCGTCGCCGCGGCCCGGGTGGACAACCACGACCGGCTCAAGGACCCGGTGTTCTCCCCCCGGGCGGCGCTCGTGTACAAGCCGAACGAGGAGAACAGCCTCCGCGTCACGTACAACCGCGCCTTCTCGACGCCCACGACCCTGAACCTGTTCCTGGACATCTCCGGCGGCAGCGTCCCCCTGGGCGGCCCGTTCCGATACGACATTCGGGCGCAGGGGACGACCGAGGGAGGCCTCACGTTCCAGCGCACGGGCGGCGTTCCGGATCACATGTCCCCGTTCGCGCCCCTGCTCGGCCGCAGCCCGCACGAGCTCCTGCCGACGAGCACGGGCCAGCTGTGGGCAGAGGCCGTCGCGGCCGTGTCGGCCGGCGACCCGACGGGACAGGCGGGCGCCCTTCTGGGCCTCGTCGCTCCGCCGACGTCGACCGACATCTCGATCGTCGCGGCCACGCTGAACCTCGAGACGCAGGGCTTCGACCCCCTGGCGGGTGGGCTGAGCTCGATCGAGGACATCCCGGTGCTCGATCCGACGATCACGCAGACCGTCGAGGTCGGCTACAAGGGGCTCATCGGCGACAAGGTGCTCCTGGCCGCGAACGGCTACTACACGCGCATCAACGACTTCGTGTCCGCCCTGCGCCTCTCGACGCCGAACGTGTTCCTGAACGGTAGCCAGGTCGGCGCGTACCTCACGTCGCAGTTCCTGCCGCTCGTGGGGATCGCGTTCCCGGATGCGGCGACGGCGACGGCCACGGCGGCCCAGCTCGCGGGCTCCATCGGGGGGATCCCGCTCGGGGCGATCACGCCCACGAACGCGGGCGGAAACGAGTCGACCCTCATCCTCACGTACCGGAACCTGGGCGACATCAACGTCTACGGCGGCGACCTGTCCCTCACGGTGCTGCTCAACGACCAGTGGGAGCTGAACGGCTCGGCTGCGTTCGTGGACAAGGAGGAGTTCGACTCGGGGACGGAGACGGTGCCGCTCAACGCGCCGAGCGCGAAGGGGGCGCTGTCGCTGTCGTACCGAAACGACGACGTCGGCTTCAACGCGCACGCGCGCTCGCGCTTCATCGACGGATTTCCCGTGAACTCGGGCGTGTTCGTCGGCAACGTCGATGCCTACGCCGTGTTCGACCTGAGCGTCGGATACGGGATCCCGGGATTCCCCGGCCTGACCGCACAGCTCGACGTGCAGAACCTGTTCGACAACGGGTACCACACGTTCCCGGGGACACCGGATCTCGGGCGCTTCTCCCTGCTGAGGCTCGTCTACACGCACTGATCGCCCGCGGCGCGCGAGCTCGCGCCGGACCGGCACGGGGGGACGGGGCGTACCGAACGGGACGCCCCGCCGCGCATCTGCGGGGCGCTCGGGGCGGGAACATCCGGCGCTCGGGGCGGGTCAGGATGGGAGAACGGAAGGGGAGGATGACGAACCAGGGGATCGAGCATGCGCGCCGCGCGGGGGCGATCCTGGCCGCGGCCGCGCAGGCGGGCGGGGGAACGGGCGGGGGGGCGCATGGGGAGGGAGCGGAATTCCGCGCCGGCATCTTCGAGCATGGTTTGATCGATAGCGCGATTCGAGCAGGCGAAGAGGCAATTGATTTCGGGATTGAGGCCGCGGAGTTGTTCGGCGATG
>JBHHZD010000019.1:0-47543 GCA_046757885.1 Gemmatimonadota bacterium
CTCCCCCACCGGGACGTCGAACTCGTACTCGTCGTAGCCCAGGTACGGCCTCGCCTTCCGCACGTCGTACGCGACGCCGCTCGCCCTCAGGTTCGGACCCGTGAGGCCGAAGTTCACCGCCGTGTCTCCGTCGATGACCCCCACGTCGATCGTGCGGGACAGCCAGATCGCGTTGTTCGACAGAAGCCGCTCCACCTCTTCCAGCGTCCCCGGCAGTCCCCGGGCGAACTCCCGCACACCGTCGATCCAGCCCGAAGGCAGGTCGGCGAGCATGCCCCCGATGCGCGTGACGGACGTCGTGATGCGGGCTCCGCAGTACGCTTCGTGGAGGTTGTAGATGCGCTCGCGCTCCTGGAAGGTGTACAGGAAGACGCTGAAGGCCCCCAGATCGATCCCGGTCGTCCCGATCCACAGCAGGTGGCCCAGGATTCGGTTCAACTCGTTGAGGATGACGCGAACGACCCGGCACCGGGACGTGATCTCCACGCCGAGCAGGCTCTCGACCGCGTTCGCGTAGGCGATGTTGTACATGATCGGCGCCAGGTAGTCCATCCGGTCCGTGTAAGGCACCACCTGGTTCCAGTCGCGATACTCGCAGGTCTTCTCGAAGCCCGTGTGGAGGTAGCCGATGTGGGGAATGCACCGCACGACCGTCTCCCCGTCCAGCTCGAGGACCAGGCGGAGCACGCCGTGCGTCGCCGGATGCTGAGGGCCCAGATTCAGGAGCAGGGTCTCCCCCTCCAGCCCGCCGAGCCGCGAGGCCGCTTCCTCGAGCGGCTCGTCCGGAGCCACATCGCCGCCCGCCGCGATCTCTCCGGCCCGGGCCAGCTCCTCTCGGGCGTACACGTCCTCGCGGTCCGGGGCCAGGGCCCGCCGCGTCTGCTCGGCGCGGGCGAAGCGGCCGCGCAGCGGAAAGTCCTTCCGGAGCGGAAAGCCTTCCTCGTAGTTCTCGGGCATGAGGATCCGCCGCAGATCGGGGTGGCCCCGGAAGGTGATTCCGAACAGGTCGTACACCTCGCGCTCGAGCCAGTCCGCGCTGCGCCAGACGCCGCTGACGCTCTCCAGCGACAGGTCGGAGAGGGGCACGTGACACACGATGCGCACCTGCCGGCCTTTCTCCATCGACCAGAGCTGGTACCAGACCTGCAGGGGACGCGCGCCGCCCAGATCCACGCCCATCACGTCGGCGAGAAGGTCGTACGCCTCATCGGGATCCTCGCGGAGGAAGCGCAGGACCTCGAGGTTTCGCGACGGCTCGACGGCGATGACCGGAACTCCCATCGCATCCCGATGCGCCGGTCCGATCGACTCGCCGAAGGCCCGCCGCAGGGCGGAGGTCGTCGGATGGGCCTCCGGGTCCTCCGGAGGCGGCCCGTCGGCCAGAACGAGGGACGGATCCGAGACGGCCGTCGTCGCCGGCACCCTCAGTCCTCGTGCTCCTGGAGCCGTTCCCGACGGTCGCGCGGGCGCCGAACGGTCGTCGTGGGCTCGAGGCCGCTCACCCGGTTCTGCCGCGTCGAGTTCCCGAACGGCTGCGCGACGAGATCGATCGCGCCGGCGGGGAGGTTCGGTCGACCGACGTCGTCCGGATCCTCCCGGCGCGCCCGCGGATCCGCTAGCGACTCGCCCTTGATCTTCTCCTGGATCATGAGGAGTCCGTAGATGAGCCCCTCGGGGCGCGGCGGACAGCCCGGCACATAGACGTCCACGGGCACGATCGTGTCGATTCCCTGCACGATCGTGTAGTTGTCGAACATGCCGCCGGAGCTCGCGCAGGCGCCCATCGACACGCACCACTTCGGCTGCGGCATCTGGTCCCAGATCCGCCGGAGCACGGGGGCGATCTTGTAGCTCACCCGCCCGGCCACGATCATCAGGTCCGCCTGCCGCGGGCTGAACGACATCCGCTCCATGCCGAAGCGCGCGATGTCGTACTTCGAGGCGGCCGAGGCCATCATCTCGATCGCGCAACAGGCCGTTCCGAAAGGCATCGGCCAGATCGAGTTGCGGCGGGCCCAGTTGATGACGTAGTCCAGGCGCGTCGTGAGCCACGACCGCGGGACTCCGGTGTCCGCCTTGCGATCCCCGCCGAGCACCGGAAGCGCCTTCCCCTCCCCGCTCATCCGATCAGCTCCACTCCAGGGCGCCCTTCTTCCAGGCGTACATGAGCCCGGCCATCAGCATGGCGATGAAGATGAACATCTCGATGATCCCGAACAGGCCGAGCTCGCGGAAGATGGCCGCCCAGGGGAGGAAGAACATGGTCTCGATGTCGAACACGATGAACAGCATCGCGACCGTGTAGAACTTCACCGAGAAGCGCTCGCGCGTATCCCCGAGCGGATCGATCCCCGATTCGTACGCCCCCGACTTCGCCGGCGTCGGCCGGTGAACGCTCGCGAGATGGGACAGCACGAGGAAGAGCACGGCGTTCAGAACGCCCACCACGAGAAGGACGGCGATGCCGAGATACGCCTGCTTCAATCGAGTGTCCGCGTGCTTGTGAAAACGTTCACTTGGGGCGCCGAGTATATCCCGGGCCGGATCGTAACGTCAAGCCGCACGTCCCGAAAGGCCGCCCCTCCCCGCTCCCCTTCCCCCCGCGCGCGGCCTCTGCTACTCTCGAGCCGATCCCTGCACACGAACCGGGAAGAAGACACGATGAGCATCAAGAACGACCGATGGATCCGCGAGATGGCCACCCGCCACGGGATGATCGAGCCCTTTCAGGAGAGCCAGGTGAGCCGGGGTAGCATCTCCTACGGACTCAGCAGCTACGGCTACGACATGCGCGTCGCGGACGACTTCCGGATCTTCCACAACGCCCTCTCGCCCGTCGTGGACCCGAAGGCGTTCGACGATCGCTCGTTCGTCGAGGTCCAGGATGACGTCTGCATCATTCCCCCGAACTCCTTCGGGCTCGCCCGCTCCGTGGAGTACTTCCGGATTCCGCGCAACGTGCTCACGATCTGCGTCGGAAAGTCGACGTACGCGCGCTGCGGGATCATCACGAACGTCACCCCGTTCGAGCCGGAATGGGAAGGATACGTCACGCTCGAGATCAGCAACACGACGCCCCTGCCCGCCAAGATCTACGCCAATGAGGGGATCGCGCAGGTCCTGTTCTTCGAATCGGACGAGGCCTGCCAGGTGAGCTACGCGGACAGAAAGGGCAAGTACCAGGGACAGACGGGCGTCACGCCGCCCCGGCTCTGAGCGGCCGCTCGCGCCGGGCCGCCCGCCCGGCCCCGCGTCAGGCGCGCAGCGCGGCGGCGGCCACGAAGAGCCATCCCACCAGGAGCCCCAGCCCCCCCACCGGGGTCACGGCCCCCCAGGCCCGCACCCCCGTGCCCGCGAGCACGTAGAGGCTGCCCGAGAACACGACCGTTCCCGCCACGAACGACCACCCCGCGGCGCTCCACAGGCCCGATGGCCAGCGGCCGGCCGCGAGCGGGATGAACAGGAGAACGACCGCGTGGACGAGCTGGTAGCGGGCCGCCGTCTCCCAGATCGGCGACATCTCCGGCCCCAGCCGGTCGCGCAGCAGGTGGGCCCCGAACGCGCCGGCCGCGACCGCGAGAAAGCCGAGCAGGGAGCCCGCGGCTAGAAAGATCCGGTTCACGACGGAAACATGGGCCCGGCGTCGGGTTCGCGCGAGCCCGCTTCTTGCGACACACGGCGTCCGAGTGAACGTTTCCCATGCGGGACGCCACGCCTAGCCCAGGACTCACGATGAACGGATCCGCACGGACAGGCCCGAACCCGGACGCACCCCGGGTCCTGGTCCTTCTCTCGGGCGACGCGCGGGAGGACGGGGCGACCCGAGCGGCGGTGCTCGCGGCCGATCCTGCGGCCCGGTTCGAGTCGGATCCCGGCGCTCTCCTCGACGCCGCGTCCCGGACGTCGCCCGACGTCATCGTCTGGGCGGCGCGGGAGCCCCCCCGCGAGGGCCACCACCCCGGCGAGGACTCGTCCGGGGCGGGCGTCCCGCCGGACCTTCTCCTGCTCCTCGGCGACGATGAGGCCGCGCGGGCCGTGGCCGAAGACGATCGGCATTACCTGCGCCGTCCGTTCCCGCCGACGGCGCTGAGGGCCTATCTCGAGCATCTCCTCGGCTCCCGACGCCGGGAGGCGGGAGATCGGGTGCGGGCCAGGCTCCCGTCGCGAACGGCGGCCGACGAGCTCTACGGCCGGGCCGTGTCCTTCGTCGGCGAGATCCTCGAGGCCGTGCGGGGCTCCCTCGCCGCGGATCTCGGCGTCGGACGCACGCTGGCCGAGGAGATGCACACCGATCTCCTTCACCGGAACGCGCTCGTCCTCCGCTCGCTGGAGCCGCACAGCCATTTCGACCTCGCGACGCACAGCGTGAACGTCGCCGTGATCGCCGGAAAGATCTCGATGGGCGTGGCGAACTCTCCCGAGGAGACGACACGCGTGATCCAGGCCGGGCTCATCCACGACCTCGGCATGGCGAGACTCCCGCCGGCTCTGGTGGAGAAGGCGGGCCCGCTCACGGAGGAGGAGTGGGAGGAGGTCAGGCGGCATCCCGTGTACGGCGAGGAGGTGCTCGGGGAGGCAGGCGCGCCATACGCCTGGATGCGCCCGGTCGTGCTTCAGGAGCACGAGCGGCTGAACGGCAAGGGCTACCCGCAGGGACTTCGGAGCGGCGACATCGACCCCATCGCGCTCACGATCGGTGTGGCGGACGTCTTCGAGGCCCTCTCGCATCCTCGCGCCTACCGCTCCCCGTTCACGGCTCTCGACGCCCTCGAGCAGATCGTGGGGATGCAGGAGGATTACTTTCCGCGCCCCCTCGTGGAGGCGCTGCTGAACGAGATCTCCTCCTTCCCGCTCGACAGCTTCGTCCAGCTGAGCACGGGAGAGATCGCGCAGGTGGTGACGACGAACCCCGATAACCTCATGCGTCCCGACGTCCTCGTGCTGTGGGACTCTTCGTGGCGCGCCGTGCCGGAACCGATCCTGCGGCGCCTCGCCGCGGAGCCGGAGGTCACGATCGTCCGGGCGCTCGGCGAGACGGAACTGCCGCTGGGCTGATCCGGCGCCCCCGACCGCTTCGATGTGAAACGGGGGGCGACGCGAGCGCCGCCCCCCGTTTTCCACGCGATCCCGCCCCGACTAGAGCAGGATCTTGGCGGTGACCGCCGCGTGCCACAGGAGGCCAACGCCCCGCCACTGTCCGTTCTGGAGCTTGCGCACACCCATATCCCGCAGGTGAATGGCCCGTCTCAGGAGCGCTTTCTGCTGCCCGGTGGCATCCGGGCCGATCGCGGCTCGCGCCTCTTCGATCAGCGTGTTCGCCACGTCGAGGATGAGCCGCGCCTTCTCGGCCGTCGGCCGATCCCCGCCCAGCACGGCGAACAGGGACATCGCCTCCGCCCGCCAGCCGAGGACCACCGCTCGCCGGAACGCGCCGACGGCCAAGGCCGCCTGTGCCCGTCCTTCGAGCTCGGCCGCGTGGGTCAGGATCCGGAGCTGCCTCTGCGTCGCCGTGTCGCCGAGCATCCGCGTCGCGAGCTCGACGCCGGCCTCCCCGCGGGCCACAGCGAGCCGTGCCGCCGCCATCGGATTCAGCCGGAAGTCCCGGTGCCGCAGGCGGGCCCGGTCCGTCATCTGCAGGGCGAGCAACAGGCGCTCTCCGGCCGCCACGAGATCACCCTGTGACTCGAAGTCCCGCGCCTCCGCCAGCAGGCCCTCCAGCGCCGCCTTCAGCTCGACGATGCCGTCGAACTCGTCATCCGCCTCGTCCAATCGCTCGATGAGCTTCTCCACCCGCCCGAAGAGCTGTCCGATCACCTCTTCGCCCCGCGTGTCGATGAGCGCCTGCGAGAGCAGGATCCGCCCCTCCATCGCGAGCTCCTTCGCGAGCGCCGTGTCCCCGGCGGCGAAGGCCTCTCGGGCGGCGCGGAACTTCTCGCGCGCCTCGGCGAACGGAGAGCCGGCCGTCAGGGGCGGCAGCCCCATCGAGAGCGCGGCGTCCTCGACCGCCACCTCGGCCGCCACCGAGTCGCCCGCCACCTCGACCTCGAGGCCGGACGACACGGAGCTCGACCCGCCCGTGGCGGTCGAGCCGCTCCCGCCGCCGTTGCCGGTGACGGGCGCCGTGGGCACCTCGCCACACGCGGCGACCCCCGCGGCCATCACGAAGGCCAGAAACGCCTTCTTCGCGTTCGATATCATGGTCCCTCCCCTGGAAATCGGCCGCCGATGCGACCGGTCGTCATGTCGGACTTCGCCCGAAAGACGACCGTCGGGGCCACGGGGTCACTTCGCGCGGGGCTCTCCCGTGCCGGAGATGGCGTAGGAATCGGCGGAGGCATCGAACTCTCCCAGCACGACGCGGGCGCCGAACGCGAGGCTCCCGCCCGCCGTATGGCAGCGAACGAGATGCAGCACGCCGTCCGGATCCTGCCATTGCGCCCGGCCCGATCCGGGCTCGGGACCGACGAACGGACTCACGACCCGCGCGCGCGCACCCGTCAGCCCCGGCCGGTTCACCACGACGCCGCGGATGGGAGGCAGGAGCCGGTGGCCGAGAGCCCGGAGGCCACGCGCCAGGAGAAAACCGGCGCCCACCGACAGAGGGAGAACGAGCGGAAAGCGGGAGCCCGGGGACCCGAGTCCGAGGTCGTGGAGGGCCCCGTTCCACGTGAGGCCGACGAACGATGCGGCCAGCAGCCCCCCCCGTAGACCCGCGGCCGGCCAATCCCTGCGCCGCGCGAGAGGGGTCCACAACAGGCCCGCGGCCGCGAGCCCCAGGAACACCAGATTGTACCAGCGGGCGAGAAACGCCAGGTAGCTCACACGTCCACGAGTTCCATCGTCACGCGGACGGCGGCGGCGGACGCCTCGAGGGCCGTCCTCTCCTCATCTGTGAGCGCGATTTCGTAGATCTGCTCGAGTCCCGCACGGCCGAGACGGCACGGCACCCCGAGGAAGAGATCGGTGAGTCCGTACTCGCCCTGAAGCCAGGCGGCGCACGGGAGGACGCGGTGTTTGTCGCGTGCGATGGACTCGCACATCTGCGTCGCGGCCGCCGAGGGCGCGTAGAACGCGCTTCCCGTCTTCAGGTAGCCGACGATCTCACCGCCGCCCTTGCGGGTGCGCTCCACGAGCGCCTCGATCCGCTCCTCCGTCAGCAGCTGACGCAGCGGGATGCCGCCCACGGTCACAGTACTCACGATCGGGACCATGCTGTCGCCGTGCCCGCCGAGAACGAGGGCCTGGATGTCCTCCACGCTCACGCCGAGCTCGAGAGCGATGAAGCTTCGAAACCGGGCCGTGTCCAGGACGCCCGCCATCCCGATGATGCGCTCGCGCGGAAAGCCCGTGACCTGCTTGGCCACGTAGGCCATCACGTCGAGCGGATTCGTGACCATGATCACGATGGCGTCGGGGCTCGCGTCACGGATCTTCCCGGCGATTCCACCGATGATCGCGGCGTTCTTCTGGACCAGGTCGTCGCGGCTCATCCCCGGCTTGCGGGCGAGCCCGGCCGTCACGACGAAGATGTCCGATCCCGCCGTCGGTCCATAGTCCTGGTCGCCGACGACGCGCGCATCGAAGCCCTCGATCGGCGCCGATTCCCATTGGTCGAGCGCCTTGCCCTGCGGAACGCCTTCCAGGATGTCGACGAGCACGACTTCCCGCGCGAGCTCGCGCTCGGCGATCCGCTGTGCCGTCGTCGCCCCGACGTGCCCAGCGCCGACCACCGTGATCTTCTTCATTCGCCTGCCTCTATCGTTGCGACCGACCCCCGCCGGCCGTGGTCCACGTCCTCCCATCGCACCGGTCGACGATGGGCCTCAACCGCCGACCTGGCTCAGCGCCGCGAGCCCGCCGCTCCCTGCGGCCGAGCCCAGCTGGAGCCAGTGACGGCGCGGCTTCCCCGCCAGAGCTCGCCGCACGGCGGGCCGGATGTCGCCGCTCGTCCTCAGAGGGCCCCGAAGATCCACCTCGAAGGACCCGAACAGACACGTGCGCAGCCGCCCATCCGCCGTGAGGCGCATCCGGTTGCAGCTCTCACAGTAGTTGTGCGACAGCGGCGTGATGACCCCGACGGTGCCCACCCCTCCCTCGAAGCGGTAGTAGCGCGCGGGACCGTTTCCGGGCGGACCCGGCACCGGCCGGAGGCCGCCGAGCCGGCCGAGGCGCTCGAGGATCTCCGTCGCGGGGACGAACCGGTCGCTGAGGTGCAGGTTCTCGGCCACCGGCATCAGCTCGATGAAGCGGACGTGCCAGGGTCTCTCGAGCGTCGCCGCGGCAAAATCCGCGAGCTCGTCGTCGTTCAGGCCCCGTATCACGACGGTGTTCAGCTTGATCGGCGAGAACTCCGTCCGCTCGGCCGCGGCGATGCCCTCCATGGTGGCATCGAAGAAGCGCGCCGGCCGCCGGGCGATGGCCTCGAAGCGCTCCCGCCGCAGCGTGTCGAGGCTGATGTTCAGGCGCGCCAGGCCGGCCTGCCGGAGCTCGCGCGCCACGGGCGGCAGCAGGACCGCGTTCGTGGAGAGCGCGAGGTCGCGGATCCCGGGGACCTCCGCGAGCATCGCGACGAGAGACGGCAGGTCGCGCCGCACGAGCGGCTCGCCGCCCGTGAGCCGGACGCGCTCCAGGCCGAGGCCCGCCATCTGGACGACGATCTCCCGAATCTCCTCGTAGGTCAGCACCTCCGGCTTCGGAATCCAGTCGAGCCCCTCAACCGGCATGCAGTAGGCGCAGCGGAGGTTGCACTTGTCCGTGACCGAGATGCGGAGGTAGTCGATGCGGCGCGAGAACGCGTCCTTCATCCGGCCCCCCCACGGTCCTCGCCTCCCGGCGCGGGACCCGTCTCTCCTCCCAGCCAGCGGGACGTTCCGTCGCGGTACTCTTCCTTCTTCCAGATCGGCAGGCGTCGCTTGATCTCATCCATGATGTGCCGGGAGGCCGCAAAGGCCTGGTCGCGGTGCGGGGCCGCCACGGCGACCGCCACGCTCACTTCGCCGATCTCGAGGCTCCCCGTGCGGTGGATGGCGCCCAGCCGGCCGACCCCGAATCTCCCTGCGGTCTCCCGGAGAATGGCCGCCAGCTCTTGCCGCCCCATCTCGTCGTAGGCCTCGTAGTGCAGAGCCCGAACCTCCCGATCCCCGTTCGTCTCACGCACCCGGCCCTCGAACAGGATCGCCGCGCCGTCGGCGGGTCTCCCCACCCTCGCGAGCAGCCCGGCACCGTCGATGGGCCCGGTCGCGATCTCGGCCAGGAGAACCGGGTCCGCCACGGATCAACCCCCCGACACCGGAGGGACGAGCGCGATCTCGTCCCCCGCGGCCACCGGTGCGTCCGGGTCCGCATAGCGCAGGTTCACGGCCACCGCCGGCCGCGCCGGCAGGTCCTCGAGACCCGGGGCCGCCCGGAGCGCGGCGACGAGATCCGCCACCCTGCCGCCTTCCGGCAGGGGCACCTCGACCTCCGCCACCCCGGCCCGTTCCCTGTACACGCCGAACAGGCGAACGACGGCCCGGTCCCCACCGGACCCGGAAGCGGCCGGCCCCTCGAGGGTCATCGTTCCGTCTCCGGCTCCGCCGACCCGATATGAGACAGGAACTTGCCGATCGACTCATCGGGACGGAGGGTGGACACCCGCACCCGGCTGCCTTCCCCGTCCGCCACCGCGGACACGGCGAGGCGGCTCCTGAACCTGCTCAGGGTGACGTGGCTGTGGCTCTCGTCCACGAGGGAGGCCGCGGCCACGGAATCCTCCCCCGTGAAGAAGCGCTTCGCCTCCATCAGGACCTCGGCCGGCGCGAGCCGGCTATGGACTTCCGTCGTCATCGATTCCGTCTCCCGATCCGCTTGACGCTGTTCGCGAGCCGCGGGTATGATCCGGCCTCGCCCCGGTCCGGCGGTGGCGGTGCCGCTCGGGGGAGCCCGTCTTTCCTGTGCGTTGACCAAGGTAGCCCGCGGCCGGGTCTCCTTCAATCGCGGCTCTCCGCGGGAGGATGCGTGCGTTTCTCCAGCCATGTCTCGAGCCTCGAACCATCTGCCACGCTGGCCCTCAGGGCGCGGGCCCGCCGGCTCGCCGCGGAGGGCCGCTCCGTCGTGGATCTCTCGGCCGGGGAGCCCACCTTCCCCACACCGACGTTCGCCGCCGAGGCGGCCGTCGAGTCCATCCGCGCGGGCCGCACCGGATATCCGCCGACGCAGGGCATCCCGGAGCTCCGGACGGCGATCGCCGACTATCTGGCCGGGACGACCGCGCACGGCGCGCTCGCGCCCGAGGACGTCCTCGTGAGCTGCGGCGCCAAGCAGGCGCTGTTCAACTGCGTCTTCTCGCTCATCGACGCGGGCGAGGAGGTTCTCGTGCCCGCTCCCTTCTGGCCCAGCTACGATCCCATCGTGCGATTCGCGGGAGGACGGCCCGTCGTCGTGCCGACGCGCTGGCAGGAGGGCTTCGTCGTGGATCCCGCCGCGCTCGAGGCGGCCCGGACACCGGCCACCCGGGCGCTGATCCTGAACTCCCCCGCCAATCCAACGGGGGCGGTGATCCCCGAAGAGCGGCTGAGTGAGATCGCCGCCTGGTGCGATCGGCACGGGATCTGGTTGCTCGCGGACGAGATCTACCGCCGCCTCTCCTACGGGGAAGGAGCGGCCCCGTCGGTGCTGGACCTGGCTCCGGACGTGCGCGGGGAGCGCATCGTGATGCTCGGTGGGGTCTCCAAGAGCTTCTCGATGACGGGGTGGAGGATCGGCTTCGCGGCCGGGCCCGGCGGGCTCATCGCGCGGGCCACGGCCCTCCAGAGCCAGACGACGTCCGCGGCGGCGGGCCCGTCGCAGTACGCGGCCGCCGCGGCCTACGCCAGCCGCGAGCGCGAGCCGACGATCGGTGAGTTCGTGCGGATCCTCGGCGAGCGTCGCCGGCTCGGGCTCGAGCTCCTGGGTCAGGTGCCGGGCTTCCGGCTCGTGCCGCCGGATGGAGCGATCTACCTCTTCCCGCGCGTCCCCGATGGGGTGGCGTCCGCCGCGCTGGCCGAGGGCCTTCTGGAGCGGGCCGGCGTCGCGTGCGTCCCGGGGGACGCGTTCGGGGCCCCCGGCTTCCTGCGCTTCAACTTCGCCGTCCGCGAGAAGGAGCTGCGCGAGGGCCTCGAACGAACCAGGGCGTACGTGCTCGAGGCCTCGCGGGGCTAGACCAGACCGCTCCGATCGACCTGAGCCTTGAACAGGCGGGACGGCTTGAAGACGGGTACGGCTCGCGACGGGACGTGGACGGAAGCCCCCGTGCGCGGATTCCGGGCCAGGCGCGGCCGGCGCTGGCGAACCTTGAAGGTGCCGAAGCCGCGGATCTCGATGTGGTCGTCGTTCGCGAGCGCCTGCTTCACCGCGTTCAGGAACGCGTCGATCACGGCCCCGCAGTCCTTCTTCGTGACTCCGGGCCCGATCGCCTGATACACCTGCTCGACGAGGTCAGCCTTCGTCATGTTTCCGCTCCCTGGTCCCTGGGGTTGCCGCCTCGGAAATGCTCTCTAGGGCCACTCGTACCGGAGGCTCGGCGTGCCGCCCGTGCTCGGCGTGAGCGCGCGGAGCCATCCGACGAGGCGGGATTCCGAGATCCCGCCGAGTACGTCCAGCAGACCGACCCGCCGTTCGGACGGCCTGAGCGTTCGAGGGTTCTCGCCGAGACCGGCCATCCGGCCGGCGGCGGAGATCGCTTCGGGAAGCGTCGCGATGCGGTCCGCCAGCCGCAGGTCCACGGCCCGCTCGCCCGAGAAGATCCGCCCGTCCGCGAGCGCCAGGACCGTGTCCCTGCCCAGCGGACGGTTCTGTGCCACGGCGTCCACGAACTGGTTGAACACGTCGTCGACCACGCCCTGCAGGATCCTCCGATCCTCCTCGCTCAGGGGGCGCGCCGGCGAGCCCATGTCCTTGTGCTCGCCGCTCTTCACGACCTCGAATCCGAGGCCCACCTTCCGGAGAAGCTCACGCGCGTTCGGGAATTCCATCACGACGCCGATCGAGCCCGTGATCGAGCCCGGGAGGACGAAGATGCTGTCCGCGGCCAGGGAGATGTAGTAGCCGCCCGACGCTCCGACGCCTCCGATCCAGGCGATGACCGGCCGATCGTCCGTGTCCCGGAGCTTCCGAAGCTCGCGGTACATGCTCTGCGACGGGCCCACACCCCCACCCGGCGAGCGAATCTCGAGCACGAACGCGCGCACCGCGCCGTTCTCCCGGAACGTCTTGAGATTTCTGAGGAACTCACGATCCGAGTCGATGACGCCCAGGACCGGAAGGATGGCCACGCTTCGCTCGGACACGAGAGGGACGGAGCTTCCGACGAGGAGGCGAGCCGCCACGACGAGGCCGGCGGCGGAGATCGCGAGCAGCAGAAAGATGCTCAGAACCGTCGTGCTGCGGTGACTGGTCACGTTCCGAAACTTACCGCCCCACGATGAACGGTGTCAACCGGTTGTGGTTGCGCGAGTTGCGCCCATCGCGTCGACGAAACGCTCGAACACGTAGCGGCTGTCGTGCGGGCCGGGCGCCGACTCCGGATGATACTGGACCCCGAACACGGGGCGCGTCCGGTGCGCAAGACCTTCCACCGTGCCGTCGTTCAGGTTCCGATGCGTGACCCGCAGGTCGGGAGCGCCCTCGACGGCTCGGTCCGCGCCGACCAGGGTGAACCCGTGATTCTGCGACGTGATCTCCACGCTTCCCGTGTCCACGCGAAGCACGGGATGGTTTCCCCCCCTGTGTCCGTACGGGAGCTTGCGAGTCCGTCCCCCGAACGCGCGTCCGATGAGCTGGTGACCCAGGCAGATCCCGAGCAGGGGGACTGCGGCCGCGCTGAGGTCGCGAATCAGCGGGGTCGCCCCGGCGACGGCCTCCGGGTCCCCCGGCCCGTTGGACAGGAAGACGCCGTCCGGCCCCATGGCCAGGATGTCCGCCGCCTTCGTGGACGAGGGCACGACACGCACGGCGTAGCCCGCTTCCAGGATGAGCTCCAGACTCCGTCGCTTCACCCCGTAGTCCACGCAGACCACGGATCCCCGCGCCTCGCCCTCCGGCCGAAGCTCGTAGGGCTCCGCCGTGCTCACGACGGACGCGAGATCGCGCCCCGCCATCGGCGGCTCGGCCGCAAGTCGCTCGCGCAGGCGGCGCTCCGGCTCGTCCGCGCGCCCGATCACGGCGCGCATCGCACCAGCCGACCGGATGTGGTGCGTCACGGCTCGCGTGTCCACCTCCGCGAGCGTCGGGATCCGGTGCTCCAGAAGGTAGTCGGCCAGAGAGCCGCTCGACCGCCAAGCGCCGGCCGCCGGAGAGAGCTCCCGCACGACGAACCCCGCCACCCACGGGCGGGACGACTGCTCGTCGTCCGCGCACACCCCGTACGTGCCTATCATCGGCGCCGTCATCACGACGATCTGCCCTGCGAAGGACGGGTCGGTGAGCACTTCCTGGTACCCGGTGAGGTTCGTCGTGAAGACGGCCTCACCCGAGCCGGTGAGATCGCCGAGCAGCCGGCCGGCGAAGCGCCGGCCGTCCTCGGTGAGGAGAACGCCGTCCGGACCTTGCGTCAGGAACACCTCCCGCTTCCAATTGCAGCCGGCGACACTGCCCAATCGACCCCGGGAGCGCCCGTGAGCCACGAGCACGTCTATATCTATGCGGACGAGTCCTGCCTGGGCAACCAGTTCGCCGCCGCCGCCCGCCCCGGCGCGGCCGCCGGCCTCATCGAGCGATTCGACGAGCGGCGCGGCTGGTCCCGAAAGGACTACGCGCGCTTCGAGCCGGACACCACGAACAACCGGATGGCGCTCCTCTCCGCCGTCGCGGGACTGGAGGCCCTCCGCCGGCCGTGCGATGTCGTCTTCACGTCCGACAGCCAGTACCTCGTGCGGGGCATGAAGGACTGGATCCACGGCTGGGCTCGACGGGGATGGCGCCGCAAGGGGGGGGCGATCGAGAATCTCGAGCTGTGGCGCGAGCTCGCGCGGGCTGCGAGCCGCCACCGCATCGAGTGGCGCTGGGTGCGTGGGCACGCCGAGCACCCGAAGAACGAATACGCGAACTGGCTGGCGACGTCCGTGGCGCGCTCGGGCCGGCCCGCTTCCCGCCTCGTCACGTCGGGATTCGACGCGTGGATCCGGGACGCCATGGATGCCGGCCGCTTTCCGGATTACCTGGACGTCCCGCCCGCCGAGCCCTTTCGCCCGGATCCGGCGCCTCCGCCGGTGGCGGGCGTCTAGCTTCCGCCGCCGTCCTCCGATCCCGAGGAGGCGGGCGTCTCCGCGTCGTCCCCGGCGGCCGGGGCCGCCTCTTCCGTCGGCACCCCGAGCGGATTCTCCGCCCCCTCCGCGTCGAGCACGGAGGCGGGTGCGGCCGCCGGCTGGGCGGCCCCGCCGAACTCATTGCGGAGGATGGACTCCGCGCGGCCCGGCTGTCGGGACGAGAGCACGGACAGGACGAGGGAGAGGAACAGGAAGACCCCACCCCCGATCCACGTCAGCTTCGTGAGCAGCGTCGCCGCCTGCCGCCCGCCGATCAGGGAATCCGTCGACGACCCTGCACCGCCGAACGCGGCCGCGAGTCCGCCTCCCTTCCCCGACTGCAGGAGGATGATGAGGACGAGCAGCAGCGCCAGGATGCTGATGATGGTGAGAAGAAACGTGAACATGCGACCTCGCTCCCAAGCAGAAGGGCGCGGCCCCGACGCCGCGCCCCGACCCGGAAATGTAGGACCCGGGACGGGAGCGGTCAACGAGCGCCCGCGGACTCGCAGATTCGAGCGAAGCTCTCGGGGTCCAGGCTCGCACCTCCCACGAGGACACCGTCCACGCCGGGCGCGTCCAGGAGTCCTGCGGTGTTGTCCGGCTTCACGCTCCCGCCGTACAGGATCGCCGTCCCCCGCGCCAGTTCGTCGCCCGCCACGCCCGCGATCTCCGCCCTCAGGATCTCGTGCGCCTCCGCGACATCCTCGCCGGAGGCGCTGCGGCCCGTTCCAATCGCCCACACGGGCTCGTAGGCGAAGACGAGAAGGGACCTTTCGTCCCTCGACAGAGCCGGCGCCACGGCCGACACCTGCCGGGCGAGCACGGCCCGCAGGGCGCCCTCTTCCCGCTCCTTCAGGGTCTCCCCCACGCACAGCACGGGCCGAAGCCCCGCCTCGAGCAGCCGCTGGACTTTCGCGGCGACCCGCGCGTCGTCATCCCCGAACTCCCGGCGGCGCTCCGAGTGCCCGGCGAGCCCCCAGGTCGCCCCCGCGCCCGCGGCCATGCGGGCCGCGATGGCGCCCGTGTGCGCCCCCGACTCGACCTCGTGCACGTCCTGCACCCCGAGCTCGAGGTCCGGCCGGCCGGCGGCCGCCTCCCGGAAGGCCCCGAGGCTGACCGCCGGCGGGAAGAAGACGGTCGTACGCTCCTCCGACGGATCGAGGCGGTCGCGGAACCGGCGCACGAACTCGGCCGTCTCGGGGGGGCCCTTGTTCATCTTCCAGTTCGCGGCGAAGATCGGCCGTCCGCTTTCTCTCATGCCTCGTCCAGGGCCTCCAGTCCGGGAAGCGTCCCCTGCGCCAGGAACTCCAGCGCCGCACCGCCCCCGGTGGACACGTGCGACACTGCATCCATGAGCCCGGCGCCTCGCACGGCGCTCGCCGAGTCGCCGCCCCCGATGACCGTGAAGGCGCCGCGCCTCGTCGCATCCGCGGCCGCCTGCGCGAGCGTCCGGGTGCCGGCGGCGAACGTCTCGTTCTCGAACCAGCCCATGGGTCCGTTCCAGAAAAGCGTACCGGCATCTCGCACGATCTCCGCGAACGCCGCCGCGGTCGCGGGACCGATGTCGAGAGCCGACATCCCATCCGGAACGTCGGCGCCCTCCACGACACGCTCGGTACCCGGCTCCGCCGGATTCGCGACGACGAGATCGGACGGAAGGCGAAGGCGCCGACCGAACCGAGCGAGCAGGTCCCCGGCCAGCCCCACCGCTTCTTCCTCGACCACCGACGCGGCCATGCTCACGCCCCGGGCCCGGAGGAACGTGTTCGCCATGGCGCCGCCGATGAGTACCCGATCGGCCGTCTCCAGACATCTCTCGAGCAGCCGAATCTTGTCGGACATCTTCGCGCCGCCGAACGCCACGACGAACGGCGTCGCCGGCGCCGCCAGCAGGGCGCCCAGGGCCTCGAGTTCCGCCTCCACGAGGAGGCCGGCCACGGCCGGTCGGAGGTGGCGCGTCACGCCGACGACGGAGGCGTGCGCTCGATGCGCGCTCCCGAACGCGTCGCTGACGAACAGGTCCCCGAGCGCCGCGAGGCGCGCGGCCAGCCCGTCATCGTTTCGAGTCTCGCCGGGGAGGAAGCGGGTGTTCTCCAGCAACAGCACGCGCCCCGGACCGCCACGGCTTCGCTCGAGAGCCTCCGACGAGTCGGGGAGTCCTCCGAATTCCACGGGGGTCTCCAGGAGTCCCTCGAGGATGGGGGCTACGGGAGCCAGCGAGAGGTCGGGGCGGACCGCGCCCCGCGGGCGGCCCATGTGCGAGAGCAGGACCGGCTTCGCGCCCGCCTCCAGAAGCCGGCGCAGGGTGGGCAGGGTCGCCTCGACGCGCGTCGCGTCCGCGACGGCGCCGGCTGGGCCCAGGGGCACGTTGTAGTCCACCCGCACGAGGGCGCGCCGCCCCGCCAACTCCTGCGGCTTCAGGTCGCGGATCGTGCGTCGACGCATGCGGTCAGGACGTCGCTCCCGACGGCAGCCGCTCGCCCACGAACCGGGCGAGATCCACGACCCGGCTCGAGTAGCCCCACTCGTTGTCGTACCACGCGATGACCTTCACGAGCCGGCCGTCCACGACGTTCGTGGACAGGCCGTCCACGATCGAGCTCGCCGGGTGACCGATGTAGTCCGCGGACACGAGCGGCTCGTCCGTGTAGGCGAGGATCCCCTTCATCGGCCCCTCCGCCTTCGCCCGGAAGATCCCGTTCACCTCCTCGACCGACGTCTCCCGCCCGACGGTGGCCACGAGGTCCACGATGGACACGTCGGGCGTCGGCACCCGCATCGCCATGCCGTCGATCCGACCCTTCACCTCCGGAATCACGAGAGCCGTCGCGCGCGCCGCACCCGTCGTCGTGGGGATGATGGAGAGCGCGGCCGAGCGCGCCCGTCGCAGGTCCTTGTGCGGGAGGTCCAAGATGCGCTGATCGTTCGTGTAGGAGTGGACCGTCGTCATGAGCCCCCGCTCGAACCCGAGCTCGTCGACGAGCACGCGCACGACCGGCGCCACGCAGTTCGTGGTGCAGCTCGCGTTCGAGATCACGTCGTGCCGCTCCGGATCGTACTCGTCCGCGCTCACGCCGAGGACGAGCGTGATGTCCGGATCCTTCGCGGGCGCCGTGATGATGACCTTGCGGGCGCCGGCCGACAGGTGCTTCGCCGCGTCCTGTCGGGCTGAGAAACGGCCCGTCGATTCGAGCACGATGTCGACCGCCAGCTCGCCCCACGGCAGGGCGCCGGGATCCGCCTCGGACAGGACCCGGATGCGCCGTCCCCCGATGACGAGATCCTCCCCCTCCACCGCCACCACGCCGTCGAATCGGCCGTGCACGGAGTCGTATCGAAACAGGTGCGCCAGCGTATTCGCGTCCGTAAGGTCGTTGACTGCGATGAACTCGAGGTCGTCCGCGCCCGACGCGACGGCGGACCGCAGGACGTTGCGTCCGATGCGGCCGAAGCCGTTGATTCCCACTCGAACCGACATCGCCTCTCCCCTGCTTAGAGGATCTCTTCCCCGTCCAGGCTTCCCAGAGATCGGGCGAAGCTAACGACCCCCGCGCACGGCACGCCAGCGGCGTGCAGCGCCGCCGCGCAGGCCGCTGCCGTCGCTCCCGTCGTCACGACGTCGTCCACGAGCAGAACGGGCCGTCCCGCGGGCGGCGGCATCTCCTCGACCCGGAATCGCCCGGCCACGTTCGCCATCCGGTCCTCCCGTCCGAGGCCGACCTGGCGCCGGCCGGTGCGCGGGCGCCGCAGGAGCTCGGCCACGGGCCACCCGATCTCCCGTCCCAGGATGTCCGCGATGAGCCGCGCCTGGTTGAAGCCCCGCTCCCGCCGTCGTGCCGAGGAGAGGGGCACGGGTACGAGACGAAGCGCACCCCCGTCGCCGAGCCGGCGCGCATCCCCGGCCATGGCCTGCGCCATGAGAGCCGCAAGTCCCGTCCAGCCGCGGTACTTCAACCCGTGGACGACCGTCAACGCCACCCCTTCCATCCGAAACGGGGCGGCGGCACTCCGCAGGGCCGACGGCCACGTTGCGCACTCCAGACACCCCGCGGGGGCCGCTCCGCGCCCGGCCGAGGTATCCGTCGCCCCGCAGCGCGGACACCGGGGAAGCGGCATCGCCGGAAGGCGCGAACGGCAGAGAGGACACAGTGGCGCCCGCGCGACCTCCACCCCGACGCCGCAGGCAACGCAGACGGGCGGCAGGAGGAAGTCGAGAACGCGCCTCACGAGCCCCGGCCGGCCGGCGGCGCGGCGCTCGACAACACGGTCTCGACCGCCCGCCGCATCGGCTCCAGCGGCGGCGTCCGGTCCAACCAGCGCTGGACGGACAGCCCCGCCTGCTGAATCAGCATCTCGAGCCCGTCGCTCACGGGGATGCCCGACTCCCGGGCGTGCCGGGTCCACGCGGTGCCATCGCGGCCGTACACGAGATCGAACGCCGCCCGAACCCGCGATGCGTCGAGCCGCATCGGAAGCGGATCCGCCGCACGAAGGCCCAGGGATGTGGCGTTCACGACGAGGTCCCACGCCTCCCTCCTCGCGTCTCCGCGACTCACGAGATCCACCTCGGAACCCGATCCGGCGAACCGGCGCGCGAGCGCCCGGGCCCGGTCCGGACTGCGGTTCACGATCGCGACCCGCCGGGCACCGACCGCGATGCAGGCCGCGACGACGGCCGCCGCCCCACCTCCCGCCCCGAGCACGAGCACGGCCCTCCCCCCGAGCCGTGCCTCGGGGAGCCGGTGGAGGGCTTGCCGAAACCCCTCCACGTCCGTGTTGTCTCCCCAGAGCTGGCCGGACGCCTCGAGTCGGAAACAGTTGCAGGCACCCGTGATCCGCACCGCCTCCGTGCGGACATCCAGGAGATCCGCGGCCCGTCGCTTGTGGGGGACGGTCACGTTGCCGCCATCCACGCCGATCCGCATCGCCTCGGCGAGCTCCGCCGCCCCCACCCGGACGGCCGCGTACTCGGCGTCCTCGCCCAGCGCCCCGAAGGCGGCCTCGTGCAGGACCGGCGACAGGGAGTGCGCCACGGGGTCGCCCAGCAGCACGAATCGGCGACTCACTCCGACCTTTCCTCCGGCTCTCTTCCCACGTCGCCGTCGGCGTCGAGCAGGCCGTCCACGCACGCCGACAGGAGATCGCGGGTCCAGGCGTACGCGTCCCGTCCCAGACCCACGGGGTCCGGCACGTCCCGGCCCTTCTCGGGATGGTCCGCGGGGAGGAACTCGGTGGCCAGCGTCAGCCGCGCCCCCGGGTCGATCTCGCGCGCGGCCTCCAGATGGGAGGCGGCCATCCCCACGACCAGGTCCGCCCACGACAGGAGGTCCCCGTCCAGCGGCCTCGATCGGTGGGCCGAGAGATCCACCCCCCGCTCGTCGGCCACGACTTCCGCCCACCGCGACGCAGGTGCGCCGTTCATCGCCAGGATGCCCGCAGATCGGATCTCGACCTCCCGCCCGAGCCGGGCCGCCGCGGCCCGCGCCAGGCCCTCCGCGAGGGGGCTCCGACACGTGTTTCCCGTGCACACGAACAGGATCCGGCGCGGCTCCGAGCCCCGCTCGCCCTCGCGCCCGCTCATCGGCAGGAGGACCCCTCGCCGAGGCACTCCAGCACCCGGTCGGCGGACACGGCGCCCGCCCGGAGGATCTTCCCGCCCCCGTCGCGCTCCCTCACCGAGACGAGCGTGGACGGGGGAGGGCCCGGCAGGTCGCCCGCCGCCACGAACGCGATCCGCCGGCCGACGTCGGGCAGGACCTCGGCCGTCCGGCGGGCCCTCTCCTCCGGGCCCGTCGGGCGCCCGCCGGACGGGTTCAGGCTCGTGGAGAGCAGGAGAGCATCCAGGGTCGCCAGGACCCGCCGCAGCACCCCGTGCTCGGCCACGCGGACGGCCACGCCCGTCTCCGAGCCGTCGTCCAGGACGAGCGTCAGGGGTCCCGGCCAGAAAACCGCGGCGAGGCGAGTCGCCGCTTCCGGCCAATCGGCAGACGGTAGCAGACGACGGACGTCCTCCGTGCTCGCGGCCAGGCGGATGAACGGCCGCTGCGGCTCGCGCCCCTTGAGCCGGTTGATGTCGGCCTCGACGGCGGCGTCCGGCGCTCCCCCGAGCCCGTAGACAGTCCCGGTCGGGTGCACGAGCAGGCCTCCCTCCCCGAGGACCTCGGCCGCCCGGCGGGCGGCCTCCCCGATTCCCAGCGAGTCGATCCGGATGTCATCCGAGATCACGGCACCTCCCGGACGCGCCCGGTGTCCAGAAGCCAGGCCGCCAGATCCAGATCGCCGGGCGTCGTGATCTTCAGGTTCCACGGATCGCCGTTCACGACGCGCACCTCGATCCCGGTCCCCTCACAAAGCTCCGCGTCGTCCCGCACGTCGGAGACCGTCGCCCCGGCGTGGAGGCTCCGGAGGACATCCGCCGGGAAGCCCTGCGGGGTCTGGACCCGCATGCAGCCTTCACGCTCCACCGTCCCCAGGACTCGATCGCCCTCGACCGCCTTCAGCGAGTCCGTGACCGGGAGGGCGGGCACGACCGGCCCCGCCATCGCGGCGGCCGCGACGCGGGCCACCAGGGCCCGGCCCGGGAAGGGCCGGGCCCCGTCATGCACGAGGACCGCATCGATCTCCGGACCGACCCGCTCCAGCCCGCGGGCCACCGACTCCTGCCGCGTCCGCCCGCCGGCCACGATCGCATCCGCGAGCCCCGTGAGGTCCGCCGGCGGTCGCGTCACGTTCTCCTCCGGAAGCACGAGCACGATCTCCCCGACCTCAGGACACGCCCGCAGCGCGCCACACGCTCGCGCCACGATCGACCGGCCGCGGAGCTCCCGGAACTGCTTCGGCGTCCCGCTCCCGAACCGACATCCCTTTCCGGCCGCCACGACGATCGCCGCGGCTCTCACGACTCCTCTCCGCCCTCGAGCAGCGACTCGAGCTCCCGGACGTGCCGAATCGGGCGCACGCCCTCCGGCACCTCCGGACCCGCCGGAGCCACGACGGGGCCGTAGCCGCATCGTCGGGCGACCCGGATCCGGGCCTCCCCGTGCGTCCCGCCGCGAAGCTCGCCACCGAGTCCGACCTCTCCCGCGAAGGCCATGGCGGCCGGAAACGGCCGATCCCGCTCGGCGGAAAGGAGAGCGGCGAGCACTGCGAGGTCGGCCGCCGGATCCGCGAGCCGCAGGCCACCCACGACGTTGACGAAAACGTCTGAGCCGCCGATAGCCAGACCGACCCGGCGCTCCAGGACGGCGAGCAGGAGCGACAGCCTTCGAGCCGGAAACCCCGTGCACACTCTCTGTGGCATCCCGAAGCGTGTGCGCGCCGTGAGCGCCTGCACCTCCGCGAGAACGGGGCGCGTGCCCTGGAGAGGCACCGCGACCGCGGACCCGCTCACACCGGGCGGTCGGTCGGACAGGAAGGCCAGCGACGGGTCCTCCACGGGGACGAGCCCCGACTGCGTCATGCGGAACGCCGCGATCTCGTCGACGCTTCCGAACCGGTTCTTCTGGCCCCGCAGGATCCGCTGACCGATGGACCGCCGACCCTCGAGCACGAGGACGACGTCCACCAGGTGCTCGAGGGCTCTGGGCCCCGCGATGGCACCGCTCTTCGTCAGGTGGCCGATGAGGCACGTCGCCGTGCCGCGCCGCTTCGCCTTCGCGTGGAGCACCGCCGCGCACTCCCGTACCTGCCCCACGGTCCCCTGGGCGGACGCCAGCGCGTCCGACGTCAGGGTCTGAATCGAGTCGACACAGAGAAAGTCGGGACGCGTGTCTCGAAGCAGGCTCTCCACCCCCTCGAGCCGCGTCGTGGCTCCGAACAGCACGCCCTCCGCTCCTCCACCCAGCCGACCCGCCCGCAGGCGCACCTGATCCGCCGATTCCTCACCCGACACGTAGAGGACGTCACGACCCGCTCGCCGGAGGGCCCCCGCGACCTGGAGCATGAGCGTGGACTTGCCGATTCCGGGGGCGCCCGCGAGGAGAATCACGGAGCCCGGGACGAGGCCACCGCCGAGCACGCGGTCCACGTCGCCGAGCCCGACCGCGACGCGGCCTCCGCCGTCCCCCGGATCAGCCCCGAGCGGCGAGGGGACCATCGCCGCCTCTCCCCTCCGGGACCGCTTCCGCGCACGACCCGTTCCGCCCGGCGGTGGAGCCTCGACGAGCGCGTTCCACTCGCCGCACGCGGGGCATCGACCCTCCCAGCGTGGCGTCTCGTTTCCGCATTCGCGGCAGAAATATCCGCTTCGAACCGTGCTCATCGGATGGAGAATCCGTACAGCGGGACGATCAACGGCGGCTCAACGGAAGAGGCGCCGGATCGTCACGGCGTCTCTTCGCGGCGCGTGAGGGACTCGAACAGCGTGTAGGCCTTGTGGAAGTGCAGGTTCACGGTCCCCGTGGGTCCGTTCCGCTGCTTGCCGATGATCAACTCGGCCCGACCCTCCACGGACTCGCCCTCCTTGTCGAGCATGTTGCCCGCCGTCCGGTACGCCTCCTCCCGGAAGACGAACATCACGAGGTCTGCGTCCTGCTCGATGGCGCCCGACTCGCGGAGGTCTGCCAGGACCGGCCTCTTCTCGGTCCGTTGCTCCGGCGCGCGCGACAGCTGCGACAGGGCGATCACAGGCACCTCCAGCTCCTTGGCGACGGCCTTCAGAGCCCGGGAGATCGCGCTGATCTCCTGCTGGCGGTTCTCGACGTTCCGCGGACCCGTCATGAGCTGCAGGTAGTCCACGATGATGAGCCCCAGGTTCACCTCGGACGCGAGCCGGCGGGCCTTCGAGCGGAGCTCGAGCGCCGTGATCGACGCCGCGTCATCGATCCAGATCGGGGCCGTGTTCAGGTGCCCCGCCGCCTGGGCCAGTCGCGCGTACTCGTCGTCCTGAAGGCGCCCCCGACGGAGCCGGCCCGAGTCCACGCGGCCTTCCGCGCACAGGAGGCGCTGGACGAGCGCCTCCTTGGACATCTCGAGCGAGAACACGGCGACCGGGATCTCGCCGGATATCGCGCAGTGCTGGGCCACGTTGAGAGCGAAGGCCGTCTTCCCCATCGAGGGCCGACCGGCCAGGATGATGAGGTCGGACGGCTGGAAGCCGGCCGTGAGGGCATCGAGGTCCGGAAAGCCCGACGGCACCCCCGTGACCGATCCCCGGCTCCGCTGCAACTCCTCGATGCGCTCGAACGCGGGCCACAGGATCTCCTTGATGTAGACGAAGCCCGACCGCTGCGAGGACTGCGCGATGTGGAAGATCTTCTGCTCGGCCCGATCCAGGGTGTCGTCGACCTCGCCCGCGGGCGCCGCGTACGCGTCCTGGATGATCTCGGTCGCCGAGTCGATGAGCCGGCGGAGGATCGCCTTGTCCTTCAGAATCCGGCAGTGATATTCGATGTTCGCGGCCGTGGGCACGGCGTCCACGAGCGTCGCGAGGTAGGCCATCCCGCCCGCGCCCTCCAGTTCCCCGGCCGACTTCAGCTCGTCGGACAGGGTCACGACGTCTATGACCTCGCCCCGCGAGTAGAGGCGCATCATGGCCCGGAAGATCCGCCGGTTTCCGGCGCGGTAGAAGGCCTCGTCGTCCACCATCTCTACGGCCCGCGCCACCGCGTCTCCGTCGATGAGCATGCCGGCGAGCACCGACATCTCGGCCTCCTCCGACCACGGCGTCTGCCGGCCGGGAGCCGCGGAATCCACGGTCAGGGGACGGGCGGTCTCGACCATCGTCAGGTACCCACCGCCGCCGCGTCCACGATCTTCCGGACCCTCTGCAGGTCCTCCCACGCGGGGCGCGTCCAGCCCGGGTTCCTGAGCAGGGCGGCCGGGTGGTACGTGGCCACGAGCGGGCGGCCACGATACCTGTACGTGCGGCCGCGCAGACGGCCGAGGGCCTCCCGCGTCCCGAGGAGGGTGCGGGCCGCGAAGGCGCCGAAGGCCACGATGACGTCCGGCTGCACGAGCTCGATCTGGCGGAGGAGGAGCGGAGAGCAGCGCTCGATCTCCAGGGGATCGGGATCCCGGTTCCCCGGCGGCCTGCACTTCAGCACGTTGCAGATGAACACGTCCTCCCGCCGGAAGCCCACCGAGAGCAGCAACCGATCCAGCAGCCGTCCCGCCCGACCCACGAACGGCCTGCCCGTCTCGTCCTCACGCGCGCCGGGCGCCTCACCCACGCAAAGGACGCGGGCCCGGGCATCTCCCTCCGCGAACACGACGTGCCGCCGGCTCTCGTGCAGCGGGCAGCGAGTGCAGGACAGGGCCACCGCTCGCAGAGCCTCGAGATCCGGAAGGGTCGCGATCGCATCCGCCCCCCCGGGCGCCGCAGCCCCCGCCGGGTCGTGCTCTCCGGTCCCCTTCGCGGCCGTGGCTTCCCGTGCCCGGGCGAGCCACCGGCCGCGCTCCCCCGAGGCGACGAACAGCTCAGGCTCGGCCAGCGCGATCCGGTCCTTCAGGTAGCGCGCGAGCGCGGCGGCCCGCTCAGACACGGAGTCGCTCCTCGAGGCGGTCCAGGAGGCGGTCGGCCACCTCCTCCTTCGGCAGGAGGGGGAGCTCTTCCCTCCCACCCCGGCCGTCGATGAGCGTCACCCTGTTCGTCTCCGCATCGAACCCCGCGTCCTCGGCCGCCACGTTGAGCGCGACCAGGTCCATCCCCTTCGCCTCGAGCTTGGCGAGCGCGTTCTCCACGGGCGCGTCGGTCTCGAGCGCGAAGCCGAGCGTGAGCACGTTTCTCTCCCGCCTCTGCTCGAGGGTTTCGGCGAGCAGGTCCGGCCCCGGCACGAGCGAGAGATCCAGGCTTCCGCCGGACCCTTTCTTGATCTTCGAGGCCGCCGGCGCCTCGAGCCGGAAGTCTCCCACGGCCGCCGCCATGAGGAGCACGGACGCGGATTCCAGCTCCTCGCGCAGCGACGCGAGCATCGCTTCTGCCGTCTCGACCCCGACGAACCGCGGCCCCGGCGGCGGCTCCGGCTTCGCGGGACCGCTGATGAGCACCACGTCCGCGCCCCGACGCCAGGCGGAGGCCGCGAGCGCGTATCCCATTCGTCCCGACGAGCGGTTGCCCACGTAGCGAACCGGATCGATCGCCGCCCGCGTCGGCCCCGCCGTCACGACGACACGCCGCCCCGCCAGGGGGGACTCGGGCTCCAGCAGCCGGCCCGCCTCGGCGAGAATCCGCCCGGGCTCGACCATGCGGCCCGGCCCCTCCTCTGCCTCGGCGAGCGCGCCCTCGTCGGGTCCGGCCAGCCGACAGCCGTGCTCGCGAAGCACCGCGGCGTTGGCTCGCGTCGCCGGATGGCGCCACATGCGCACGTTCATCGCCGGACACACGAGCACCGGACAGTCCGCGGCGAGCAGGGTCGAGGTCGCGAGATCGTCCGCCAGGCCACCCGCCAGCCTGGCCATGATGTGGGCCGTCGCGGGGGCCACGATGGCCAGATCCGCCTCGCGGCCGAGCTCGATGTGCGCCAGGGGACGCTCCCACAGATCCGTATGGACCGGCCGGCCCGTGAGGGCCTCGAACGTCGCCCGTCCCACGAGCTTCTCGGCCGACCGCGTCATCACGACATCAACCCGGGCTCCCGCCTCTCGCAGGCGCCGCGCGAGCGCGGCGCTCTTGTACGCGGCGATGCTGCCGGACACGACGAGCAGGACGCGGCGCCCGTCGAACGGCCTCATTCAGCTCTCGCCGGACCGCTGCTTCCTCACGAGGCGATACTCGAGCTCGCCCGAAGTCAGGGCCGACAGCGCCATGGTCGTGAGCTTCTCCGCTCCGTAGGGCGACCGCTCGAGCGGCAGCGCGTTGAGCTCCCGCGCGTACTTCGCGGCCACCAGGACGCCGAGGTACTTGTCTGCCGCCGTCGCCGCGATCTCATCCGGTGTGAACACCCTCATGCTCCTTTTACTCCTCGGTCTCTCTCGCACACGGCAGAGACCGGTCGATCTCCTCCGTGATCTCCTTCACCCGACCCGACAGGTCTGCGACCCGCGCCACGCGGCACGCCTCCGCCGCGAGGATCGCCTCCACCGTCGCGACCGTCCGCTCCAGGTCGTCGTTCACGACGACGTAATCGAACAGGCCGATCGCCTCCAGCTCGGTCCCGGCCGTCTGCAACCGCCGCGCGAGTTCCTCGCCCCCCTCCGTTCCCCGTCGCCGGAGCCTCTCCAGCCCCTGGCGCCCGCTGGGCGGCAGGAGGAAAACGGCGACCGCGTCGAGCCCCCCTTCGCGGAGCTGCCTCGCCCCCTGAACGTCGATGTCCAGCAGGAGGTGGGCACCCGCCTCCTCCGCTTCCACCAGGTTCGCCCGGGGCGTTCCGTACAGCTCGCCGTGCACCTCCGCCCATTCGAGCAACGCCCGCTGCGACACGAGAGACTCGAATCCATCCCGGTCCACGAACCGATAGTCCCGGCCGTCCGTCTCGTGCGCTCGCGGCCGTCTCGTCGTGGCCGACACGGAGAACAGGAGGTCCCGACGGCGACCCGCGAGCTCGCGCGCGACCGTCGTCTTGCCGCTTCCCGACGGCCCCGCGAGCACGAGCGGGAACCACGGTCCCCCCGTCGGCTCGCTCCCGCTCACCGCGGACTCACTCGATGTTCTCGATCTGCTCGCGCAACGACTCGAGCTCGTTCTTCATCTCGACGACTTCTCGCGAGATCTCCGCGTCGTTGGCCTTCGAGCCGATCGTGTTCACCTCCCGCAGCAACTCCTGGCTGAAGAACGAGAGCCGCTTGCCGACCCCTTCGTCGGCCGGCCCGTCCAGCAGCTCCTCCATGCCCGCCAGATGGCTGCCCGCGCGCACGAGCTCCTCGCTCACGTCCCAGCGGTCCGCCAGGATCGCGATCTCCCTCGCCAGCCGGTCTTCGTCCGCGTCCAGGCCGTCCGCCAGCTCGCGCACGGCGGCGCGGAGCCGCTCCCGCTCCCGCTCGACGCGCCTCGGCGCGAGCGCCCGGACCCGCGCGATCCGCGCACCGATCTCTCCGATGCGCCCCCGCACGTCGTCCTCCAGACGCTCCCCTTCCCGCTCCCTCATCTCGACGAGCTCGGCGAGGGCGACTTCCGCCGGGCCCACGAGGTCGGCCGTCGCGATGCCCGGCCCCGGATCCGACGTCCGCTCCACGAGAAGGTCGTCACAGCCCGCGAGCAGCGCCAGCGTCGGCTCACCCGAGAGCCCATGCCGCTCCCTCAGCTCCTCGAGCCCCTCCAGGTACGCGTCCGCGCGCTCCTGATCGAGGACGTACCGCCCACCGTCCGTGGCCCGGGACTCGACGCGCACGCTCACATCCACGTGCCCGCGCCCGATCCGACTCGCGACGAGCTCGCGCAGCGTCGGCTCCCAGCGCTCGCCTCCAGGCGGAAGCCGCAGGTTCAGCTTCAGATGCCTCGAGTTCACCGAGCGCATCTCGACGTTGACCGACGCGCCCTCGAGCTCCGCCGCGCCCGCCCCGAATCCCGTCATGCTTCGAATCATGAGTTCGGCGGATTATAGGCCTCGGGCCGAGCCGCCGTCAATTCGGCCGGGCGCGTCCATCGTCCGCTTGCCTGTCTTTTAACTCGCGGAAACATCACCGGTTACGGACTCATGCCGCGGCGACGGTTCAGTTGAAGAACTCCCACTTCACGCCGAACGCATTCCGCCGGGTGGGGAAATCGAAGCCCGGCAGGTCGCGGCCCACGGTCCCCTGCAGATTCTCGACCCGCCACCAGATCCGGGCATCCAGCAGCTTGATGACGACGGACCAGTCGTAGCTCGTGTACGTCGGGATCGTCACGAGCGACCCGAGCGGATCCGGAGGCGACGCGGGCGCGAGGATGGACGTCCGCCGGTTCAGGCCGAGCGACAGCCGCACGTCCAGGTCGCCCTCGAAGAAGGCGTCCCGGAAGAACAGCTCGCCCCGCGCCAGGTTCTCGGGCAAGAAGAGGGCCGGTGGCCCCGACGTGCGGGTCGTGAACCGCCAGAAGCCGCGCAACCGGATGGGCGCCAGGCCGCGGACGAGGGCGGACAGCGGAAGGACGGGTCCGGACACGCCGGTCTCGAACGCGCGCACCGTGATCGGGCCGATCGGGGCCTGCAGCGAGTCGAACCCGGCCCGGAAGGGAAGCTGACGCTCGAGTCGCTGGATCTCGACCGTCTCGGACAGGCGGAATGCCCCGATCGACACCTCGGCCGAGCCGCTGGCGAGATCGAACGAAACGGAATCCGCCGTGGCCGCGGCCGGGAACGGGATCCCCCGCGTGCCCGTGGCGCCCTGGGCCGTGAGCATGAGGCCGAGGCCGAGATCCGGCTCGTAGCGGACCCCGGCTCGCACCTCACGGGTCGTGAAGCGGTCCCATGACTCGAGCCGGGCTCCCGCGTCCGCTGCGAGGCGCCGTCCCGGCCGGACGGCGACCTCAGTGTGGACCCGCAGGGAGGGAAACTCCGGATCATCGTGCACGTCGAAGCCCGCCGTTCCGCGGGCCCGTCCGGTGCTCGCGATCACGCTCAGCCCCGCGTGCCGGGCCCGCACCCGGGTCGAGTCTCCGTCGCGGATCTCGCTCGAGCCCGCGAACGTCTCCACCTGCACCCTGTCCGTCACGTTTCCGCGCGCGTGCAGGAACACCTTCCGCCGGGTCAGGTTCTCGGCGGAGAGGAGGGTGCGCTCCAGTGACTCCGTCTGCAGCCGCAAGGAGATCCCGGCGGCGCCGTCGCCCGGCATCCAGGACACCTTCCCCCAGAAATCGAAACGATCCGTCGGCCGCGTGCCCCCCGTGTTCAGGAGGTCGATCGCGGTCGCGACCGCGAAGTCCCGGCCCAGGCCGTTGGCGAACACGCCGCGGATGAGGCTCAGGGAGGGCGTCCCCGTGGCGGCGGCAATCCGGGAATACGCGGCCTCCCCGCCGTGCGAGATCGTGGTGAGCTCCGCGATCCAGCCGTCCGCGTGCCGCAGGACCCGCACGCGCTCCAGGTTCGCCAGCGACACCCGGGTGAGATCCACCTGCCCGGCACCCAGCGTCGTCAGCTCGCGCCCGTCCACAAACACCCTGAGGAAGCCCGGACCGAGCAGTCCCTGCAGGACCTGGTGCGGCCCCCCGAAGAAGTCGCTCCGAAGTGAGGTGAACCCCGGGACGCCCTCCTCGAGCAGGTCCAGCAGGGACAGGGCCGTCGATTCGTTGAGGGCCGCGAGATCCCACTCGTAGACCCGCGTGGACCCCAGCTCCTCTTCCCCCTCGAGCCGCGGTGGGAACACCTTGTGCGGCTCCGGCTCCGCCTGCGCCTCCGCCGTCTCGGGCCTCAGGGTCCCTCGCAGGGAATCGATGACCGTTCGCACCGGGACGGGGCGGAGCGTATCGGCCCGGGCGCTGTCCGCCGGGATGCGCCCCGGCTCGACCGGCTTCTGCGGCACGGGCCGGTCCTGAGCCTCCGCCGACGCGCTCAGGCTCGCGAGGAAGACGAGAACGCAGGCCGCCCGGCGGCCCGCCGCCGAAATCAGCCGGCGTCCAGCCACTCGACCAGGAGCCGCACGCCGACGCCCGTCGCGCCCTTCGGCTGCCACGGACCGGGCTCGTCGGCCCACGCCGTGCCCGCGATGTCGAGGTGCGCCCACGGAACCTCCCCGGCAAACTCGCGAAGGAAGGCGGCCGCCGTGATCGGGCTCGCGTCGCGGCCGGCGCTGTTCTTCAGATCCGCGATGTCGGAATCCAGCTGCCGTCGATACGCCTCCCAGACCGGAAGCCTGCACAGCCGCTCATGCGAGCGCTCTCCCGCGGCCCTCAGCGCCTCCGCAAGGTCGTCGCTCGTGCTGAAAAGGCCGCTCGCGTGATGCCCGAGCGCGACCACGCAACCGCCCGTGAGTGTGGCCAGGTCCACGATCGCCTCCGGCTCGAGCCGCCGGGCCCACGTCAGCGCGTCCGAGAGGATGAGCCTTCCCTCCGCGTCCGTGTTCACGACCTCGATCGACCGCCCGGACAGGCCGCGGATCACGTCCCCGGGCTTCAGCGCGCTCCCCGACGGCAGGTTCTCCGTGGCCGGCACGATGCCCACGATCCGACGCGGCAGCTTGAGCGCCGCGGCCGCCCGCAGGGTTCCGAAGACGGCCGCGGCCCCGGCCATGTCCGTCTTCATCTCCTCCATCCCCTTCGGCGGCTTCAGAGACAGACCTCCGCTGTCGAAAGTCACGCCCTTGCCGACGAGGACGACCGGGGGACCGCCCTCCCCCGCGTGCTCCACCACGATGAGTCTCGGATCCACGACCGACCCCCGGCTCACCGCCAGGAGCGCGCCGAAGCCCAGCTCGGCCAGCCGCGACCGCTCGAACACCTCCACCTCGAGCCGTCCGTCCCGCCCGAGATCCAGAGCCCGATCGGCCAGAAAGCCCGGCGTGGCCACGTTCGCCGGGAGCGCGACGAGCGCCCGCGCGTAGTTCTGCGCCTGCGCGACGATGCGGCCACGGGCCGCCGCGATCCGCAGCTCCTCGTGGGCCGCGCCATCCGGGAGGGAGATCGTCGCCGTGCGCGGACCGCGTCGGACGTCATCCCCGGACGTCTGGAGCGTCTCGAGCCTCCAGTCCCCCAGGACCAGGCCTTCGGCCGCGGCCTGCACGACATCGGCTGCGGGCGGCGGATCCAGGTCCGGGATCCGGAGCTCCACCGACTCCAGACCCGCGTCTCGCGCGCTGCGAATCCCCGCCGCGCCAATGCGCCGCGCGCTGTGACCGTCGAGACCGTTCTCTCCCACCCCCGCGGCCAGAACGTGCGGACCTCCGTCGGCGCCGCCGGGGAACAGGCGGCTCTCCTCCTCCCCCGGACGGAAGAGGCCGTCGCGGAGAGCCCGGCCCAGGGCACCCCCCGTCAGATCAGCGGCAGACCCCACTCCCGGCCCGGGAGCCGCGCCGTCCGGAGAGCCCACGACGGGCACGACGACGAGCTCTCCGTGCGAGCGCCCATCGGCGAGCTCGACCCGGATGTCGCGCGGGGCGGAGGCGTCCGGGACCCGTCCGTCCATCATCCGGCCGCCATGTGCTCGATGATGCGGTCGGCGAACTCCGACGTCCGCTGCACGGTCGCACCCTCCATCTGCCGCTCCAGATCGTAGGTCACGGTCCCATCGCCGATCGCCGCCACGATGCCGTCGACGATGCGCGAGGCGACCCCATCCCAGCCGATGTGCCGAAACATCATGACGCCCGACAGGATGAGGGAGGAAGGATTCACCTTGTCCATGCCCGCGTACTTGGGGGCCGTCCCGTGCGTGGCCTCGAACACGGCCACGTCGTCCCCGATGTTCGCCCCCGGCGCCATTCCGAGGCCGCCCACCTGCGCGGCGCACGCGTCGGACATGTAGTCTCCGTTCAGGTTCGGGAGCGCGATGTAATCGTACTCGTCGGGCCGGAGCAGGATCTGCTGGAACATCGCGTCTGCGATCCGGTCCTTGATGACGAGCGTGCCCTCCGGGGCCACGCCGCCGTGGTCGTCCCAGAGCTCGGCCTCGGTGATCGTCCGGTCGCCGAACCTTTCGCGCGCGACCTCGTAGCCCCACTCCCGGAAGGCCCCCTCCGTGTACTTCATGATGTTGCCCTTGTGGACGAGCGTGACCGAGCCGACGCCCGCCGCGAGCGCATCCCGGATGGCCATGGCGACGAGGCGCTGGGTGCCCTCCTTCGAGATCGGCTTGATGCCGATGCCGCTGTGGGGTCGGACGGTCGCCCCGAGCTCCGACGCGAGCACGTCCCGCAGCCGCTCCGCCTCCTCGCTGTCCGCCGGCCACTCGATGCCCGCGTACACGTCCTCCGTGTTCTCTCGATAGATGACCACATCCAGCCGCTCGGGCCGCTTCACCGGGGACGGCGTTCCCGGAAGCCAGCGGCACGGGCGAACACAGGCGTAGAGGTCGAGCTCCTTGCGCAGCGCCACGTTCAGGGACCGGACCCCACCCCCCACGGGCGTCGTCAGGGGTCCCTTGATCGCCACCCGGAACTCCCGCAGGGCGCGGAGCGTCTCCTCCGGCAGCCACTCGCCTGTGATCCGGTGGCCCTTCTCGCCCGCGAGCACCTCCATCCAGGCGATCTCCCGCTCACCCCCGAACTCGCGCCCCACGCCCGCATCGAACACGCGACGCGCCGCCGCCCAGATGTCGGCCCCGATGCCATCTCCCTCGATGAACGGGATGATGGGCCGGTCCGGAACCTCCGGACCGCCGCTCGCGAGGCGAATCGGGTCGCCGGCTTCCGGCACCTCGATGTATCGGTATCCCATGGTCTCCTCTGGGTCTGGTGTCCGGCCCCTGGGGCATCCCGGCCCCGGCGTTCTGGCCGGTACCCGAAAAAGGAAAGGGGCGCCACGTCCGGAAGCTCCGAGCGCCGCGCCCCCTGCTCGATGGACTCGAGCCGTCGTCTCGACGACCCTAGCGGATCGCCGGATCCGGCTCCGCCACGCGGAACCGGCTCTTCAGGTCGTCCGGGCTCAGGGACTCGAACGAGCCTGCCGGGAGGCTGATTCTCTTCTGGGGTTGGTTCGGGTCCGAAAAGCAGACGAAGATCACGGACTCCGAATCGGGCACTTTTTTGCCGACGTCCGGATCCGGCCAGAAGACGTCGCGCGAGGCGAGCCATGCCTTCCAGCGTCTGCCGCTGTCATCCCGAAAATGTCTCGTCATACCCACCTCGGAGTTGAGCCGAGTGGCGCACATGCCGCGCCGCATTGAGCCGTTCAATGTAGTGGACACCGCCCCCCATGTCCACTCCGTGGCCCTGCCGATGAATCTGGATCAGGTCATCACGTTCATCGCATGCATTTGCAATGTATTAGTCACTTGCGCCGCCGGCAACCGGGTCGGCTCCCGCCCCGGCTGTCGCCGGCGAGGCTCACGCGATACACTTAGCCTCTGCCGGTGCAGACGAAGAGGCTCCCACGCCTTCCCAACGGAGGAGTCAATGAGATCACGCGCGCCGTTCGTCACCCGGGGCTTCCTCGGCCTCGCCGCGCTCGCGGCCGTGGCCACGCCGTCCGTCGCCCAGCAGCGCTCGCGGCCCGTCCGGCCCGTCCACACGTACTCCATCGTCGCGCGGGATTCCGCGACCGGCGAGCTCGGGGTCGGCGTCCAGTCCCACTGGTTTTCCGTCGGCGCCATCGTGCCCTGGGCGGAGAGCGGCGTCGGCGCCGTCGCGACCCAATCCTTCGTCGAGCCCTCGTACGGCCCCCTCGGCCTCGGGCTCATGCGGGTGGGGCGAACCGCGGCTCAGGCCCTCGAGGGTCTCCTGGCCGCGGATCCGCATCCCGAGGTTCGCCAGGTCGGCATGGTGGACGCGAAGGGTGGAACGGCCGTGCACACGGGCTCCCTCGCGATCTCCGAGGCGTGCGAGCGTACGGGCGAGGGCTTCACGGTCCAGGCGAACCTGATGCTCGCTCCCACCGTGTGCGACGCGATGGTCCGGGCCTATCGGGCGACGCAGGGCGATCTCGCCGAGCGGATCATGTCGGCGCTGGAGGCAGCGCAGGGCGAAGGGGGAGACATCCGGGGGAAGCAGTCCGCCGCGCTTCTCGTCGTGAGCGGCGCCCCGTCCGGAAAGCCCTGGGCCGACCGGATCTTCGACCTGCGGATCGAGGACCATCCGCAGCCCATCGTGGAGCTGCGCCGCCTGCTCGGCGTGGCGCGGGCCTACCGGTACATGAACGAGGGGGATGAGCGCGTCACCGAGGGCGACATCGACGGAGCGGTGGAGGAGTACCGCAAGGCGGAGGAGCTCCTGCCGGCAGAATCGGAGCCCGTCTTCTGGCACGCGGTCACTCTGGCCACGGCCGGCAGGGTCGACGAGTCCCTTCCCCTGTTCGCGAAGGCCTATCGGATGCGGGAGGACTGGAGGACGCTCGTGCCGCGTCTCGTGGCGGCCGAGCTGCTGCCCGACGATCCGGCGATGATCGATCGGATCGTGAGCGCGGGACGGCCATGAGGCGGGCCTACGCCTCGTCTCCCGAATCCAGGTCCGGGAGGCGGCAGCCGAAGGCGAATCCGGCCCCGAACCCCGTGATGAGGATCGCGAGAACGACGGTGATGAACACGTACATGAAGACCTCGATGCCGGGTCGAGCCTGAGGCCGGACCTTGCGACCGGCGGCGGACGGGGCACACGATGGGCCCCGACGTGGCCCGTGTCCACCCCGTCCCAGACGAAGGAGCCGACGACGATGCCGGGAACCGAAGAGTCGATCCGCGAGGCCGAGCGCTGGAGCGCCCACAACTACGCGCCTCTCCCGGTCGTCATCGAGTGGGGCGAGGGCTGCTGGGTGCGCGACGTCGACGGCAAGCGGTACCTCGACATGCTGAGCGCCTATTCGGCCCTGAATCAGGGTCACCGCCATCCGCGAATCCTGGCGGCGCTCGAGGCCCAGGCCGCCCGGCTCACCCTCACGTCGCGGGCCTTCCACAACGACCGGATGGGCCCGTTCCTGCGGGAGCTCTGCGATGCCACCGGATTCGCCCGGGCGCTCCCCATGAACACGGGAGCCGAGGCCGTGGAGACCGCCATCAAGGCAGCCCGGAAATGGGGGTACGAGGTCAGGGGGATCCCGGAGGGTGAGGCCGAGATCATCGCGTGCGAGAACAACTTCCACGGACGTACCACGACGATCGTCGGATTCTCGACCGAGGCTCAGTACCGGGAGGGCTTCGGCCCCTTCACGCCGGGGTTCCGCACCATCCCCTTCGGAGACGCGGACGCGCTCGAGGCGGCGATCACGGACCGGACGGTCGGGTTTCTCGTGGAGCCCATCCAGGGCGAGGGCGGTGTCGTCGTGCCGCGCGAGGGCTACCTGGCGCGCTGCGCCCGGATCTGCCGCGAGCGCGGCGTCCTCCTCCTGAACGACGAGATTCAGACCGGGCTCGGACGCACGGGACGCCTGTTCTGCGGGGACTGGGACGGCACGCGGGGCGACATCCTCATCGTCGGCAAGGCCTTGGGCGGAGGCGTGTATCCCGTGTCGGCCGTGCTCGCCGACGACGAGGTGATGGACGTGTTCCGTCCGGGCGACCACGGATCCACGTTCGGGGGGAATCCGCTCGGCGCGGCCGTGGGCCGCGAGGCGCTCCGCGTGATCCTGGAGGAAGACCTGAGCGGACGGGCCGACGACATCGGGACTTGGTTCATGGACCGGCTGCGGTCCATGGATTCGCCGCACGTGGCCGAGGTTCGCGGACGCGGGCTGATGATCGGTGTCGTGATCCGCGAGGAGTCAGGGACGGCGAGGCCCTTCTGCGAGGCCCTGCAGGCGAGGGGCATCCTGGCCAAGGAGACCCACCACCAGGTCATCCGGTTCGCGCCGCCGCTCGTCATCACGCGGGCCGAGCTGGAGGAGGCGCTGCCGTCGATTCACGAGGTCATCGCCGGCGCCGGCGTCCCCGCCTGAGGCCGCTCGCGCTTCACTCCCGCAGGTACGCCCTCCGGATCACGATGTCCTCGACCGGGACGTCGTCGAGCGGACCCGCGCGTCGGGTCCGCGCGCGACCGATCTCGTCCACGACATCCATCCCCTCGAGGACGCGGCCGAACACCGCGTAGCCCCATTGTCCCGGGCCGTTCGCCCCATAATCCAGAAAGGCGTTGTCGACGAGGTTGATGAAGAACTGAGCCGAGGCCGTGTGGGGTCCCGGGAGGCGCGCCATGGCTATGGAGCCGCGCAGGTTCTTCAGCCCGTTGTCCGACTCGTTCCTGATCTCGGCGTGCGTGGGCTGCTTCTGCACGAGGCCGGGCTCGAAGCCTCCTCCCTGGGCCATGAAACCGGAGATGACCCGGTGGAACAGGAGTCCGTCGTAGAAGCCCTCCCGCACGTACGACAGGAAGTTCTCCACCGTGGCCGGCGACTCGGTCGGATACAGGCCGAGGACGATGTCGCCCCGGTTCGTCTCGAGCACGACGTGGGGCCCCTCGACCGCAGGCAGGTCGTCCATCCCGCTCTCCTTCCCTCTCGCGCACCCTCCGCTGAGCATGCCGGCGATGAGCACGCCGGCCACGATCCTCCGTCCCCGTCTCATTCCGCCTCTCTCCCGTTCGGGTCCTCGTCTTCCGCCGGCCGGGCCTTCACGCCGCGGCGCCGGACGGTTCCGCTCCGGATCTCCTCCTGCTGCCCCCGGATCCTGTCCATCACCTTGTCCACGATCTGCTGCGCCGTCTCCTTCGATCGCTCCCGGCCCAGGAACTCCGAGTAGTCCACCGGCGGGCCGAATACGACGGTGACCCTCTTGAAGAACCTCGGGAATCGGCTCCCGATCGGCAGGACGCGATCCATCCCGTCGATCGTCACCGGGATGACTTTGGGCCGATTCGCGAGGATGAGGAGGCCGGCCCCCGGCCGCCCGCGTCCGATCGTGCCGTCCCGCGATCGGGTCCCCTCCGGAAACAGGGTCATCGTTCCCTGTCGCAGGGCACGGATCATCCGGTGCAGCGCCTTCAGGTCCCGACGACCCGGCCGAACCGGGATGCACTTCCACTGGTCCGCCCACCAGGACCCGAACGCCGTCTTGTAGAAGTTCTCCTCGGCGGCCGGGTTCCACGGGATCAGGTAGGGGTGGATCCAGGACGGCCCGAAGAAGCCGGCGAAGCCGACCAGGAAGCTGTCGATCATCGACTGGTGATTCGCCAGAAGGAGCGTGTTCGGTCGGCGCGGGATGTTCCGCTTGCCGATGACGCGGGTCCGGTTCAGGAAAAAGAACAGGGGCCAGCCGACGGCGGCGGTGAGATTGTTGATCAGGTAGCGCGTGAACGGCCACAGGAAGTTGAAGAGCCTGCCTCTGTGATCCGCCCGATAGGGCTCGGAAGAGCGCTCGCTCATCTCTCCTCGTCAGAAGCCACGGTCCGCCATCGTTCCTGCCGCCGGGCCCGGAAGAGCCCCAATATCGGATCCGGAACCGGATTGTGCCAGCGCTCGAGCCCGGCGCGACAGGGCCGGTGCCGGGATCCCCTCGCCCTCCATCCCGCGTTCCTGCATATTGCCGCCGGGCCGTGCGGATCCGCCGACCGGCCGGGACCTCTCGCACGGACGCGTGCGAACTCCGAAGAAAGAGCGGGCATGACAGGAATTCGGTCGAACACCTTCGGGGCCCGGCGGACCCTCACGCTTCCGGACGGATCCTCCGCGACCATCTACGACGTCCGCGCGCTTGCCGCGGCCGGCGTGGGACGCGTGGACCGTCTCCCGTTCTCGCTGCGGGTCCTTCTCGAGAACCTGCTTCGACACGAGGACGGGGTGGCCGTGACGGGTGAGGACATCGAGGCGCTGGCGGCGTGGAACCCGGACGAGGACCGTGAGATCTCGTTCATGCCCGCCCGCGTCCTGCTCCAGGACTTCACCGGCGTCCCGGCCGTCGTGGACCTCGCCGCCATGCGGGACGCGATGCGGGACCTCGGGGGCGACCCAAGCCGCATCAACCCCCTGCTCCCCTCCGACCTCGTCATCGACCACTCCGTGCAGGTGGATTCGTTCGGGAGTCTCGCATCCTTCTTCATCAACGCCGAGAAGGAGCTGGAGCGAAACCGAGAGCGCTACGTCTTTCTGCGCTGGGGCCAGGAGGCCTTCGAGGACTTCCGGGTCGTACCGCCGGATACGGGTATCGTGCACCAGGTGAACCTGGAGTACCTCGCGCGGGTCGTCTTTGACTCGAACGCCTCGGGCGAGCGCCTCGCGTATCCAGACACGCTCGTCGGCACGGACAGCCACACGACGATGGTCAACGGACTCGGCGTCCTGGGATGGGGCGTCGGGGGCATCGAGGCCGAGGCGGCGATGCTCGGGCAACCCATCAGCTTCCTCATCCCCGAGGTCGTCGGCTTTCGCCTCTGCGGCCGGCTCCCGGCCGGAGCCACGGCCACGGACCTCGTGCTCCGGGTGACGGAGATGCTGCGGGAACGAGGCGTGGTCGGGAAGTTCGTGGAGTTCCACGGCCCGGGGATCGGGTCCCTGTCCCTCGCGGACCGGGCCACGATCGGCAACATGTCACCGGAGTACGGCGCGACCTGCGCGATCTTCCCCATCGACGACGAGACCCTGTCCTACCTCCGGTTCACGGGCCGCGACGAGGCTCACGTCGCTCTCGTCGAGGCGTACGCGAAGGAGACGGGCCTCTTTCACGATCCCGGGGGCCCGCCGGCCGACTACACGGACGTACTCGAGCTGGATCTCTCGACCGTCGAGGCGAGCCTGGCGGGGCCGAGGCTTCCGCAGCAGCGCATTCGCCTGCGCGCCTCCCGGGCGGCCTTCGCCTCCGCGCTCCCTTCGCTCCGGGGCACCTCCGGCGCGCCGGAGACAGAAGGCGGAGTCGCCGTGGAGCCGGCGCGCGCGGTCCGGGTCCGGCTTCCGGAGGACGCGGACGGGGGTCCGGCCGAGTTCGGTCTCCGGGAGGGCTCGGTCGTCATCGCGGCGATCACGAGCTGCACGAACACGTCGAACCCGAGCGTGATGGTCGGGGCGGGCCTGCTCGCGCGCACCGCGGTCGCCCGCGGACTCGCTCGGCGGCCATGGGTGAAGACGAGCCTCGCGCCGGGGTCCAAGGTCGTGACGGACTACCTGAAGGAGGCGGATCTCATGGCACCCCTCGAGGATCTGGGCTTTCACCTCGTGGGGTACGGCTGCACGACGTGCATCGGCAACAGCGGTCCGCTGCCGGCCGAGATCTCCACGGCGATCCGCGAGGCGGACCTCGTCGTGTGCTCCGTGCTGTCCGGCAACCGCAACTTCGAGGGACGCATCAACCCGGACACGCGGGCGAGCTACCTGGCTTCTCCGCCGCTCGTCGTCGCCTACGCCCTCGCGGGGCGGATGGACATCGACTTCGAGACCGAGCCCCTCGGGAGCGATGCGGACGGGGTGGACGTGTACCTGCGCGACATCTGGCCCGACCCCGAAGAGATCCGGGACGTGATCCGGGCGGCCGTGAAGACGGAGATGTTCACGAGCCAGTACGCCGACGTATACACGGGAGACGACACGTGGCGCGGTCTGCCCGTGCCGGAGGGGGACAGCTACGCCTGGGATCCCGCCTCCACGTACGTGCGCCAGCCCCCGTTCTTCGTGGACATGCGCCCCACTCCGGAGCCCCCCGAGGACATCCGCGGAGCGCGCGCGCTGGCCGTCCTCGGGGATTCGGTCACGACGGATCACATCTCGCCCGCGGGAGCGATCGCCGCGGACTCTCCGGCCGGTCGCTACCTGATGGAACACGGAATCCAACCCGCGGACTTCAATTCCTACGGATCGCGCAGGGGGAATCACGAGGTGATGATGCGGGGCACCTTCGCCAATGTCCGGCTCCGCAATCGGCTCGTTCCCGAGGTGGAGGGCGGCTTCACGCGGGTGCTCCCGGACCCGGACGTCGTATCGATCTACGACGCGGCCGTCGCGTATCGGGAGCGAGGCGTCCCGCTCATCGTGCTCGCCGGCCGCGAGTACGGGACGGGCTCCTCGAGGGACTGGGCGGCCAAGGGGCCCCGGTTGCTCGGCGTGCGGGCCGTCATCGCCGCAAGCTTCGAGCGCATTCACCGGAGCAACCTCATCGGGATGGGCGTCCTTCCGCTCCAGTTTCCCGCCGGCCTCACGTACGAGACGCTCGGTCTGGCGGGGACGGAGACGTTCGACATCGAGGGTATCGAGCGGGGTCTTGAGCCGGGCGCGACGCTCCAAGTCCGCGCCCGCTCCGACGACGGAGCGGAGCGGACCTTCGATGTCGTCGCGCGCCTCGACACCGAGGTGGACGTCGAATACTACCGGAACGGCGGAATCCTGCAGACCGTCCTCCGGCAGCTCCTGGTCGACGGACCCGCGTCCCCTTGACGAGGCCGCGATGCGGATGGAAAGGTAGGCGTCCGCACGCACCCCGACCCCGGAGGTTGCCGTGACGCAATCCGGAGAGCCGGGCGTGGGGCGGGTCCTGGGTCTGCTCGTCGTCTATTTCGTCCTCGGAGCCCCCCTCGCCCTCGTGAGCTGGCGTGAGCTCAGCGAGCTGCTGAGCGGGCGCGTGCACGGTGGTCCGCTTCTGTTCGCGCTCGGCGCCTTCCTCGCGCTCATCGCGCTCACGGCCTGGCTGCGCAAGGCGATGCGCCGCCTGCTCCCCGGCGACGACTCCCCCCCGACCCGAGCCCCGCAGGCCCCGTGACCCAGCCCCCATCGAGTCCGCAGCCCACGGAGCCTCCCGAGGAGGAGGCGCCCGTCGGCACGCTGTTCCTGCTCACGATCTTCATCACGGTGCTCGCCGGCATGTGGGGCGCCCTGTACGTCCTGCTCCTGAACCGATAGCGATATGAAGATCCACGCCTACGAAAGGGCGTTCCTGCGTCTCGGCGCGGCCATGCTCGTCGCCTTCCTGGGAGCTCTCGGGTACTCCGCGTTCGCGATGGGCGTCCGGCTGCCGAGCCGCGCCGGGGAGATCGACCCGAAGCTCGTCCGGGAGACGCCGCCCTTCGACCACCCCGGCCTTCGCCGCACCGGGCCGGACACGTACGAGGTCGTGCTGCTCGCGCAGGCCTGGTCGTTCAACCCGAGGGAGATCGAGATCCCGGCCGGTGCCACGGTCACCTTCCGCGCCACCTCGGCCGACGTCGTGCACGGCCTCAGCATCGAGGGGACCCGGGTGAACGCCATGCTCCTCCCGGGACAGATCACCGTCGTCACGCACCGGTTCGATGAGCCCGGCGAGCACCTTCTCATCTGCCACGAGTACTGCGGCCTGCTCCACCACACGATGGGAGGCATCATCCGCGTCACGGCGGCCGGGAGGGGGGGAGAATGAGCACGTCCATGGCGGCTCCGGCGAGCGAGTTCGCTCTTCCCCGCTCGCAGCGCGGTCTCATCCGGTGGACGCTGTATGTCGGATTCGCGGCGTTCGCCGTCGCCGTCATCAACGGCACGGGCCAGTCCCTCAACTACGCGGGTCTGGACATCCTGAAGTGGTTCCCGGGCATGCGGACCTACTATCAGGGCCTCACCGTGCACGGCGTCTTCAACGCGATCGTCCTCACGTTCGCGTTCGCGAACGGCTTCCTCGTCCTCATGACGGCCCGCGGGCTCGGGCGCCCGCTGAGCGGGGGGCTCCTGCACGCCTCGTTCTGGACGATGCTGCTGGGCGTCCTCCTCGCCTCCTTCGCCATGTTTTCGGGCCGGGCGAGCGTCCTGTACACGTTCTATCCGCCGCTGCAGGCGCACTGGACCTACTACCTGGGCCTGGCGCTCCTCGTCGTCAGCACGTGGATCACGTCGCTCAACCTGTTTCTCGGCCTCGGCCGTTGGCGGCGCGAGAATCCGGGTCGCCGCATCCCGCTTCTCGCCTACATCTCCGTCCTCACGTACGCGATGTGGGACATCGCCTCCATCGGCATCGCGGTCGAGGTCGTGGGCTTCCTGCTGCCGTGGTCCCTCGGCCTTCTGGAGGGCGCCGACCCTCTCCTGAGCCGCACGTTGTTCTGGCTCTCCGGCCACGCCATCGTCTACTTCTGGCTGCTGCCGGTCTACGTGTCGTGGTACGCGCTCGTCCCAGAGCAGGCCGGCGGAAAGCTGTTCAGCGACTCGCTCACCCGCGTCGTGTTCGTGATGTTCCTGGCCCTCTCCATCCCCGTCGGGTTCCACCACCAGTACACGGACCCGGGGATCGGCGGCGTCATGAAGTTCGTCCACGCGATCCTCACCTTCGGCGTCTTCTTCCCGAGCCTCGTCACCGCGTTCTCCGTCATGGCCGCACTCGAGATGGCGGGCCGGCTCCGGGGCGGGCGCGGGCTCGTGGGCTGGATCCGCAAGCTGCCGTGGGGTGAGCCGTCCGTCTCGGCCCAGCTCCTCGCGATGCTCGTGTTCCTGCTCGGCGGGATCACGGGCCTCATCAACGCCAGCTACAACCTGAACCAGGTCGTCCACAACACGGCCTTCATCCCGGGACATTTCCACCTCACCGTGGGGACGGCGGTCGCCCTTTCCATCATGGGCATCGCGTACTGGCTCATCCCCTGGCTCAAGGACCGCGAGCTGTGGGGCCGCAAGCTCGCCGTCGCCCAGGGGTGGCTGTACACGATCGGCGTGCTCGTCTTCGCTCGCGGGATGATCTCCGGCGGCCTCGAGGGAATGCCCCGCCGCACCTACATGCTCGGCGCGACGTACGGACGGGATGCCTGGGAGCTGTCAGGCATCCTCACCGGGATCGGCGGCACGCTCATGTTCCTGAGCGTGGCCCTGTTTTTCCTGGTCATCGGAATGACGATCGTGGCCGGCCGAAGGCGGCCGGGCCAGCGGATCCCGGTGGGCGAGACGGTGCAGGCGCCGGCGGAGACGGGATGGGAAGCGAAGTTGGACCGGCTGAGGATCTACGTCATCGCGACGGTCATCCTCATCCTCGTCGCGTACGGGCCGTTTCTCGTCGGCTACCTCCCGGCCCGACTCACCTCGCCCCCGTTCCACTTCTTCTGAGCCCGCCGGGCGGCGGGCGGGAGGGCTACATCCTCTTGTAGCTCGGCCCGCTTCCGCCCTCCCGCGGACTCCAGCGCGGACCCACGACATCCGTCGCGCGACAGTCGACGCAGTTCGGCGCGTTCACGACGAGCGTGCCGTCCGACCACTCGTACACGCCGGCCGGACACATGTGGGCGTAGAACGCCGCGAACTCCGGCGTCACCTCCCCGGGCGGCAGGAGGTGGGAGGGAATGTCGTCGCGGGTCGTGTTCCCGGAGCGGAACACCGCGTCCACCTTGCTGAACGTGCGCCGTCCGTCGGGACGGAACGGCTCCGCCTCCCCGACGCGGCGGGCCTCGCGCGCGTCCTCCTCCACCTGGATCCGGCCCGCCGGCAGCCGGCCTCCCGTGAGGGTCGCGAGGACCGCCTTGAGCCCTCCGGCGTAGAAGCCGGACTTGAACCCGAGACGCATGTTCCGCCGGCGCCGCAGATCGCGGATGATCTCGCTGTCTCGAACGAGCGCGTCGTACGCCGCGAGCTCGGCCGCGGCCGCGACGTCCCCCCCCCGCTTCAGGGCGGCGAAGAGGGCCCGGGCCGCCAGCATGCCGGACGTCATGGCGTAGTGGATTCCCTTCAGCGAGGAGACCTCCACGAAGCCCGCCGCGTCGCCCACCAGGAGGAGGCCGTCGCCGTGCAGGCGCTCGGGCAGCGAGTGGTAGCCGCCCTCCGGAATCGTCTTCGCCCCCCACTCGATCATCTCGCCCCCCTCCAGGACCGCTCGGAACAGGGGGTGCTCCTTGAGGCGCTGAAGGGCGGCGTGCACGTCCAGCGAGGCGTCCCGGTAGTCCATGCCCACGACGAGGCCGAGCGAGACCAAGTCGTCGGCCATCGGGTACATGAAGCTGCCCCCGAAGGCGTCCCTCGGAAGGGGGTAGCCGAGCGTGTGCACGACGGCCTCGAGAGGCCGCGGGACGCGCCAGAGCTCCTTCACGCCGAGGGCGTAGATCTGAGGGTTCGCCGACCCGATCTCCTCCCTCGCCAGATAGGCCTGCGCGAGCGGGCCACGGGAGCCCTCGGCCAGCACCGTCACCCGAGCGGCGAGATCCGTGGGAGGCATGTAGCCGCTTCCCGGCTCGCCGTCCCGTCCGAGTCCGGCAGCCGCCGTCCGGACGCCCACCACCCGGCCCTCGCGCATCAGCAGGGCGTCGGCCGGGAAGCCCGTGAACACGTTCACCCCGAGCGCCTCGGCCCTCTCTCCCAGCCAGCGGACGATCTCGCAGATCGAGGCGACGTGATGGCCGTGGTTGCGCATCGTCGGCGGCGTCGGAACGCGGATCTTCCCGCGGCGCATGAGCAGGTACACGCGATCCCGCGACACGCGGCCTCGCAGGGGAAGCTCTTCCGCGGCAACCCCGGGGAACAGCTCGTGGAAAGGCCCTGGATCGACGACGGCTCCCGACAGGCAGTGCTCCCCGAGCGCCTCCGCCTTCTCGAGCACCCCGATCTCCAGGTCACCCAGGCCGCCGCCGGACTCCGCATCCTCCCTGACGAGCCGGGCCAGCTCGATGGCGCCCGCGAGTCCGGCCGGCCCGGCGCCCACGAACAGGACATCGAGCGGGACAGCCTCCTCGTCCGGCGCCTCGTCCCGGATGAACCGGTCGACCGGGAGCGGGGGCTGGCGCTCCGCCGGAATCAGAATGCGCGTGGTGCCGTCGCGATCAGCGGTCATTTCGCTTGGTCCTCCCTTGCGATGGTGCCCGGACGGCGCCCAAGATGCACGGTCCCAGAATCCAAGTCCAGCGCCTGGAGGCGAGGTTCCGCCTCGATGAGACGCACGCTCGACGCCGTCCTCAGCTCCTTCGTATGGATCGCCTGGACGGTCCTCGTGATCCTGTGGACGCCCCCCGTCCTGCTCCTCTACCTTCTGACGGCCTGGCGTGACCCGGCTCGCCGGATCTCCGGCCGGGCCTTCCACAGCGCCGCGGCGGTCGCCACGTGGATGAATCCGTTTTGGCGCCTCCGCGTCTCCGGTCGCGTCCCGCCGCGCGAGACCCACCCGTTCGTCGTGGTCTGCAACCACGAGTCCCTGGCCGATCCGATTCTCGTCGGCAGCCTGCCGTGGGAGATGAAATGGCTGTCGAAGGCCGCGAATCTCAGGATTCCCTTCGTGGGTTGGCTGATGAGGCTCGTCGGGGACGAGGGGGTGCGGCGGGGAGACCCGGAAAGCCGCGCCGCCGCCTACGCCCGCCTCCGGGAGTGGCTGCGCCGGGGCGTGTCCGTCATCGTGTTCCCCGAGGGCACGCGCTCGGAGACGGACGAGCTGCTCCCGTTCCGCAACGGCGCCTTCCGGCTCGCCATCGAGACCGGGACACCCGTGCTTCCCCTCGCCATTTCCGGCACCCGGGACTCGATCCGCAAGGGATCGCTCGTCTTCCGGCGCTCCGACATCTCGCTCGTGATCCTGGACCCTATCGACGTGCAGGGCTTCGGGGAGGAGGCCGTGGAGGAGCTACGTGAGCTCGCGCGCCGCCGGATCGACGCGGCGCGGCGCGGCGGGTCAGCGGCCTGACCGCTTACGGCCGGCTACAGCCGGACTTCTCGAACAGTCTCTCGACGTCCTGCACGCCGGCCAGCAGCCGGCCGTCGCGCTCCAGGCGATCTCCCTCGAGCCGCGTGTCGAGCTTCGCCTTTCCCTGCGTGCTGTACGCGATCCAGGCTTCCTCGACGCGCACATACGCGCTGCCCAGCGCCGGACAGTCCGCGCGCCCTTCGTCGAGCGCCACGGTCGTTCCGTAGAAGTGACTGATCGCCGCCAGCGTCTGGTTGCCGAGCGAGTCCATCCGCGCGAGAGGCACGGGGGGAGTCGTCCGCGGCACCACCGGCTCCGTCTCGACGGCCTCGGCAGGTCGTTCGTCGGGGCGCGGCGCCGGCGGCTCCGCGTTCGCCGCCTCCGGCCCGGAGGGCGGGACGGCCGGTGTCGCGGCGGACGGGACGCCTCCGAGCGAGGCGGCCGCGTCCCCGTCTTCGCTCCCGGCTCGCCGGATCACGAGCACGAGGCTCGCCATGACGACGACCACGATCCCGACTCCCACGATGGCGGTCCCTGTCGTCGGCCGACTGCGAAGCAGGCGCGGAACGGTACGAGCTACCGCAGCGAGCCGGACGAGGGCGGCCCAGCCCCGGGCCGGGAGGCGCCGCCCCCGTCGAGCCCAGGGCCGCGCCCCGGCCGTCGCTCCCGCGGGTTCCCGCCACGCGGGTCCGCCCTCGACGACGGTCTCCTCCGGGGCCTCATGGGCGGCAGAAACGCTCGCGTCGGCTTCGCCCTCCTCGGGCCGGTCGTCCGCGGCCCACTCGCCCGGTTCCGGCGAGGCGGGCGCGATATCCGCCTCGGTCTCGAGGTTCGTCCATGCCAGGCAGGTGCGCTGGCCGCCGTCGGGAAGCAAGGCATCGTTGCTCACGACCTCGTGAAACGGCACCGGGGCCCCGCCGTCCGAGACGGCCGGGTGCATCACGGCGCCGGCGGTTTCTCCAGCCTCGCGGACGAGTAGCAAGCCGAACTGCCAGGGCTCCCGGGCGACGCGCGCGTTCGTGGCCCGGTCCCTGGCCGTGAACCGGGGCCGGCCCGCCTCGTGGGCATGGTACCATCCGACGATGACGCGCCCCTCACGCTCCGCCTTCAGGTGAAGGGCGAGTTCGCCTTCCTCGGGAACCTGCCGGCCGCCGTCTTCATCGAAGGCGCCCTTGCCATGCAGCACATCCGTGCCCAGCACCCAGCGGCGCCCGGACACCGGGCACTCGTGCACCTCGCCTGCGAGGAGTCCCCACCCGGAAGTCTCCGGATCCGCGAACAGATGCCTCTCGACATCCCGAAGCACGGACTGCGTGAGGAAGATCTCGAACGGAGGCTCCGGCGACCCGCCGCCATCCGGGGATGCCTCGCCGGGCTCGGGCGCCACGCGCCAGCGGATGCTGCGCAGGAGCGGGCGCGGCTTCCGCGCCAACGTCTGCGTGGGGCTCACGCCGGCCGACTCCGCTCGACAGGCCCGCGCCGACAGGCAAAACGCGGCTCGTCTTGCGCGCCGCCACGACGGTGAGCGAGCGCCGCCTCTGAACGCCGGGCAGCTCCCGGACGCCGGAACGCAATGAAAACACTACACATGTCTGCGCGCACGGCCATGTGACCCGATCGCATCTCCACCTCAATCGTGTTCTCGAGACCGTCCTGCCGACGGATTCGTCCGTCTGACGGTCAAGAATCGGGCCGCAAAGACCCTTTCGAGCCGGAGTTACGCGATGATCACTCGTAGCGGAGGGACTCGACCGGATCCACGCTGGCGGCCCGGCGCGCCGGAAGGAAGCCCGCCAGCAGCCCGATGCTCACGAGGAGGGACACGCACAGGATGGAGATCGGCCACGAGAGCTTGGGGTTCGCGATGTACTGCAGGGCGGGATTCGTGCTCGGGAGGCTGTCCACGCCCAGGACGACCGCGGACGAGAAGCCGAGGCCCGCGAGACCGCCGCCGAGCGAGACGAGCAGGGCCTCGACGATGAACTGACTCATGATGTGGCGGCGTCGGGCGCCCACCGCGATCTTCACCCCGATCTCCCGGGTCCGCTCCTTCACGACGACATACATGATGTTCGCGACCCCGACTCCGGCGACGATGAGCGTGAGCACGCCCACGAGGCCGAGGAAGATCTGGATGCCGAGCCCGATCGCCCGCGTGAGCTTCTCCTCCTCGATGAGGTCCCACATCGGCAGGGCGCGCTCGTCCGAGACGTCGAAGCGGTGCCGGGCGCCGAGAACCCGAAAGATCTCGCGCTTCGTGATCGTCGCCCGCTCTCGGAGACCGGATCACGGCCTCGATGTCCCGGTCGTTGATCCTGACCCTACCCGT
>JBHHZD010000020.1:0-46441 GCA_046757885.1 Gemmatimonadota bacterium
CGTCATCTTCGGCCCCGGGGACACCCAGATGGAATCGTGCGGCATGCCCGTCCCGTCGAAGCTCACGAGCCGATAGGGCGGTGCCGACTCGGGCTGCTGTCCGGGCGTGAAGGAGAAGACCCGGTTCACTCCGAAGAACCGCGCACCGCGCACCGCGATCCTGCCCGCGAGCACGCTGGCGTCATCCTCCATCGGAATGCTGCGCGGCGCGCCCCCGGCCACGGGGATCAGTGTCGTGCGCCGGTTCGCCGAGTCGGTGATCCAGAGCGTGTCGCCGGGACCCAGATCGACGCCCGAAGGGCTCTCGAGCTCCCCCGGCCCCGAGCCTTCGCGCCCGAACGAGCTCACGAACCTGCCGGCGGCGTCGTAGCGGAGGATGCGATGCCCCGACGGGTCCGCGACGTACAGGTCGCCTTCGGGAGAGCCCGCGAGCTGCGCGGGGGTCACGTCGTCGAACTGATACCGGTCGTCGTCGCTCCCGAATCCCCCGATGACGGCGACCGTGTCGAAGTGCCACGCGAGCCCCGCGGCGTGGGTGGCCGGGTAGGACAGGCGCTCCACGCCGTCCACGGTGTCGATGGTCGCCTCGAGGCGGGCCGCCCCCCCCGAGCTCTCGGTGGCGCAGGCCGACCCCACGACCGGGAGCAGAAGCGCCAGCATCCCGGCGCCCTTTCGGCGCGCGGGGTGGACGAAGCGCGGCCTGACGTGTGAGCCCATGGCACCCTAGTCCTCGTGTTCGAGCGTCGGATGTGCGCTCCGGCGGACGGGTGGAGCGCGGGTGGCGGACCTCGTCGGCCGCCGATTCTTGGACAGCGGGGCGGGCGCCGGCGTTGCCCGGCGACCCACCCCCCGGAGCGCTCCCACCGGTCCGGCCGCCCGAGGGGCACCGGTCCCTGGCCGCGTCAGCTCATCGGCATCCAGTAGCTGAACTTGATCGAGAGCGTGTTCGTGCCGGCCGCCGAGAAGGAATCGAACAGGGAGCCCGGGGTCACGAAGTCCCCCGTGTTCGCGAACCGGGACCGGTCCTGGCGCCACACGAAGAACAGCGTGCTGCCGGGCTTGAACTCCCAGCGCAGGACGAGGTTGCTTCGGAAGGACAGGCTGTTGAAGTCCGCATCTCCCAGCGTGAAGCTCTCGGCGCCGTCCGTGACGGAATAGAACCGGGTGCCCGACGCCGGATCGACCTGCTCGCGGATCGTCGTGCCGTCGGTCCCGTAGCGGCGCAGGCCGAAGCTGCCCGCCCGGGGGAGCTCCCCGAACTCCGAGAACCGGCCCGAGGCGGAGAACGGCTGGGCCGAAAAGTCCAGGTTCAGGTCGGGGCTGAAGGAGTAGTTCAGCGACAGGTTCGCCGAGAGCTGGCTCTGCTCCACCGTCGAGAAGACGTAGCGCTTGCCGAACGTCCGTCCCGACGCCCGGTCCATCGTCGCGAAGTACTGGAGTCGGTTCGTGCGGCGCGAGTATCCCGGCGCCAGCGACACGCGCCATCGGTCGCCGGGCTCGAACGCGAGCCGGGCATTCAGGTTCAGGCTGTGACCCCGGTTCCGGTCGTTCCAGAACACGTTCGCGCTCCACCGCGTCTTGGCCGAGAAGTTGTTCCCGAACCCCGTGCCCGCCCAGAAATTGCCCGGCTGCCCCATGAGCGGACCGCCCCGCGTCAGGTTGTCGGACAGCGTGTTGAAGTTGCGCCCGCCGAACACGTTCACCCACATGAAGTTCTTGAGCGTGGCGAACGAGCTCAGGCCGAGCCACGAGTTCTTGTGCACTCCCCCGAAGTTCCAGCCGTTTCCGCCGTTCAGGTTCACCCGGTAGTTGCGGAAAAGCCGTCCGACCTCGGTCTCCCGGTACGTCAGGCCTCCCCAGCTCTGGATGTCGTCCGCCAGGCCGAGCTGGCCGACGTCGTTCAGCTCCCAGTTCGGCGAGTCCGCCCAGATGCCGGCGTTGTAGAGCCAGTGCCGACCGCTGTTCTTGGAGAACTGAAGCGAGCCCGAGAAGCCGAGCAGGGACGTCCGGGAGGGGTCGAGGCTCACGTGGTCCTGGTCGGGCCGGTCGAATCGGTGCACGAACGACCGCTGGATCCGCTGGATCGCCAGCGAGTCGCCCTGCACGTAGCTGGCACCGAAGTGTCCGTTCAGCTCGTACTTTCCTCCCGCCATCCGGAGCAGGAAGTCGCCGCCGCCCGTGTATGCCTGCCGGCTCAGGAGCCCGGCCAGCGGCTGGCCATCGGAGAGGCCGCGCCGCAGCCCCGTGAGGGTGAGCCCGACCGTCGAGGCGTTCTCGCCCAGCTCCTGCTGGAGGCGCACGACGCCCCAGCCCGCGGAGGGCTCGATCTTCTCGCGGCCGAACGTCGCATCGCTGACCCGAAAGGTCCGCGCGCTCTCGGAGCTCGTGACCGCGCCCAGGACGCCGACGGACAGCCCGCTCTCCAGGCGTCCCGTCACCTTCGCGGCCCCGAGGATGGTCGCGGCCTCGGGCGGATCCGTGAAGTCGCCGGAGGCGAATCCGTGGGGCGGCGCTCCGATCCGGCGCGAGAAGAAATAGCGGGGCCCCTGCTTCCCGTTCCCCGCGAAGATCTGGTTGCCTTCCGTGAAGAACGGCCGCTGCTCGTCGAAGATCGTCTCGAATCCGCTCAGGTTCACTACGGCCGGATCGAAGTTCACCTGGCCGAAGTCCGGGTTCACCGTCGCGTCGAGGGTGAGGTTGGGGCCGAGGCCCATCTTGAGATTCGCGCCCACCCGCTGGGTGAGCTCGCTCGTGCCGTGGAAGGGATCGGCATCGTTGACGAGGCTCGGGCTCGTGATCCGGGCGTCCGTGGCGACGAACGGAAGCAGCTCGATCCGGCGGCTCGGCCGGATGCCGGCGACGCCGGTCAGGGTTCCGAAGCGGGAAGCCCATCCCGTCTCGTCCCGCGGGACGTAGACCCAGAAGATGTCCTCGTTCCGGGCCGGGATCCATCGCTCGACGTTCAGGCCCCAACGCTGCTCGTCCAGGTCGTTGAACCGGAGCTGGGAGAACGGGATCTTCATCTCCGCCGTCCACCCGAGCGAGTCGACGCGCGTCCGCGTCTCCCACACGGGATCGAACGTGACGTCGCGCCGGAATTCGTTGTCCTGCGGGTGGTACCAGTCCACGCGCACGCCGGCCGCCGTGACGGCGAAGCTGTAGGCCGTGCGACGGTCGTGGAACGTGTCGAGGTAGACGGCCAGGAGCTCGGCCTTGCCCTGCTGGTCGCGCCGGGTCATGAGCGCCGCGATCTCATCCGGGTCGGACGAGTACATACGGGCGCCCACGTACAGCGCGTCATCGTCGAACAGGAAGGCGACCTCGGTCCTCTCGGTCGGCGGCTCCCCCTGATTCGGCTCCTTCTGCAGGAAGTCCGAGAAGAAACGGGCCCGTGACCAGGCCGCGTCATCGAGTCGGCCGTCCACGCGGATCGGCTCCCGGTCCACCGGAACCGCTTCCGCGACCTTGGGCCCCGCGTTCGCCGGCGCCGTGACATCGGCCACCGGCACGGCTCCCTGCCCCCGTCCGGACACGAGTCCGGTCGCCGTCTGCCCCCGCAGCCCCGGGCCCGCGCCCGCGGTGCCCACGAGCAGGCACGCGGCGAGGGCGAGCGCCCTCCCCGTGCCGCGCACGCCGAGCCTCTCCGCCTTTCGCATGCTGCGCCTCCCCGCTTCCCCTCCCCGAGTAGCCGCTCCGCCATGACAGACACCGCGGGAGGCCGGATGGTTGTCCCCGAACGCGAAAGGCAACGCCCGTGCCAGCACGACCGTTCCCGCTATGTCGTCGTCGGAGAGGGAGTTGGAGCGTCGATTCGCCCATGCGGTGGCGGGCGCGCGTGTGCCATATCGGGATCGGGCGTCCCGGAAGCGAACGGTTCCGGCAGCGGTGTGGCGGCGGCTCAGGCCGGCCCGTCCTCCCGCTCGACCGTGATCGAGCAGTTCGTCACGATGGCGGCGATCGCTCCGATCGCCGCCCACACGGGGATGAGAACGGCGCCCACGACGCCCAGGGTGAGCGGAATCTCGATGAGAACCTTCCCCTCGTCGTTCTTGATCGTGATGCGCCGGACGTTCCCCTCTCGCACGAGCTCCTTCACCTTGCCGAGCAGGTTGTGCCCCTCGACCTGGTATTCCTCCCGATCCTTCCGCTCGTCGCTCACGATGCCTCCCCCGTGCAGGTCATTCCGAGATGGAGTCGAGCCGCGCCCTCCGCTTCTCGATTCGGTCCGCCGCTTCCCGGGCGGCCTTGACGCCGCGGGCGCCGGGAAGCGCGGACTCGCCGAGAAGGCTGTCCCGCCTTGCCGCGTCGATGGTGTCCGAAGCGGCCGCCCCGGCTGCGTCGCCGGCCGGGGGCCGGTCGCCCCGGGCACAGCCGGCGCTGGCGCACAGGGCGGCGATGAGCAGCGCTCGAGCCGTGATCCGCATGATGGCGCCTCCGGGCGAGTGACTCAGGCGGTGTCCCGGCGGAACCGGTTCGTCGCGACGCCGAGGCCGGCCGCGGCGATCGCGGAGACGGCCGCGTACTGCGGCCACAGGTCCGCCAGACCGTTCCCCTTCAGGAATATACCGCGAACGATCTCCAGGAAATACCGGACCGGGTTCAGGTAGGTGACCCATTGGAAGACCTGCGGCATGCTCGCGATCGGATACAGGAAGCCGGACAGGATGATCGTCGGCATCAGGAAGAGGAACATCGACATGAACGCTTCCTGCTGCGTGCGGGACACCGAGGAGATGATGAGGCCGAACGAGAGTCCGGCCACGATGTAGAGGAGCGCGGCGAGGAAAAGGGCGCCCGGCGATCCGCGAAACGGGATGTGGAACCACAGGTGCGCCACGCCGGTGATGAGGACGAGATCCACGAGGCCGATGAGCGTCACGGGGATCGTCTTGCCGATCATGAGCTCGGCCGGGCGGACCGGGCTCACGAGGAGCTGGTCCAGCGTTCCGATCTCCCGCTCCCTCACGACGCTCAGCGACGTGAGCAGAAGGCAGATGAGCATGAGAAGCACGCCCACGATGGCTGGAACGTTGTACACCCGGCTCTCGAGATCCGGATTGAACCACGCCCGGGCCCGAAGGTCCAGGCCGGTCGCCCGGGCCGGGCCTCCCTGGGCGGCTTCGCGGCGCGCCAGCAGGAAGCGGCGGGTGATGAGGTTCGCGTACCCCTGCGCGATCGTGGCCGTGTTCGAGTCGGAGCCGTCGACGAGGACCTGGACGCTCGCCTCGTCTCCGCGCGCCACGGCGGCCGCGAAGCCGGCGGGAATCTGGAGGCCGACGACGGCTCGCCCGCGGTCCAGCTCCGCCACGAGGTCCGATGGCCGGAGAGATTCGCCGACCAGGTCGAAGTAGCCGGAGGCCGTGAAGGCGTCGCGCAGCGCGCGCGACTCCGCCGTGCGGTCGTGATCGACGAGGAAGGTGCTCGTGTGCCGCACGTCGGTGTTCACGGCGTACCCGAACAGCACGAGCTGGATGACGGGGGCGACGAAGAGTATGGGCCGGGCGCGCGGGTCGCGCAGCAGCTGCCGCATCTCCTTGCGCACGAGAGACCGGATGCGCTGCGCGGACTCACCGTTCATGCGATCTCCTTGCGGAACGAGGCCGTGGCGAGGCCGATCCCGACGACGGAGAACAGCGTAAGCCCGAGCGCCGGGAGCCACAGGGTCTCGAGGCCGATCCCCTTCAGGAAGATCCCGCGGGTCACCGTGACGAAGTAGCGGGCGGGGATGATGTATGAGACGATCCGGAGCACGGTCGGCATGTTCGCGATCGCGAAGATGAACCCCGAGAGGAGAAGCGCGGGGAGGTACGTGGACATCAGGGCCATCTGGCTCGCGAGCAGCTGGGACTTCACGGCCGCCGACACGAAGATGCCGAATCCGAGCGCGCCGAGCAGGAACAGGATCGACGTGGCGAACAGGAGCGTGACGCTTCCGCGCAGGGGGACCCCGAACACCCCCAGGCTCACGAGGCACGTGATCGCGACGTCGATGAGCCCGATGGCCAGGTACGGCAGCAGCTTCCCGAAGATGACCTCCAGGCGGTGGACGGGCGTGGCGGCCAGCTGCTCCATGGTCCCGCGCTCCCATTCCCGCGCGATGGTGAGCGACGTGAGCATGGCGGCGATGATCGACATGATGACGGCGATGAGCCCCGGAACGATCATGCTCTGGCTGTCGAGGGCTTCGTTGTACCAGACCCGGCTCCGCGGACCCGGGTCCGCCCCCTGCCGGCCCGCGGTGACCGTGAGGCGGGCCGGGAAGGCCGCGGCGATGGCCTCCGCATAGTTCAGGGCGATCTCCGCGGTGTTGGCGTCGCTCCCGTCCAGGAGGAGCTGGACCGTCCCCGGCCCTCCGCTCCCGAGCTCGCGGGCGAAGCCCGGCGGCACGACGAGCACGAGGGCCGCGCGCCCGCGGTCCAGCACCTCGTCGATCTCGCGGGTCGCGGCCAGGGGCGTCCGGATCTCGAAGTACCCGGAGCGCTCGAAAGCGTCCACGAGCCGGCGGCTCTCCGGGGACCGGTCCTGATCCAGCACAGAGAGACCGATGTGCTTGACGTCGAGCGTGATCGCGTAGCCGAAGATGAGCACGAGCGCCAGGGGCAGGGCGAACGCCAGGCTCACGCTGCGGGGATCCCTGCGGAGTTGGATGATCTCTTTGCGCGCGATCGCGCCGAGGCGTCGCAGGCTCATCCGGGCGCCGCGCCTCCCTCGCGTCGCACCCGGGCGACGAAGACGTCCTCGAGGGACGGCGGGACCCGCTCCAGACCCGCGCAGGCGCGGCCGGCCCGGGCCAGCTCGCGCGGCAGGCGCTCGCGGGCCTCCGCCTCATCCGCGACGACGACGTGGACGGCCCGACCGAACATCGAGGCCTCCAGGACACCGGGAGCCGAGCGGAGCGTCTCGACCGCCGTGGCGGGATCGTCCGTCCGGAGCTCCAGGATCGGCTCGCGCATGGCCTCGCGCAGGGCGCGGGGCCGATCGAGCGCGATGAGCCGCCCCCGGTTCATGAGCGCGAGCCGATGACAGTACTCGGCCTCCTCCATGTAGTGCGTGGACACGAGAATCGTGGTCCCGCGTTCCGCCAGGCCGTAGATGAGGTCCCAGAAGTCCCTCCGCGCCACGGGATCGACCCCCGAGGTCGGCTCGTCCAGGAACAGGAGCGCCGGCTCGTGAAGGATCGCGCATCCGAGGGCCAGGCGCTGCTTCCAGCCCAGCGGGAGCGTGCCGGTCGGATCGTGCCGCCGATCCTCGAGACCGGCCATCTCGAGGACCCAGTCCCGGCGCTCGCGGTACCGGGATCCCCGCACGCCGTACAGGCCGGAGAAGAGCTCGATGTTCTCCTCCGGCGTGAGGTCGTGGTAGAGCGAGAACAGCTGCGACATGTACCCGATCCGTCTCTTGATCCGCTCGCCCTCCGTCCGCACGTCGAGGCCGTCGATCCGGGCCTCCCCGTCCGTCGGCCGCAGGAGGCCCGTCAGCATCTTGATCGTCGTCGTCTTCCCGGCTCCGTTCGGGCCCAGGAAGCCGAACACCTCGCCGCGCGCGACGCCGAACGTCAGCCCGTCCACGGCCGTGAAGTCGCCGAAGCGGCGCGTGAGGCGGTTCGTCACGATCGCCCGGGCCTCTGGCCCCGTCACGCCGGGCCTTCCTCGCTCACGAGGTGGATGAACACGTCCTCCAGCGAGGGCTCGATGACCCGCATGTCTCCGAGACGGACGCCCCCCGTCTGCGCGGCGGCCCGGATCTCCGGCCATGCCCCGGACCCGCCGGCGACGGACACGTGAATCCGGTCTCCGAACAGCGCCGCCCCCCGCACTCCGGGCGCTCGCCGCAGCGCGTCCACGGCCGCGCGCGGCCGATCGGCCGAGACGCCGAGGATGGATCCCCGAAGCGCCTCCTGCAGGCGGACGGGGGCGTCGAGACCCACGAGCCGTCCGCGGTGGAGGAGCGCGACGCGGTCGCACCGCTCCGCCTCGTCCATGTACGCGGTCGTCACGATCGCCGTCGTGCCTCCCGCGACCATCTCGTGCACGATGAGCCACAGGTCGCGGCGCGAGATCGGGTCCACTCCGAAGGTCGGCTCATCCAGGAGCAGCACCTGGGGCTGGTGCACGAGAGCGCAGCACAGGCCGAGCTTCTGCTTCATGCCTCCCGACAGGGCGCCCGCGAGACGGGACTCGAAGGGGCCGAGACCCGAGAAGGCCCACAGCCGCTCGCGGCGAGAGGGCCGCACGGCCCGGGGCACCCGGTACAGATCCGCGTAGAAGTCGATGTTCTCGCGCACCGTCAGGTCCTCGTACAGCCCGAAGCGTTGGGACATGTACGCGATCACGGGCTTGACGCCCTCCGGATCCCGCGCGACCGAGATGCCCCGGACGCGCGCGTCGCCCGTGGACGGACGGAGCACGCCCGCGAGCATGCGCAACGTGGTCGTCTTGCCGGCTCCGTCGGGCCCCACGATGCCGAACAGCTCGCCGTGGCCGACCGCGAACGTGAGCCCGTCCACGGCCGTGAGCTCGCCGAACCGGCGCCCCAGCCCGAGCAGCTCGACGGCGGTCGCGGCGCCGGATGGGCCCGTCACGATCCTGCGGGCTCCAGACTCACGTCCGCCGCGAGTCCCGGCTTCAGGTCGAAGTCCGGGTCGTCCGAGATCCGCACCCGCACCTCGTAGACGAGCTTCACCCGCTCCTCCGTCGTCTGGACGTTGCGGGGCGTGAACTCGGCCTGGCTGGCGATGAAGCTGACCTCGCCCCCGTACGTGCGGTCGTCGTAGGCGTCCGACGTGATGCGGGCCGCCTGACCGATGGCGACTCTTCCCGCCTCGTCCTCGCGCACGTAGATCCGGATCCACCGGTCGTCCGGGTTCATGAGCGTGAGGACGGGCGCCCCCGGGGCCACGGACTCGCCGGGCTCCCTGTGGCGGACGGTGATGAGCCCGGGGAAGGGGGCGGTGATGATCGAGTAGTCGAGAAGCGCCTCGATCTGGTGGACGGCGGCTTCCGCCTGGGCGAGCTCCGCCTCCGCGGCCCGGATCCTCTCCGCGCGCGGACCCGTCTCCAGGATGCGGAGCCGCTCCGCCGCCTCGTCGACCGCCGCCTCCGCCACCTCGAAGGCCGTCCTCGCGTGGTCGAGCGTCTCCTGGCTCACGGCCCCACCCTCGTGCAGGCGACGGGCCCGATCCAGATCCAGCCGGCTGCGGGTCCGGCGCTCTTCCGCCGCCCTCAGGGCCGCGCGCCCGGCCGCGATCTCCTCCGTCCGCGAGCCGTGGCGGAGCTCGTCGAGTCGGGCTCGCGCCGCGGCGACGCGAGCCGCGCCGGCACGCCTGCGGGCCTCGAGCTCGCTCCTGTCCAGCGACGCGAGCCGCTGGCCCCCCTCGACCCGGTCTCCCTCGCGTACGGCCACGTCCTCGACCCGGCCGGCGACCTGAAAGCCGAGATCCGCGTCCGTCGCCTCCACGGTGCCGGAGGCGAGGACCGGGCCCTCGCGGCCGCCTCCCGCGAAGACGGTGAGCCGGAGCGTCGCGGCGACGGCCAGGAGGCCGAGCGAGATGAGACCGATGCGCGCACGGCTGCTCATCGACCTTCCTCCAGGTTTCGGGTGACCCAGTTCGGGTCCAGGATACCGAGCAGGCGTGCGAGCTCCGTGCGGGCCGCGCTGCGGTCGCGGCCCGCGTCCGACCGGGCGGTGCGGGCCTCGAGCAGGTCCGCCTCGGCCCGCAGGTAGTCGGTCTGGACGCCCGCTCCCGTGTCCAGAGCGAGCTTCTCGATGCGAGCGACCTCTTCCAGATGCTCCGCCGCGGCCCGGAGCGCGTCCGCCCGGGCCCCCGTCGCCCGGATCCGCGCTGCGGCCCGGTCGGCGCTCTCCCGCGCCTCGAGACGGGCCTCCCGCAGGTCCTCGCGGGCGGCCTCCAGCCCGGCGGTGGCGCGGGACACCGCGCTCGCCCGTCCGCCTCCCGTGAAGAGTGGATACGAGAGCGCGACGCCCGTCCGCCACTCCGTCGTGAAGTCCCCGTTCACGCTGCCCAGCGACAGGAGCCCCGCCGCCAGATCCAGCCGGGGCAGCCAGGCGGCCCGGGCGACCCGGCGGCCCTCCTCCGCCACCCGCAGCCGCTCGCGGGCGCGCCGGACCTCCGGGCTCCGTTCGATGGCCGCTTCGAGCTCCGGACCTCGCGGCCCCATGTCCGTTGCCGGACCGGCCCGGATCTCCACCATCGACTCCGGTGCGACCGCGCCCTCGTCCAGCCCCGTGAGGCGCGCGAGCGAGCGGGTCGCCGTGCGCAGGCGCTCCTCCGCCTCGATCCGGTCCGCCGAGGCGGAAGAAAGCGCGGCGTCCGCGCGCAGGAGCTCGACCCGGGCCGCCCGCCCGGCCTCCAGCATCCGGCGCGCCCGCTCGCGCTCGGACGTCAGCGCCTCGATCCGCCGGTGCTGGGCCGCGAGGACGTCGCGCGCCGTGAGAACCCTGGCGTACCCCTCCACGACCCTGAGGATGAGCGTCATCTCCGCCGCGCCGAGTCCGGCCTCCCGGGCGCCCCGCGTCGCACGGGCCGCCCGGACGCCGGCCGAGCGGGCGCCCCCGTCGAACAGCGTGAAGCCCAGCGCGAGCTCACCCTGGACGAGATTGCGGTCGAAATCGGGAGGCCGTCGGAAGTCGAAGCCGTGGAGCGGCGCCACGATCATGGGCTCCTGGAACCGGGTGAGCGAGCCGTCGGCAGTCAGGCGCGGGAGCCAGGCGGCCTTCGCCTCCCCGATCGCGGCGTCCGCCTCCCGCAGCTCCGCCCGCGACGCGCCGACGGACGGATGGTCGGCCAGCGCGAGTCGGACGGCCTCGCTGACGGTAAGGAGGCCGGCCCCTCCCGCCGCGCTCTCCCCCTGGGCCGTGAGCGTGCCGGGCGCGACGAGGCCGACGAGCACGGCCAGGGCGCTCCCCCGCCACCCGCTCATGCCCCGTCCTCTCCGCCATCCGCGGCCAGGCCGGCGCGGACGAAGCGCACCACGTGGTCGATGAGGAGGTGGCCGGTCTCCGGTCCCAGAGGGTCGAAGTCCACGGCCTGCTCGATGACGGGCCGCACGAGGTTGAGCGCCACCGGCTGGGCGCCCACGGAAAAGGCGAGGAACTCCGGCCGACCCGGCCGGATCGAGCCGCCATCCTGCCCCTCCTCGATGAGCGCACGCAGAAGGCCCAGGTTGAAGCGGAGCGTGCGGCGAGCCGCCGGCGAGCCGGGGCCGGTGCCGATCTGCTGCAGCATGAGCTGGCGCAGCTCCGGGTGCGCGAGCAGGTAGGCGAAGAACGCCCGCACGAAGGCTTCGATCCGGTCCAGGGGAGAGCCGCCGCTGTCGCTGGCCCGCTCCAGCTTCGAGCGGAGCGGGGCCAGGACGGCCTCGAGCACGGCGTGGTAGAGGGCCTCCTTCGAGCCGAAGTGGTACGTCACCGCTCCGAGGTTCGCTCCGGCGCGCCCCGTGATGGCCCGGACCGAGGTTCCTTCGTAGCCCCCCTCGGCGAACAGCGTCCGTCCGGCCTCGATGAGCGATGACCGGGTGTCGCGAGAATCATTCATACGTTTGTATGATACGAGGCCGGGCAGGTCGCGTCAACCCCTCGCGATCCTCTTGCCGGCCCGATGGGATCCGTTCACCTTATGCGGGGTCACCCGGCGGGAGGACGCCGAGCCGGCTCCGGAACCGGAGGTGCCAGGTGGAGTGGCGGGTCTACAACCGAACGGGACGCGTGCACGCGGCGCAGTTCCGGGAGCGCGCGGTCGTCCATACCGCGGATGGTCCCCTGGAGGCGGAGCCCGGCGACTACCTGGTCGTGGATGCGGAGTGCCGGCGTTTGCGCCGCGTGCCGGAGGGCGCCTTCGAAGGGATGTTCAGCGCCACGGGCCGGACGGCCTCCCTGCGGGACCTGGCCGCCCTCTCCGAGCTCGTGAGCGAGAACGTCGTGAGCCCCGCGGAGGGCACGTTCGGGATGAAGTGCGTGCGCTGCGGCAGGGAGCGGACGAGCACGGAGTTCGAGGGCTTCCCGACGTGTCAGGACTGCGAGATGACGATCCGCGCGGAGCGCGAGCAGCGCCGGGAATGCCAGATGGACGGCGCGGAGATGAAGAAGGAGGTCGTGCTCAACGTCATCCTCGACCGCTGCCCGACGTGCGGTGGCGTGTGGCTGGACGGAGGCGAGCTGGGCCTCCTGAACGACGCCATCGCGGCGGGCGCGGACGAAGCTCTCTCCGTGGAGCTCGCCCGGGGCCTCGTTCGCGGGGTAAGCCGCTGAGGACGCGGAGCCGGCCGTAGAGCCACCACGATTCCGAACGCCCACCGAAGACTCGAAGACCCTTCACGTGTCCCGCACCGAACCGTCATCTCCGCTTTCTTCGCCTGATGCGCACGCTCGGGGCGCACGAGCACGCTTCTTGATGGAGGAGCACGCGGGTGGGGCGGGAGCGCCCGCGGGACAGCCAGGGAACAGACAGCGCGGAGGATGTCGCACATGACCTCGACCGCGAAGGCGGAAGTCCAGGCCGAGCTCAGCCGGTTCATGACGGGGCTCATCCGCCGGAACCCGGGAGAGCGGGAGTTCCACCAGGCCGTCCACGAAGTGGCCCGCTCGCTCATGCCCTTCATCCTCGAGCATCCGGAGTACCGGAAGGCGAAGGTTCTCGAGCGCATGACCGAGCCGGACCGGATCATCATCTTCCGCGTGAGCTGGGAGGACGATGCCGGGAACGTGCGGGCGGACAGGGCCTGGCGCGTGCAATTCAACAACTCGATCGGTCCGTACAAGGGAGGGATGCGCTTTCACCCCACGGTGAACCTGAGCGTCCTGAAGTTCCTGGGCTTCGAGCAGGTGTTCAAGAACAGCCTCACCACGCTTCCCATGGGCGGGGGCAAGGGCGGGTCGAACTTCAACCCCAAGGGCAAGAGCGAGCGGGAGGTCATGCGCTTCTGCCAATCCCTGATGACGGAGCTGTATCGGCACATCGGACCGCACGTGGACGTGCCGGCGGGCGACATCGGCGTCGGGGGGAGGGAGATCAGCTACCTGTTCGGCCAGTACAAGCGGCTCGCGAACCGCTACGAGGGGATCCTGACGGGCAAGGGGCTCGCGTTCGGCGGCAGTCTCGTGCGCACCGAGGCCACCGGCTACGGTTGCGTGTACTTCATGGAGAACATGCTGCGGAACCGGGGAGACGGCGTCGAGGGCAAGACGGCCGTCGTCTCCGGGTCGGGAAACGTGGCCATCTACACGATCGAGAAGCTCATCCACCTCGGGGCGAAGCCGCTCACGGCCTCGGACTCGAACGGCTTCGTCTACGATCCCGACGGCATCGACGAGGAGAAGCTGGAGTGGATCAAGGACCTCAAGGAAGTCCGACGCGGGCGGATCCGGGAGTACGCCGAAGAGTTCGGGTGCGAGTACCACGAGGGGAAGCGCCCGTGGGCCGTTCCCTGCGATCTCGCCTTCCCGTGCGCGACGCAGAACGAGATCGACGGAGATGACGCGCGCACGCTCGTGGAGAACGGTGTCATCGCCGTCGCCGAAGGGGCGAACATGCCCACGGACCTGGACGGCGTGAACGTGTTCCTGGAGGCGAAGCTCATGTACGGCCCCGGCAAGGCGGCGAACGCCGGCGGCGTCGCGGTCTCGGGCCTCGAGCAGAGCCAGAACGCCCTGCGCCTCGCGTGGTCGCGCGAGGAGGTGGACTCGCGGCTCCAGGGCATCATGAAGAACATCCACGACCAGTGCGTGATCTACGGGAACTCGCACGGGGGGTACATCAACTACGTGGACGGAGCGAACATCGGCGGCTTCGTGAAGGTCGCCGACGCGATGCTCGGATACGGTGTCGTCTGAGCGCCCGCCGGGCGGATCGCCCCGGCGGGGGCGAGGCCCCGGCGTGAGCTTCGACGCCGGGCGCCGGCCGGCGCTCCTCCTCGCCCTCTGCGCCTCGCTCCTCGTCCCCGTCCCGGGCGTCTCGCAGGAGATCCCGGCGGACGCGGCGGCGCGGGCGGCGGCCTCCACCGACCCCCTCCCGCGAGACCCGGCCGTCCGCACGGGTCGCCTCGAGAACGGGCTCCGCTACTTCGTCCGGGCGAACGGGCGCCCGGAGAACCGCGCCGAGCTTCGCCTCGTCGTGAACGCCGGCTCCGTCCTGGAGGACCCGGATCAGCTCGGGCTCGCCCACTTCGTCGAGCACATGGCGTTCAACGGAACCGTCCACTTCCAGAAGCAGGAGCTCGTGGACTGGCTCGAGTCCATCGGGATGCGCTTCGGGGCGGACATCAACGCGTTCACGAACTTCGACGAGACGGTCTATCAGCTGGAGATCCCGACCGACGAGGAGGCCGTGACGGAGACGGCCCTGCAGATCCTGGAGGATTGGGCGCACGGCCAGGTGTTCGACCGGGACCAGATCGACCAGGAGCGGGGCGTCGTCATCGAGGAGTGGCGCCTCGGCCAGGGGGCGGGCGCGCGGATGCGGGACCGGCAGTTCCCCATCCTCTTCCGGGGCTCCCGGTACGCCGATCGCCTGCCCATCGGCTCGCGGGAGGTGCTCGAGAGCTTCGACCCGGCCGCGCTCGAGCGCTTCTATCGGGACTGGTACCGCCCGGACCTGATGGCCGTGATCGCGGTCGGCGACTTCGACCCCGCGGACGTGGAGCGCCGGATCAAGGAGCGATTCCGGGCCCTGCCGGAGCCGGCGCACCCGAGGCCCCGTCCCGTCTTCGAGGTCCCGGGCCACGACGAGACCCTGTTCGCGATCGCGACGGACCCCGAGGCCTCCCAGTCCAGCGTGAGCCTGGTCGAGAAGCTTCCCGTCGAGCCCATCGGGACGCACGAGGACTACCGGCGCACGCTCGTGGAGGACCTCTACAACGGGATGCTGAACCGGAGGCTGTTCGAGATCACGCAGCGCCCGGGCGCCCCGTTCGTCGCGGCCTCCTCGTCGAAGGGCCGCTTCGTGCGCGCCCGCGAGGCCTACGTCCTGGGCGCGGCCGTCCGGGACGGCGGCATAGAGGAGGGGCTGCGCGCGCTGCTCGAGGAGGCGAAGCGCGTGTCCCGCCACGGGTTCACCCGTGCGGAGCTGGAGCGGCAGAAGACGGCGACGTTGCGCGGACTCGAGAGCGCGTACGACGAACGGGAGAAGACGCACTCGGCCGCCTACGCGGGCGAATACCTGCGCGCCTTCCTGCAGGACGAGCCCTTTCCCGGGATCGCGTACGAGTTCGCCCTCGCCCGTCGCTACCTCCCGGGCATCGGGCTCGCGGAGGTGAACGAAGTCGCCCGCGACTGGCTCCGCGAGCGGGATCGGGTCGTGCTCGTGAACGCGCCGGAGAAGGAAGGGGTCGCAGTGCCCGACGAGGAGGCCCTGCGCGGGGTCCTGGAGGCGGTCCGGGGGCGCGCGGTCGCCGCGTGGGCCGACAGCGCGAGCGACCGGCCGCTCGTGCCGAACCCCCCGGCGCCCGGGCACGTCGTGGCCGAGAGCCGCGTCGAGGAGATCGGGCTCACCGAGTGGAGGCTGGACAACGGCGTCCGCGTCTTCCTGAAGCCGACGGACTTCAAGGAGGACCAGATCCTGATGCAGGCGTGGAGCCCGGGCGGCACCTCGCTCGTCCCCGACAGCCTGTACACGCCGGCCGCATGGGCGACCCCCTCCGTGGGCGTCGGGGGGCTCGGGGACTTCAGCCTCATCGACCTCGGGAAGAAGCTGACCGGAAAGGTCGCCTTCGCGCAGACCTCGATCGGCGACCTCGAGGAGGGGATCAGCGGCCAGGCCTCGCCGAAGGACCTCGAGACCCTGTTCGAGATCATCTACCTGGAGTTCACGGCGCCGCGCCGGGACGCCGGGGCCTACGCGGCGATGCTGGAGCGCTTCCGGGCCGCCCTCGAGAATCGGGGAGCGGATCCGGACGTCGTGTTCCGTGATTCGCTCACGGTGACGCTGGCCCAGCACCATGTCCGCCGTCGTCCGATGACGATCGAGCGGCTTGGCGAGCTCGACCTCGACGCCTCATTGCGCGTGTACCGCGATCGGTTCGCGGACGCGAGCGATTTCACGTTCCTGTTCGTGGGGAGCTTCGACCTCGAGGCGATGCGGCCGCTCGTCGAGCGCTGGCTCGGGGGCCTTCCCTCGCTCGGCCGGCAGGAGAGCTGGCGCGACGTGGGCGTGAGCCCGCCGGACACCGTGGTCCGGCGCACGATCGTGAAGGGCGCGGAGCCGAAGGCGCGCACCGCGATCGTGTTCACGGGCCCGTTCGAGTACACCCGGGAGAATCGCTACCTGTTGGGCTCTCTCGCGGAGGCTCTGCGGATCACGCTCCGGGAGAGCCTGCGCGAGGAGCTGGGCGGGACCTACGGAGTCGCCGTCGGCGCGGAAGCCGTGCGCCGGCCCACGCCGGGCTACTCGCTCACGATCGAGTTCGGCGCGGACCCCGACCGGCTGTCCGAGCTCACGCGGGCCACGTTCGCCCTGCTCGAGCACCTGAAGGGCCACGGCCCCCCGCCCGAGACCGTGACCAAGGTCCGGGAGATCCAGCGCAGGGCCCGCGAGACCGGGCTCGAGCGCAACGGCTTCTGGCTCGGCCGGATCGCGGCGGCCCTCCGAGACGGGGAAGACCCCCGCCTCATCCTGGCCTACGACGGGCTCGTGGAGGGTCTCACGGCGAAGGCGATCGCCGCTGCGGCGCTCCGCTGGCTGCGCGAGGACCGCTTCGTCCAGGTGTCCCTCGTCCCGGAGTCCTCCTCCGCGGACTGAGCCGCCTCCACAATCCTGAAGACCCGGCCCGGCCCGGCTGCGGCCTCTTGACGAACGAACGTTCGTTCGTATCTTTCGGAGCGCACTCGGGAGGACACGATCGTGCATGCAGAGGGCCATTTCCTGGACGAGGCGGGCCGGCCGCTCGAGCGGCGGGGGTTCGAGATCCCCGCGCCGGGGCCCGGCGAGGCCGTCGTCGCCGTCACGGCCTGCGGCCTGTGCCACACTGACCTCGGGTTCGCCGACGGGTCCGTCGCGCCGAAGCACGAGCTCCCCCTCGTCCTCGGCCACGAGGTCACGGGCCGCGTCGTCGAGGCGGGCTCGCAGGTCGCGGACCTGGCGGACCGGCCGGTGCTCGTCCCCGCCGTGCTGCCGTGCGGCGACTGTCCGTTCTGCCGCGCGGGCCGCTCGAACGCCTGCCCGCGGCAGAGGATGCCGGGAAACGACGTGCACGGCGGCTTCGCGACCCATCTCCTCGTCCCGGGCGCCCCGCTCGTCCCGCTGGACGAGGCTCCGCCGGGAACGAATCTGGCCGCCCTTTCCGTCGTCGCGGACGCCGTGTCCACGGCGTACCAGGCGGTTCGGCGCTCGGGGCTGCAATCGGGCGACCTCGCGGCCGTGGTGGGGACGGGGGGCGTGGGCGGCTTCGTCGTCCAGGTGGCCCGCGCCCTCGGGGCCACCGTATTCGCGTGCGATGTGAGCTCCGACCGTCTCTCCCGCGTCGTCGAGCCCGGCGAGCGCGCCGTGGACGTGAGCGGGAGAGAGGCGCGGGACGTGCGCCGGGAGCTGCGCGAGGTGGCCCGGGAGGCGGACATTCCGTCCTTCCGCCTGCGGATCTTCGAGTGCAGCGGGACGCCCGGGGGCCAGCAGCTCGCCTTCGGTCTGTTGGATCGGGGCTCGACGCTGGTCCAGGTGGGATTCACGCCCGCGAAGGGCTCGTTCCGGCTGTCGAACCTGATGGCGTTCGACGCCACCGTGCACGGGACCTGGGGCTGCCCGCCCGACGCCTATCCGGCCGTGCTCGACCTCATCTTCCGGGGCCGCATCGACCTGGATCCGTTCATCGAGGAAGCCCCGATGTCGGAGCTCAACGCGCTCCTGGGAGCCATGGCCGCGCACCGCCTCACGCGCCGCATGGTCCTGCTCCCGGAGGCCTGAGCGGGCCGCGAACGAGAGACGCGAGGAAGCGAGGCCATGGACGTACGAGATCACGAGCTGGTACCGGGGCTGGAGTTCCGCTCCATCCGCTACGAGACCCGGCCGGTCCGGGACCGGGAAGGGGAGGCGGTCGAGGGGCTGCACCAGGTCTGGATCACGCTCGACAACGAGGCGCAGCTCAACTCCTACACGACGGACGCGGTGAAGGAGGTCATCCTCGCGTTCCGCCGCGCGAGCGCGGACCGGCGGGCCGTGGCGGTCGTGTTCACCGGAGCGGGGGACCGCGCGTTCTGCACCGGCGGCAACACGGAGGAGTACGCAGCCTACTACGCGGGCCGGCCCCTCGAGTACCTGCAGTACATGCGCCTGTTCAACGACATGGTCACGACGATCCTCCAGTGCGACCGGCCGGTCATCTGCCGGGTGAACGGGATACGGATCGCCGGCGGGCAGGAGATCGGCATGGCGTGCGACTTCACCATCGCCGGTGACAACGCGACCTTCGGGCAGGCGGGCCCGATCCACGGCTCGGCCCCCGACGGGGGCTCGACGGACTTCCTGCACCTGTACGTGGGGTACGCCCGCGCCGCCGAGAGCCTCACCCTGTGCGAGATGTGGACGGCCTACGAGGCGCTGGAGTACGGCCTCGTGAACGAGGTCGTTTCCGTGCACCGCGCGCCCGACGGCCGGTTCATCCCGAACCCGCGCGTCGTGACCGACCGGATCCTCGACGACCGGGGGCTGCCCGTGTACGGGCGCTGGAAGTCCGGCGACGCGTGGACGGCCGGCAAGGAAGAGGCGGCGGGGTGCGAGATCGACTTTCGGCTCCTCGACCAGGCGGTCGAGCGGCTCGTGACGCGGCTTCTGTACACGTTCCCCGACTGCACCCGGAAGACCCTGGAGGGCCTGCGCAAGAAGAAGCTGGAGCACTGGCTCGCGAACAGCGAGACGAACCGCTCCTGGCTGAGCCTGAACATGAACACGGAAGCGGCGGCCGGATTCCCCGCCTTCCACTACGGCGACCGCAAGCGCAGGGAGATCGACTTCGTCACGCTGCGCCGCCGCCTGGCCGAGGGGCACCCGTTCGACCGGGAGCTCATCGACGAGGTCCTGCCCGAGGAGGCGCGCCGCCGCCGCGACGGGGCGGCCGGGCGGCCGGCGCCCGGAACGGTGGGTTGAGGCGATGAGCGGTTCCCCGGCGCCGTACGAGCACCTCGAGGTCGAGTCCGCCGAGCGCGACACGCTGCTGCACGTCACGCTGAACCGGCCCAAGGGGAACGTGCTCACGGAAGCGATGATGGAGGAGCTGTCCGGGGCCCTCGAGACGCATCGCTCGAACCGGCACCTGCGGCTCGTGGTCCTGAGCGGTGCCGGACCCCACTTCTCCTTCGGTGCCTCCGTGGAGGAGCATCGTCGGGATCAGGCGGCGCAGATGCTCGCGACCTTCCATCGGCTCATCAAGCAGGTGGCCGCCTTCCCGGTCCCCGTCTCCGCCCTCGTCTCGGGCAACTGCCTCGGCGGGGCCTTCGAGCTCGTGCTCGCGTGCCACCTCGTGTTCGCGACGCCCGATGCGCGGTTCGGGTGCCCCGAGATCAAGCTCGGCGTCTTTCCGCCCGTCCTCGCCGTCCTCGGGGGTCGCCGGCTCGGGGACGCGGCGGCGGAGCGGCTGCTGCTCGCGGGTGGGACCATCGACGTCTCCGAGGCGGACCGGCTGGGATTCCTCACGGCCGTGCTCGACGGGCCGGACGCGTGGGACGGTCTCCTGGCGTGGTACCGGGAGAACCTCGGGCCCCTGTCGGCGCACGCCCTGCGGACGGCCACGCGGGCGGCGCGCGAGACCTCCGGCATGCTCGCCGATCTCGAGCACGCGCTCGGGGCGGCCGAGGGACTCTACGTGTCGGAAGTCCTGAACAGCGCGGACGGGAACGAGGGGATCGAGGCCTTCCTCGACAAGCGGCTCCCCGAGTGGAGGGACGAATGAGCGGGACACCCCCGATGCGGTCGTCGGGCGAACGGCAGAGGATCCTGGAGGCGGCCGCCCACAACATCGCCGAGCACGGGTTTCACGGGATGTCGATGCGGCGGCTCGCCACCGCCTGGGGAAAGAGCCTCGCCGCCCTGTACAACTACTTTCCCTCGAAGGACGACATCCTCTACGCCCTCCAGCGGGAGGCGTTCGAGACCCTGATCGCCTCGGCCCGTGAGACCCTGGCCGGATTTCGGGACCCGAACCGGCGCCTGTACGCCTTCGTCCTCCATCACATCCGGTACTTCACCGATCATCCGGACGTGATGCGGGTGCTCGTGTACGAGGCCGGCACCCTTCCGCCGCCCCGCCGCCGCGAGATCCGCCGCCTGAAGGAGGGCTACTTCCGGATCGGCCGCGAGATCCTGGAGGATCTGCTCGAGGACGGGTGCGGCGTGGGAGGGGCGGGTCCGGCCCCGGCGGGCGAGACGGCGGACGACGCCGAGCTGGAGCGGATTGCCTACAGCCTCTTCGGCATGCTGAACTGGATCTACGGCTGGTACGGCCGGGACGCGCACGGCGAGCCCCAGGATCTCGCGCGCACGATCCACCGGATCCTGCTGTGCGGGATCATCGCCCGCTGCCCGTACCGCGACGTCCAGGAGACGCTCGAGGCGGAGCTCGCCGGCCTGCCGTCCCAGCCCCTGCTCGGGGCCGTGGGCTCGGGAGGCGGCGCGTGAGTCGCCGGGGTGCGCTCCGCGCGCAGGCCCACGGCGCCGCGGCGGCCGGGGTGGATCCGGCCGCCCCGCTGCTCGAGCGCTGCCGCGACCTGGTGGACGACCTGGCGCTGGGAGAGGTCCGGCGCTGGAAGGAGGCGCATCCGGGACGGCTGGCCGTCGGGTACCTGCCGGTGTACGTCCCCCGGCCCCTCCTGGAGGCGATCGGCAGCCTCCCCGTCGCCCTGTTCGGCGGCGGCGACCAGCTCGAGATCATCCGGGGCGACTCGTACTTCCAGTCCTACATCTGCCACCTGCCCCGCAGCATGGTCGAGCTCGGCCTGCGGGGGAGTCTGGACGCGCTGGACGCGATGCTGTTCCCTTCGATCTGCGACGTCGTGCGGAACCTGGGCGGCGTGTGGAACCTCCTGTTCCCCGATCGTTACACGGCCTACGTCGACCTGCCCCAGAACTTCGACCCGGACCTCGGCGGACGGTTCTACGTGCGCGAGATGCGGCGGATCGCGGGGGAGCTGGAGGCGCGCGGCGCGGTCTCGCTGGACGACGGCGCCCTGCGGGCGGCGATCCGGGACGAGAACGACCGCCGCGCGGCTCTCGTCGAGCTGGACGCCCTCCGCCGGGCCGAGCCGTGGCGGGTCCTCGCCTCCGAGGCCTACCTGGTGGTCCGGGCCGGGGCCGTGCTCCCGACGACCGACCATGCGGCCCTGATCCGCGAGTTCGTCCGGGCGGTGCGCGCCCGCCCCGCCCGTCCGTACGACAACATCCGCGTCCTCGTCGTCGGCGCCTTCTGCGAGCAGCCGCCGCTGTCCCTCATCCGGACGCTCGAGCGGGCCGGATGCTACATCATCGAGGACGACTTCCAGCTCGGCCTGCGCCTCCTCGAGGGGCCGATCGAGGTGGCCGAGGCGGAGGATCCCCTGGAGGCGCTGGGGAGAGCCTATCTGGAGTGGGGGAGCGCCTGTGCCTTCCGCTACATCGCGGAGGAGGAGAAGGGCTCGGAGCTCGTCGCCCGGGCGCGGGCGGCCGGAGCGGACGGGGTCATCTTCGCCTCCGCCTCCTTCTGCGACCCCTCCCTCCTCGACCGTCCGATGCTGGAGGCGGCCCTGGAGCGGGCCGGGATCCCGCACACCGGATTCAAGTTCTCCGAGAACACGGGGCAATTCCAGGTCATCCAGGAGCAGGCCGGCGCCTTCTCCGATTCCGTGAAGCTGTGGGGGAAGTCCGCATGAGCGAGAACGAAGGCGCAGCGGCGGGCGGAACGGCCACGGCCGCCGCGACGGCCGAAGCGGCGAAAGACTCGAGCCAGCTCCGCCAGAAGCGCATGATCGCCGAGCACTTCGCGCGCCTCGAGCGCGCCCCCGACGAGGGGCGGCCCGTCGCGTACACCTTCGTGCCCGGGAACCTGACCGAGCTCCTGGGGGCCCTGGACCTTCTCCCGGTCCTGCCCGAGATCAACGCCCTCCAGTCGGGGATGCGGAAGCGCTCGGGCGACTACATCGGGGAGGCCGAGAACGAGGGACACGACGCCGACGTGTGCAGCTACGTGAAGTGCGACATCGGCATGATGAAGAGCGGGAACATCGGCCCCACCGGATCGAAGCTCCCGGAGCCCGACATCCTCCTCCTCTCCTACACGGGCTGCTTCACGTTCATGAAGTGGTTCGAGCTCCTGCGGGAGGCCTACGACTGCGCGGTCGCGATGCTGCACGTCCCGTACCAGGCGAACGGCGAGATCACCGACGACATGAGGGACTACGTCGTCCGGCAGCTCCGCGAGGCGGTGATCCCGGCCCTCGAGAAGGCGGCCGGGAAGACGCTCGACCTCGACGAGCTCTCCCGGCGGCTCGAGCTCTCCCGCCGCGCCGAGGACGACCTCGTCGCCGTGTGGGAGTCGGCCCGGCACCGGCCCTCCCCCATCGATGCCTACTTCGGCGGCGTGTACTACATCGGGCCGATCTTCTCGGCCTTCCGCGGCACGGAGGAAGCCGTGGCCTACTACGCGGCCCTGCGGGAGGAGGTCGAGGGACGGATGGCACGGGATGAGGGCCCGATGACGCCGGACGGGCCCATCGAGGGCGAACGCTTCCGGCTCGTGGTCGAGGGTCCGCCGAACTGGACCCACTTTCGCGAGTTCTGGAGCATGTTCAGCCGCGAGAAGGCCGTGGTCGTCGCCGCGACCTACCCGAAGGTCGGAGGGCTCTACGACACGGGCTTTCGCCACGACCCCGGGCGTCCGCTCGAGACCCTGGCCGAGTACTGCCTGGGCTGCTACACGAACCTCAGCCTTCCGGCCCGGACCGACCTGCTGGAGCGGTACATCCGCACCTACGAGGCGGACGGCTTCCTCATCAACAGCGTGAAGTCGTGCAACTCGTTCAGCGTCGGGCAGCTCATGATGCTTCGGGAGCTCGAGAAGCGAACGGGCCTTCCGGGCGGGTTCTTCGAGTCCGACCTCGTGGATCCCCGCTACTTCGGCAAGTCGAACATCGAGAACCGGCTCCAGAGCTACTTCCAGATGCTGGAAGCCCGGCGCCGGGGGGCCTGGACGTGAGGCCGGCGGAGGGCGCCCGATGAGGTGCGTGGTCGGGATCGACCTCGGCTCGACGACCACGAAGGCGGTCCTGCTCGACGAGGACGGCGCCGTCGTGGGCCAGGGGATCACGAACAGCCGCAGCAGCTACGAGGTCGCCTGCGGCGTCGTGCGGGAGGAGGCGCTGACGGCGGCCCGCTTCTCGATGCTCGAGCGGGCGGCGGCCGGGGCGGCGGCCGGTGGCGCGGCGGGGAACGGGATCGCGGCCGCGCTCAAGGACGCATTTCGGCTCGAGATGTACCTGGACCAGCTCGCCGAGCTGCGCGCCGAGCTGCTGTCGCTCGTGACGCTGCCGGCGCTGGACGAGCGGCGGGCCGTCCTCGAGCCCGCCCTCGCCTCCATCATGGACGAGGCGGCGGCGGACGCGCCGTCGCTGTTCGCCCCGGGCGCCCGGCGCCGAAGCGACTTCTTCCGGGACCTGGCCGGGGCCGCCTTCATGGCGGGGGCGGAGCGCGTCTGCGAGGGCGGAAAGGTGCCGTTCGCGCCGCTCGTCTCCCTCTACGACCGGGCGATCCTGTCCGTGGAGACGCGCCTGCACAGCCGCTCGTTCTCCGACCTGCTGGAGAGAGCCGCCGCCCGCCTGGCAGACGGTCCCGCGGATGGCCTGGCCGACGGCCCCGCGGACGGCCCACCCGCCGCGCGCGACCCGCACCTGCGAGCGCTCATCGCGGACGTCGGGTCGGAGCGCATCGAGGAGCTCGCGTTCGTCGGCACCGGGTACGGCCGCCAGACGCTCCCGTTCCCGAAGGAGGCGATCCGGAGCGAGATCCTGTGCCACGGACGCGGGGCCCACTGGTTCTTCCCCGAGACGCGCACCGTGCTGGACATCGGCGGCCAGGACACGAAGGCGATCCAGCTCGACGAGGCCGGGGTCGTGACCTCCTTCCAGATGAACGATCGCTGCGCGGCCGGCTGCGGGCGCTACCTCGGGTACATCGCGAACGAGCTGAACCTCGGCCTTCACGAGCTCGGCCCGCTCGCCCTGCAGGCCCGGAAGACCGTCCGCGTGAACTCGACGTGCACCGTGTTCGCCGGTGCCGAGCTCCGCCAGCGCCTGGCGCTCGGCGAGCGGCGGGACGACATCCTGGCCGGCCTCCACCGGGCGATGATGCTGCGCGCGATGTCCCTGCTCGCCCGCTCGGGAGGGATCGAGGAGCAGTTCACGTTCACGGGCGGGGTGTGCAACAACCCCATGGCCACGCGAGTGCTCGCGGAGCTGGCGCACGAGAACTACGGCGAGGACCTCACGATCAACACTCACCCCGACTCCATCTACATGGGCGCCATGGGCGCCGCCCTGTTCGCGCTCGACGACCTGCGGGCGGGCAAGCCCTCCCTGCTCTCGACGTTCGCGCCGGCCGACGAGCGGCGGGAGCTCGGGAGCTACGCGTGCGGAGAGCAGCCATGAGGCGGAAGAGGCGAGAGCACCTGACCGCGGGCGTGGATCCGGGGTCGAACTCCGTGAAGATCGCGATCGTGCGCAGCCGGGCCGGCGAGGAGCCCGAGGTCCTGGCGACGGTCCTGCGCCGGATCCTGCGACGCGACCTGCACGAGGTCGTGGACGCGGCCTTCGCGGAGGCCTGCGGCGCGGCCGGCGTCGAGCCCGACCGTCTGGACTACGTGGCGAGCACGGGCGACGGCGACGCGGTCGAGTTCCGGACCGGCCACTTCTACTCGATGACGACCCACGCGCGCGGCGCGCTCCACCTGGATCCGGAGGCACGCGCGGCGCTGGACGCGGGAGCCCTCCACGCTCGCGCCCTCCGCTTCGACGGGCGCGGGAAGGTCCTGGCGCACCGGATGACGAGCCAGTGCGCGAGTGGGAGCGGGCAGTTCCTCGAGAACATCACGCGCTATCTGGGCGTCCCGCTCGAGGAGGTCGGCACGACGTCGATGCAGTCGCGGGCGCCCGAGAAATGCTCGAGCATCTGCGCGGTCCTCGCGGAGACGGACGTGATCAACATGGTGAGCCGGGACATCTCGACACCGGACATCCTGAAGGGGATCCACCAGAGCATCGCGGGCCGTCTCGTCCGCCTGCTTCGATCCACGGCGGCCGAGAACGTCGTCCTCGTCACCGGAGGGCTCGCGCGCGACGCCGGATTGCTGGCCTGCATGCGGGAGGAGCTCGCGAGCGGGCGCAAGAAGGGGGCTCCGGAGCTGGAGCTTCGCGCGCATGCCGACTCCATCCTGGCCGGCGCTCTCGGCGCCGCCCTCCTCGGGGCGTACCGCCACGATCAGCTGGAACGCCTGGAAAGGACGACCGCCCCCGCCGCTTGACGCGACGCGGGCGACCGGCTTTCGTTGAGGGCGCCCGGACATCCCGGCCACCTCGCCGCGCTCCGATCCGGGGCCGGTCGGCGAACGAAAGCGAGGAGCATGCCCGCACGCCGGGACGACCCGAAGGCCATCGCTTCCTGGTGCCTGTACGACTGGGCGAACTCCGCCTTCACCACCCTCGTCGTCACCTTCATCTACTCGACCTACTTCACGAAGGCCTTCGCGGACACGCCGGCCCGCGGCACGACCCTGTGGTCCTGGGGGATCTCGATCAGCGCGATCCTCATCGCGGTCCTCTCGCCCATCCTGGGCGCGATCGCGGACCGCGGGGGTCGGCGCCGTCGCTACCTGGCCGCATCGACCCTGGTCTGCGCGGCCGCGACCGTGGCCCTCGCCTTCGTGCCACCGGGCCCTGCGCACGCGGCCGCCCTGGCGCTGGCCGTCTTCGTCGTCGCGAACGTCGCCTACGAGACGGCCGGCGTCTTCTACAACGCCTTCCTGCCCGCCATCGTCTCGGGGGAGCGGATCGGCCGCGTCTCCGGCTACGGCTGGGGCCTGGGGTACGTCGGGGGCCTCGTGGCCATGGTCCTGGCCCTCGTCGGCTTCGTGCGCCCCGAGACCCCCTGGTTCGGGATCTCGACCGCGAACGACTTCAACGTGCGCGCGACGAACCTCCTGGTGGCCGGCTGGTTCCTCGCGTTCAGCCTGCCGATGCTGCTCTTCGTTCCGGAGGAGGTCGAGCGGACGGAGCGGGTCGACGTGCGCGGTGCGCTGGCCGACCTCGTGGCGACGTTCCGCGCCCTGCGGCGCTACCGCGAGGTCGTGAGGTTCCTGGTCTCCCGGCTCATCTACAACGATGGGCTCGTGACCGTGTTCGCCTTCGGCGCGATCTACGCGAGCGGAACATTCGGGATGACGACGGAGGAGGTCATCCTGTTCGGGATCGCGCTGAACGTGACCGCGGGCCTGGGGGCGCTGGCCTTCGGGTTCGTGGACGACCGGATCGGCGGACGCAAGACGATCCTCGTCACGCTCGTCGCGCTCGTCGCGTTGACCGTCCTCGCCGTGGCGGCCCCGAGCCGGACCTGGATCTGGATCGCGGGGCTCTGCATCGGGATCTTCGTGGGGCCGAACCAGTCCGCGAGTCGCTCGCTCATGGGCCGCTTCGTGCCCGAGCGCCACAGGGGCGAGTTCTTCGGCTTCTACGCGTTCTCGGGCAAGGCCACCTCGTTCCTCGGCCCGGCGCTCCTGGGCGCCGTGACCCAGGCCACGGGCAGCCAGCGGGCGGGTGTGGCGACGCTGATCCTGTTCTTCGTCCTCGGCGGCGCGGTCCTGCTCGGCGTGGACGAGGCCCGGGGGATCGAGGCGGCGAAGGCGGCGTGAAGCGGGTCATCGAGCGCGCGAGGCGGGAGGAGCTGATGAGCGACACGAAGTGGCGGAGCGAGATCCGGAGGCGGAGCCTGGCGTCGCTCGTCCTCACGGCGCTCGTCGCGGCGAGCTGCGGCGGTCCGGACGGTGACGGCGCGGGGGGCGACCGGGCGCCGGCGCCCGCGGCCGCGCCGGCCGCCGCGCCGGCCGACGTCGTGGAGATCGACATCTCCGGCCTCTCCTTCTCGCGGAAGGACGTCACGATCCGCCCCGGCACGACCGTGAGGTGGGTGAACCGGGACGAGGTCGCGCACACGACGACGGCGGACGGGCAGGAGTGGGACTCGAAGCTCATTCAGCCGGGCGGGAGCTTCGAGCGCACGTTCCCGAAGCCGGGGCGCTTCGCCTATCACTGCATCCCGCATCCGTTCATGCGGGCCGCCATCGTGGTGGAGGCGCAATGAGCGGGGCGCCGCGGCGCCGCGGGTGGCCCCTCTCCCGAGCGGCGGCGCCGCTGGCCGCCTCCGCCGTCCTCCTCGCGGCTGCCCCCCGGGCCCCGGCGGCCCAGCAGTCGGCGGCCACCGGCGTGCGGACGGCGGACCTTCCCCGCACCCGCGCGGAGCGGACGGGCTACGCGGAGACGACCCGGTACGCGGAGGTGCTGGACTTCCTGGCGCGCATCGCACCGCTCTCGGAGCGTCTCCACGTCACCACCTTCGGCTACACGAACGAGGGCCGGGCGCTGCCGCTCGTTGTGTTCGGCGACGTGGCGGACGCGGGCCCCGCGGCCGTGCGCGCGACCGGCCGGCTGCGCGTGCTCGTGATGGCGGACATCCACGCCGGCGAGGTGTGCGGCAAGGAGGCCGCGCTCGTCCTCCTGCGCGACCTCGCGACGGGCGGGCACGCCGAATGGGCGGATTCCCTCGTCCTCCTCGTGGCCCCGATCTACAACGCGGACGGGAACGAGCGGATCGACCTGCGGAACCGGCGGCTCCAGAACGGCCCGGTGGGTGGGATGGGGCAGCGGCCCAACGCCCGGGGCCTGGACCTGAACCGCGACCACACGAAGCTCGAGTCGCCGGAGGCGCGGTCCCTCGTCCGCCTCCTGCGGGCCTACGACCCGCACGTCGTCATCGACCTGCACACGACGAACGGGACGGTGCACGCCTATCACCTGACCTACTCGCCACCGCTGAACCCGGACACGCCGGCCGAGATCGACGCGCTCCTGCGCGAGGACTGGCTCCCGAACGTCGTGCGCGCGATCCGCGAGACCGAGGGCTGGGAGCTTCACGACTACGGCAACGTGCCCTCCACGTTTCAGCGCGAGGGGGCGGAGGGACGGGAGCGCGGCTGGTACACGTACGACCCCCGCCCACGCTTCAGCACGAACTACGTCGGGCTGCGCAACCGCTTCGGCATCCTGAGCGAGGCCTACGCCTACGCGCCCTTCGAGGAGCGGATTCGCGCCTCCCTGCGCTTCGTGGAGGAGCTGACGGGGTGGGCAGGTCGGAACGCCGGGAAGATCCGCGCCGCGACCCGGGCGGCGGACGCGCGGTCGGTGGTCGGCGAGCCGCTCACCCTGCGCGCGGCGCCGGCACGGTCGGAGGCCCCGGCCACGATCCTGCTCGGCGAGGTCGAGGATCTGCGGAATCCGTACACGGGAGAGCGGATGCTCGGCCGCCTGGACGTCCGCCGCCCGGAGCGCATGCCGGAGTTCGTGGCCTTCGAGCCCGTCGAGTCCGCCCGGGCTCCCGCCGCGTACCTGGTGCCGCAGAAGCTGGGGGGCGTCCTCGCCCTCCTCGAGGCGCACGGCGTGCGCACCCTGCCGCTGGCCGCCCCGCTCACGGCCCGGGCCGAGGTCTTCCGGATCGACTCCACGCGCGTCGCCGAACGGGAGTTCCAGGGCCACCTGCAGCGGGAGCTCTGGGGCGGCTACGAGGTCCGCGACGAGACCTTCCCGCCCGGCACCGTCCTCGTGCCCGTGGACCAGCCGCTCGGGCGGCTCGCGTTCACGCTCCTCGAGCCGCGCGCCCCGGACGGCGTCGTGAACTGGAACCTCCTGGACGATGCGCTCGGGGGGGAGAGCCCCGCGGCCGCCTACCCCATCGCTCGCCTGCCGGCGCTCCCGGCTGGCGTCTGCGCTTCGTGCGGGCGCAGGTGAGATCCCCATCGAGCCGGCTCTCGGTCGCCTGCGTGGCCGACTTCCTCGCCCTCTGACCCCCTCAGGACGTCCAGACCTCCGTCTCCGGCCGAAACACGACCCACGCGAACCAGAAGTGCGTCCCGTGCGCCACCGGGCGCAGCCGCTTGCCGGCGAGCGGACCGCTCGTGGCGCGGCCCGCCAGGTCCCAGGTCGATCCCGTCTGCTCGTCCCGGAACGCGCCGTCCTTCCAGACGAAGTCCAGCTCGCGTCCCTCGAGCTCGCGGTCGAAGACGGCCGCCTGGCCCACGTCCCGGCCGTTCGAGATCCGTTCGTCGTCCGTCGCGCTCGCCGCGCCGGGCGCCCAGAAGACGGCGAAGCGGCTGCCCTCGACCTCCGCGTTCGCGACCCGCGCGTCCCGGAGCTCGCCGAACGGCGCGGCCCACCCCGGCCCCACGTCCACGTCCACGACCCGCTCCATGGCGGGCCGCTGCGGATCCAGCTTCGCGCCGAAGAAGCGGCGCCAGGGGCGCCCGTTCGGCCGGTCGTAGCCCACGTACGGATTGTGCCCGTAGCGGGACCGCAGGCGCGGGAAGCCCGTGTCGCGGGAGAGCACGCGCGCGCCCGGGTACAGGCGCTTCACCTCGCTCCACGCGAGCGTGTTCGCGGCGAGCAGCGTAAGCCGGGCGCCCGTGAGCTCGCCGATGATCGCCTCGCCCACGGCCTGCTGCCACCACGTCTCGGTCTGCCGGTCGTACATCACCAGGTCCGAGTGCCGCAGACGGCCCGTCGTGCCGAAGTCCAAAACCCGGCCGTCGAGCCGCCGGTCGAACGCGAGCGCCGTGTTGCAGAGCGGACAGAAGGTGACCGCGACGGGCAGATCGCCGACCTGGTCGTTCACGATCTCGTGCCAGATGAGGATGCCGAGCGGGTAGGCCTTCACCCGGCCGTCCGCCTCGATGACCACGACCGGGTCTCGCTTCCCGAGCCACCGGTCCGCGGCGTCCACGCCCTCGAACCGCGGGCGATCGATGGCCGGGATGCCGTCCTTGCTCGGGCCTCCGGAGACGACCTCGGCCAGCGGGACGGACGCGCGCGTGAAGTCCGTACGCCAGGCGTCCCGTCCCGCGAGGCGGCGGATGTCCCGGCTCTGCCCGGAGGCGGGAGCGACGTGGGCGAGGAGGGCGATCCACGGCGCGGCCCGGACGAGAGCTCCGGCGCGACGATCGATGCGAGGTCTCACGGCGGCTCCTCCGCTGGGGTCCGTTGCGGGCCGGCTCACGAAGCGAAGACGACGTCCGCCCCGGCCTGACAGGGCAACGCCGCCTACTGGGGGCGCGTTCCGCGCCCCGGTTGCGGAGTCCGCTCCGGTGCGCGAGTCTGGGGCGGAACCTCCCGCCGCGACGGCACGGGCACACGAGGCGCGGCAGGATCGAGGCGAGCCCCGGGGAGGCGCATGAGCCAGGAAGACGGATCGGCACGAGACACGCGACGAGACGAGGCCCGGGAGGCGGGCTCCGGGGGGGGCGCCCCTCGGCCGTGGATTCGGACCGTGGGGGCCGATGAGGCCGAAGGCCGCCTCGCGGAGCTGTACGCGTCGCTGGCGGGCGGGCGGCCGTTCGCGAACATCCTCGACATCCAGACCCTGCACCCCGAGGGGCTCGAGCGGCACCACGCCCTGTATCGGACGCTGATGTTCGGCCCCTCTCCCCTGAGCCGCGCGGAGCGCGAGTCGATCGCGCTCGTCGTCTCCGCCGCGAACGACTGCTTCTACTGAGTGCAGCATCACGGGGCGGCGCTCCGTAGACTCACGAAGGACGAAGATCTCGTGGCGGGCCTGGCCGGGGACTGGCGCAGGGCGGAGGTCTCCGGCCGCCTGGCCGCGATCCTCGCCTACGCGGACCGGCTGACCCGGGCGCCGGCGTCCGTAGGACCGGCCGACATCGAGGCCCTTCGCGAGGCGGGCCTGGACGATGAGGCGATCCTCCACGCGTGCGAGATCGTCGGTTACTTCAACCTGGTGAACCGCCTGGCCGACGGGCTCGGCGTGACGCTCGAGGAGGACTGGTCGGAGCCGCCGCTCGGCCTGGATCCAGCCTGACCCGTCGCGCTCCGCGTCCGCGCGACCCACCACCATCCGGCTTTTCCCCGATCTCCCATCTTCCCGCGCCGCACGGCCCCACGGGGGAACCTCTGCCGGGGGGCCCGCGTTACCCTACCCGACTCGAAAACGAGGTCTCAACCTGATTTCTCGGGAGGACAGATGAAGCTCCATCGATCGATCGCGGTGGCCTTCGGGGCGGCGGTTCTCGTCCTGGCCACGGCCACCTCGGGCCATGCGCAGGGCAAGGTCTCCGTGGAGGGCCACGGCGGGATCGCGATCCCGGCCGGCGACCTGGCGGATCTCTACGACGTCGGACCCAACTTCGGCGCCAACCTCGAGTACAACCTGAACTCCCGGGTCGCGATCCGGATCGGCGGCGACGTGGACATCCTGTCGGGCGTGGACATGGACGCGAACGGCCAGGAGCCCCCCGACCTGAACATCTACCACTACAACGCCGGCATCGTCCTTCGCCTCGTCGAGCCCGGCACCTCGGAGTGGTCGTTCGACGTGAACGCGAACGGAGGCGGCTCGACGTTCGACTCGGACACGTTCACGCCGGTCGGCACGGGCGGCCCGCAGGACTTCTCCGAGACGTACTTCACGTTCAACGGCGGCCTTCGGGTCGGATACGACCTCAGCCCCCGCGCGGCGGTGTTCGTGGGCGGCCAGGTGTACGTGATCTTCGCCGACGAGACCGATTCGGCGGCTCTCGCCTCGCTGCGCACGGATGCGAGCCCGTTCGACACGGCCGTCACGATTCCCGTCAACGCGGGCATCCTCATCCACATCTGAGCGGGCGGTCGCCGCGACGTCGGAGCGGCGAACGGCCTTCGCGAATCGGGGGGCGACCGAGAGGCGCCCCCCGTTTCTCTTCCCCGTCACGCCCGGTTGTCTCCGGGACCACCTGCGTTAGCTTTCGGCCCATGAAAAACCCGGACGGATCCGGCGTCGACACGGCGGCCGACGGCTACAACGCGGGATACGCGGAGCAGCTCTACGAGCGGGAGCTCCGGGGGCGCGGCCTCATCCCGCCGTCCCTCGTCGATCTCGTGGAGGGAGGCGGGCCCGTCCCCGCGCCCGCGGCCGCCGGGCCGGCGGCTCTCGACGCGGATCGGCTGCGGATCGCCGCCGTGGCCGGAGGCCTCGTGCGCTCGTACCGGGATCAGGGGCACCTCGCGGTGCCGCTGGATCCGCTCGGCGCCCCCCCGCCGGGGCATCCCAGCCTGAAGCCGGAGTTCCACGGGATCACGGAGCCGGACCTCGCATCGCTCCCGGCCGCCGCCGTGGGCCTCGAGCGCATGGGCCCGACGGTTCTCGACGTCGTGCACCGCCTCCGCGAGATCTACTGCGGCCCGATCGGCTACGAGCTGGATCACATGGAGAATCCAGCCCAGTGGGACTGGCTCGTGGACGCGATCGAGTCGGGGCGCCACCGCCGGCCGTTCGAGCGCGCGGATGCCCTGGACCTGCTGGAGCGGCTGTCGGCCGTCGAGGGGATGGAACGGTTCCTCCACCGATCCTACCTGGGCCAGAAGCGGTTCTCGATCGAGGGCCTGGACATGCTCGTCCCGATGCTGGACGAGGCGATCCGGCGCGCCGTCGCTGGCGGCACGCGCGTCGTGCTCATCGGCATGGCGCACCGCGGGCGCCTGAACGTGCTCTCGCACATCATCGGCCGGCCGTACGAGGCGATCATGGGCGAGTTCGAGGGGGAGCCGACCCGCGGCATGCAGACGACCGTCCTCGAGGCGGGCTCGGGCGACGTGAAGTACCACCTCGGGGCCCGTGAGATGGTCGAGACGCCGGCGGGTGCGGTGGAGATCTTCCTCGCCCCGAACCCGAGCCACCTGGAGCACGTGAATCCGGTCATCGAGGGCATGGCCCGGGCGGCGCGGGAGCAGATCGCGCGCGGCTGGCGGTCCGAGGGGGGCGCGATCGACGAGCCCTCGCCCGCCTCCGGCCCGGTGCGGCGCTTCGACACGGCTCACGGCACGGGCGTCCTTCCCGTGCTCATCCACGGCGACTCGGCGTTCATCGGGCAGGGCGTCGTGGCGGAGACACTGAACCTGTGCCGACTGGACGGCTACGAGACGGGGGGAACGCTTCACTTCGTCGCGAACAATCAGCTCGGGTTCACGACGGACCCCGGAGACAGCCGCTCCACGCGCTACGCCAGCGACCTGGCCCTCGCCTTCCGCGTTCCCATCCTGCACGTGAACGCGGACGATCCGGAGGCGTGCCTGGCGGCCGTGCGCCTCGGCATCGACTACCGGACCGAGTTCGGCGAGGACATCGTCATCGACCTCGTCGGCTACCGGCGGTACGGTCACAACGAGGGCGATGAGCCCGGCTACACGCAGCCGCTGATGTACGAGAGGATCCACGGCCACCCGAGCGTGCGCGACCAGTGGATGGAGCGGCTCGCGGAGCGGGGTCTCGTGACGCGCGCGGAGGCCGACGCGATGGCGGACGCCGTCGCGGAGCGCCTGAACCGGGCCCGTGAGGCCGTCAGGGATCGATCCGATGCGCGCGAGCCGGCCGCGGACGGAGAGGGCGGCGAAGCGCCCGCGGCCGGGCCGACCGGGGGGCCGGAGGGCCGGGCCGAGGCCTCCACGCCGAGCCACCCGCACGCCGGGCTCACCGAGGAGCGGGAGGAGACGGACACCCGGACCGCCGTGCCGGCGGACCGCCTCGCGGCGCTGAACGAGAAGATCCACGCCTGGCCCGAGGGGTTCGCTCTGTTCCAGAAGCTGGACCGGCAGCTCGAGCGGCGGAAGAAGGCCATCGAGACGGCGGTGGACTGGGCGCACGCGGAGACGCTCGCGTTCGCCAGCCTCCTGACCGATGGCGTGCCCGTGCGGCTCAGCGGCGAGGACTCCGAGCGCGGCACGTTCAGCCAGCGGCACCTCGTGCTCCACGACGTCCGGACGGGCGAGAGGTTCGTGCCCCTGGAGCACCTGGAGCCGGATCAGGCGCCGTTCCAGGTGTGGAACAGCCCCCTGTCGGAGGTGGCCGTGCTCGGGTTCGAGTACGGCTACAGCACCGTGGCCACGAACGCCCTCGTGCTCTGGGAGGCGCAGTTCGGGGATTTCGCGAACGTCGCGCAGGCGATGATCGATCAGTTCATCGTGGCCGGTCGCGCGAAGTGGGGGCAGGAATCCCGGCTCGTCCTCCTCCTCCCGCACGGCTACGAGGGACAGGGCCCCGAGCACTCCAGCGCCCGGGTGGAGCGCTTCCTGGATCTGGCGGCGCGCGGGAACATCCGGGTCGCGAACTGCACGACGCCCGCGCAGTACTTCCACCTCCTGCGGCGCCAGGCCCTGCGCCACGCGCGCCGCCCGCTCGTCGTGCTCACGCCGAAGAGCCTTCTCCGGCATCCGGGCGCCCGCTCGACGCTCGAGGATCTCGCGGAGGGCGGGTTCGAGCCGGTCCTGGCCGATCCGGCGGCGCCGGCCGTCCGCGACGATCCGGCGTCCGTTCGGCGGCTCATCCTGTGCAGCGGGAAGATCTACTACGATCTGGCCGCCTCCGATGCGCGGGCGGCGGCCGACGGCGTCGAGCTCCTCCGGCTCGAGCTCCTGTATCCGTTCCCGGAACACGAGCTCGCGAAGGCCTTCGCCCGGTTCCCGGCCCTCGAGGAGATCGTGTGGGTCCAGGAGGAGCCCGAGAACATGGGCGCCTGGGGGTCCATCTCCGATCGGTTGCGGTGCGTCATCGGGCCCGACATCGGGCTCCGCTACGTGGGCCGGCCGCGGCGCGCGAGTCCGGCCGAAGGATACGCCGCCGAGCACGCCCGGGAGCAGGCACGCATCGTCGGGGAAGCGTTCGCCACGCACGAGGAGGGCTGATGGCCGGAACGCAGTCGTTCGACGTGACCTCGACCGTGGACATGCAGGAGGTGGACAACGCCCTGAATCAGGCGCGGGCCGAGGTGGCTCAGCGCTTCGACTTCAAGGGTGTCCGGGTCGAGATCGAGCTCGACCGCAGGGAGGGGCAGGTCCGGCTCCTGGCCGCGGACGAGTACAAGCTGCAGGCCCTGCTCGGCGTCGTGAAGCAGAAGCTCGCGCGGCGCAGGGTCCCGCTCAGGAACCTGCACGAGGGCCGGCCGGAGCCCGCCGCGGGCGGGGCGAGCCGCATGGAGATCCGGCTCCAGCAGGGCATCCCGGGCGACGTCGCGCGGGAGATCGCCCGCATCGTGCGCGATCTCAAGCTCAAGAAGGTCCAGGCGCAGGTCCAGGGCGACCAGCTCCGGATCCAGGGCCCGAAGCGGGACGACCTCCAGACCGTGATCGCGACGCTCCGGGAGCGGGACTTCGGTCTCGAGCTCCAATTCGGCAACTTCCGCGGCCGCTAGGCGCGCCGACCCCCCGAGGCTCCCCCCGCTTCCACCCCGCACCCGCCGCGGGAACCCGCCCCGCGGGCCGCCGCGTTCTCTTGGCGTGAGCCCGGCGGATCCGGTGATCACCGCTCCCGAGGGCGTCCGAACGGAGGCCGGGAAAGGGGATTCGGGTGAAGAAGAGGACCTACGAGGAGCGGATCGGCGATGCGGTCGACGCGCTGTACGACGGCGCCCTTCTCCTGACCGGATCCAGGGAGCGGGCCGAGGCGCTCGTGCTCGACGTCGTCGTCGAGGGAGCCCGGGCGTACCAGGGAGGCGTGCGGCCCACGAACATGGAGAAGTGGATCGTGGCCCGCCTGTTCCGGCAGGCGATCGAGTACGAGCGCGAGAACGGCGGCCCGGACGATGCGACCGTCGCGGTGGAGGCGGCGGACGCGGTGCTGCCGGACCTGACGGGACAGGACCCGTCGCGCCTGGACCGGATCTTTCGGGCCGCGCTGCTCGAGCTGCCGCTGCTGCGGCGGGCGGCCGTGTGGCTCGTCGGCGCGATGGGCTTCAGCTACGCCGAGGGCGCCGGCGCCCTGGGGATCGAAAGAGGCGAGTTTCAGGCCCTGCTCTACAGGGCGCGAAGCGAGATGCAGGCCCGGCTCGCGGTGGCGCTCCGGGACGGAGATGCCGGGGAGACGAACCGGCTGAACGATGGGAGTGGAAGCGAATGACCCTGAGTTGTGCGCGCGCGCGCGAGCTCCTGTGGCCGCTGAACCGGCCCCGCGGGCACGTGCCGGAAGAGGAAGAGGCGAAGGCTCACGTGGCCGGCTGCGATGCGTGCCGGGCGTTCTTTCAGCGGGACGCCGAGCTCGACCGCCTGCTCGCGCGCCAGCGCCTCGCCGCGCAGGCGCCCGCGGAGCTCCGGGAGCGCCTGTTCGACGCCCTCGCGCGGGAGCGGACATCGCGGCCGGTCACCGTCTCGCCGGCCCGGCCGCGCCGGCGTCCGGGCTGGGCCGCCGCGGCGGCGATCGCCGTCCTCGCGGCGGGCCTCGTCTTCCTGCGCGGCGGGCCGGACCGGATCGAGGGCGGCCGGAAGTTCGCCAACGACTACGTGCGGGCCACGATGGACGATATGGAGGTGGCGAGCCTGGATTCGGCCACGATCGCGCGCTTCTACATGCAGGAGCTCGGGCACAGCGTCGTGCCCGTTCGTCTCGCCGGCGCGCCCATGGTGAAGGCCTCCGTCTGCCTGGTGAACGGAGAGCGCGGGTCGATGATCGAGTACGACCTCGGGGGATCGCGCCTCGCCCACTACCGGATCCCGGCGGACGCCTCCGGCGACGGGGCGGACCGGACCGATCCGGTGTTCTCCTCGGAGCTCGGCCTTCAGGTCGTGCGCTGGTTCGACGGAGAGTTCGAGAACGCGCTCGTCTCCGACGTGTCCGGCGACCGGCTCGCCGGACTCCTGGACGCGTTCAGGGGCCCCGCGTCCGCTCCCCGGTGATGAGCGCCTCCCGGATCGGGAGCTTGGGAATGGTGCTCGCGAACAGCGAGTAGCCGAGCCCGAACAGGCCGACGAAGCCCACCGTCACCGCGGCCTCGACCCATCCGAGCGGCACGCCGGCCCCGTGCCAGGTGGACGGAACGACGGCCAGGAAGCGCTCCAGCCAGAAGCCCACGAGCACGATGCCCCCGACGAGCGCGAGGTGCCGGCTGCTCATCTTCGGCCTCCGCCCGAGCAGCAGCGGGAACGGGAGCAGGAACACGAGCGCCATCTGCCCGATGAACAGGGGCCGGAAGCCGCCCGACAGGCGCTGCTCGAAGAAGACGGTCTCCCGGCCCAGGTTCCCGTACCAGATCGGGAGGTACTGGGACCACCACAGGTAGCTCCAGAAGATGACGAAGGCGAACATCAGCTTGCCCAGGTCGTGGAACTCCCACCGTCCCCACACGTCGGAGAGGTCGTAGCGGGCCCGGTACCGATGGGCCAGGATGGCCACGAGGCACAGGAGGCACAGCCAGCCCGCGACGAAGAACAGGGGTCCCCATACGACGCTCACGAAGCCGGGCATCAGGGACAGCGTGAGGTCGATGGCGAGGAAGCTGAACACGAACACCCACGTCAGGATGAGGACCGGCGACAGCCAGTTCAGGATCCGCCGCGCGCGCTCGACCTCCTCCTCATCCCCGCGCCACCCGCGGGCCAGCCCGCCCACGAGCCGCCGCCGCCAGCCCGAGAGGCGCTCCGCCACGAGCGGGGCGTCTGGCCGGAGCGACAAGCGCAGGAAGGCGAAGCTCAGGACGTACAGGACGGCGAGCGCGACCCCGTTGCGCCAGAACACGCCGTCCACCGTGAGCCACGTCCGGTTCACGTGCTCCTCGACGGGGCCGACCCAGGGGAAGATCCGGTCGGCGCCGAAGGACAGACCGAGGAACACGAGCAGGGAGATCGGGAGGAACGAGGCCGCCCCCTCGGCCACGCGACGGAACGGCTTGCCCCAGTGACCGCGGGCGGCGACGAGGATGGCGCCGAACACCACGCCCGCCTCGGCGATCGAGGTCCAGAACAGGAAATTCACCCACACGGCCTGCCAGGCGCGCTGCGGCGCGCTCCCGAGCGCGGCCGCGAAGCCGGCGACGCCGACCGCGATCGCGCCGAGCCACAGGAAGAGCGTCCGGGCGCCGAGGCGGCCCGGCACGGTGGCCAGGGCGCGATCGCGCGCGATCTCGTCCGCCACCTGCCCGCTCACCCCTCCGGCGTCGTGCCCGCTCACGGCGCGCCCTCCGCGGCGGCCTGGAGGCTCCGCACGTAGTTCACCAGCGCCCAGCGCTCCGCCCGCGGCACCCGCCGGTAGGCCGGCATCAGTCCCCGTCCGTTCTCGATCATGCCCCAGATGTATCCGTCGGAGAGCCCGCGGGCCCGCTCCGACGTCAGGTTGACGGTCGGGATCGGGGGCAGGCGGTTCGGCCCGATGACCGGGCCGTCGCCGATCCCCGTGCTCCCGTGGCACGGGAGGCAGAAGTCCGTGAACGCCGCCTTCCCGCGCTCGAGCTCGGTCGCGGGGGCGACCGGATTCACGAGCATCGTGTCCGCCTCCGCGAGCGTGTAGGGGCGAACGGCGTCCACCGGCACGGCGCCCTCCGGGGCCGGCACGGGCCTCTCCTCGTACGTCTGCACGGCCGGCTGCTCCGTCATCGTGTCGAACCAGGGCACCCGCTTCACCTGGTCGTCGCAGGCCGAGAGGCCGACGAGCAGCGCCGCGCCCGCGACGAGCGCGCCCGTCCGGCCGCCGCGGGCCCTCACTCGCTCACCTCGACGTCCACGGCGCCCGCCTCGCGCACGATCGTCTCGACCTCCGTCCGGCCGCCCGCGGTGTCTACCGCGACGAACACGCCGTACCGGTCCACGGAGAACGTCTTCCGGTAGTGCGGCGACAGCCGTCGCGCAGGCTTCTTCGTGTGGTGCAGGAGCCCCAGGAGCCCGAACAGCCCCGCGAACAGGATCGTGAGCTCGAACATGATGATGAAATAGGCGGGCAGCGACACGATCGGCTTGCCCTGCGTGACGAGCGGGTACGCGAGGGCCGTGAGCGCCGTGAGGGCGTAGGCGGTCGCGAAGCCCGTGATCCCGCCGATGAGCGCCCAGCGCCGCACGGGGCTCGAGTGGATCCCCAGCGCCTCCTCCAGCTCCGGGGCCGGGATCGGCGAGAACACGTCCAGGTCCTCGTGCCCCGCCGCGCGCAGGGCCTCGATGGCGCGCTTCGCCTCTCCCAGGCTCGCGTACTGCGCCAGGATCCCGCTCATTCGCCGTGCTCGTGCCGGTGGGCCAGGTGCTCCTTCACCTCGGCGATGCTGATCGTGGGCAGCGTGCGCGAGAACAGGAGGAACCAGAAGAAGAACCAGGCGAAGCTCCCGGCCAGGATCGTGAGCTCGACCCAGGACGGCGTGTAGATGCCCCAGCCGGCGGGGTCGAACTCGTGCGCGATCGAGGTCACGATGATGACGAAGCGCTCGTACCACATCCCGATGTTCACGAAGATCGAGATGACGAACAGGGCGCGCAGGCTCGTGCGGGTCCGCTTGAACCACAGGCTCATCGGGACGACGACGTTGCAGAAGACCATGATCCAGAACGGGCCCGCGTAGAAGCCCGTGGCCCGCCACAGGAAGCTCTCCTTCTCGACCGGGTCCGCCGAGAACCAGGCGAGGAAGAACTCCATCACGTACGCGTAGCCCACGATGAGCGACGTGAGGAGCAGGAGCTTCGCCATGTTCTCGAAGTGGTACTTCGTGATGTAGCGCTCCAGCCCGAACGCCCACCGCAGGGGGATGAGGATCGTGATGACCATGGCGATCCCCGAGAAGATCGCGCCGGCCACGAAGTAGGGCGCGAAGATCGTGGAGTGCCAGCCGGGCACGATCCCCATCGCGAAGTCCCACGACACGACGCTGTGCACCGAGAGGACGAGCGGCGTCGCGATCCCGGCCAGGTAGAGGTAGAGCCGCCGGTAGTGGCTCCAGTCCCGCACGCTCCCCTGCCAGCCGAGCGACAGGGCCCCGTAGATCTTCGCCTTCCAGCCCTTGATCCGGTCGCGCACGACCGCGAGGTCCGGGATGAGCCCCACGTACCAGAACACGAGGCTGATCGTGAAGTAGGTGCCGATCGCGAACATGTCCCACACGAGCGGGGACCGGAAGTTCGGCCAGATCAGCCGCGTCGAGGGGTAGGGCACGAGGTAGTAGAAGTACCACACGCGCCCGAGGTGGATGAGCGGAAACAGGCCGGCCGTCATCACGGCGAAGATCGTCATCGCCTCGGCGGCCCGGTTGATCGTCGTGCGCCATCCGGAGCGGAACAGGTAGAGGACGGCGGAGATCAGGGTTCCGCTGTGCGCGATGCCGACCCAGAACACGAAGGTGACGATGTAGACGCCCCACCCGACCGGGTTGTTGATCCCGGTGACTCCGATCCCGTCCCGGATCTGGGTCATCCACGCGAAGCCCGCCGCGGCGATGAGGGCGGCGCAGATCCCGAGCACGAACCAGTAGCGCCACGCCGGGGGCGAGATGGGGCGCGTGATGTCCCGATTCGCGTCGGCGAGCGTCAGCTCGCGCTCGGGGACCTCGATCTCAGCCGTCGCCATGGGTCTCCCGGCCCCCGTGTCCGTGACCCTCGCCCGCGGGCAGCGCGGCGTGCGTCACGCTCTTCAGGTAGGTCACCGCCGGCCGTGTGTTCAGCTCGCCGAGCACGTGGTAGGCGCGCGCGCCCTTCGCGATGCGGGACACGCGGCTCTCCGGGTCCTTCAGGTTCCCGAACACGATCGCGTCGGTCGGACACGACTGCATGCAGGCGGTCCGGATCTCTCCATCCTGCACGAGCCGGCCCTCCTCCTTCGCCTGGATCTTCGCCCGGTTGATCCGCTGCACGCAGAAGGTGCACTTCTCCATCACGCCCTTCTGGCGCACCGTGACGTCCGGGTTCAGCTGGTGGGTGAGCGGAGCCGGCGGCTCGTAGGTGTACCAGTTGAAGCGGCGGACCTTGTACGGACAGTTGTTCGCGCAGTAGCGGGTGCCCACGCACCGGTTGTAGACCTGTCCGTTCAGGCCCTCCGGCGTGTGGTAGGCGGCGTACACGGGGCACACCGGCTCGCACGGCGCGTCGCCGCAGTGCTGGCACAGCATCGGCTCGTGCACGGTCTGGAAGCCGTCGGGCGTCTCCTCGTAGTAGCGCTCGATCTGCATCCACGACATCTCGCGGCCCATCGCGCACAGATCCTCGCCGACCGTGGGCAGGTTGTTCTCCGCGTAGCACGCCGTCACGCAGGCGCCGCAGCCCGTGCACGCGTTGAGGTCGATCGTCATCCCCCAGCGGTACGGGCTCTTCGGGTCGGAGTCGTAGGCGGCCTCCACGAGCTCGCGCAGGTCCACCCGGTGCTCGCGGATGGCGGCGTGCGCCTCGGCTACGCCCAGCATCTCCGCGAACTCGCGGCCGTGGTCGGAGTCGCTCCCCTGCATGATGACGAGCCGGGCGCGCTCGCCGACCGCCGAGATCTGGACGCCGGCCGCGGCGAACGAGAGGGCGCCGCTGCGCGCGTCCGCGGTGCCGTCGAGCAGGTCGAGCGCGTTCACGCCGCGCCCCTTCGCCGTCCGGCCGGACTCCGCGTGGCCCTGCCCGAGCGGGATCGCGACGACGTCGGGCCGGATCCCCCGGTACAGGTAGGCCGGTGCGCGCACGGAGCCGGCCGCGGACCGCACCTCGACGAGATCGCCGTTCGAGAGGCCGAGCGGGGCCGCCGTCTCCGGATGGATCTCGACCCACGCGTTCCACACGGCCTTCGTCACCGCGTCCGGGAACTCCTGCATCCAGGACCGATTCGCGCCCCTCCCGTCGTGGAACTGAAGGGTCGGCGCCGCGACGAACGTGATCCCGTCCGGCGACGCCGGCGGGCCGAAGTCGTGGCTCGCGGCCGCGGCGCTCAGGGGCGGAGCCGCGGCTCCGCCGGCCTCGGCCTCCCCCGAGCCGCCGCGCTTCAGGGCCTCGCGCCACCAGTCCTCGAACGCCGCGTCCGAGCCTGCCTCGCTTCGGTCCTTCCACTCGCTCTTCAGGAAGGCGGCGAAGTCGTCCGTCTCGAAGGCGGTCTCCGCTCCCGCCCCCTTCGCGATCGCGAGCAGGATGTCCTCCTGCTGGCGCGTGTCGAACACGGGGCGCATCACGGGCTGGGCCAGAGCCCGCACGCCCGGCGCGATGTCGGCGTCGCCCCACGACTCGAGCTCGTGGCTGGCGGGCAGGATCCAGTCCGCGAGGGCGGCCGTCTCGTCCAGGTGCGAGGCGAGCGAGAGGACCGTGACGTTCTCGAGCGCGTCCGCGAATCCGACGGAGTGGGGCAGGGAATACGCCGGATTCGGCCCGGCCACGATGAGCGTCCGCACGCTCCCGTCCCGCAGGCGCCCGACGAGGTTCCGGATCTCCGCGAACGAGGCCGAGGTGCCGCGGGCGGGCCCGCGGTCGAAGCGGACGGTCTCGCCCACGGCTCCGGACACCGCGTTCAGGATCGCGACGGCCAGGTGCGCGCCCGTCGAGGCCGCGCCCTGTCCGGCGACGCCGGGCGGGAGGGCGATCGGGGCCCGGGCCTCCGCGACCTCTTCCCCGAGCTGCCGGATGCGCTCGGCCGGGATGTCCGCGGCGCCCGCGACCGCCTCGGGCGAATAGTCCGCCAGAAGCCCCGCGACCCTCGCGGCGGCCGCCCCCCCCCGGCGCTCCGCGACGACGTGGGCCACGGCCAGGGCCACGTGGCCCTCCGTGCCCGGGCGAGCGGGCAGCCAGTCGTCCGCGTTCGTACCCGTGAGCGAGAGCCGCGGCCCGACGAACGTGAACCGGGCGTGCCGGCCGGCCTCCACGTCCCGCGCCCGCGCGAAGCGGCCCGCGAGGTCCACCGGCGCCAGCCACGTCTCGAGGAAGTCGGCCCCGAAGCTCACGATGCGGTCGGCCCGGTCGAGCTCGTAGGACGGAATCGCCGCGATGCCGAACGCGATCTCGTGCGCGGCGCGCATCGCCTCGAGCCCGAACGGCTCGTACGCGACGTGCTCCGCCCCCACGGCCGCCGCCCAGCGCGCGTAGAAGGCGAGGCGCGCCCCGGTCGCCGGGGCCGTGAGCAGAGCCGTGCCGCCGGGGCCGGCCGCGGAGACCGCCGCGGCCGCCGCCGCGATCGCGTCGTCCCAGGTCGCCGCGCTCAGGACCTCGCCTTCCCGCCGGCGCGGACCCGAGATCCGGTCCGGATCGTAGAGGTCCTGGAGGCTCGAGTGCGCGAGGGCCGAGAGGCGACCCGTCCCGCCCGGGAAGTCCGGATTCCCCTCCAGCTTGATCGCGCGCCCGTCCCGCACCATCGCATGTACGGGCAGGGGCTCTCCCGCGCCCGTGAGAACCGTCGCGTAGGGCGTGTTCGTGCCCGGGATGATCTCGTCGGGCTGGACGAGGTAGGGGATGAGCTTGTCGCCCGTGTCCGGCGGTCCGCAGGCGGCCGCGGCGCCCGCGCCCGCGACCCCGATGACCTTCAGGAAGTCACGCCGCGTCGTGTCGCCCGTTCCGGGGCCGCTCGCGCCGGTCCGGCCGTTCGCCTCGCGCCCGCTCATCTCGATGCCCGCATCAGTAGTGACACGCCACGCAGTCGATGGGCCCCCGATTCGCCCCGTACTGCTGGTCGAGCCTCGTCGGATAGAGCCCGACGCTCTGCCGGCCGGCCGGGATCTCCGGCGGCGGGAAGCGCTCCACGAGGAGGCGGTCCGTCGCGACGTCCGTGTCCTCGCCCGGGCCCCAGTGACAGTCCAGGCACCAGCCCATCTTCAGGGAGGCCGCCTTGTAGATCCGGTCCATCTCCTTCACGTCGCCGTGGCATTCCGTGCAGTCGATCCCGTTCCGCAGATGCGGCTGGTGCGTGAACTGCACGAACTCCGGGACCTTGTAGACGCGCTCCCAGGGCACGGGCTGGTCGCTGTCCCAGAAGCCGCGCAGGCGCTGGATGGGCTCGAGGTTCGCCCCCGCGACCCGGTGACAGCCCATGCAGAGCTCCAGGGGCGGCATGATCGCGGCCTGCGAGCCCTCGCTTCCCGTGTGGCAGTACTCACAGCTCAGGAGGAGGGACTGCGTGTGGAAGCGGTGGTTGAACGGGATGGGCTGGAGCGGGCCCTTCGAGGCCTCGTTGTGGGCCGCGATCGCCTCATCGGCCGTCATCTCGAGCAGAGCGACGGTGTCCTGGGCCGCCGGCTCCCGGGCCGCCGCGCGCTCCGGCTCCCGTCCGCCCGCCCAGATCGCCCCCAGGGAGGCGAGCAGCAGGCCCGACGCGGCGCCGGTGACGGTCTTTCGTGCGGTCATGCCCTCTCGTGCTCAGTCGATCTCCGGGGTCCGGCGATTCCGGACCGCAACGCCCTGCCCCGGGCTCCGGTTCCGCCGCGCGGCTGCCGAACCCCGGGCACGGGATCGCGACAAGGTATCATCTCGAAAACGGGACGCAAGCGGATCCCGAAGGGCGTCCGCTCAGTCGAAGAGAGCGGAAATCCGCGGCGACTCGATGAGGACCTTGAACGTGCCGACGAACTCCGTCCGGTCGTCTCCCGTGACGTTCCGATAGTCCTGGATGAAGTTCACGCCCAGGTCCCACTCGAGGTCGAACGGAGCGGCCGTGGTCGAGCGCCAGCGTCCGGCGAGGGCGGGTCGGATCGTGCGCTCCGCGTCGCCGACCAGGATGCGCGGGAACGTGGGAAGCTGGTCGAACGGAGGGCGCAGGGAGCGGAAGTCCCCCGCCCCCTTCACCTGCACGTCGAGGCGGGGCCGCAGCAACAGGCCGCCGGGCCCGAACCAGTCCGCCTCCAGCGTCGCCAGGTAGAGGTCCGTCTTGTCCCACCCGATCCCGATGTTCTCGACCGAGTACTCCTCCCACGGCAGGCTCGTGCGGTACGCCAGGCTCTGGATCGCGGTCGCGTTCGCCCGGATGACGAGGCCGGGCACGAGGGACGGAAGCTCGAATCCCGCCGAGCCGCCGAGCTGGCAGCAGGACTCCTCCTCGTTCGTCGCGTCCGCCAGCAGGCTGCCGTACAGCACGAAGCCGGGCCCGGCCCGCCACCACAGGTCGAGCTGCCCGATCTTGTTGTGCGGCGGGTCGTTGTCGGAGCGGGCGATCTGCCACACCCCGACCGGGTTCACGAGCCGGAAGTCCAGGTTCTGCGAGGGACCGCCGTGCACGGCCGCCTCGGAGACCGCGATCATCAGGTCGTCGATCGGGCGGATCTCGAGCCGGTGGATGGCCACGTAGTGCGTGGTGTCGCCCTGGAAGTCCGAGTAGCTGGCGAACGACCCGATGAGGAAGACGCGTCCCGTGCCGAGCCGGTAGCCGATCTCCTCCTCGGAGTACGCGTAATTCGAGCGCAGGAAGCCGAGGAGCCGCGGCGCCCCCCAGTTCCGGTACATGCGACCGAAGAACACGCGGGCGTACTTCGTCTGGAGCTCCGCGTACCCCTCCTCGACCCGCATCGAGCCCTCGTCGAACACGGGCAGGTTCAGCTCCGGGACCACGCGCCCGCCGGGAAACTGCGCGTCGTGCACGAAGAACTTGTTGCGCTCCCCGCGGAAGCCCCCGGCCAGGACGCCCCCCTGGCCGTGCCCGTCGATGATCATGCGCTCGAACACCTCCCCGTCGGAGAACGGGCCGTCCAGCTCGGGCCGGAGGACGTCGCGGTGCGTCTGGCTGTAGTAGTCGGCCGCGAGCCCGAAATGGAGCTCGAGGCGCTCGTTCGCGCTCTCGTCGCCGCGCAGGAGCGCGAGCTCCGGCGCCAGCTCCGTCTCGAGGCGCGCGATCCAGGACCGCTCGAAGCCGTGCGGATTCCCCTCCGCGATGTCCAGGATCGCCCGCGCCACGTCGAGCCGGCGCCACGGCTTCACGAAGGGCGAGAGGTCGTCGATCCGTCCCGTGCTGATCCAGTACTCGACGATCGGGTAGGCCCAGTGCCCGAGCGGGAGATAGGCCGAGGCGTGCGTGGCCGCCGTCCGATCCCGCGCGCGGTCCAGGCAGCGCCCGGCGGCCGCTGACGCCGATGCGCCGGCAGGGCACGGCGCCGTCTGCGCCGGGACCCGGGGAGCGAGGATCGCCGCGGCGCCCGCGAGGACGGCCAGCGATGCTGCGTGACGGGAGATCCGGGAACGGCGCTTCAGCTCGAGCATAGGAGACCCATCGCGCGAAGGTGGAGCGGTGGGACCGCCGTGGGGGCGCTCGCGGTCCGGCGTCGGCGCGGAAAGTACCCTCGCGCGACGGGCTTCTCAAGGCGGCGGGCCCGCACGGGCCGGCGCCGAGGGGACCGGCGGGTCACGGAGTTCCCGGACCCCCGCTTCGGGTTGACCGTCTCCCGGAATTCGGCTACGTTTCCGCACTGCGAGCGGGAGCCCCTCGGCGCCCGCTCGTGCGCGTCTGTGGGGGCCTTAGCTCAGCTGGCTAGAGCGCTACGTTGACATCGTAGAGGTCACTGGT
>JBHHZD010000021.1:0-45917 GCA_046757885.1 Gemmatimonadota bacterium
CCCCCCGGCCCCGGCCGGGGCCTGGCCCGCGGCCGCGCGGCCGCGCGCGGCGGCCGGGCCCTGAACGAGGACGCGAGCCGCCCGGCGGGGCGACTCGCGGTCAGGAGGAAGGTACGGCGCCGGCCGGGAGCGTCAAGGTCCCGGGGGTCCGGGCCGGCCCGCGGCCGGGTCCGTCGAGGCGCGCCGCAGCCGGCGCCGCGGAACGTGCCCCCGGCGCCGGCGCGAGCCCTGTGGGCGCACGGCTAGTACAGCTCCAGCTCCTCGAGGTCGTCGGACTCCTCGAGCTCCTCTTCCTCCTCGTCCCAGCCCTCATCCCAATCGTCGTCGTCCCAGTCCTCGTCCCAGTCCTCGTCGGCCTCGTCGTCCGTCGACTCCTCGTCGGACTCGGCGCCGAACCAGTCCTCGTCGAGCTCGGGGCGGAAGTCCGCCTCGAGAGCCGCCCACGACGGGACCAGAAGCGTCTGTGCCATTGCCTGGTTCCTCCTCATCCTCGGGACAGACACGGTGAGTTGCCGCTTATTAGGGAGGGGTCGGACGGCTGTCAAGATCGCGCCGCTCGCGCCGTCTCCCGTGCGCGGTGAGCGAGCGCTTCCGGAGCCGGATCCCCTCGGGCGTGACCTCCACGAGCTCGTCGTCGCGGATGAACTCGAGCGCGGTTTCGAGCGTGCAGGGTCGGGGGGGCTCCAGAAGGATCGCCTCGTCCGATCCGGCCGCCCGCACGTTCGTCAGCTTCTTGCCCTTCGTGACGTTCACCTCCAGGTCCTTCTCCCGCGCACTCTCGCCCACGATCATCCCGTCGTACACGGCCGCGCCGGGGCTCACGAACAGGGTGCCCCGCTCCTGGAGGTTGAACAGCGAGTACGCGGTCGCCGTCCCTTCCATCATCGAGACGAGAGCGCCCGTCCGCCGGCCGCCCAGGTCGCCCGCCCACGGCCCGTACCGCGCGAACTGCCGGTGCAGGGTCCCCTCGCCGCGCGTGTCCGTCAGGAACTCGCCCCGGAATCCGGTCAGGCCGCGCGACGGAACGGCGAACCGCATCCGCACCCGTCCGCCGCCCGAGGGCGCCATGTCCGTCATCTCCCCGCGCCGCTCGCCGAGATGACCGATCACGACGCCCGTCATCGTCTCGGGGACGTCCGCCACGACCTCCTCGTAGGGCTCCTCCAGCTCCCCGCCGTCCGAGCGGCGCGTGATGACCTCGGGGCGCGAGACGCTGAACTCGTACCCCTCGCGCCGCATGCTCTCCATGAGGATCGACAGGTGGAGCTCTCCGCGGCCCGAGACGCGCAGGCGGTCGGGCGAGCCCGTGTCCTCCACCCGCAGGGCCACGTTGCTCTCCGCCTCGCGCAGAAGGCGCTCCCGGATCTGGCGCGAGGTGACGAAGCGGCCGGAGCGGCCGGCGAAGGGCGAGTCGTTGGGGCGGATCTCGACGGACAGGGTCGGGGGCTCGACGGCGATCCCCTCGAGGCGCGAGGGCTCCTCCGGATCGCAGAACGTGGCCCCGATCTCGGCCCCGGCCACGCCGGCCACGACGAGGATCTGGCCCGCGGAGGCCGCCTCCGTCTCCCGCCGGTCGAGCCCCTCCAGCGTGAACAGCCGGGGCACACGCACCGGCGCCGACGGGGCCCGGGCCTCGGGGGCCCACACGGCGACCTCGGCCCCGACCCGGATCCGGCCCGCTTCCACGCGCCCGATCGCCAGGCGGCCCAGGTAGGGCGAGTAGTCGAGCGTGGAGACGAGGAACTGGAAGGGCTCGTCCGGCGCGCCGGACGGGGGCGGCACCGCATCCACGATCGTCTCGAACAGGGCGTCGAGGCCGCTCGAGCGTTCGTCGGGAGTGCGGCCCGCCCAGCCGTCGCGCGCGGACGCGTACAGGAACGGTGCGTCCAGCTGCGCGTCACTCGCCTCCAGCTCCATCAGAAGCTCCAGGACCTCGTCGTGCACCCGCTCCGGCTCGGCGTCCGGCCGGTCCACCTTGTTGATGACCACGATGGGCTGGATCCCGAGCGCGAGCGCCTTCCGGGTCACGAACCGGGTCTGGGGCATCGGCCCCTCGAACGCGTCCACGAGGAGCAGGGCCCCGTCCACCATGCGAAGGATCCGCTCCACCTCGCCCCCGAAGTCCGCGTGTCCGGGGGTGTCCACGAGGTTGATCTTCACGCGCCGTCCGTCCGGTCCGCGCCAGCTCACGGAGGCGTTCTTCGAGAAGATCGTGATCCCGCGCTCGCGCTCGAGCGGATCGGAGTCCATGACGCGCTCCCGGACCTCCTGCCCGCTCCGGAAGGTTCCGGTGCAGCGCAGCAGCTGGTCCACGAGCGTCGTCTTGCCGTGGTCCACGTGCGCGATGATCGCGATGTTACGGATCGATTCGATCGTTTCCACGTGCTCGAGCGTCGGTTTTCCGGGAGGTTCGCGGGTGGCCGGGCGGGCCCCCGGAGGGCCGACCGGCGGGCTCTCCGGCGGCACGGGAGCCGTCGGGAGCGACATGGATACCCGGGATGCGGAAAAAGGTTGCACGGCGGATTTCCGGCCCGAACGGGCCGTTGCTCGCCCCGGGAGGCGCGGGTAGTTTCAGCGGGGCCATGAGCCTTTCGCCCCGCCCGTCCCCGAAGCGCCGCGCCGCGGCGTCCGCCCTCGCGATCGCGTCCGTCCTCGCCCTCTCCTGCGGCCGGCCCGCCGCGATGGGGGAGGCGAACAGCCTCATCGTCGTCGCGCCCGACTCGCTGTGGACGGAGGTCCGCGAGGCGACGTACGCGACGCTCGAGCCCACGATCTTCACGACCCGCGAGGACAAGAAGTTCGTCGTCACCCAGGTGGATCCGGCTTCGGCCGAGGTCTCCCACCTGCTCCTGTGGCGGCAGGTCATCGTGTTCGGCACGCCGGGCGACCCTCTCCTGGAGAGGATCACCGACCGGGCCAAAGGCGAGGCCGGGAGCGGCATCCTCCAGGCGGCGGACGTGTGGGCGCGCGGACAGCTCGCGACCGCGGTCGTCCTCGAGCCGGGCCGCGAGGCCGAGTCCTGGCGGGAGCGTCTTCCCGAGCTCGAGCGCCTCATCGACGCGGGCTACCGGACGTACGTGCGGTCCCGGATGTTCGTGAGCGGCGTGGACAGCGCGCTCGCGGGCACGCTGGCAGAGCGGCTCGGTGTCACGCTCCGGGTGCCGAAGGTGTATCGGACCGTGTTCCGCGACCCGGACATCGCGCTCATCCGCAACGACAACCCGGATCCGAGCGAGCTCATCCGCTCCATCCTGCTCCAGGTCGTCCCGGGGGCGGACTCACTCACGCCGGAAGCCCTCTACGCGTGGCGGGAGAGCGTGGACGGCGAGCAGTACAACGTGCCGCAGCGCATCGGGCGGAACGGGCCGCCGCCCCGCCGGTTCTCGCTCGATGGCCGGGAGGCCCTGGAGGTCGCCGGCACGTGGGCCGACGAGAGCGACTTCCCGGCCGCGGGGCCCTTCTTCGTCCGGGCCGTCCGCTGCGGCGAGCGCACGGTGTTCGCGGACGCCTGGCTCTACTCGCCGTCGCCCCGGCGCAGCAAGTACGAGTATCTGATCCAGCTCGAGGAGATCCTGGACTCCCTGCGGTGCACCTCCGGGACGTAGAGCCGCCATGTCCTTCGTCCACCTGCACACGCACAGCGAGTACTCTCTCCTCGACGGGGCGAACCGGATCGACGATCTCCTGGAGCGCACAGAGGCGCTCGGGATGCCCGCCCTGGCGCTCACGGACCACGGCAACCTCCACGGCGCGTGGGAGTTCCAGGAGAAGGCGCGCGCCCGGGGGATCCGGCCCATCCTCGGCTTCGAGGCGTACGTCGCCTACGGAGACCGGCGGTCGAAGGAGCGGCCGGACGGCGCGCCGGCGGACTACGCCCACCTCATCCTCCTCGCGGCCGACACGACCGGCTACCGGAACCTGATCCGGCTCAGCTCGCGGGGGTACACCGAGGGGTTCTACCGGCGGCCGCGCATCGACCACGAGATCCTGGCCGAGCACGCGGACGGCCTCATCGTCCTGAGTGCCTGCCTCGTGGGCGAGATCGCGAAGAACCTCGAGCTGGGGCGCTGGGAGAGGGCCCGGGAGGCGGCCGAGTTCTACGCGCGCACCTTCCCGGGCCGGTACTGGCTCGAGGTCCAGAACCACGGCATCCCGGGGCAGGCGGAGATCAACGAGGGAATCTTCCGCCTCGCCGACGAGCTCGGGCTCGGCGTCGTCCTCACGAACGACGCCCACTACCTGCGCCGGGAGGACGCCGACGCGCACGACACGCTCCTGTGCATCGGGATGGGGAAGGACAAGTCGGACCCGGACCGCCTGCGCTTCCACGGGGAGGAGAGCTACTTCAAGTCCGCCGAGGAGATGGCGGCCCTGTTCCCGGACCGTCCTGACGTGGCCGAGAACACGCTCCGCATCGCCGAGGAGTGCGACGTTCGGTTCGAGCAGAAGTACTTCCTCCCGAACTTCCCGCTTCCCGACGACTTCCAGGAGGACACCCAGCTCCTGCGCCATCTCGCGCGCGAGGGCGCGGCCGAGCGCTACGGCGACCCTCTCCCGCCCGAGGTCGAGGCGCGTCTCTCCTACGAGCTCGGCGTCATCGAGCAGACCGGGTACGCGGGCTACTTCCTCATCGTGTGGGACTTCATCCGCGCGGCGCGCGAGCTGGACATCCCGGTGGGCCCGGGACGGGGCTCGTCGGCGGGCTCGATCGTGGCCTACTGCCTGCGGATCACGGACGTGGATCCGCTTCGATTCGGCCTCCTGTTCGAGCGCTTCCTGAACCCGGAGCGGGTGTCGATGCCGGACATCGACATCGACTTCTGCTACGAGCGGCGCGGCCGGATCATCGAGTACGTGCGGGAGAAGTACGGCCAGGACTCGGTCGGCCAGATCATCACGTTCGGGACGATGAAGGCCCGCGCCGTCGTGCGGGATGTCGGCCGCGTCCTCGGCTTCAGCCCCGGCGAGACGGACCGGCTCGCCAAGCTCATCCCGAGCAGCCCGAACTACGCCCTCACGGTCGCCGAGGCGAAGGACCGGGTGAAGGAGCTGCACGAAGAGGTCGAGTCGAAGCCCGAGGTCCGACAGCTCATCGAGTACGCCACGAGCATCGAGGGCCTGTCGCGGCACAGCTCGGTCCACGCGGCGGGCGTCGTCATCGCGCCCGGTCCGCTCGACGACTACGTGCCCGTGTGCCGCGACCCGAAGAACGGAGCCGAGTCGGTCATCACGCAGTTCGACATGACCGCGCTCGAGAAGGCCGGGATGCTGAAGATGGACTTCCTCGGCCTCCGCACGCTCACGGTCATCCGCGACGCCATGGACATGGTCGAGGCACGGCACGGGGTGCGGGTGGACTGGGACGAGATCGGCCTCGACGACCCCGAGGTCTACCGCATGCTCGCCAGCGGGGGCACGGCGGGCGTGTTCCAGTTCGAGTCGAGTCTCGCGACCGAGAAGCTGCGGGCCATGCGCTGCGACCGGTTCGACGACCTCATCGCCGTGAACGCCCTCATCCGGCCCGGGCCGCTGGACAGCGGGATGACGGACGTGTTCATCCGCCGCAAGCGCGGCTTCGAGCCCGTCTCCTACCCGGTGCCCGAGCTCGAGGAGGCGCTCGAGCCCACGTACGGCGTCATCACCTACCAGGAGCAGGTGATGCGGGTCGCCAACCTCCTGGCCGGCTTCTCGCTCGCCGAGGCGGATGTCGTGCGGAAGGCGGTGGGGAAGAAGGACGCGGCCCTGACGCAGAGGATGCTGAGGGACTTCCGGAAGCGGGCCGTCGAGCGGGGGCTCTCGAAACCGAAGGCGGCCGAGATCTCGGATCTCATCCAGACCTTCGGCCGCTACGGATTCCCGAAGGCGCACGCCGTCGCCTACGCGATCATCTCGTACCGGACCGCCTGGCTGAAGGCCCACTTCCCGGCGGAGTTCGTCGCCGCGCTCCTGTCGTCCATCATCGACAACACGGACAAGGTCGTCTCCTACATCGCGATGGGCCGGGGGCTGCGGCTGGAGATCCTGCCGCCGAGCGTGAGCGAGTCCGGCTTCAAGTTCACGGTCGTCGACGGAGGGCGGATCCGATTCGGGCTCGGGGCCATCAAGGGCGTCGGCGGATCGGCGATCCGCTCCATCATCGAGGCGCGCGAGCGGGAGCCGTTCGGCTCCCTGCTCGACTTCTGCCAGCGCATCGACCTGCGCCTGAACAACAAGCGCGTGCTCGAGTGCCTCATCGCGGCCGGCGCCCTGGACGAGTTCGGAGAGCGGGCGGCGCTGCGGGCGGCCCTCGAGGGGATTCTCTCCGAGGCGCAGCTCCGCCAGCGCGAGCGTGAGAGCGGACAGGCCTCGCTGTTCGCGGGACCCGAGACGGCCGAGCGCCCCGAGCCCCCGCTGCCGGACGTGGAGCCCTGGCCGGAATCCCGCCGGCTCGCGGAGGAGAAGGGGGTGCTCGGGTTCTACATCTCCGGCCATCCGCTGGAGCGCCATCGCGACCTGGTGGAGCTGTTCGCGCTCGAGGCGAACACGGCCAGCCTCGCGTCGCTCCAGGACCGGAAGATCGAGCTCGCGTGCGTCGTCACGGCGGCCGACGTCCGGGTGTCGCGCAAGACCGGCAAGGAATGGTGCCGGCTCACGGTCGAGGACTTCCACGGCACGGCGTCCGCGCTCGTGTTCGGGGACGTCTGGACCTCCTACCGGGATCTCCTGGCGCAGGACATGCCGGTCCTCCTGCAGGGCACGGTGTCCGGAAATTCGCGTGACGAGGAAGATCCGCCCATGTTTGTGGATTCGGTCTGCCCGCTCAGCGAGCTGCAGGCGAGCGGTCGGATCGGCATCTGCATCGAGCTCCGGGAGGGCGACGAGCTGAAGCCCGGCGAGTTCGAGAGCGTGCGGCGGGTCGTCGAGACGTCGCCCGGCGACGCGCCCCTGTGGGTGCGGTGGAAGGAGCGGAACGGGAACGGCAACGCGCCCCCGCTGATGGCCTCCCGCTCCCTGCGCGTCGCGCCGACCGCCGACGTCCTGGCCGAGCTTCGGGCGCTCCTGGGGCGCGAGCGGGTTCACCTGATCCGCGGACGAGCATGACGGATTCGGAACACAGCCGCGAGGAGATGCGTAGCCGCCTGGCCGAGCTCCGCGAGATGGCCGAGCGCAGCGGGCTCGACGTGCAGGACGAGGTGACGGAGCTGGAGAGGCGACTGGGCGCCGGGGCGGAGCAAGGGGCCACGCCGGCCGAGGAGGGTCGCTTCGCCCGCGTGCGGCTCGCCCGCCATCAGGAGCGTCCGTTCACGCTCGACTACGTGCAGCGTCTGTGCACCGACTGGGTCGAGCTCCACGGAGACCGGCGCTTCAGGGACGATCCGGCGATCGTGGGCGGATGGGCCACGCTCGGAGAGCGGTCGGTGATGATCATCGGCCACCAGAAGGGCCGGGACATGAAGGAGAACCTGAGGCGCAACTTCGGCTCGCCGCACCCGGAGGGCTACCGCAAGGCGGAGCGGCTCATGCGCCTGGCCGAGAAGTTCGGCCGGCCCGTCGTCACGCTCGTCGACACGCAGGGGGCGTATCCGGGCATCGGAGCCGAAGAGCGGGGCCAGGCGGAGGCCATCGCGCGCAACCTCTTCGTGATGGCCGGCCTGCGCACGCCCATCGTGTCCTGCGTGATCGGCGAGGGCGGAAGCGGAGGCGCGCTCGGCATCGCGGTCGCCGACCGCGTCCTCATGCTGGAGAACGCGATCTACTCGGTCATCTCGCCCGAGGGCTGTGCCGCGATCCTGTGGCGAAGCCGCGAACAGGCCCCGGAGGCGGCGGAGGCGCTGAAGCTCACGGCCGCCGACCTCGCGGAGCTGGAGATCATCGACGAGCTCATCCCGGAGCCGCCCGGCGGCGCCCAGTCGGACCCGGACGCGGCGGCCGAGGCGGTGGGAGGGGCGGTGCGGCGCCATCTGGACGAGCTCTGCCGCCTGGACCCGGACGAGCTCGTCGCGAAGCGCCGCGAGAAGTACTACGGCATCGGGCGCTGGGAGGAGGCGCGATGATCCAGGACGCGCGCTCCGTCGAGCCCCGGGAGGCACCCGGCTCGGTGCTCCAGATCGCCCAGGTGCGCTTCAAGGGCGTCCGGATGGACTATTTCCGCTACCTGGGTGCCGTCCCGCTCCGCGTCAACGAGTACGTGATCACGGAGGCGGACCGGGGACAGGACCTCGGCTGGGTCCGACGCGTGGAGGACGCGGAGACGCACACGTGCGACGGCGGCTGCGAGCACGCGGGCGAGCGTCCCGTCATCCCGCCCGCCCGCCGGATCATCCGCCGCGCCTCGCCCGCCGACCTCGAGCGGCGCCTGCGCATGAGCGAGGACGAGTGGGACGTGCGGACGAAGACGCGCGCCCTCGTGCGCAAGCATCGCCTGAAGATGAAGGTGAGCGAGGCGGAGTGGCAGTGGGATCGCAACAAGCTGACCGTCTACTTCACGGCGGACAAGCGCGTGGACTTCCGCGCCCTCGTGCGGGACATGGCGCGCACGTTCCGGACCCGGATCGAGCTCCGTCAGATCGGCGTGCGGGACGAGGCGAAGCGGCTGGGCGGCCTCGGGCGCTGTGGGCGGGAGCTCTGCTGCCGCCTGTGGCTGCCGGAGATCGAGCCGGTCACGCTGCAGCTCGCGAAGGACCAGGGCCTGTCGCTGAACCCGGCGCAGATCTCCGGGGCGTGCGGGCGGCTGATGTCCTGCCTCCGCTACGAGCACGAGTTCTACGTGCAGGGCAGGAAGCGCTTCCCGAAGGTCGGCTCCCACATCCGCACGGACCGCGGCGAGGAGGAGGTCGTGTCGTTCGATCTCTTCCGGGACACCGTCACCCTGAAGGGGGCCGAGGGCTCGCGCACCGTCGCGCTGGAAGACCTCAAGGCGGAGAGGGCGCGCAACCGCTTCCCTCGCGCCTCCGCCGACGAGTCCTGACGGGGTGGCGAGCTACTACCTCACGACCGCGATCGACTACTCGAACGGCGAGCCCCACGTGGGGCACGCCTTCGAGAAGATCGGGGCCGACGCGATCGCCCGGTACCGCCGGCTGCGGGGAGACGACGTCCGCTTCGTCATCGGCATGGACGAGCACGGCCAGAACGTGGCCCGGGAGGCCTCGGCCCGGGGCACGGACCCGCAACGGCTCGTGGACGACCTCGCCGAGCGGTGGCGGGAGACGTGGCGCCGGCTCGCCATCTCGAACGACGACTTCATCCGGACGACGGAGCCGCGCCACGAGGCCGCGGTCACCGAGCTCCTGACGCGGATCCTCCGCTCGGACGACATCTACCTGGATCGGTACGCGGGCTACTACTGCGAGCGCTGCGAGGCCTTCCGCAAGGAGTCGGAGCTCGTGGACGGCCGCTGCCCCCTGCATCCCTCCCGCGACATCCAGTGGACGGAGGAGGAGAACTACTTCTTCCGCCTGTCCGCCTACCGGGACCGGCTGCTCGCGCACGTCGAGGCGCACCCGGACTTCATCCGTCCACCGAGCCGGAAGAACGAGATCCTGCGGCTCCTGGAGGGCGGGCTGGAGGACATCTCCGCCTCACGGGCCCGCGTGCCGTGGGGAATCCCGTTCCCCGGCGCCGAGGGCCACACGGTCTACGTCTGGTTCGATGCCCTTCCGAACTACCTCTCCGCCGTCGGCTTCCCGGACGGGGAGTTCGAGACGCGCTGGCCGGCGCAGCTCCACGTCATCGGCAAGGACATCACCCGCTTCCACTGCGTGATCTGGCCCGCCATGCTGATGTCCGCCGGGCTCGAGCTGCCCCGCTGCGTGTGGGCGCACGGGTTCGTGAAGGTGGGAGGCGGCAAGCTCTCGAAGTCGGAGGCGGCCGCACTCGACCTGCACGAGCTCGTCGCGCGCCACGGGACCGATGCGTTCCGGTACTTCATGCTCCGCGAGGTCCCGTGGCACGGGGACCGGGACTTCCCGTCCGTCGACGCGTTCCTGGACCGGTTCGACGAGCGATACACGTCGGACCTCGCCAACGACCTCGGGAATCTCCTGAACCGGACGGTGAGCATGACCCTCCGGTATCGGAATGGAGCGCTGGACCACGAGGCCGGATCGACCGCCCTGGACGAGAAGACGGCCGGGACTGTCGCGGCCTATCACGAGCACATGGCCGAGCACCGGCTGCTGGAGGCGCTCGAGGCGGCGATGAGCGTGGTGCGGGACGCGAACGGCTTCATCGACGAGCGCGAGCCGTGGCGTCTCGCGAAGACGCCGGAGGCCGCGGGCGACCTGGACACCGTGCTCGCCTCCCTCGTCCGCGCCCTCTCGTGGACGGCGGCCGCCCTGGCGCCGTTCATGCCCGAGAAGACGGAGGAGCTCTGGGCGCGTCTCGGGGGCGAGGGGGCGCTGCCGCCGTTCGAGGCGCTGGCCGGTCGGTACCCCCGCCACGTGGCGGGACGCTCGGAGGGGGTTCTGTTTCCGCGCCCGCAAAGTTGACACGGCGGGCCGGAACGCCGTAGTCTGGCGCGGCGCCGGGCGTCCTTCTTGCGATCGCCCGCGCAATGTTTTCACACATCGGCGCCGGGAACCGAGGCTCCCCGCGTTCACCGGGTCGCCGAGGAATCCGCACAAGAGCTTGAACCGAAGCACGATAGCGACGAACGGCGGTCGGCGGCCCGCGATGTGCCACGAATGCAGATCGGACGCGTGCGCGATGCGCCGGACGTCCCGGTGAGAGAGCCGATGGCTCCGCGAGATGGAGGGCCGGACATGGGAGCCGGACACTGGACGGTGCAGGTGATGCCGGAGGACAGCGGTCCGGTCCGGACGTGGCGGCTCCCCAGGCGCCTCGTACGCGGAGTCCGGGTCGTGGCCGGCGCCGCGATCTTCATCTCCCTCGCGCTCATCGCGAACCTGATCTTCGGCGCCCGCCGGGAGGTCGAGCTGCTCCGCCTGCGGAGCGAGAACCGCCACCTCGAGGCGAACCTCACCCGGATCGAGTCTCAGGTGGCCACGCTCTCCCGCTCTGTGGACGCGATGTCCGCCAAGGACCAGAGCTTCCGTCTCCTCGCCGGCCTGTCCCACATCGATCCTGAGATCCGGGCCGTCGGCGTGGGGGGACCCGAGACCCCGAATCGCGAGCAGGAGCAGTTCTTCCGGGTCGCGCCCGGGGCGGCGAGCGAGGTGTTCTCCGTCTCCTACGACGTGGACAAGCTGATCCGGCGGGCGAACCTCCTCTCGAGCAGCCTGACCGAGGCCCTCGACAGCGTGGCGGAGCGGCGAAACGCCTTCCTCGCGCTCCCCTCGATCCGGCCCGTGCAGGATCATGAGGCCTGGATCAGCTCGAGCTTCAGCCGCAGCCGCTTCCACCCCATCCTCCTGTACAATCGGCCGCACGAGGGCATCGACATCGCGGCGCACGCGGGGACGCCCATCCTCGCGACGGCGAGCGGCCGCGTCGCGTTCGTCGGGCGGCAGCCGGGGTACGGGAAGATGATCGAGATCGATCACGGCAACGGCTTCCGCACCCGCTACGCCCACGCGGCCGCCCTGCACGTCAAGCGGGGCCAGCGGGTCGAGCGCGGGGACATGATCGGCGAGGTGGGCCAGACCGGCCTGGCGAACGCTCCGAACCTGCACTACGAGGTGCTGCGGAACGGCCGGCCCGTGAACCCGCGCGACTACCTCCTGGACTCCAAGATCTTCGAGTAAGCCAACGCCTCGCCGGACCCGCCGCGCGCGCCGCGGCCGATGCGAACCGCGATCCGGGGCGCCGCGCCCGGGATCGCCCCCCGCGTCCGTTTGAAAAGGCCCTCCCCCGACCGTAGATTCCCGCCGCTCGCACACGACACATCTCAACGAGCCTGGAGCCTGGGAATGCGGTCGCAAAGAACGTTTCTCGCCCTGCCGACGGCCCTCGCCTTCACGCTGGCCGCCTGCGGCGGATCGGGCGTCACGGTGCAGGTTCTCGCCGACTCCCCGGACGGAGGCGCACAGCCGGTCCGGGATCTTCCCGTGCGATTCCTGCCCTTCGATCGGGACTCCTTGTTCGACGTGCTGGCGGCGAGGGCGGAGGAGCCCGAGCCACAGATGCCGGCGGACCTCCTGGCCACGTTCGACCGGATCTCGGCGCTCCAGGCGGACTGGCGGGAGAAGGAGACCGAGTGGGCGGAGACGCGCGAGCAGCTCCAGCGGCTGTCCGACCGCCTGTCGAACATGGACCGGCGGAGTCGCGAGTACCGCCGGCTGTTCCAGCAGTTCAACCGGCTGGACGCGAGCGAGAAGCGGCTGAACCGCGAGAAGCAGGCGGCATTCGAGGCCTTCGACTCGCTCCAGCAGACGGCGCTCACGAGGGCCGACTCCGTCCGGGCCGTCATCGAGTCCTGGGAGGATGTGGCGTTCGCCGATTACGGCGAGCTGGAGGACTCCATCCTCGAGGCGGTCGGCCACGAGGTGTTCGAGGACACGACGAACGCGGACGGCTACGTGACCCGGAAGCTCCCCGGAGGTGACTGGTGGGTGCACGCCCGCGTCTCGACGGCGGACGGAGAGCGCTACTGGAACGTGCACATCGACCCGGAGCGGACGGACACGCTCGCGCTCACGGCGGCCAACGGAGAGGATCGGCTCAAGCTCTGAGCATCGGCCGCGCCCCGGCGATGAACCCCGTGCTTGCCTCCGCGCGATGAGCGAGAAGACGGCCGACAACGATCTCACGCTCGAGATCGACGGCGACCGCGTCGGCTGGCTGACCTTCGATCAGCCGGGCTCGAGCGTGAACATCCTCTCGTCGGACGTGATGGCCCGCCTGGATCGCACCCTCTCCGCCCTCGAGTCGCGGATCGCGAACGGGCAGCTGTCGGCTCTCGTGGTCCGGAGCGGCAAGTCCGGATTCATCGCGGGCGCGGACGTGAAGGAGATCGCGGCCCTGCGGGACGCCGCCCAGGCGACGGCCGCGAGCCGGGAGGGGCAGCGGATCTTCCGGCGAGTCGAGCGCCTTCGGGTGCCGACGATCGCCGCCGTGGACGGGACGTGCCTGGGCGGGGGCACCGAGCTCATCCTCGCGTGCGCTTACCGGATCGCGTCGGACCGGCGGGAGACCCGCATCGGCCTGCCCGAGGTCCGGCTCGGCATCCTGCCCGGCTTCGGAGGGACCGTCCGCCTACCCCGTCTGTGCGGGATCCAGAACGCGTTCGGGCTCATCCTGACGGGAAAGCCGGCGAGCGCGAGCCGCTGCCGGCGGATCGGCCTCGTGGACCGCGTCGCGTCCCACGCCCGGTTCGAGGAGGAGGTCCGCGAGTTCGTGGCGGACATCCTGGCCGGGGCGTGGGAGCGCCGGCCGCGGAGAGCCGGCCGCGGCGCCCGTCTGATGGAGGGCACCGCACCGGGCCGGCGCATCCTGTTCTCGATCGCGCGGAAGCGGACGGCGGCCCGGACGGGCGGTCACTATCCGGCGCCGCTCCGCGTGATCGATGTCGTCGAGCAGAGCTGGGGGCGGCCCCTCGACGAGGCCTTCGCGCTGGAGGCCCGGGCCCTCGGCGAGCTCGCGGCCGGCGGTCCGTCCCGCGGCCTCGTGCGCGTGTTCCTCCTCTCGCAGGGAGCGAAGAAGGCCCTGCCGGAGGACGAGCTCGAGAAGGGCCGCCCGGTTCGCAAGGCGGCCGTGCTCGGCGCGGGGGTCATGGGGGGCGCGATCGCGGAGGTCGTCGCCGCCCGGGACGTCCCGGTCGTCCTCAAGGACATCGACCGGGGCGCCCTGGATGCCGGCCTCCGGCACGCGAGCGACCTCCTGCGCAAGGCGGCCCGCAGCCGCGTCTTCACGGAGGAGGAGGCGGGCCTCAAGTTCGCCCTCATCGAGGGCACCCTCGACTACGACGACTTCGGCGACGTGGACCTCGCAATCGAGGCCGTCGTCGAGAAGATGCCGGTGAAGCAGCAGGTGATCCGTGACCTCGAGGAGCACGTGCCGGCGGAGGCCGTCATCGCGTCGAACACGTCGTCCCTCTCCGTCACCACGATGGCCTCCGTGGCCGGCCACCCCGAGCGCGTCATCGGGCTGCACTTCTTCAACCCCGTCCACAAGATGCCGCTCGTCGAGGTCGTGAGGACGGAGGCGGCCGCGCCGGAGGCCGTCGCCACAGGCTTCCGCTTCGTCTCCAGCCTCGGCAAGACGCCCGTGCTCGTGGCGGACCGTCCGGGCTTCCTCGTGAACCGGCTGCTCGCCCCCTACCTGAACGAGGCCGGGTTCCTGCTCGAGGAAGGCGCGGGCATCCGGGATGTGGACGAGGCGCTCGTGCGCTTCGGGATGCCCATGGGCCCGCTCCGGCTCCTGGACGAGATCGGCTTCGACATCGCGTCGCACGCGAGCCGCGAGATGTCGGCGTCCTTCGGGGAGCGAATGCGCCCCTCGGGGATCATGGAGCGCCTGCAGGAGGAGGGGCGGCTGGGCCGCAAGAACGGGCGCGGGTTCTACCTGTACGCCGACGGGAAGCGGGAGTCCGTGGATCCGGCGCTCCAGGCGTCGCTGGGGGGCGGCGACGGCGGGGGGCCGCCGGCCGACGAGATGCGGCGCCGCTGCCTCCACCTGATGGTGAACGAGGCCGCCTACGCCCTCGAGGAGGGCGTCGTCGCGGGCGCCGACGACATCGACCTCGCGATGGTGATGGGAACGGGCTTCCCGCCGTTCCGCGGCGGACTCCTGCGGTGGGCCGATGGGGTCGGCATCGACGCGATCGTCGCCTCCCTCGAGGATCTCGCCGCCCGGCGCGGAGCCCGCTTCACGCCCGCGCCCCTGCTCGTCTCCATGGCGGCCGGCGAGACGACGTTCACGCCGCACGCGCAGGGCTGAGGTCGTCGCGATCGCCCGCAGGCCCCGCCTCCCGGGAGACCGCGTGGCCGGAGTCCGGCCTCCCGAGATCGAGATCCGGTACCATCGGAGGGCGGGCGACACCCGCCGGTTTCGCCAGGAGCTTCTTCACGACGGGGCCCGGCACAAGATCACCCTCGCCGCCGTCGGGCCGGACGACGACCCCGTGACCCTGGGCGGCGAGGCGGTGGTCGAGCCCGGCGGGCTCATCTTCTGGTTCTCCTTTCCCGGGCGACCGTACGAGATCGCATCCGCGTTCGGACGCGACGGGACTCCCCTCGGGATGTACACGAACATCATCCGCCCCGCGACGCTGACGGGAGACGTGTGGAACCTGCAGGACCTCGTCCTGGACGTCTGGCAGCCCCCGGAGCGCGGGGATCCGCGACTCCTGGACGCCGACGAGCTCGCCGAGGCCCGCCGGACCGGGCTCATCGAGGCCGCCGACGCGGAGCTGGCCTCCGGGACCGCCGCGCGGGTTCTGGACGCGGCCCGCCGCGGGGCTTGGCCCCCACGCTTCGTGCGGCGGATCGGGCCGGACGAGATCCCGGCCCTCCGCTTCCACCGGGATGCCCCCGGCACGTACTGGGCGAACCTGTGGTCGGGTCGGCTCATCGCGGCGGGGATCTACGCGCTCGGACTCGTGTCGCTGACCTCGGCGGCGTTCGCCGCCCTGCGGGACGCGTCGGGCGGGAGGGGAGTCGGCTCGACGGCCTGGCTCGTGGCCGTCGGGCTCGAGCTCGCGCTTCTTCTGCCGCTCGCGCTCGCCGGCCGCCTGCCTGCCACGGGCAGGCCCCGCCCCCGGGAGGCGATGCACGAGCGGACCCTGTTCATCGGCACGCTCGTCACGTCCGCGGCCGTCTTCCTGAACCCGGCCGCCGCGTCGTGGCGGGCCGCGCTGTCGGGCGTCTACGGGACGCTCGCCGTGTTCCTGATCATCTTCGCGGTCTGCCGGGCGGGGTTCGACAGGCGCTTTCCGGCCGTCGCCGCGGGGGGGATCGCCGTATGTGCGGTCGCGCTCCTCGTCCTGCTGTGAGGGCGGGGCGAGCGTCGGCGGGGGGAGGAGGTCCGTGAGGGAGGAGACGGGGCGGAAGCTGCGGTTCCTGGCCGGATTCGGGGGGTTCTTCCTCGCTCTCTGGCTCCTGTGGAACACGGCCGCGGTCTACCCGCTCAAGATCTTCGTCGTTCTGCTCCACGAGCTGAGCCACGGATTCGCGGCCGTCGCGACGGGAGGATCCATCGACGGCATCGTCCTCACGGCGGATCAGGGGGGCGCCTGCTACTGCTTCGGGGGGAACGCGTTCGTCACGCTGTCGGCCGGCTATCTGGGCAGTCTCCTGTGGGGGGCACTCATCCTCGAGGCGGCGCGGCTGCCCGGCGCGGGAGCCCGCTGGGTCACGGCGGCCCTCGGACTCCTCGTCACGACCCTCACGATCCTGTTCGTCCGGAGCCCCTTCGGCATCGCGTTCGGCATCGCGTTCGGGATCGCGCTCGCGGCGGCCGGGCGTCTCCTTCCGGCCACGGCGAACGCCGCCGTCCTCACGGCCCTCGGGCTCACGAGCTGCCTGTACGCGATCCTGGACATCAAGAGCGACATCCTGGACCGGCCGGAGCTCCGCTCGGACGCGCGCATGCTGGCCGAAGCGACGGGCGTGCCCACGGTCGTGTGGGGGATCCTGTGGATCGGGACGGCCCTCGGCGTGAGCTGGCTCCTGTTCCGGAGGGCCTGGCGAACGGCGTGACGCCGCCCGCGATCAGACGAGGGCCGGCTCCACGGCCGGGCCCACGACCCGGTCCCGGCCCGCCAGCTTCGCCTCGTACAGACGGTCGTCCGCCCGGTCCAGGAGCCGCGAGATCTCCGTCCCGTGCTCCGGCCAGCTCGCGACCCCGATGCTCACGGTCACGGGCACGGGATCCCGGTAGCCGTGCAGGCGAACGGGCTGCGAGGCGAGCGTCCGGCGCAGGAGCGAGGCCGTGGACATCGCCTCGGGCGCGGGGGTCTCCGGCAGGACGATGACGAACTCCTCACCCCCGTAGCGCGCGAACACGTCGCCCTTGCGCAGGCGTCCGCGGATCGTGCGGGCCACGGCGCGCAGGGCCTCGTCCCCGGCCGCGTGTCCGTACGTGTCGTTGAACTGCTTGAAGTAGTCGATGTCGATCATGGCGATGGAGATCGGGCGGCCGTAGCGCCTCGCGCGCGCGTACTCGTCCTGCAGACGCTCTTCGAAGGCCCGCCGGTTCATGAGTCCCGTCAGGGGGTCGATGGCCGTGAGGAGGCGCGCCCGCTGGACGCGGCGGACGACGATCGTGCCCACGAATCCCGCGCAGCCCAGGAGGAGCAGGCGGCCGATCTGGCTTCCGAGGTCGAACATCCCGTGCACGTAGGGTGCGTAGGACGGATCGTTCAGATCCCAGCGCGTCGCCGCGTAGGCCACGATGGCCCCGTACTCGACGAGCGCCGCGAGACCGATGACGACCGGAGCGCGGTGGTCGAGCCGGATCCCGGTCCCCGCGAGCGCGAGGAAGTAGACCGGAAACACGACGAGGCTGTTCACGGCCGCGTGCGGCACGCCGTGGGACAGGTAGAGGGCCAGCCCCGCCGAGACGAGCGTGATGTCCAGGACCCCCGTGAACATCCCGATCCAGAACCGGTACAGGACCCGCTTCAGGACCAGGTAGAAGGTGAGCGCGATCGCCATCGCCGCACCGGCGACCTGCAGGCGGAGGAGGGCTCCCGGCTGGCCCGGCCCCTGGATGTACGTCTCGATCGACAGGACGAGGAGGATGAACACGACGAGGACGCGCACGCGCGCCACGACGAGCTCGCCCGCCCCTCCGGCCTGGAGGGCCGAGCCGCCGGGGGCGGACCAGAACCCTCGCCACACGGCGGCCGGACTGCGCCGGGCGGGCGTCGTGTACCGTTCGTCCGTGCTATCCATGATCTCCGGTCGTCGTGATGTCTCGGCGGACGGAGCCCGGCGGCCGCCGAACCCGCGCACGTCCTCGGCCCGGAGGTGAGCAAGCCCCATGCCTCCGGGAGGCGGCGGCCCGCCTCCCGGCTAGAAGAACGCGCCCGCCGGGCCCGGAAACACGACGGGACTCTCGAAACCCGCGCGGGACGCGGTCGAGACGCCGAAGAAAAAATTGTCGATGACGAGATTCTCCAGCGTGAATTCGCCCACATCCCCCACCCACAACGCGTGGTCCCAGGTCGGCGACGTGGTGAGACGCCAGTAGATGCGGTATCCCGCCACATCGGGCGCGTCCTCCCGGGACCAGCTCAGCGTCGTCGAGGGGCTCACGGCGCCCCGGATCCGCACGTCGCCGGGCGGAGCCGGTGCCCACGCGAGCGCGGCGAGGGTGACGGCGTTCAGGGCGGTGAGGCGGGCCGCGTAGTCGAAGTCCACCCCCTCGATCCGGTCGCCGTACTCCACGCCGTCCTCGACCCGGACGTCCTGGTGCTGGCGGCGGTAATCCTCGTGCGCCTCCATGATCCGGACGGCGGGAAAGCCCTCGTCGTTGAACGGGCGATGGTGTCCGCCGCGGCCGAAGCGGTCCAGGCGGTAGATCATCATCACGTCCAGGTTCGGGATGTAGAGGTCCGCGAGGCGGTCGATCCTCCGCGCCAGGTTCCGGGACGGCGAATCGACCTCCCCCCCGGTGAAGCGGCGGATCCGCGCCTCCCGCTCCGTCTCGACGGCCCGCGTGCCCTCGGAGAACACGCGGGCCGTCGTGTTGTCCAGGACGCCGTCGATGCCCGCCACGTTCCCGATCATGTCGTTGTTCAGGACGGCCTCGATCCGCCACCCCTCCTCGCGGGCCACGTGGGCCATGTGGCGGCCGCCGAACAGGCCCTGCTCCTCGCCCGAGAGGGCGGCGTAGACGATCGTGGCCGCGAAGCGGTGGCGCGTGAGGACCCGTGCCGCCTCCAGGACGCCCGCGAGGCCGGACGCGTTGTCGTTGGCCCCGGGGGCATCGGACATCGCGTCCAGCGGATCGGAGACCCGGGAGTCGATGTCCCCCGACATGACGAGAAGCCGGGTCGGATCCGAGACGCCCCGCTGCATGGCGATCACGTTCACGATCTCCGTCTCGGCGGGGATGCGCTCCGTCCGCCCGACGGTGGAGCGCTGGTACCGGACCTCCAGGCAGCCGCCGCACGCCCGCCCGATGCGCTCGAGCTCCGCGAACACCCAGCGACGCGCGGCTCCGATCCCCCGGGTCTGCGACACCGTGTCCGAGAGCGTGTGTCGCGTGCCGAAGCCCACGAGACGCCGGATGTCCGCCTCGATCCTGGCCGCGGAGACGTCGGAGGCGATGGCTCGCAGAACGGGGTGCTCGGAGGGCGGGGGCGCCTGCGCCGCAGCGGAAGCCCGGGCGCGAGACGCCTCCTGCGGTCTCGCGAGGAGGGCGCCCGGCGCGGCGGCCGCGGCGCGAGGCAGAGGAGGGGCGAGGGCGGCCAGAGCGGCCGCGGCGGCACCCCGGACAAGCGTCGTCCGTCGCATCTTGTTGCCTTCCCTTCGAGGGGTCATAGGTTGTCGGCGGCTCACAAGGCCCCGCACGATACGGCCGGACGCGGCCGGGCACACGGGGCCACCCTCGCGCGTTGGAGGTCGGAAGAGTGGATGCCTCGATTCGACCCGCGACGGAGGCCGATCTCGACCGGATCGTCCTCTTCAACCTGGCCATGGCCCGGGAGACGGAAGGCAAGACGCTGCACCGGAGGGTCGTGCGGCGCGGCGTCCACGCCCTCCTCCGGGATCCGGGCCTCGGCGGCTACTATCTGGCCGAGGTCTCCGGCGAGGTCGCGGGCCAGCTCGCGGTGACGACGGAGTGGAGCGACTGGCGCAACGCGCCCGTGTGGTGGATCCAGAGCGTCTACGTGTCGAAGCGGCACCGGAGGCGCGGCGTGTATCGACGCCTCCATGCCCACGTGCGCGAGGAGGCGCGGAAGGCCGGGGCCGTCGGGCTCAGGTTGTACGTCGAGCGGGACAACCGCGCCGCCCAGCGCACGTACGCCGCGATGAACATGTCCGAGAGCCCATACGTGATGTATTCGGAGATGTGGACATGAACCGATCCTGCAAGGAGCTCACGATGGCCGAGATCCGGCGCCCCCTCCCCCTCCTTCCGCTCGCCGCCGCGCTCGTCCTGTCGGTCCGGGCCGGGGCGCTCGTGGCCCAGGAGGCCGACGCCGGCCGGGTCACGCTGGAGCGGATCCATGCGACGTCGGACTTTCGCGGCGAGACGTTCGGCCCCGCCCGCTGGCTGGCCGACGGGTCGGGCTACACGACGGTCGAGGCGGCGGACGGAGAGGGAGGCGGACGGGACATCGTCCGCTACGACCCGGCCACCGGCGAGAGGGAGGTCATGGTCCCGGCCGCCGCGCTCACGCCGGAGGGCGCCGAGGAGCCCCTGGCCGTCCGGAGCTACGAGTGGTCGCCGGACGACCGGCTGCTCCTCGTGTACACGAACTCCCGCCGCGTGTGGCGCCAGAACACGCGCGGCGACTACTGGGTCCTGGATCGCACGGACGGCCGCCTGTGGCAGCTGGGCGGAGACGCGAAGCCATCGACCCTGATGTTCGCGAAGTTCGACCCGCCGGGAGAGCGCGTCGCCTACGTGCGCGAGAACGACCTCTACGTGGAGGACCTTCGGGACGGGGGCATCACGAGGCTCACGACGGATGGCTCGCGCACGATCATCAACGGGACGTTCGACTGGGTCTACGAGGAGGAGTTCAGCCTCCGCGACGGCTTCCGCTGGAGCCCGGACGGCAAGCGGATCGCCTACTGGCAGCTCGACGCGGAGGGCGTCCGTGACTATCCGCTGTTCAACGACACCGACTCCGTGTACGCGTTCGTCCGCCCGGTCCAGTACCCGAAGACCGGGACGACGAACTCGGCCGCGCGTGTCGGCGTCGTGGGCGTGGACGGCGGCCCGACGCTGTGGCTCGACGTCCCCGGCGATCCGCGGGAGAACTACATCGCCCGCATGGAGTGGTCGGGGAACTCCGACGAGATCGCGATCCAGCGCATGAACCGCGCGCAGAACACGAACCGGCTCATGCTGGGCGACGCGGACACGGGAGAGATGCGCACGGTCCTCACCGAGACGGACGAGGCCTGGCTCGACGTCGTGGACGACTGGCGGTGGCTGGACGGAGGCAAGCGCTTCACGTGGGTGAGCGAGAAGGACGGCTGGCGGCACGTGTACGTGGTCCGGCGCGACGGGTCCTCCGAGCGGCTCATCACGCCGGGCGAGTACGACGTGATCCAGGTGGCCCAGATCGACGAGGATGGCGGCTGGCTCTACTTCATCGCGTCGCCGGACGACCCCACCCAGCGCTACCTGTACCGCACCCGCCTGAACGGCCGGGGACACGCGGAGCGCCTCACGCCGGCCGACGAGCCCGGCGTCCACGGCTACACGATGGCCCCGGGCGCCCGGCGGGCGTTTCACACCTACTCGTCGTTCGGCACGCCGCCGGTCACGGAGCTCGTGGAGCTTCCGTCCCACCGGGTGGCGCGCGTCCTCGTCGCGAACGAGCGGCTCAAGAAGACCGTGGCCGCGCTGGATCGGGGAGAGGCCGGGTTCTTCCGGGTGAACGTGGGGGACATCGAGCTGGACGCCTGGATGATGAAGCCCCCGGACTTCGATCCGCACCGGAAATACCCGATCCTGTTCTACGGCTACGGCGAGCCGGCCGGCCAGACCGTGATGGACCGCTGGGGCGGCGGCCGCTACCTGTGGCATCTGATGCTCACACAGCGTGGCTACATCGTCGCGAGCATCGACAACCGGGGCACGCCGTCTCCGCGCGGGCGCGCGTTCCGGAAGGCCATCTACCGCAAGATCGGCATCGTGAACACGCGCGACCAGGCGGCCGCGGCGGCGGAGATCGTGAAGTGGCCGTACGTGGACGCGAGCCGGGTCGCCACGTGGGGGTGGAGCGGCGGCGGCGAGATGGCCCTGAACCTGATCTTCCGCTACCCCGATCTGTACGGAACGGCGATGGCCGTGGCGCCGGTCGCGCACTACAAGTTCTACGACACGATCTACACGGAGCGCTACATGGGGCTCCTGCCGGAGAACCGGGAGGCCTACGATGAGGCCGCCGCCCTCACGCATGCGGCGAACCTCCGCGGAAACCTGCTCATCGTCCACGGCACGGGCGACGACAACGTCCACTTCCAGAACACGGCCTCCATCGTGAACGCCCTCATCGAGGCGAACCGGCCGTTCACGATGATGGCCTACCCGAACCGGTCCCACGGGATCTTCGAGGGGAAGAACACGCGGCGGCACCTGTTCGAGCTCCTCACCCGGTACCTGGCAGAGCACGTGCCGGCGGGCGGGCGGGACATCGGGACGAGCTGAGCCGGATGGCGGAAGCGCCCGCGGCGATCCCGGCCGTCCTGTACGGGGAGGGCCGGGAGACCGCCGTCGAGCTGCGCGTGCGGCGCTTCACCCGGCGGGAGCGCCTGCGGGCCGCGGGGCGGCGGCTCGGCCTGCTCTGGGGACTGGCCGTCCCCGCCGTCTTCATCCCGGTGCTGCACCTCGTGCTCGTGCCGGGCCTCCTGCTCGGCGGGCTGGCCGGCCCCGGAGGGCCTAGCGCCACTTGAAGGCTTCGAAGACCGTGCGGCAGGGTCGGCAGTAGTACTGGCTCACGGAGAGCGCGGAGCCGAACGCGGCGAACTGCTCCGTCTCCCGGCCGCTGCAGAAGGGACACTCCACGGCATCCGGCAGATGCGGGCTGCGGATGGGCTCCGCCAGCCGCCGCGCCGCGCCGGCGCGCCCCCCCGGTCCCCGATCGCGCTCCCCGGACATCGGCCCTCAGTCGAGCAGCAGGGCCCGATTCAGGTCGCCCCGCACGCGGGCGAGCGTGGAGGCGTCCGGACCGCCCGTCGCCGCGCGGCGCCGCGCGGGATCCCAATCCTCCCAGTCCGGCGCGCGCGTGCTGCGCGGATGCCCCGACTCGTCGGCCTCCACGAGCCCGAGCCGCGCGTCGGCCACGGCCGGACCCACGGCCGAGAGCCAGCGGCGGCGGAGCTCGTTCGGGTCCGCGTCCACGATCCCGGCCTCGAGAAGTGCCCCGACGATCTCGCTGTCCTCTCTGCCGAACCAGCGGAGGCACGAGGTCCAGGCGGGAGCGAAGGCCGACCGGAGGGCATCGCGGCCGGCGTCCGTCTCCGCCAGCCGGGTCACCCACCCCCGGCCATGACCCGCGTGAAAGCGCTCCTCCTCCAGGAGCTTCCGCATCTTGTAGTGCAGGGGCTCGAACCGGCTCGAGAGGAGGGCCTCGAACTGCACGGTGAGCGCGGCGTCGAGCAGGAGGTTCAGGGCCAGCAGCTCGGCCCACGTCCCGGCCGCCGAGTCGAGCAGCTCCGAGCCACAGTACGCCTCCGCTTCCCTTTCGTGCTCGAGGTGTCCGGGGTCCTCGCCGAAGTCCTTGAGCATGGCGTAGAGGATGCGGCTGTGCCCCCACTCGTCCTGGGCCATGGCCGAGCAGGAGATCCCCGCCTCCAGCGTCGGGGCGCCGAGGATCCACTCCGAGTACCGCATGCCGAGGAGGCGCTTGTTGTCGGCCATCACGAGGAGAAGCGAGCCCAGGTGGCCGCGCAGGGCCTCGGGCAGGTCGGCGGCGGAGGCGAATCCGGTCTGCGAGACCGCCGTCATGGACCCTCCGGCGCGGGGTGAAGCGTGAACGGGGCCTCGTCGCGGTTCACGGGGTGGAACGCGTCGCGCGCCGCCACCGTCATCTCGAACCACGTCGCCTCGTCGTAGATCTGCCACGCGTACACGCGCGCGAGCTCCGGACCCGGCGCCGTGACGGTGCCGATGTGCTCGAACCGGTCCTCCCGCTTCTGCCTCGCGAACACCTCGAAGATCCGCTCTCCGCTCAACCCTCCCATCGAGCTCCCTTCCCTCGCGACCGCCTCCGCGACATCGGTTTCCCCGGGCCGGCTCAGGACGAGACGCCGGCGCGCCGGAGCGCCTCGCGTCCGCGGGGCGTGATCCTCTCCACCGACCACGGCGGATCCCAGGTCACCCGGACCTCCACGTCCTCCACGCCGGGCTCCCGGCGAAGCCGCTCCCGGATGTCCCACTTGATGAACTCCGTGCACGGGCACGCGCTCGCGGTGAACGACACGACGACCGTCACGCGCCCGTCCTCCGCCTCGACGCCGTACACGAGCCCGAGGTCCACGATGGAGATCGGAAACTCCGGATCCGCGACCTCGTGCAGGGCGCGCCACGCTCTCTCCTCCAGGTCGCGCGGCGGCCCGTCCCACGCCACGGGCTCGAGCGCGAGCTCGGGGCTCGCCCCCAGGCTGTCCGCGAGCACGGCCGCGAAGTTCACACCCGCCTCGAGCGGCGACTCGTAACCGGCGTCCGCCAGGGGCAGCGGGAAGCTCATGCGGCCAGCAGCCTCTCGACGTCGCCGCGGCTCCGCCGCACGGACTCGACGAACGCCTCGTTCATCGGACCCCGGGCGCGCCAGCGGTCGAAGACCTCCTCCCACGTGATCGTCTCGTCGAACAGCCACCGGCGGTCGTCCGCGTCCCAGCGGCAGGGGAGCTCGTACTCGAGCTCGACCTCGCCCGTCTCCTCGCTCGTGTGCGCGGGCACCCGCAGGGAGAGCTGCTCGCACAGGGGCACGACCGCCTTCAGCCAGGTGTTGCGGAGCTGGTCGTTCGTCATCCCCTTGAGCTTGAAATCCAGCTGGGCGTTGTGGCGCTTCCGGTCGTCGGGCATGCCGAACCACTCCACGCCCATCGGGAACATCCAGTCCACCGCGCGCTGGATGAGCTCGCGGCCCTCGCCGCCTGCCTCCACGAGGCGCCGCATCCACACCTCGCCGTGCCGCAGGTGGAAGTTCTCCTCCATGCCGACCTTCACGAGGGCCCGCTTCAGGGGGCCGTAGGAGGTGTGGCGGTGCACGTCGCCGAGCAGCGTGATCCCGGCCCGGTCGTACAGGCCGTTGGCCGTCACGAGCTCGGCCCAGTTCGCGAGCGGCTGATCGAAGCCGAAGGGGTTCTTGAACTTCTCGGGCGGCCGCTCGTACAGGAGGGCGTCCCGGTCCACCCCGAGGTCCTCGAGCAGGCGGTAGGCGATGTTCGCGTGGCCGAGCTCGTCCTGGATGATCGCGGTCGCCGAGACCATGGTGTTCGTGGACGGCGCGTCCTTCGCGGCCATGTAGTAGGCCGGCGCGCTCATGAGCTCCGTGTCGCCCTGCACGGTGAGCTGTCCGATGAGCGCCTGCCTGTACGTGTCGGTCATGTCGGCTTCGGACTCGACGATGAAGCCTTCCTGGACCTTCCGCTGAAGCTCTTCGTCCGTGAACCGCGCCATTCAGGCCCCCCCGTGCGTGTCCCGCGGTGCCGTCCGGTGTCCCGGAAACCTAGCGTCCGCCGGCATCCCGGGCGAGGAACGGATACCGGTAGTCCGTCGGCGGCACGAACGTCTCCTTGATCGACCTCGGGGACACCCAGCGGACCAGGTTCAGGAAGGAGCCCGCCTTGTCGTTCGTGCCGCTCGCCCGCGCCCCGCCGAACGGCTGCTGGCCGACGACGGCTCCTGTCGGCTTGTCGTTCACGTAGAAGTTGCCCGCCGCGTGCCGCAGGGCCACGAGTGCCTGCCGGACGGCCGCGCGGTCCGTGGCGAACACGGCCCCGGTGAGCGCGTACGGCGACGTCGTGTCCACGAGATCCATCGTCTCGCTCCACTGCCTGTCGGGGTAGACGTGGACGGTCACCACCGGCCCGAAGATCTCCTCGCACATGAGGCGGAACCCGGGCTCCCTCGCCAGGATCACGGTGGGCTCGATGAACCACCCCTTCTCGTCCGACGCGCCGCCGCCGAACACGATCTCGGCCTCGTCCGAGCTCCGCGCGTGCTCGATGTACGCCGAGATCGAGCGATACGCGGCCTCGTCGATCACGGCGCAGAGGAAGTTCTCGAAGTCCTGCGGGTCGCCCATCCGGATCCCGGCGAGCATCTCCCCCACTCGGTCCCGGACCGCGGGCCACAACGACTCGGGGATGTACACGCGCGAGGCCGCGCTGCACTTCTGGCCCTGATACTCGAACCCGCCCCGGACGATGGCGACCGCGAGCGCATCGGGATCCGCCGAGGCGTGGGCGAGGATGAAGTCCTTGCCGCCCGTCTCGCCCACGATGCGGGGATACGACCGGTAACCCTCCAGGTTCTCGGCCACGGTGCGCCACAGGAGCTGGAAGGTCTGCGTGGAGCCGGTGAAGTGGATCCCGGCCAGGTCCGGGCTCGCAAGAAGCGTCTCGCTGATCTGCGCCGAGTTTCCGGGCACGAAGTTGATGACCCCCGGCGGGAGGCCGGCCTCCCGAAGCACCTCCATCACGTACCAGGAGCTGTAGAGGGACGTTCGGGCGGGCTTCCAGATCGAGACGTTCCCCATCATCGCCGGGACGGTCGGTAGGTTCCCGCCGATGGACGTGAAGTTGAAGGGCGTGATCGCGTACACGAAGCCCTCCAGCGGCCGGTAGTCCATCTGGTTCCACGTGCCCGGCGCCGACGCCGGCTGCTCGGCGTAGAGACGGGCCGCGAAGTGTAGGTTGAACCGCCAGAAGTCGATGAGCTCGCAGGCGCTGTCGATCTCCGCCTGGTGCACGGTCTTGCTCTGCCCGAGCATCGTCGCGGCGTTCACGGTCGCCCGCCGGGAACCCGCGAGCAGCTCGGCCGCCCGCAGGAAGACGGCCGCCCGATCCTGCCAGCTCCAGCCCGACCACTCCTGCCAGGCCGCCCGGCCCGACTCGATGGCCGCCCGCACCTCCGCGGGTCCCGCCTTGTGATACCGGGCGAGCACGTGGCCGTGGTCGTGGGGCATGACGACCTCGCCCGTGTCTCCTGTGCGGATCTCCTCGCCGCCGACCAGGATCGGAATCTCGATCTCCCGCCCCGCCATCCCCGCCAGCTTCGCCTGGATCTCGGCGCGCTCGGCGGATCCGGGCGCATATCCGAGGACGGGCTCGTTCGTCGGCACCGGCGTGCGCAGGTGCCCTTCGAGGGTCACGCCCCCGGGGACGGCCCCGCCGGCCGCTCCCCTGCCCGCATCGCTGCTCATCATCCGATCTCCTCGCTGGAACCGCGACCCGGTTTCGGGGGTTCTTTCGCGGGCCGGCGTCGCTATCTTCCGGCCGTGGCCCCGCCCCGGGTCGCCGACCTCGGCCACCGGTTTTCGCGGGACCATCCTACAGGGATCCTTTCGATGGGGCTACTATCGATGTTGAGCATAGAGACGGGTCTCAGGGCCGCCTGGGACGCGGGATACGAGTGGGGCACGTACCTGAACGTTGAGGTCCGGGAGCACGCCGATCTGTGGCAGGGCGTGTACCGCAAGGCGAGGGCGCCGGAGTGGGCCATCGAGCGGGCCGCCGCGACGGGCGGCGGGTGGCGCCTCCTCGTCCTGTCGGAGGACTGGTGCGGAGACGCCTCGAACACGGTCCCCGTTCTCGCCCGGTTCGCGGAAGCCGCGGGTGTGGAGCTTCGGATCCTGAAGCGGGACGAGCACCTCGAGCTCATGGATCGCTACCTGACGAACGGATCCCGCTCGATCCCGATCGCGATCGTGCTGGACGAGGAGCTTCGGCCCATCGCCTCCTGGGGGCCGCGGCCCGCGGAGCTGCAGGAGTTCGTGATCCGGGAGAAGCGGGCGGGACAGAGACCCGTCGAGGAGATCTACAAGGACACGCGGCGCTGGTACGCGCGCGACCGCGGCGAGACGACCCTGCGTGAGCTCCTCGAGCGGATCGAGGCGGCCGCGGGAGACTGATCGGAGGTCGAGGCTCGAAATGTGGAACGGACGCTCTGGCGCGCGCCTCCGCCGGGGGCTGGCGGCCGCCGTGACCCTGCTCGCGATCGGCGCGCCCCGCGCCGGTGCGCAGGAGCCCGAGAACCCGGCGGGCACGGAACTCGCCCGCGTCGAGCAGCGCCTGCTGCGCGCCCGGCACGCTCACCTGGACCTCCTCTCCCCCCGCCATTACGACCGGGCCGCCGAGCGCCTCGCGGACGCGCGGGATCGCCTCGCCCGTGGCCGGTCGGCCAGCGATGTCCTGAGACGGCTCCGGGAGGCGGAGGAGGAGCTGGACCGGGCCGAGTCCGTCCAGGTTCCCGGGAGCCGCGCCCTCGGCTCGGTCCTCGAGGCCCGTGAGGCGGCCCTCGCGGCGGGAGCGCCCGAGAGGTCCCGGCCGCAGTGGGAGAACGCCGAGAAGCTGATGCTCGAGGCGGGCCGCAAGCTCGAGGACGGGAACCTGGAGGACGCGTCGGAGCGGGGCCGACGGGCCGAGACGGAGTACCGCGAGGCCGAGCTGAACGCGATCCGCGCCGAGCTGCTCGGCGTGGCGCGTCAGCGGCGGTCCGCCGCGGTGAGCGAGAAAGCCGCCGTTCTGTCGCCGGAGACCTTCGGACGGGCCGACTCCCTGCTACGGGCGGCCGATGCCGTGCTCGTGAGCGACCGCACGGCCCGGGGGGAGGCGGGGGCGATCGCGAGCGTCGCGGCGGCGGAGTTCGCGCACGCGACCTGGATCGCGCTCGCGGCGGACAGCGTCGCCGAGCGTCGCCTCGAGCCCGAGACGCTCGTCCTGCGCGACGAGGAGGCGCTGCGGCGCGTCGCCGCCGCCCTGGGAATCGAGCCCGACTTCAGCGGGGGGATCGGCCCCGTCGCGGATCGCCTGGGGCGTGAGATCCGGCGCCTGCGCGCCGAGGCCGACAGCCTGGGCACGGCGCTGGGCGAGGCCACGGGCCGCGCGGACTCCCTGCGCGCGCGGATCGGCGCCGTGGAGAGCGAGCTGTCAGCGGCCCGCGAGCGAGAGGCAGAGGTCGCCGAGCGCCTTCGCCAGCGGGAGCGCCGCGAGCGGACGCTGCGCGAGGCCCGCGCCGTGTTCTCGCCCGACGAGGCGGAGGTCCTCCTCGGCGATAACGTCCTCATCCTCCGGCTGTACGGCCTCACGTTCCCCTCGGGCTCGGATGAGATCGGGGAGGAGAACCGGCCGCTGCTCACGAAGCTCGAGCGCGTGATCCGGCAGTTCCCCGGCGCCACGATCTCCGTCGAGGGCCACACGGACTCGCGTGGAGACGAGGAAGCCAACCTCGTTCTCAGCCGACGCCGTGCCGTGGCGGTCCGCGAGTACCTCCTCACGAACGTCGCCCTGAGCGCCGACCGGATCTCCTCGCTCGGCCTCGGCGAGACCCGTCCGATCGCCACGAACGACACCGAGGAAGGTCGGGCTCGAAATCGACGCATCGAGGTGACGCTCACCCTCGGCGACGGGTGAGCATCGCAGGAAACCCCCTCCCCCAAGTTCCCGTAGGGATGGACAACGCTCCGGGCCGCCAGACTGTCCATAGGGATGGACGCCCCGGGTGGACCGGGATGGGAAGGCGCCCGCGGGGCGCCGTGATCGGGAGGGGTGAAGATGATCAGGCAACTCAGGCTCGCCGGCCTCAGCCTGGCCGTGACGGCCTTCTACGGATTCCTTTACAGCATGTCCAGCGTCGAGCCCGTGGCCGCGGGAGCCGTGACGACCACCGCGACGGCGGATTCGACCCGGGCGCCGGCCACGGATCCGATCCGGGTCGAGGCCCCGGACCTGGGAGCGTACGCGATCGACCTCGCGGACGCCGTGCTCGCGAAGGTGAGCCTCGAGCCGCCGGCGGCGCTTCTGCCGCCTCCGCTCCCGGAGGTTCGGATGCGGTACGTCCCTTGCCGGCACGGCCCCGCGAGCCAGCGGGCCGTCTGAAGCCGGACCTCGCCTCGCGGCTCAGCGGCGGCGGAAGTACGCCCGGATCGCGAGCCCGAACCCGAGAAGGGCTGCGCCCCCGGACAGGCTCGCGCCCACCCAGCGTCCGATCTCGGCCGCGAGCCCCTTGCGGCCCCTTCGCCAGGGTCGCGTGACCTGGTCCCGCAGCGCCACGACCTGATCCCGGGCCAGATCCCGGGCCAGGCGGACGACCGGCGGCTCTCCGTGCTTCTCCCGCATGCGCGTTCGCCCTTCCGCTCAGCTCGGCATCGAGCCCACGAAGTCCTCGCCCCCATCCACCCGGATCACGTTGCCCGTCATCCAGGCCGTGTCCTCGTCCGCGAGGGCGACCATGCAGCGCGCGACGTCCTCCGGGGTCGTGAGCCGTCCGTGAGGATTCTGTCGCTTCGCCTCCTCGATCATGGACTCCGCACCCGGGATCTTCCGCAGGGCCGGCGTGTCCGTCACGCCGGCCCGAATGGCGTTCACGGTGATCCCCCGCGGCGCCAGCTCCAGGGCAAGCTGGCGGCAGTGCGACTCGAGCGCGGCCTTCGCGGCGGACACGGCCCCGTACGACGGGATGACCCTGTCGCCCCCGGAGCTCGTCATGGCGTAGATCCGTCCGCCCTGGTCCATGAGGTCCCGGGCGAGGAGCCCCTGGGTCCAGTACACGAGCGTGTGAGCCATCACGTCCAGCGTCATGTTCATGTGCTCGGGGGTGAGCGAGGCCGCCGGGTCGGGCGCGACGAACGGACGCAGGGTCCCGAAGGCGAGCGAGTGGAGGAGGACGCGCACGGACCCGGGAGACGCTCCGGCGGCGATCTCGTCGAGGACCGCGTCCCGCTTCTCGGCGCTCGCGGCGTTCACGTTGAAGAACATGGCGCGGCCCCCGGCGGCCTCGATGCCCGCCCGGAGTTCCTCCACGTGCTGGAGGCCCGCCCGCCGGTCCAGATGGACGCCGTACACGTCGTAGCCCGCGCCGGCGAACGCGCGCACGGCCGCCTCACCGAACCCGCTCGAGGCGCCCAGAACGAGGGCCGATCGTTTCTCGCTTCCGCTCAAGGATCTTCCTCCTGGTCGTGTGCCTCGTCGCGATCTCGATCCTAACATCGGGCGGCGCCCGGGGACACCTCCGCCGACCGCTTGAACGCCGCACGCTACGGGCCGTATTCTCGGGCTCCGGACGGCAACCGGCCGTCCTTCGACGGGCACGCGGGAGGCAGGCATGGTCGGTCTAGCGAGCAGGGGGTCCCGGGGTCTTTTCGTGACGCTCATGGCGGCCGGGTGGCTGGCCGGGGTGGCCGGGCCCGCCAGCGGGCAGGGCAAGGCGGCGGCGGACGGAGAGGACGCTCCGGGCTGGCGCGTCTCGCCCTTCCGACCCCTGGACCTGCCCGCGCCGAACCGGATCCGCACCGGCGGGGGGCGACCCGGCCCGGACTACTGGCAGCAGCACGTCGCGTACGAGATCTCGGCCTCGATCGACACGGCCACGCACGAGCTCAAGGGTCGCGGGCGCGTGACGTACACGAATCGCTCACCCGACTCCCTCCCCTTCCTGTGGATGAAGCTGGACGGGAACCTGTGCGCGGAAGAGAGCATCGGATCCCGCCTGGACCAGCCTCCCCTGCAGTTCGGCGACACGAGCTTCGACTTCTCTTGCGTGGGCGGCAGCGGCGTCACGCTGGAGGCGGTGGAGTCCGGGGGGCGACCGCTCGGGCACGACGTGCGGGGGACGACGATGCGGGTCGATCTCCCCGCCCCGCTCGGCCCCGGCGAGGCCGTGGAGCTCACGCTCGCCTGGCGCTGGACGCTCCCCGAGTCCGGCTCGGGCCGCATGGGCCGGGACGGGAGCCTGTACGAGGTCGCCCAGTGGTATCCGCGCATGGCCGTGTACGACGACCTCTCGGGCTGGAACGTCGATCCGTTCATCGGCGCGGGCGAGTTCTACCAGGAGTATGGAGACTACGACGTAGAGCTCACGGTGCCCGCGGGCTTCCTCGTGGCGGCGACGGGCGTCCTCGGCAACCCCGGGGATGTCCTCACCGCGGCGCAGCGGGAGCGCCTGGCCCGGGCGCGCGGCTCGGCCTCGGCCGTCCCGATCGTGACGGAGGAGGAGGCGCGGCGCGCCGGGCGCCGGGCGGCGACCGGTACGAAGAGCTGGCGATTCGCCGCGCGGAGCGTGCGCGACTTCGCGTTCGCCATGGCGCCGAATTTCCGGTGGGACGCGAGCGACTGGGACGGCATCCTCATCCAGACCTTCTACCGGCCCGGGGCGAAGCCGTGGGAGGAGGCGAACCGGATGGCGCGGGAGACGATCCGCTACTTCTCGGGGCGCCTCGGCCGCTACCCGTATCCGCACGCCACGACCGTGGAGGGGCGCATCGAGGGCATGGAGTATCCGATGCTCACGTTCGTCCCCTCGTACGACTCGCGCCCGGATCTCTACTTCGTGCTCACGCACGAGTTCGGCCACGAGTGGTACCCCATGCTCGTGGGCTCGAACGAGCGCCGGCACCCGTGGATGGACGAGGGCTTCAACACCTTCATCGACATCGGCTCGGTGCAGCACTACTTCCCGGGCGAGGCCTACGGCGACACGTTCCCGCAGACGCCGCTTCACTACTACGATGTGCACGCGATCCCGGGGAGGGAGCAGCCGATGGCGCTGCGCCCCGTGGAGCAGCACGACCTCTACTGGGCGGCCTACTTCAAGCCCGCCCTCATGCTCCACCTGCTGCGGACCGAGGTCCTGGGCGTCGAGCGCTTCGATCGCGCCTTCCGCGAGTACACGGCGGCCTGGAGCTTCAAGCACCCGGCTCCGGCGGACTTCTTCCGTTTCATGGAGGATGCGGGGGGCATGGACCTCGACTGGTTCTGGCGGGAGTGGATCTACGACACGGCGCGGCTCGACCAGGCCGTCGCGGGCGTGGAGCGCGACGACGACGGCCGCTGGGCCGTGCGGCTCGAGAGCCGCGGGACGATGATCATGCCCGTCGAGCTGCGCCTCACCTGGGCGGACGGTGACCGGCAGACCGTCCGTCTTCCCGTCCAGATGTGGAATCTGGGCCCGCGGTTCGTCTTCCGGACCCTCGACGACCGCCGGCTCGTGAGGGTCGAGCTCGACCCGAGGGGCGTCTATCCCGACTCGGACCGCGCGAACGACGTGTGGTCGGAGTAGCATGGATTTTTTCAAAACTCCGCGCTCGACGGTCTTCCGCCACGGCGGGAGACCCCTCGCCAGAGAAGGGCGGCGCCACGGGCCTGGACGGCCGCGGCGCCGGACCCGGCTCCCCGATGTGCACACAGAATCCACACCGAGTCGCCGATTATCGACAGAGCGCACAAGTCCTTGTCGCGACACAGCTTATGCGGCGCGTCCGCCCGGATGGCGGGCGGGGGCGCGACTTGCATCCCCGCAATCGAGTCCGTAGACTAGCCGCCGCCGTCGAAGGAGGACGCGGGCCGCCCCGCCGGGCGGGGGCCGATCGTCCCGGCGGTTGAAGCCATCCTCAAATCTGCGACTTTCACCCAGGTGGAGGCCCGATGCCGGACACGGATCCCGTGGATTTCGTTCTGGAACTGCCGGCCGAGCTGGCCGGCCCCGCCGAAGACCTCCGCCGTCGGGATCCCGACTACCTGCGGACCGTCCTGCGCTACGGGATCGTCCGGCGCGCCATCTACGATGAGCTGGAGCGCGCGACGACGGCCGCGCCGGAGGGACGAGCCGCGCTCGTCTGACGCTTGACGCCCATCCGGCCCCGCGCTACATCCGCTGGGATCGCCGGAGACCACCGTGAACGCGCGAAGCGCAGGCAGGACGGGACGTGAGCGAGCAAGCCCCCGATGGCGAAGCGGGCGCCGCCGGCCGGTCGGCGACCGGGATCGACCCGATCCTGAGGGCCAAGTATCTGGACTACTGCTCCGCCCGGATCTCGGAGGTGTTCCTCTCCCTCACCGATGAGCGCACGTACGCCCTCATGGAGGAGGCCGCGCAGGACAGCCGCCTCGAGGTGGGCTCCCTCAGCTTCCAGAACATGATGCGACTCGTCACGCGCAAGCTTCAGGAGAGCGTTCCGCTCCCCGATCTGGAGACATGGGTCGCCGAGTACCGGGAGAACCCGGACCGCTACGATCCGTTGCTCCTGGGGCTGTGGAAGCGCGCCCTCGACACGGACGGCGAGGAAGGATCCTCGTGACGGACGGCGACCGCGGAGACGACCCGCCCCAGCTTCACATCTGGGATGCTTCCGCGCGGGAGGTGGAGGCCCGCTCGCTGGCGGATGAGGGCGGAGCGTGGGCGGTCGTCGTTCTCGTCGAGCGGGCCGCGCCCGACCTGTTCCGGGGGCGCCTTTCCTTCCGCCGGGGCGAAGACCGGTTGGACACGGAGCCGGTTCTCGTCGAGGAGTCCGAGGCGGCCCTGCTGGCGCGCGCGGCCGAGCTCCCCGCCTCCACCCTCCGTCAGTTCCTCCGCTCCCTCGCCGGCTAGCCGCCGGCGATGGACAGCCCCCGCGTCCTCGTCGTCGACGACGAGCCCGACATCCTGAGCATCCTGGTGTATCAACTGAGCCGCGAGGGCTTCCGCGTGACGACGGCCGTGAACGGGGAGTCCGCCATCGCCTCGGCCCTGGACGAGCCCCCCGACATCGTGGTCCTCGATCTCATGCTGCCGGAGATCGACGGATACGAGGTCCTGCGGACCCTGCGCCGACACGAGGAGACGGCGAGGATTCCCGTCCTGCTCCTCACGGCGCGCCGGGAGGAGGAAGAGCGGATCCGGGGCTTCGAGGTCGGCGCCGATGACTACGTGACGAAGCCGTTCAGCGCCCGGGAGATCACCCTTCGCGTCAAAGCCCTCCTGCGACGGAGCCACGCGGAGCCCATCGCGGCGGGGCGGAGGCTGCGGGTCGGTCCCGTGTCCATCGACCGGGTCGCGCACCGGGCGTACTCGGAGGGCCGCGAGCTCGAGCTCACGCCCCTGGAGTATCGGCTCCTGGAGGTGTTCCTGGAGCGCAGGGGCCGGGTTCAGACCCGCCGCCAGCTCCTGGAGGCCGTCTGGAACACGGGCGCCCGAATCGAGACCCGCACGGTGGACATGCACGTGGCGCGCCTCCGGTCGAAGCTCGGGGATGCCGGCCATCTCGTGGAGACGGTCCGGGGCATCGGATACCGGTTCGAGCCACCGGATCGATAGCCCGTGCGCCCGCTTCGAAGGCCGTTCTCCGCCCTTCTGCTCACCCTCCTCGTCTCGCTCGCCGCGAGCCTCCTGTGGATCGGCCTGGACCTGCGGCCGCGGCTGCGCGCGCAGGCGCGCGCCGACCTGGAGCGTCGCGCGCGACTCGTGGCCGCGGTCATCGGAGACAGAACGTTCTCCGATTCGCTGGCCGACCGGCTGGGACGCATCGCCGGCGTACGCGTGACGCTCATCGACCGCGAGGGCGCGGTGCGCGGAGATTCCGAGGTCCCGGCTCGGCGGATTCCCCGGGTCGAGAACCACGCCGCACGACCGGAGGTGCGGGCCGCGCTCGGTGGGAGGGCGGCAGCCGCGGTGCGTCCGAGCCGCACGGTGTCGCTCCGGCTGCTGTACGTCGCCGTGCCGGCTCCGGGCGGAGTCGTGCGGGTCGCCGAGCCGCTGGACCGCATCGGCGGACCGGCCACGATCGGCCGCCAGTGGATCCTGGCGATCGGACTCGGCGCCGTCTTGCTCCTCCTCATCGCGAGGCGTCCGCTGGGGCGCCTGTGGGAGGAGAACGCCGACAGATCGGCCGGTGCGGCGACGGAGGTTGGCGGCGGGATGTCCGCCGGCGACGCGCGTGAGCGGGGCGAGCTCCAGGCCCTGTTCGACGAGCTGGATGACGGCCTGGCCGTCGTGGATCGGGACGGGATCATCCGCAGGGCGAACCGGACGTTTCGCGCGTGGATCGGACGGGAGCGGTTCGCGGACACGAGCGTCGGCTCGCTGTTTCGGGATCCGGGCAACCGGGAGGCCGTGCAGCGCGCGATCCGGGGAGAGCCCGACGAGCACGAGTCCCGGGTCGGAGCCCGCACGGTTCTTCTCTCGGCCCGTCCGCACGGCGAGGGAGCCCTCGTCCTTCTGCGCGACCTGACGCGGATGCGCCGGCTGGAGAGCGTGCGCCGAGACTTCGTGGCGAACGTGTCGCACGAGCTCAAGACGCCCCTGGCCTCGATCCGGGGCTTCGCCGAGGCCGTGACGCAGGGCGGGGCATCGGAGGAGCAGGTGGCGGAGTTCGCGGGCCGTATCTTCGCGAACACGACGCGCATGCAGAACCTCGTCGACGACCTCCTGGACCTGTCGCGCATCGAATCGGGGGCCTGGACGCCGCACGCGGTCCCGGTGGACCTCGCGGCCCTCGCGGCCGAGACGTGGCGCGCCCTCGCCGCGGGCCCGGAGGGGGCGGACGTCGTGCTGAGGACCCGGGTGGACGAGAATGCGGAGGTCCACGCGGATCCCGACGCCCTGCGCCAGATCCTGCGCAACCTCTTGGACAACGCGCTGCGTTACGCCCCCGGGGGGAGCGGGGTCGAGGTGCGGGCGTCTCGGGTCCCCGGGGGAAGCCGCATCGAGGTGAGGGACGCGGGCCCCGGCATTCCGGGCGCGCACGTGCGCCGGGTGTTCGAGCGCTTCTACCGGGTCGACGCCGCGCGCTCCCGGGCGGCCGGAGGCACCGGCCTCGGCCTGTCCATCGTCAAGCACCTCGTCGCCGCCCACGGCGGCGAGGTGGGAATCGACAGCGAGCTGGGCGAAGGCACGACGGTCTGGCTCACGCTTCCGACCCCTTCCTGAGGCTGCCCCTCGCGCCGGGACGCGCGCCGGGCGGCGGCGCGTCCCGGCGTTACTTCCCCGTTACGATCCGGTGACGAGAGCGTCTCGGTGGCCCCGCAGGTTGCACGCACGGTCGGACCGAAGACGGGCCGCGGGGCGCCGGCGCAGGCTGGCGCCGAGGAGGCAGAAAGCGGCGGGCAAGGGTCCGCCTTCCCTCTCTCGACAGGAGGCCGAGTGTCATCGACCCGAAGGTGCACCGTCGCCGCGCTGGCGGTTCTGTCCGTTGCCGCCCCCGCGCGGGCCCAGGTCAGGATCAAGTCGAAGGCCGAGGAGATCACGCTCACCGGCCGCTTCCAGCTCCAGGCCCGCACGACGAGCTGCTCGACGTTCCCGGTCGATCCGGGGTCGGCGTGCGCCGGCCAGGAGAGCGGCCTCGACTGGTTCGTGCGCCGGGCCCGCCTCACGGCGGAGGTGAAGATCAACGACTTCATCGACGGGAAGATCCAGCCGGACTTCGGCGAGGTGGACGGGGTCGAGCTGAAGGACGCGTGGGGCCGTCTCACCTTCAGCCCCGGGGCGAAGCTGAAGATCGGGCACTTCAAGAGGCCGTTCGACGGGTTCCAGATGACCTCCTCGACGAAGATCCTCACGATCGAGCGCGACCTCGACGTCCCGGGCGTGTCGGGCCTGACGGCCGCCTCGTACGACGAGTTCACGACGAAGTTCGGGCTCTCGGACCGAGACCTCGGACTCATGCTCTCGGGCGAGACGACGGACGGGCGATTCGAGTACTGGATCGGGACCTTCAACGGAGGCGACGCGAAGTCCAACGGTGACGGGAACACCGAGAAACAGCTCATCGGCCGCGGGCAGGTCGCGCTGGATGCCGGCGGACACCCGCTGGCGCTCGCAGCCGCCGTCGCCCTGACGGACGCGCCCTTCACGCGCGCGACGGGCGAGAGGGACGCGGAGTACTACACGAACGTCGAGCTGTGGGCGGAGCTCGGCGACTTCAAGGGCGGCCCGCACGTCCAGGCGGGCTTCGTGCTCGGCGACAACCCGAGACAGAATCCCCTGGGCGGCCCGATCGACCTCGACGCGGGCGAGGACTTCGCCTCCATGTACGCGTGGCAGGGCATCGGTTCGTATCGGATCCAGCTGGAGGGAGATGGCCCCGTGGAGGCGATCGAGCCCCTCCTGCGGGTGACCCGGGCCGAGCCGAACACGGACCTGGATGACGACGAGGTGTGGGGGTTCACGCCCGGCGTGCAGATCTTCTTCACCGGGCGAAACAAGCTGGCCTTCAACTGGGACTTCGTGACGTTCGCGGACCCGACGCGGGACTCCGAGAACTCGTTCAAGGCCCAGTACCAGTTCCACTTCTGATTCCGCGACGACCGGAAGAGAGGTCCAGAGAATGAGCACCGAGAGGATGTCTGGAAGAGTCGTGGCCGGCATGCTGCTGCTCGTGCCGTGGCTTGCCGCCTGCGGAGGCGGGGAGTCCGGAGAGCCGGGAGGGCTGAGCGGCACCGTGGCCATCGATGGCTCCAGTACCGTGTTCCCGATCTCCGAGGCGATGGCCGAGGAGTTCCAGATCGCGAACCCCGGCGTGCGCGTGACCGTCGGCATCTCCGGGACCGGCGGCGGCTTCAAGAAGTTCTGCGCCGGCGAGACCGACGTGAGCGACGCCTCACGGCCGATCAAGGACTCCGAGCGCGAGACCTGCCGGGCGCACGGCATCGAGGCGATCGAGATCCCCGTCGCCTGGGACGGGCTCACCGTGGTTCGGAACGGTGACAACGAATGGGCGACGTGCATGACGACCGACGAGCTCCACCGCCTCTGGCAGCCCGGAAGCACGATCCGTCGCTGGAACGAGATCCGTCCGGACTGGCCGGACGAGGAGATCGTGCTCTACGGGCCGGACACGGACTCGGGCACGTTCGACTACTTCACCGAGACCATCGTCGGCGAGGACGGGGCCAGCCGGGACGACTACACCGCGAGCGCGGACGACAACGTCCTCGTCGTGGGCGTCGAGGGCGACGCCAGCTCGCTCGGCTACTTCGGATTCGCATACTACGAGGAGAACACGGATCGCCTCGCTTCCGTGGCGGTGGACGGCGGCGACGGCTGCGTGGCCCCGACGCGCGAGACGATCGAGAACGGCACCTACAGTCCCCTGTCGCGGCCGCTGTTCATCTACGCGAAGGCCCAGTCCCTGGCCCGACCCGAGGTGCGCGCGTTCGTCCAGTTCTACCTCCAGAGCGCCCCTCAGCTCGTGGCGGAGGTGGGCTACGTCGCCCTGTCCGGCGACCGCTACGAAGCGTCCCTGGCGGCCCTGCCGGCCGACTGAGGAACACCCGTGATCGACCTGAGGAGGAGGCCGGGCCGGAGGCGCAAGGAGGCCGTGATCGGCGGTCTGCTGTTCGCGTGCGGCCTCCTCTCGGTTCTCACGACCGTGGGGATCGTCGTCGTGCTCGTGAGCGAGTCGCTCGGGTTCTTCCGCGAGGTGCCGCTGCGGGAGTTCCTGACCGGGACGAAGTGGTCGCCCATGTACGCCGATCAGCACTTCGGCATCCTGCCGCTCCTGAACGGTACGCTGCTCATCGCGCTCGGATCCATGCTCATCGCCCTGCCCGTCGGCCTCACGAGCGCGATCTACCTGAGCGAGTACGCCTCGCAGCGCGTTCGCGCCATCGTGAAGCCGGCGCTCGAGATCCTGGCCGGGATCCCGACGGTCGTGTACGGCTACTTCGCTCTCACCTTCGTGACGCCGGGCCTCCGGCTGCTCGTCCCCGGGACCGGGATCTTCAACGCGGCGAGCGGCGCGATCGTGGTGGGGATCATGATCATCCCCATGGTCGCCTCGCTCTCGGAGGACGCCCTGAGCGCCGTTCCGGCCTCTCTGCGCGAGGCCGCGTACGGGATCGGAGCCACGAAGTTCGAGGTCTCGACCCGCGTCGTCGTCCCGGCGGCGCTGTCGGGGATCGGCGCCTCCTTCCTGCTCGCGGTCTCGCGCGCGATCGGCGAGACGATGGCCGTGACCCTGGCCGCCGGCGCGACCCCGCGCATGACGCTGAACTTCCTGGAGAGCATCCAGACGATGACGGCCTACATCGTCCAGGTCAGCCTCGGCGAGACGCCGCACGGCACGCTGGAGTACCGGACGATCTTCGCGGTCGGACTCGTCCTCTTCCTCATCACGCTCGGCATGAACCTGCTGAGCCAGAAGGTCACCCGGCGCTTCCGTGAGGCGTACGAATGAGCGCCGACCGCTTCCGCCCCCGGACGGAGCGCCGGCATCGAACCGGCAGGATCTTCCGACGCCTCTGCCTGGCGGCCATCGGGCTCAGCCTGCTCACGCTCGCGGTGCTCCTCGTGAGCGTGGCGCTGGACGGAGCGAAGTGGCTGTCCGTCGAGTTCCTGACCCGCTACCCGTCCCGGATCCCGAGCCGCGCCGGCATCCGGTCGGCCATCCTCGGGACCCTGTGGATGATGGGTCTCACGGCGGCCTTCAGCTTTCCGCTCGGGGTCGGGGCCGCGATCTACCTGGAGGAATACGCGCCCGAGGGCAGGCTCACGGGTCTCATCCGGACGAACATCGCGAATCTGGCCGGCGTGCCTTCCATCGTGTACGGAATCCTCGGCCTTACGCTGTTCGTGCGGCTGCTCGGTTTCGGACGGAGCGTGCTCGCGGGGGCCCTCACCCTGTCGCTCCTCGTCCTGCCCGTCGTCATCATCGCTTCGCAGGAGGCGATCCGGGCCGTGCCGAGCTCCCTCCGCGAGGCGTCCTACGGCCTGGGCGCCACGCGCTGGCAGACCATCCGGCACCACGTCCTTCCGGTCGCCCTGCCGGGGATCCTCACGGGCACGATCCTCTCGCTGTCCCGGGCGATCGGCGAGACGGCCCCGCTCATCATGATCGGGGCCCTCACGTTCATCGCCTTCCCGCCCACGAGCCCCATGGATCCGTTCACGGTGCTCCCGATCCAGATCTTCAACTGGACGGCGCGCCCGCAGGAGGTCTTTCACGAGCTCGCGGCGGGCGCGATCATCATCCTGCTCGTCGTGCTCCTGCTCATGAACGCGACGGCCGTCCTCCTGCGGAACCGAACCCGGAGAAACCTGTGAGCGGCACGCCAGAGCCGGCCGTCCTCGAGACCCGCTCCCTGAGCGTCCACTACGGCGACAAGCCGGCCGTCCTGGACATCTCCCTGTCGATCCCGCGGCATCGGGTCATCGCGTTCATCGGACCGTCCGGCTGCGGCAAGAGCACGTTCCTGCGCTGCTTCAACCGGATGAACGACCTCATCAGGGCCGCCCGGGTCACGGGGGAGGTCCGCTTCCACGCCGAGAACCTGTACGCGCCCGACGTGGATCCCGTCGAGGTGCGCCGGCGCATCGGGATGGTCTTCCAGAAGCCGAACCCGTTCCCGAAGTCGATCTGGGAGAACGTCGCGTTCGGGCTCCGGATCAACGGGTTCACGGGAGACCTGGAGGAGCGGGTCGAGCGGTCGCTGCGGGCCGCCGCCCTGTGGGACGAGGTGAAGGATCGCCTGCACGATGGGGCCCTCGGGCTCTCGGGCGGACAGCAGCAGCGGCTCTGCATCGCGCGGGCGCTCGCGGTGGAGCCCGAGATCCTGCTCATGGACGAGCCGGCCAGCGCACTGGACCCGACCGCGACGGGCCGGATCGAGGACCTCATCGCGCGGCTGAAGGAGACCTACACGATCGTGATCGTGACGCACAACATGCAGCAGGCCGCGCGGGTGAGCGACCGCACGGCGTTCCTCTACATGGGAGAGCTCGTCGAGTTCGGGGAAACGGAGCAGATCTTCACGAACCCGGTCGAGGAGCGCACGGAGCAATACATCACGGGCCGTTTCGGTTGACGGCGGGGGGTCGGAGCCCATGACGCAGAGACCGTTCGACGAGAAGCTCACGGAGCTGGAGCAGCGGCTGCTCGGCATGTCGCACAGGATCGAGGGCATGGTCGCGGACGCCGTCTCGCTCCTCGCGGGGGGAGACGAGTCCGGGCGGGAAGACATCCTCCGGCGGGACCGGGAGGTCGACGCGGAGGAGATCGCGATCGAGGAGACCTGCATCGAGCTGCTCGCCCTCCATCAGCCGATGGCGACGGACCTGCGGCTCCTCGTCACGATCCTCAAGATCAACAACGACCTGGAGCGCATCGGCGACCACGCGGTGAACATCGCGCAGGCGGCGATCCGGCTGCGCGAGAGCGTCCGCCGACCCGAGCTCCCGCCGGAGCTGGACGAGATGGCCCGTCTCGCGGTCTCGATGCTCTCCGGCGCCCTCGACGCCCTCGTGCACCGGAACGCGGAGGAGGCGGCGGCGATCGGCGCGCGCGACGACCGCGTGGACGCGCTGCACGACTCCGTGTTCCGCATCATGCTCACGCACATGCTGGAGCGGGACATCTCCGCCTGCCTCCAGATCATCCTCGTGAGCCGCAACATCGAGCGGATCGCCGACCTGGCCACGAACATCGGCGAGGACGTGGTGTTCATGGTGCGCGGGACCACGGTCAGGCACCCGGAGCGCCCGTCCACGGCCTGAGAGCCGCCGTCCCCGGAACCGGACTGCCGGATCGGGCCCGGCCCGCGGCGGCCCCGGGTTAGAAGTCCAGCTGGAGGTTCAGGAGGAACTGCTCGTCCGCGAGGCCCACCCCTCGCCGCGTGCCGTCCACCCCGATGGCGTACTGGAGGCCGACCTTCGCGTAGAAGCCCGGGTGCAGGTTCAGGCCGAGCACGACGAACTTGCTCCGGTTCGGCACCCCGGCCTCCGCGATGGCCGGGTCGAAGTCGTCGTAGCGCAGGAACGCGTCCAGGGCGCCCCACACGCGGTAGCCGCCCTCCAGGATGAATCCCTCCGCATCCAGCTCCTCGCCCGGCGCGACGGAGACGCTCGTTCCGCCGCCCGTGATCCGGAAGAAGGGCATGTCGAACTCGTACTCGCCCCGCAGGTACTCCGCGTTGAAGAAGTAGCCCAGGTAGCTGAAGCGCAGGTCTCCTCCCCACAGGAACCTGTCTCCCGTGAAGGTGTCCCGGATCGGCCTCTCGACCCCGCCGGGGACGCCGCGGGCGGAGACGGGCAGGAGCGGAAGGGCGCTGTCGGATGAGAAGGCGACGTTCGCGCCGACCTGGATGACGACGTCCTCGAAGAACTCCACATCGCCCACCGTCCGGACCTGGACGCGCGCCGCGGTCAGGAAGGCGTCGTTGTCGTTCTCGAACGTGCGGCCGTTCCCGTTGAACGCCCCCGCCCAGTAGGCCAACCGGCCCTCGAGGGCCCGGCCGGAGGCCTGGAGGCCGACCTGGCGCCCCGGGGCGATGGCCAGCGTGGCCTGGGACCGCTCGACGAGCGGGATCTCGCCCTTCCCGTCCAGCTCCTCGCGGCCGAAGGGCGCCTTGAACTGGCCGAACGTGAGGCGGAGGAGGTCGTGGCGGACGGGCAGCGAGAGCGTGGCGTCGAGGAGTCGGACCCGGTCCTGCTCGTCGTCCCACTCCGTGACCGCATCGTAGTCGAAGATGAGGCCGATGTGGCCCGACACGCCGACGCGAGCGTCGAAGATCTCGAACTGGTCCCGGCCGATCTCGCTCGGCTCCGCGCGCAGGCCCGTCCGCAGGAGGCCCCCGACGTGGACATCGACGTCCGTGGTCTGCGCCTGCGCGCCGGACGGAATCAGGGGCACGGCGACCAGCGTGAGGGAGACGCCGAGCCGGACGCTCTTCATCCCTATCCTTTCGGTCTCTCATTGCCGTCGGTGCCGGGCGTGGCCCCCCCGGCGCCGTACAGCCGCCGCCAGCCGCCGAGCCCTATGGCCGCGTTCAGCCACAGGTGGGCCACGATGGCGGGAAACAGGCTCCGCGTCCAGATCACGGGCACCGAGAGCGCCATCCCGAGCAGGGTGGAGCGCGCGATGCCCACGGCCCGCTGGTATCCGTGCGAGAGGCCGAACGAGACCGCGGCCAGGGCGGCCGCCGTCCACGGAGATCCGGTCCATTCGGCGAGCACGTGCAGGAGAAAGCCGCGGTAGATGTACTCTTCTCCGACCGCGGCCACGAGGGCGAGGAGGACGAAGGCCTCGCGCTCACCCTGGCTGCGGGGCAGGATCGCGAGCGCGAGGGCGCTCTCCCGCAGGCCCAGCCACCGTCCCGCCCTCGTCACGATCCAGACGAAGACGAGCCCGGCCGCGGCCGTCGCGCCTCCCCACCCGAAGGCGGAGGCCGCTCCCGGCACCGTCCAGCCCAGAGACGCCGGCGGCAGACCCTGCCAGGCGGCGACGGCAAACGTCCCGCCGGCGAAGAGCAGCAGAGACAGGGCGGCCGACAGGTACACGGCGTACCGCGCGCGGGCCACGTCTTCCGCGTGACCCTCGCGCAGGCCCGTCCGTGCCGCCAGCGCCGGCAGTCCCACGAGCAGGGCCAGCGCGTAGCCGCGGGCGAACGGCGTCAGATCCGGCATCGTCCGATTCCGTGTCCATGGCGCGGCCTGACAATAATGTCTCGCGGGCGTTGACAGCCACGGCCGCCCGGCAGACGTTCTCCGGGCACGTCCGGAGAGAGTCCGGGTCCGAGCCCGAGCGACCGGGAGTCATGCACCTCGAGATCGCCGTCGCACAGTTTCGTCCGCAGAAGGCGGATCCGGAGCGGAGTCTGGACCGGGTCGAGGACGTGTTTCGCGCCGTGAAGGGTCTGGAGACGGCCCCCGACGTCCTCCTGTTTCCCGAGGCCAGTCTCACCGGGTACTTCCTCGAGGGAGGCGTGCGGGAGGGCGCGCGCGAGGCCGGCGCCGTGCTCGAGGATCTGGCCACCCGCTACGACCGGGCCGAGGGCGAGAGACGGCCGCTGGACGTCACGTTCGGCTTCTACGAGCTCCTCGAGCACCGGATCTACAACTCCGCGGTCTACGCCGAGCTCGGCGTGGACGAGCCCAGGATCGTCCACGTGCACCGAAAGGTGTTCCTGCCGACGTACGGCGTCTTTCAGGAGGAGCGGTTCGTCGAGGCCGGCCACGGCATCCACGCGTTCGACACCCGCTGGGGTCGGGCGGCCATCCTGATCTGCGAGGATCTCTTTCATTCGATCTCCTCCACGCTCGCCGCCCTGGACGGGGCCCAGCTCATCCTGGTCCCCAGCGCCTCGCCGGCCCGCGGGACCGCACCGGGCCCGGGCCTTCCCCAGAGCGTCGAGCGATGGCGGCGAGTCGCCCGGGGCGTCGCGGAGGAGCACGGCGTCGCGGTGGCCGTCGGCGGGCTCGTTGGCTTCGAGGGCGGGAAGGGGTTCGCCGGCGGATCGCTCGTCGTCGGGCCGCGGGGCGGCCTGCTCGCGGAGGGGCCGATGTGGGACGAGGCCATCCTGACGGCCGACCTGCACCTCGAGGAGCTCACGACGGCGCGCGTCGAGCAACCCCTGTTGGCGGACCTGGAGCGCACCCTGCCGCGGCTCCTGCAGGGCCGGGGCTCGCCGGCCGGACAGATCCAGGCGGCCGGGACCGGGGACATGGGCCGCGGCGCGGCGGCGTCCCGGCGGGCGAGCTCCGTCGGGGCCCGACCGGCGAGCTCCGTCGGGGCCGACGGCGGCCTGGATCCGACGGACCCCGGCCTCCTGGCCATCGACGGGGACCTCGTCGCGGACTGGCTCGTCCGGTTCCTGCGCGAGGAGGTGCGGGAGCGCCGGGGCTTCGATCGGGTCGTGGTCGGCCTGTCCGGCGGCGTGGATTCCTCGCTCACGGCCGCCCTGTGCGCCCGGGCCCTCGGCCCGGACGCCGTGACCGGGTTCCTTCTTCCGTACCGCACCTCGAGCCCGGAGAGCCAGGCGCACGCGCGCCTGGTCGCGGAGCATCTGGGCATCGCCTCGCGGACGATCGAGATCACCGACGCCGTGGACGGATACCTGGCGGGAAACGAGCCGGACGCGGACGACACGCGTCGGGGCAACGTGATGGCGCGCGTCCGCATGATCGTCCTCTTCGACCAGGCCGCGAGGCTCCGGGCGCTCCCCGTGGGCACGGGCAACAAGTCCGAGCGCCTGCTGGGGTACTTCACGTGGCACGCCGACGACTCTCCCCCGATCAATCCGCTGGGGGACCTGTTCAAGACGCAGGTGTGGGAGCTGGCCCGCCACGTGGGCCTTCCGCGCGAAGTCACGGAGAAGCCCGCCACGGCCGATCTCGTGCGCGGCCAGACGGACGAGGCGGATATCGGGGTATCCTACCCGGTGGCCGACCTCATCCTGCACCACATCCTGAGCGGCCGGTCACCGGAATGGCTCGTGGAGCGAGGCTTCGATGCGGAGAGCGTTCGGATCGTGCGAGAGCGGCTGGAGGGGACACACTGGAAGAGGCATCTGCCCACGGTCGCCATGCTCTCCGGGACCGCGATCGGGGAGTGGTACCTCAGACCGGTGGACTACTGATCGTGCCGCTTGGACGCCCAGAGGCATACCCCCTAGGGGAATCGAACCCCTGTCTCCTGGCTGAGAACCAGGTATCCTGGG
>JBHHZD010000022.1:0-37553 GCA_046757885.1 Gemmatimonadota bacterium
ATCCACGAGGCAGAGCCGCGTCTCGACGGGGTAGGGCACCCGGTGGCGTCCGGTCTCCGCGATCTCGGCCAGGCGGCCGAGGACGTTCTGCATGTAGGCGGCGGGCTGGAGGATCGTGAACGGGAGGCCGCTTTCGATGAGCGCCTCCTCCACCCGGAGCTTTCGCCAGTGGTGGGGCATGGCCTCGATCTGCGGGTGGAGGACGGAGTGGAACGCGAAGCGCTCGACGCCGGCGGCCCGGGCCGCCTCGATCGCGGCGCGACCGATCTCCGCCTCGGCCGGGTGGAGGTTCGGGCAGATGTGGTAGACGGCGCGGGTGCCCGCGCACGCCCGCGCGAGCGCGTCCGGGTCGAGCAGGTCGCCGGCGATCGTCTCCGCCTCGCCCTGGGCCTCGAGCTCGGCCGCCTGCTCCGGCCGGCGGACGAGGCCCCGGATCCGGTCGCCGCGCGCGGCGAGCGCCCGGATCACGGCGCGCCCGGTCTTGCCGGCCGCGCCGGTCACGAGGACGGGCCGCGGGCTCACGCGAGGAGGTGGGCGAGGTAGGCGGTCGCCACGCCCAAGTAGTTCCCGAGCCCGTAGCCGATGAGGGCGAGCATGATCGAGATCGGCACGAGGTCCTCGCGATGATACCCGGCCGCCACGGGCGCCGAGGCCGCCCCACCGACCGCGGCCACGCTGGAGACCGCCGCCATGCTCACGTCGAGCCGGAACATCCGGGCGCCGGCGACGATGAACACGAGGTGGACGAAGATCGCGACGAACCCCGCGACGAGGAACCACTCCGCCCCGCCCAGGGTCCGGAGGTCCGCGGAGGCGCCGATCATCGTCATGTACAGGTAGACGAACGTCATCGAAAGCGGCTCCGTCCCGGGCACGCGGCGCAGAGGCGTGGCGGAGAGGGCGATCCCGAACGTCGTCACGAGAAGCAGGGCCCACGTCTTCTGCGTGAGCACGGGCGGGAGCGCGGGCACGAACGTGGACAGGCGGTTCGCGATCAGGATCGCCGTGAACGCGAAGCCCAGCAGGGTGAGGACGTCCCGGAAGTGGACCTCGTGCGTCTTCTTCTCGATCTGCTCGGTCTCGCGGGCGAAGCGGTCGATCTGCTCCTGCGACACGCCGGTGAAGCGGTTGAAGCCCTTCGCCCAGCGCTTGCAGACGAGGATGAGCGGGAAATAGAGCAGGTAGACGAGGTTGTCCACGACGACGACGAGGCCGACCATCTGGCCTGGCGTGTCGAGGCTCTCCGCGACGGCGGCCAAGTTCCCCGTGCCCCCGATCCAGCTCCCGGCCAGGGCGCCGAAGCCCGACCACGATCCCTCCGGAAGTCCGTTCCGGAACACGTAGAAGGACGCGACGGTCCCCAGGACGACGCCGACCGCGCCGATGACCATGACGGCGGCGCCGCGCCACGCGATCCGCAGGGCCTCCCGGATGTTGATGTCCAGGAGCATGAGGACGATGAACATCGGGACCGCGAACGACTTGAACGTGTCGTACACGGGGCTCGAGCGCGGGATGACGCCGAAGTGGCTCAGGAAGATGGGGGTGAGGAAGATCCAGATGATCGCGGGGAGGACGTCGAAGACCTTCCAGCGCGTCCGGCGCTCCAGCCACAGGAAGAAGACCGGGATCATCGTGATCGCGGCCATCACGCCCACGAGGTCGGTCAGCAGCGGCGTCGTCGTCTCCATCCGTTTCCCTCCGGAGGCGGCTCCCGGCCGCGCCGCACCCTGCCGGCGCGCGCCCGCGGGTCGGCGGGCGCCGCATCATCGCGGCCGTTCGTGTCGGCCGCAACCCGAGGTGCCGGCCGCCCGCCGGCCTCTGGAGGCCGGGGCCCGGCGTCGATAGCTTTCGCCCGTGACGGGGGCGCGGGTCGCGCTTCCGCGACCCGCACCCGGAGGCCCTCCATGCCGCGCAGCGCGCTCACCGCCGCCCTCTCCGTCCTCATCGCCGCGTGCGCGGGCTCGTCCGCCGCGCCCGTCTTCGAGTACCGACCGGCCGAAGGGCCGCTGAGGTACTCCATCAAGAGCGATCGCGTGACGTCCGTGTCCACGCCGCAAGGGGATCAGACGGTCCGGGGGAGCGTGCGCGCCGTCGTCGCCCTCGAGCTCGGGCCGATGGAGGCCGAGGGTCGGGCCGTACGGGCGGTGTTCGAGGATCTCAGCGTCACGACGGAGACCGCGTTCGGGTCCACGCCCCTCTCCGCGAAGGATCTGATCGGGAAGCCCTTCGAGGCGGTGCTGTCGGCCGGCGGTCAGCTCTCGATCCGCGAGGCGCCCGAGCTCCCGCAGGGGGTCGCGGGCGTGATGGATCCGGCCGCCCTCCTGGCGGACCTTCTCCTGCCCATGCCGCCCGCGGACTCGGACCCGCGGGCCGGGTGGCCGGTGAGCCGGCTCGTGACCTCCGATGTCGGTCTCCACGTCGTGAACATGACGGAAGGCACGGCCGCGGTGGCCGGAGATACGGCCTGGAACGGCCAGTCGGCCCGGATCGTCGGCTTCGACGGCACGCTGAACACGGAGGTGAGCGGAACGCCGCCCGGGTCTCCCGGACCGCTCGAGATGAAGCTCGAGGGGACGACGAGCACCCGCGGCGTCTGGGACGACGTACATGGCCTGATGCTCGGCGCTCGCACGACGCGAAAGACGGAAGGGACGATCGAGACGATGGGCTTCACGATGCCCGCGACCTACGAGGGCGACCTCACCGTGGAGCTCGTCACGGAGGCGGAGTCGCCGTAGGAAGAGCGCCCGGCTAGCCGGCCGCCAGCGCCGCCAGGTCCGGCCGTCCGATCGGGCGCGCCTGCTGGACCCCGTGCATGAGGGCGAGAACGGACTCCTCTCCGCGGGGCGGCCCGACGACCTGGAGGCCGACGGGCAGCCCGTCCGGATCCCGGCCGGCGGGCACGGAGCCGGTGGGGAGGCCGGCGAGGCTGAACACGAACGTGGGCGCGATCCAGTCCACGTACGTCTCCATGGGCCGGCCCGCGATGACGGTCGGGTAGCTCTCCTCGGCCGGCCCGGGCGGCACGGCCATGCAGGGCGTGAGCAGGAGGTCGTAGCGCTCGAACACCGAGCGCAGTTCTTCCCAGATCCGCGCCCGCGCGTGCTCGGCCGCCGCGAGCCGCTCGGTGGAGATCTCCCGGCCGAGCGCCACGTTCGCGGCCACGTTAGGCCCGAGCTCGTCCGTCCTCTCCAGGCGCTCGAACTGGTGGACCATCATCCACAGGCCGCGGAGCGCGAGGAACGCCTCGCGCCCGTAGGAGAGATCGAGCCCGATCTCCTCGACCCGGGCGCCGCCGGCCTCCAGCGCGAACGCCGCTTCGCGGCACACGGCCTCGACGCCCGGATCCACGCCGATGCGGGCGACGTCCGGGCAGTAGGCCAGGTGCAGCCCCGCGAGGCGTGCCTCGCGCACGGCGGCGACGAAGTCGCGCCCCGCGAGCGGCTGAGAGCGCGGCGACAACGGACTCGGGCCCGCCACGGCCTGAAGCATGAGGGCCACGTCCTCGGCCGTCCGGGCCATCGGGCCCGTGACCTCCAGATCGTCCCAGGGCCAGGGGGTCGGCCACGTCGGCACGAGGCCCGGGCTGGGGCGGAGACCCACGACGCCGCAAAACGACGCCGGGATCCGCAGGGATCCGCCGAGGTCCGTCCCCTCCGCCAGGGCGATCATCCCTGTGGCGAGCGCGGCCGCGCCCCCGCCCGTCGATCCGCCCGGGCTGCGCGCCGGATTCCACGGGTTCCGCGTGCGGCCGAACACCTCGTTGAACGTCGTGCCGCCCGCCGCGAACTCCGGGGTGTTCGTCTTCCCGAGGACGATGGCGCCCGCGTCCCGCAGCCGGCGGACGACGAGCGCGTCCTCCTTCGAGACGTGGTCGGCGTACAGGGGCGAGCCGTACGTGGTCCGCAGGCCCGCGACGGGCGTCACGTCCTTGATGCCGACCGGGAGGCCGACGAGGAGGCCGCACGGCTCGCTGCCCGCGATCCGGCGCTCCAGGTCCCGGGCCTCATCCACCGCCCGCTCGTTGAGCGTGACCACGGCGTTCACCGCGGCCCCGTAGCGCTCGACGGCCCGCAGGCTCGCCTCGACGACCTCGACGGGCGAGAGCTCCCGGCGCTCGATGCGGCCCCGGATCTCCGCGGCGGACAGCAGGGTGAGCTCTTCGGGCACGCCTAGTCCTCGACGAAGGCCACGACCCGGCAGAAGGCCGCCTCGCCACCCCTGAACTTCCACGGGAAGCAGCCGATGGGAAGGCGCCGGTTCTGGAGCTCGGGGGCGTCGATGTCTCCGCCCAGGTTCTCGATGTGCATGCAGTTGTGCGGGAACAGCGCGTTGTGCGCGAGCTGGTAGTCCTCGTCCGGGAAGAGCTTCGCCACGCCCTCCGGGCCCCCGAACTTCGCCTCGCACGCCGCCCGCACGCGATCGCAGTGGCCGTGCATCCCCTTCCCGAGAAACCGCCCGATCGGGAGGTTCATCGGATGATCGGTGGAGATCGCGTCCACGCCCCAGATCCGGATCTTCTTCTCCAGGAGCCACGGGATGAGGTCGGCATGCGGTCCAGGGTGACGATGGATGTAGCGCTCCTCGTCCGGCTCCGCGCCGAACTGCGCGTACCGGTGCCAGCCCGTGTGGAGCACGAGGAGGTCGCCCTCGCGGACCTCCACGCGATCCTCGATCATCTTCGGCGTGTACACGTCGAGGTCATCCAGCTCGTCGGCCAGGTTCACGAGGACGCCCGGTCCGTAGAGCCAGTCCATCGGAATCTCGTCGATCGTCATCCCCGCCGTCACGAAGTGGCGGGGCGCGTCGAGGTGGGTGCCCATGTGGTTCGAGGTCATGATGTACTGCGCGTTCACCCCGTGCTCGGCCTTTCGCTTGATGTACTTGACCTCGAACGGGGGATAGTACGGCCAGAAGGAGACCTCCTGGTTGAGCGGCTGCGACAGGTCCACGGCTCTCATGTTCCCTCCGACGTCTTCGGGTTCTCCGGCGCATCCGCCTCGAACAGATCGCGGACGTCCGGCTTCATCACCTTGCCCATCACGTTGCGCGGCAGGTCCCCCACGACGATGAGACGCGAGGGGAGCTTGTAGGGGGCCAGGCGCTCCCGGCCCCACGCCCGGATCTCCTCCAGCGACGGCGCGTCGCCCGTCGCGGCGGGCACGACGGCGGCGCACACTCTTTCGCCCCACTCGGGGTCGGGCACGCCGACGACCGCACATTCCGCCACGTCCCGCCGGTCCCGCAATGCCTCCTCGATCTCGAGCGCGGAGACCTTGTAGCCCCCGGTCTTGATGATGTCCACGCTCCGGCGTCCGAGAATCCGGTAGTAGCCGTCCTCGAGGACCGCCTCGTCGCCCGTGCGGAACCACCCGTCCGGGCCGAAGGCGGCCCTCGTCTCCTCGGGCCGGCCCCAGTACTCCAGGAACACGCCGGGCCCGCGGACCTCGATCTGGCCGGAGCGTCCCTCCTCGCGGACTTCCGCCCCCGCTTCGTCCACGAGCCGGACCTCGACGGAGGGCAGGGGACGGCCCACAGAGCCGGCCCGCCTCTCTCCCTCCAGAGGATTCGAGAGCGCCATGCCGATCTCCGTCATCCCGTAGCGCTCCAGCAGCCGGTGGCCACTGATCTCCTCCCACCGCGCGAGGACCCCGGCGGGAAGGGCGGCCGATCCGGACACCATGAGCCGGAGCCCGCGACAGGCCCGGGAGCGGGCCGCGCGCACGGCCTCGGGCGCGGCCTCCCAGCTACGAATCAACTTCACGTAAATTGTCGGAACAGCCATGAACAGAGTAAGTTGTCCGTCGCACAACCTGTCCCAGACCGCCTCCGCGTCGAACCCGTCGAGCATGTCGCAGGTCGCGCCCGCCCACAGCGCGCACAGGAGGACGTTCACGATCCCGTGCGTGTGGTGCAGGGGGAGGACGTGAAGGATCCGATCTTCCCGCCTCCAGCCCCAGGCCTCCTCGAGCGTCCGGACCTGGGCCTCGAGGTTCCCGTGCGTCGTGACCGCGCCCTTGGGCCGACCCGTCGTCCCGCTCGTGAACAGGATCAGCGCCCGGCGTGAGGCGGGTTCCGGGCCGGCCGGGTCGGGCGGACCCGGCGCCTCGCGGTCCCCCGGCGTGCCCGTCCCGCCCGCCAGGAGCGGCCCGGCGGGCCGAAGCTCGGCGCCCACCTCGCGGGCCGGGCCGGCGAGTCGGTCCGCGAAGCGATCGTGCGCGAGGACGAGGCGCGCGCCCGTCTCGGCCAGGGCGTACGCGAGCTCGGGGGGCGGATGCGAGGCGCACAGCGGCACGGCGACCCCGCCCGCCCGCCAGATCCCGAGCAGGGTGGCGACGTAGGAGAACCCCGGCGGGCACAGGAAGGCGACGCGGTCCTCGTCGAGGTCGGCGCGTTCGGCCAGGAGGGTGCGGGCGACGCGCTCCCCGGCCGCGGCGAGCTCGTCGTACGCGTGCGGGCCATCGCCGTCCACGACCGCCACGCGGCGCCCGTGGGCGCGGACTCGCGCGACGAGCGGAGGAAGGATCACGCTCCCGCTGCGGCGGCGCGCTCGGCGGCCGTTCTGAGAGCGCGCTCCGTGAGGTGGCGGGCGAGGTGGCGCCGGTAGGCCGCAGAGGCGTGGATGTCGGTCGGCGGATCGAGGTCAGCGGCCGTCGCCTTCGCGGCCTCCCGGACCGCGTCGGGGTCCGGCGCTCGCCCCTCGAGGGCCCCGGCAGCCGCGGCGGAGAGGACGGGGCCGTCGGAGACGCTGAACAGCGCCACGCGCGCACGGTTACAGCGCCCATCTCCGTCCAGCGAGAGGACGGCCGCGACCCCCGCGAGCGCGTAGTCTCCATGCCGGCGTGCGATCTCGAGGAAGGCCGCGCCGGAGCGCCCGGGAAGGGGTGGGATCCGGGCGTCCGTCAGGATCTCGTCGGGTGCCATCGCCGTCCCGAACAGGCCCGTGAAGAACTCGGAGGCGGGGACGGTGCGGGTGCCCGAAGGACCGCGCAGCGCGAGGTCGGCCTCGAGGGCGAGCATCACGGCCGGGAGCTCCGCGGCCGGGTCCGCGTGAGCGATGCTCCCCCCGATCGTCCCGCGATTGCGGATCTGCGGATGGGCGATCCAGGGCATCGTCTCGAACAGGAGCGGCGCGCGAGCGGCCACGAGCGCGCTCCGCTCGACGGCCCGCTGGCGGGTCATCGCACCCACCCGCAGGCCGGCCTCGCCGTCTTCCCGCACGTACGCGAGGTCCTCGATCCCATTCAGGTCGATGAGGACGGCGGGCTGGGCGAGCCGGAAGTTCATCGTCGGGATCAGGCTCTGGCCTCCGGCCAGGAGCTTGGCTCCGAAGCCGTACTCCCCGAGGAGGGCGACGGCCTGCTCGAGCGTGTCGGGCGCGTGGTACTCAAAGGGAGCCGGTTTCACGTCGCGTCCGCGATCCTCTGCTGGAGCTCCCGGCTCAGGCTCTCCAGCCCGTGCCGGGTCAAACTCTTCCCCACGGAGTCCAGCAGCCGCTGGCCGACGCTCGCCACCCGACCCCCGATCTGGAGCGAGGCCTCGTACTTCATCAGCGTGCGCTCGGGCTCGGGCGCCTCGAGCCGGACGGTCGCCGTGCCCCGCGTGAAACCGATTCCGCCCCTGCCCTCGACGCTCATCGTGTAGCTCTCGGGGTGGACCTTGTCGCCGACGGTCACGGAGACGGAGAAGACGCCGGCGGTCACGGGTCCGATCTGCACCTGCATCGTGCCCTCGTACCGGTCCGGCTCGGTGAGCTCGAGCTTCTGGTTTCCCGGGAGGGCCCGGGAGAGGACCTCGGGGTCCAGCAGAAGGTCCCACACGGTCTCCCGCGGCCCGTCGAACGTGTACTCCCCCTCGACCTTCATGCGCCCTCGCTTCCGTTCGCGCCACGGCCGTCCCGGCCCGTCGCGTCCCGTTCGTTCGTCCCCGCCTCCGACATGAGCTCGAACAGTCGCTTCGGGCTCAGGGGCATCTCCAGGATCTCCAGCCCCGGCCGCGCGAGCGCATCCTCGATCGCCTGTGCGAACAGGGCGCCGACCGGGATTGCCCCGGCCTCGCCCGCCCCCTTCGTGCCGAGCGGGTTGAAGGGGGAAGGCGTCTCCACGTGGTCCGTCTCGATGTCGGGCACGTCCGTGGCCGTCGGAAGAAGATAGTCCATGAACGAGGCGTTCAGGAGCTGACCTGCCTCGTCGAAGTGGAGCTGCTCGTAGAACGCGTTGCCGATCCCGAGCGCCACGCCGCCGTGGATCTGTCCCTCCAGGACGAGGGGGTTGATGACCCGCCCGCAGTCGTGCACGACGACGTAGCGTCGGATCCGGACCATCGCGGTCTCGGGATCTACCTCCAGGATCGTCGCGTGCACGCCGCTCGCGGTGCTCGCCCGCTCGGGGCCGAAGTAGGCCGTCGCCTCGAGGCCCGGCTCGGTGCCCGGCGTCACGGCCCCCCGCAGCGGGTTCGCCCGCACCGCGAGCTCCCCGAGGCCGATGCAGAGGTCGGGGGCCCCGCGCACGGAGACCGCCCCATCCTCGAGCACGAGATCCTCCTCCGCCGCCTCCAGGACCTCCGCCGCGAGCCGCAGGATCTTCGCCCGGACCGCGAGCCCGGCCTCGTGGCACGCGCTGCCCGCGACGACCGCCCCGCGGCTCGCGAAGGTCCCCGTGCCCCAGTGGAACTGGTCCGTGTCGCCGGTGACGACGCGGATGTCCGAGGGGGCGACGCCGACCGCGTCCGCGACGATCTGCGCGAAGGTCGTGAAGTGTCCCTGGCCCTGGGTGCCGACGCCGGTCACGAGGCTGACCTTCCCGCTCGTCTCGACCGTCACCCGCGCCCCCTCGTAGGGCCCGATGCCCGTCCCCTCGACGTAGGAGACGATCCCGAGCCCCACGTGGCGGCCCTCCGCCCGGAGGCGGGGCTGCTCTTCCTCGAGGAAAGCCCGGTACCCGATCATCTCGGCCGCGCGCTCCAGCGCCGGGCCGTAGTCTCCGCTGTCGTACACGAGCGGAGCCGAGTCCTGGTAGAGGATCTCGTGGTCGTGCGGGAAGGCGTCCGGCCGGAGGTAGTTCCGGACGCGGATCTCCACCCGGTCCATCCCGAGCTCCCGGGCCGCGAGGTCGAGCAGCCGCTCCATCACGAACACCCCGTGCTGTCGGCCCGCGCCCCGGACGGGCGTCACGATGGGCTTGTTCGTGAACACGACCCGGAACTCGCTCTCGTAGTGCGGGACGTCGTAGGGGCCGAGCAGCGTGCACTGGCTGTTGATCGGCACCGTGAGCCCGTACGGGTCGTACGCTCCCGTGTCGTGCAGGAACGAGTCGCGAACGCCCAGGATCCGCCCCTCCGCGTCGAGCGCGAGCTCGGCCTCGTGGATCTGCGTGCGCTCCTGGGTCGTGGCGTAGAAGTTCTCCTCCCGGTCCTCGAGCCATCGCACGGGCCGTCCGAGCCGCATCGCGATCCACGGAACGACGACCTCCTCGGGATAGAACATCATGATCTTCGGCCCGAAGCCGCCTCCGATGAACGGGGCGATGACCCGGACCTGGGACTCGGAGAGGCCCAGCATTCCCGCGAGGCCGTTGCGGATGGGGATCGGGGCCTGGGTCGTGTCCCAGACCGTGAGGCGGCCGGCGCTCGCGTCCCAGCGGGCCAGGACCCCCCGATTCTCGATCGCGGCCGACACCCCCCGATCGTATTGGAACCGTCGCCGCACGATGTGCGCCGCGTCCCCCCGGACCGCCGCGTACTCTCCCTTCCGCTGCACGACCCGCGCGGCGAGGTTGCTGCCGAGGTCCGGGTGGACGAGCGGAGCCCCATCCTCGAGGGCGGCCTCGAGGTCCACGGCGGCGTCCAGCGGCTCGAGGTCCACGACGATGTCGGCCAGCGCATCCTCGGCCTCGTACCGGCTCGTCGCGACGACGGCCGCGATAGCCTCGCCCGCGTGGCGGACCCGGTCCTTCGCGAGCGGGACCTGGGTGCGGGCGTGGAAGACGACGCCCTCGACCGGAACCGGTGCGACGAGCAGGGGGCCGGGCCGCCAGTACTCGCCCAGGTCGGCGGCCGTGTAGACGGCCACGACGCCGGAACGCTCCCGCGCGACGCTCGCGTCCACGCCGCGGATGAGGGCGTGGGCGTAGTCGCTCCGAAGGAACGCGACGTGGAGCATGTCGGGCAGCCGGACGTCGCCGACGAACTGGGCACGGCCCGTGAGCAGTCTGGCGTCCTCGTTGCGACGGACGGCCCGGCCGAAATAGCTGCCGCTCTCCGTCACGCGCCGACCTTCGCCAGGTCCCGAGCCGCTCGCCGCACCGCCTTCACGATGTTCTGGTAGCCCGTGCAGCGGCAGAGATTCCCGGACAGGGCCTCCCGGACGTCGCGGGCCGACGGGTCGCGATTCTCCTCGAGGAAGGGGAGCAGGGACATCACGATGCCCGGCGTGCAGAACCCGCACTGCAGGCCGTGCGCCTCCCGCAGGGCCGCCTGGAGAGGATGCAGCGGGCCTTCGGCGCCGTCCGGGGCAACGCCCTCGATCGTGCGGATCTCCCGGCCGTCCGCCTGCACGGCGAACATCAGGCACGACCGGACGGCCGCCCCGTCCAGGAGGACGGTACAGGCGCCGCAGACGCCGTGCTCGCAGCCCACCTTCGTCCCCGTGAGACCCAGCTCCTCCCGCAGGAAGTCGCTCAGGAGCCGGCGGGGCTCGACGGAGCGCTCGTGGCGCTCCCCGTTCACGACGACGCCGATCCGAATCATGGGGACGGGTGCGCCGTGCCGTCGCCGGGCGCGTCCCGCGCTCCCCGCGGACCGTCGTCCGGAACCTCCTCCCGGTCCGGGGTCCCGGACTCGGGCCGGGTCCGGCCGCTTGGCTCGCCTCGGGTCACGTCCCGCGCGATCTCCTCGAGGCGGTCGATGAGCCGGTCGCTGCCCGCCGTGCCGAACAATCCCTCGTCCTGGCTCGCCGCCTGGGCCGCCGGCCCGTAGAGGTTCAGCCACAGATCGAAGCGCTCTCCCGCTTTCACGACGGAGTAGAACCGGTGCCCGAATCGCGGCCCCTCGGCGAGGAGATCGAGTACGGCGGCGAGGACGGCCAGGGGGGCGAGGAACACGTCCTTGAGTCCGTCCAGGGACAGCTTGAGCTCGAAGATGACGAGATCCCGCAGAAGGACCGCGCGCCCGGGCCCCCGGTCCGCGACGAGCGCACCGTCGCTCGGCGGACGCGGCTCGGGCGCCCTCGGGGTTCCCTGGTTCAGCTCGTTCATGATCCGCCCCCGTGTTCACAAGGCCCGGAAAGCCCGGAAAAAAGAAAAGAAAGCCGGCCCGTCAGGGTTCCGCAAGCGGGCCCCGGCGGTTGACGGGGGCGCCTGGAGCCCCCACCGTCCGGGCGGCGGAATCGGGAGGAAAGACGGCGACGACGGGAAGGAAAGCATGAGGAAGGAGTCGGACGGTACGGAGGAGGAGGGAACCGGAACGCCGGAGACGTTCCGGGACCTCGGACTCTCGGAGGAACTGTGCGAGGCGGTGGCCGGCCGAGGCTACGTGCGCCCGACCCCGGTTCAGGGACGGGCGATCCCGCCCATCCTGGAGGGCCGCGACGTCCTCGGGTGCGCCCAGACGGGGACGGGAAAGACGGCGGCGTTTGTCCTCCCGATGCTCCAGCACCTGGCGGAGCGGCCCGAGGACCACGGGAAGGTTCGCGGCCTCATCCTCACGCCCACCCGGGAGCTCGCGGGCCAGGTCGAGGAAGCCGTTTCCCTCTACGGTGCACGGCTGTCCATAGAACCGCTGGTCGTGTATGGCGGCATGCCGATCGCGCCCCAGGTCCGCGACCTCAGGTTCGGCTGCGACGTGCTCGTCGCGACGCCCGGCCGTCTCCTGGATCACCTGCGCCGCGGAAACGTGGACCTGGCGGCCGTGCGCGTGCTCGTGCTCGACGAGGCCGATCGGATGCTGGACATGGGCTTCATCGACGACGTGCGCGCGATCGTGCGGGCGACGCCGCGGGAGCGTCAGACGCTCCTGTTCTCCGCCACGATCCCGGACTCCATCCTCTCGCTCGCGCATGAGATGATGCGCGAGCCCGTCCGGGTCCAGGTGGGTTTCCAGAAGAGCGCCGAGGGGATCACCGAAGTCATCCACCCCGTGGACTACGCGGCGAAGCACGGCCTTCTCCTGGAGCTGCTCGAGGAGGAGAGCGAGGGACAGGTGCTCGTGTTCACGCGCATGCGGAGCACCGCCTCGTACCTCACCACCTTCCTGAAGGCGCGCGGCTTCGCAGCGGACGACCTGCACGGTGACAAGTCCCAGGCTGAGCGGGCGGAGAGCCTTCGCCGGTTCCGCGCCGGGGAGTCGCGCATCCTCGTCGCCACGAACGTCGCGGCTCGCGGGCTCGACATCGCCGGGATCACACACGTGATCAACTTCGACGTCCCCGACGACCCGAAGGACTACCTCCACCGGGTCGGCCGCACGGCCCGCGCGGATCAGACAGGGGATGCGATCACCCTGATGTCGCCGCACGAGTGGCTTCTCGTGCGGGAGATCGAGCGCCTGACGGGCGATACGATCCCGCGGCGCGCCGTCTCCGGCTTCGAGCCCTCGGTCCGGCCTCCCGAGGCGCAGGCGGACGACGCGGAGCCGGCGGAGGAACGCCCCCGCTCCCGCCTCACGCGAGGACGCCGCAACCGCTGACCCCGATCCCCCCTCATCGGCGCCCCCTTGACAGGCAGAGATATTAGTATATGTATATATCCATACTCGGATGCTCACGACCGACACCCGCAATCCGCGGAAGGGGAGATGGTGGAGAAGATCAGCCTACGCCTCGTGCAGGATGCGGCCCGCGTGCTGCGGTGCATCGGCCATCCCGTCCGCCTCCGGATCCTCGAGTTCCTGGACTCCGAGGGCGAGCGCAACGTGACCGCGATCCAGGAGGCGCTCGGCTTGGAGCAGGCCGTCGCGTCCCGGCACCTGAGCCTGATGCGCGACCGGGGGATTCTCGAGAACCGCCGGGAGGGGGCCCAGGTGTTCTACCGGGTCCGCGACGACCGGGTCACGAAGATCCTCGATTGCCTCCGCGGCTGCGAGCTGCCGGGGGCCGCGGAGGGACGATGAGGGGTCCGGCGGCGTCGCGGAGGCCTGCAGGCCCGCAGGCCGGGCATCCGGTCCGCCCGTCCGCCGCGGGTCGCGCGGCCTTGGCCGCGCTGTCCGCCCTCGCGGTGCTCCCCCTCGTCGCCCGCCCCCTGGCGGCCCAGGAGCCGCGGCCGCTGTCGCTCGCGGCGGCGATCCGCGAGGCCCGGCGTGGAAATCCCGACGCGCGGGTCGCGTCGGCCCGCGCGATCGCCGCGGACGCTAAGGCCACGGGCTCGCTCGCCGGTCTGCTCCCGAGCGTGTCCTTCGGAAGCGGGGTCACCCGGTCCGTCGATCCCGTGTTCGCGTTCGGCACGAAACTGCGGCAGGGACGCTTCGGCCAGCCCGACTTCGCCCCGGACGTCCTGAACGACCCGGATCCGCAGACGGACTGGACCGGTACGGCGGAGGTCCGCTGGCCGGTGTTGAGCCCGGCCGCCCTCGGAGCCCGGGCGGCCGCGAGCCGCCGGGCCGACGCGGCGGGCTGGTCGGCCGTGCGGAGCGGCGAGGCGGCGGCGCTGGGAGCCGAGACGCTCTACCTTGAAGCGATGCAGACCGGCGCCGCCCTCGAGGCGGCAGAGGAAGCGGAGGCGTCGGCGCGGGCGACCCGTGACGTCTTCGCCCGCCGCGTGGAGCGAGGCCTGCTCACCCGGGCGGATCTCCTCCAGGCCGAGTCCGAGGTCTCGGCGGCGGAGGCGAGGCGGATCGACGCCGTGCGGACCGAGCGGGATGCCCTGCAGGCCCTGGCCCTCTACCTCGGATGGGAGCCGGACGTGGTCCCGGTCCTCACGGATTCGCTGGCGGGGGCCGATCCCGTGGCGGGGGTCGATGGCCCACGGCACGGGGAAGAGCCGGACACCTTCGACGCGGCCTCGCGGTCGGACCTCCGCCAACTCGCGGCGGCGCGCGACGCGGCGCGGGCGGACCGGACGCGCGCCCGCCTCTCGTATCTCCCCGAGCTCACGGCGTTCGCCGGCTGGGCCGCCCACGGCACAAGGGCCTTCTCGTCCGACGCCACGGACTGGACGATCGGCATCGGCCTGCGGTGGTCCCCGTTCTCCGGCCTCGCCCGCATCGCGGAGGCTCGCCGCAGCTCGGCCGCCGAGCAGGTCGCCGAGATCCGCTACGACGAGGCGCTGCGCCGGGCCCGGGCCGAGGTCTCCGCCGCGAGCCGCGCCGCGGCGGCGGCGGATGGCCGCCTGGCTGCCGCCTCCGCGGCGCGCGCGGCCGCCGAGGCGGGCGACGCCCTGATGCGCCGCCGCTTCGAGGAGGGGCTCGCGACGGCGAGCGACGTCCTGGCCTCCCAGGCCCGCCTCGCCTCCGCCCGCGCGCGGGAGATCGACGCCCGGGCGGACGTGCGGCTCGCGGCGGCGCGCCTCCGGTTCGTCCAGAACGATCACCCCGAGGAGGCACTTCCATGAACGGATCTCGGCCATCCCGGCCCGCGCCCAGGGCCGTCCTTCTGACCGTCGCGGCCTTCGCGCTCGCGGCCTGTGACCGCGGCGAGCCCGGTCAAATCGAGCCGCCGGCCCGTAGCCCCGAGCTCACCGTGAGTCTGCCCGCGCCGGGGGTGGGGGCAGTGGACGTTCCGGCGAGGGTGCTCGCCGAGCAGACGGCGGACATCGCCACGCGGGTGAGCGCGGCCGTCGAGCGCGTGACCGTGGACGAAGGGAGCGAGGTCGCGGGCGGCGACGTCCTCGTCGTGCTCGACGCCTCGTCCATCGAGGCGGAGATCGCGCGCACGGCGGCGTCGGCGCGCGCGGCTCGGGCCTACTTCGAGCGCATCGAGAGCCTGGCGCGGGACGGCGCGGCCACGGCCCAGGAGCTCGACGACGCCCGGGCCGGGCTCGAGGGAGCCGAGGCGGCGGTCCGGGCGGCGAGGGGCCAGCGGTCCTATGCCCGCCTCCGGGCTCCGTTCGCCGGCGTCATCGTCCGTCGCGACGTGGATCCGGGGGATCTGGCCGTGCCGGGCCGGCCTGTCCTCGTGCTCAGCGGCCGCGCGGGCGCGAAGGTCGTGGCCGACGTGCCCGCCGCCGCGGCGGGCCTCGCCGCCCCCGGCCGCCGCGTGACCGTGCGCGATCCCGTCGGCGGCCTCCGCAGGACCGCGACGATCACGCGGCGGGTTCCCGTCGTGGAGCCGTCGACCCAGCGGGTCCGGGTCGAGGCGAGGTTCGACCCCCGCGGTGAGATGCCGGGCGGAGGAGCGCCGGACGGCGGAGCGGTATTCGTACCCGGCTCCTACGTCCGCCTCGAGCTGGCCCGGGAATCCGACGGGTCGAGCTGGATCCCGGCGGATGCGCTGTGGCGGATGGGTCAGCTGGCGGGCGTCTACGTGCTGGAGGGCGACACCCTCCGCCTCCGCTGGGTGCGGACGGGCCGGGTCCGGGATGACGGAATCGAGGTGCTGTCCGGGATCACCCTCGAGCGGCCCGTCGTCCGCCGACCGCCCGCGTCGCTGAGGGACGGCATGCCGGCGGGCCCCGTGACGCGGGAGGCGTGGACGCCCGCGGCCGTCGAGGAGTCCCGATGAGCCGGGGCATCGCGGGCCGCATCGCCGACGCGTTCCTCGCGTCCCGGCTCACGCCGCTCCTGCTCGCGGCCGCGATCGGGATCGGGGTGTACACGGCCTTCACGCTGCCGAGCGAGGAGGAGCCCCAGATCGTCGTCCCGCTCGCCGACATCTACCTGCCCCTGCCGGGCGCCGCGCCCGGCGAGATCGAGAACCGCGTGCTAATCCCCCTGGAGAACGTGCTTCGCGGGATCGACGGGGTCGAGTACGTCTACAGCCATGCGGACCGGGGCTTCGGTCTCGTCACCGTGCGCTACGAGGTCGGCCGGGATCTGGAGACGAGCCTCGTGCGCCTGTACCGCACCCTTCTCGGGCACGCGGACCGCATGCCCGCGGGCCTCGGCTTTCCGCTCGTGAAGACCGTCTCCATCGACGATGTCCCGTTCTTCACGCTCACGCTCTCCGGGGGCGCGAGCCCGTCGGATCTGAGGCGAGTGGCGGGCGAGGTGCGGACGGAGATCGAGACGGTGCCGGACGTGCGGGACGTGAGCGTCATCGGCGGCTCGCCGAGAGAGATCCGCGTCTCTCTGAGCCCCGGGAAGATGGCGCTCGTCGGCGTGGATCCGGAGATCGTCGTCTCGCGGCTCCGGGCCGCGAGCGCGAGCGTCGAGGCCGGCAGCTACACGCGAAACGGCCGTGTCGTCCGCGTGACGGGCGGGCCGTTCCTCCGCTCGGCCGAGGACGTGGCGGGCGTCGTGCTCGGCGTGCGCGACGGGCGGCTGGTTCAGGTGGCCGACGTGGCCGACGTGACCGATGGCGAGGCCGAGCTCGAGACCTACACGTTCACGGGCGTGCCCGGCGGCCCCCTGACCCCGATGGTCACGCTCGCCGTCTCGACGCGTCCGGGGTCGGACGCGACCCGGGTCGGACACCGGCTCGAGGACGCCGTCGAGACGCTGCGGGGAACGGTCCTGCCCGCATCGGTTCGGGCGCGCGTCACGCGGAACTACGGCGAGACCGCGCGAGAGAAGGTGGACACCCTGAAGGCCCACCTCCTCCTGGCCGTCCTGGCGGTCGGGGTCGTCGTCGCCCTCGCGATGGGGTGGCGGGGCGCCCTCGTCGTGATGATGGCCGTTCCGATCACCTTCGCCCTCACGCTGTTCGTGTACCGGCTCTTCGGCTACACGCTGAACCGCGTGACCCTGTTCGCGCTCATCTTCGTGACGGGCATCGTGATCGACGACTCGATCATCGTCGCCGAGAACATGGAGCGCCACTTCCGGATGCGGGACCGTCCCCTGCGCGCGGCCGCCCGGGCGGCGGTGGACGAGGTCGGCAATCCAACCATCCTCGCGACCCTGACGGTCATCGCGGCCGTGCTCCCGATGCTCTTCGTCTCGGGCCTCATGGGCCCCTACATGAGCCCGATGCCCATCGGGGCGAGTCTCGCGATGACCTTCTCCCTCGGCGTGGCGCTCGCCGGGACGCCGTGGCTCGCCTACCGGCTGCTGGGGCGCGGGGCAGCGGCGGAGGAGCAGCCGGCGTACGTGCTCGAGAGCACGCGGATCTATCGCCTCTACCGCCGTGTCATGGGGCCCCTGCTCGAGCGACCGCGCCGCCTCGTCGCCGCGGTCGGCGGGATCCTCGTCCTCCTCGCGGCCGCGACGGGCCTGTTCTTCACCCGGACGGTCGCGGTGAAGATGCTGCCGTTCGACGACAAGAACGAGCTTCAGGTCCTGATCGACGCCCCGGAGGACGAGCCCCTGGAGGAGACGACGGCGCTCGCGACGGACCTCGTGCGGGGCCTGGCCGCGGTGCCCGAGATCGCGGACGTCCAGATCTACGCGGGGACGGCGGCCCCCTTCAATTTCAACGGGCTCGTACGACACTACTATCTGCGTGAAGGAAACAACGTTGCAGACATTCAGGTAAACTTGATCGACAAGTCCGAGCGCCGCGCGAAGAGCCATGACGTCGCGCTGCGCGTCCGGCCGATCGTGGACTCGATCGCGGCTCTTCGGGGAAGGCCGGGGGTGAGCGTGAAGGTCGTCGAGGTGCCGCCCGGGCCGCCGGTCCTGTCCACCCTCGTGGCGGAGGTCTACGGGACGGACGGTCCGGCCCGGCGGCGGGCCGCGGAGGCCGTGCGGGCACGCTTCCGCGAGCACCCGAGCGTCGTGGACGTGGACTGGTCGCTGCGGGCACCGCAGGCGGAGGTCCGCTTCGAGGTGGACGAGCAGAAGGCGGCGACGGCCGGGGTGGACCGGCGGCGGGTCGTGGACGCGCTGGCGATCGCGCTCGGCGGGCGCGTGGCGACCCGGATCTCGGCGCCGAGAGCGCGCGAGGAGGTGCCGGTTCGGGTGCGCCTGGCGGAGGGCGCGCGGTCGGGCGCCGAGCGGCTGGCGGGCCTCCACGTGATCTCCGCGTCCGGAGGCATGGTGCCGATCGGCGAGCTGGCGCGCGTCGAGCGGGCGAAAGTTCCGGAGGCCATAGACCGGAAGAACGGTCGCCGGGTCGTGTACGTGACCGCCGAGGTCGCCGGAGCCGAGGAAAGCCCCGTGTACGCGATTCTGGACCTGAAGAAGCAGATCGGACGGATCCGGCTGCCCGGTGGGAGCGAGCTCGGACAGCTCTATACCCGGGACCCCCGCGTCGTCCAGCGCCCCGTGATGAAATGGGACGGCGAGTGGCAGGTCACGTACGAGGTCTTCCGGGACCTCGGGATCGCGTTCGCCGGCGCGCTGTTGCTCATCTACGTGCTGCTCGTGGGCTGGTTCGGGAGTCTCGGCACGCCGCTTGTGATGATGACCGCGATCCCGCTCACGCTCGTGGGGATCGCGCCGGGTCATGTCCTGTTCGGGGCGTTCTTCACCGCCACGTCGATGATCGGGATGATCGCGCTCGCCGGCATCATGGTCCGCAACGGCATCCTGCTCATCGACTACCTGGAGGCACGGCTGAAGACGGGCGTTCCGCTCGCGCAGGCCGTCATCGAGGCGGGGGCTGTACGCACACGGCCGATCGCGCTCACCGCGGGCACGGTCATCATCGGAGCGATCGTGATCCTGTTCGACCCGATCTTCGAAGGCCTCGCCGTGTCGCTCATCGCCGGGGCCTTTGCGTCCACGATCCTCACCCTCGTCGTCGTGCCCGGCCTGTATTTCCTGTGGCGCCGGCGCGCGACGACCCGTGACCCGGAGGTGACCCCATGAAGCTGCTCGTCCTCACGTACGCCTCACGGATGCTGTTCTCGTTCACCGACGATGCGCGGGCCGGGCAGATCCTGGAGGCCGTCCGGGCGTGTGAAGGACTCGAGGACCGGCGGCATCCGATCCGCGCCGTGCAGCTTCCGATCGAGGTAGCCGCCTCCTGCGAGTGCACGGACCAGACCGCGAGCCGGGCGCCGCGCCCGGAACGGGATAAAGGAGAAGAAGGAGAGAGGAGGGTCCAACATGTCGCTCGAGAGAAAGATCCGGCTCATCGCGGGCACGTTCGTGCTCGCGAGTCTCGCGCTCGCGGTCACCGTGAGCCCGTACTGGCTCCTGTTCACCGCGTTCGTGGGAGCGAATCTGCTCCAGTCCGCCTTTACGGGATGGTGCCCGATGGAGGCGATCCTGCGCCGGACGGGAATCCACCGGACCTGACCTTTCGCCTCCCGGAGGCGGATCGTACCTTGAGCCGCTTGAAATCCGGCCCGGTGCGGCCCCTGGCGGGCGCCCCGGGCCCATCCCGATGCTCGTGAATCCGTTCGCCGGAGGCAGGCCGCACAGATGTTCCGCGCTCAAGCCAAGAGACTCCTCGTCATCGCCGGGCTCGTCCTCCTGTGCGGGCTCGCCCTCAGGCCGCGGACGGGCCCCGACGGCAAGCCGCACTGGCCCCTGAACCTGGGGCTGGACCTCCAGGGAGGCATGCACCTGGCGGTCGAGATCGACGATCCCGAGGGATCTCTCACGGACGAGACCCGGGCGGATGCAATCGACCGGACCCTGACCACGATCCGGAACCGGATCGACGAGTTCGGCGTCACGGAGCCCACGATCCAGAAGGTCGGCAGCGACAGGATCATCGTTGAGCTCGCCGGCAAGCTCGACCCTGAGCGGGCGGAGGCGATCGTCGAGCGGACCGCGTTCCTCGAGTTCAAGATCGTGCGTGAGGGGGACGCGTTCCGGCAGGCCCTCCCCCGGATCGATCGGGCCATCGTGGACGAGCTCGGGGCCGAGAACCTCACGCCGGTCGAGCTCGAGCCGGAGGCCGCCGGGCTGGAGGAGATCCTGGGGCTGTCGGAGGAGGACACCACGGCCGTCGACTCGACCGCGGCGGGCGCGGACTCGGCCGCCGCGGGCGCGGCAGGGGGCCAGGCGCCGGACTCGGCCGCCGCGGGCGCGGAGAGCCGACGTGACCTCAGGCCGCTCACGAGTCTGCTCCGGGAATCCGGCCGGGGCGGGATCTTCCTCGTGGCCAAGCAGAACGTCCCGACGGTGGAGCGGTACCTGGCGCTGGAGCGCGTGCGGTCCCTGTTCCCGCGGGCGTCGGAGATCGTGTGGGGCGTGGAGCAGGTCCCGGTGGGCGGAAACACGTACCGGGAGCTCTACGTGCTGGAGTCGAACCCCCTGGTCACCGGGGCGGAGCTCGCGGACGCGGGGCCGGCGACCCGGGACCCGACGTTCAACCAGCCCATCGTCCCGTTCGAGATGACGCGGCGGGGCGCGCGGATCTTCGAGCGCGGAACGAGCCGCAACGTGGGGCGTCAGATGGCGATCGTGCTGGACGGAAAGGTGCAGAGCGCGCCGGTCATCCAGCAGACCCTGAGCCGTCGGGCCCAGATCGAGATGGGGGCGGGCTCGAGCTTTCAGGAAGCCCAGGACCTGGCGCTCGTGCTCCGGGCGGGCGCCCTGCCCGAGCCGATCAAGATCGTCGAGCGGCGGCGGGTCGGGCCTTCGCTCGGCGCGGACTCGATCCGGGAAGGGAATATCGCCTTCATCATCGGGATCCTGACCGTCCTCGTCGTCATGATCGCCTATTACCGGATCGCCGGCGCCCTCGCCGTGACCGCCCTGTTCATGTACGTGCTCCTCGTGCTCGGCGGGCTCGCGGGCCTGGGCGCGACGCTCACCCTGCCCGGCATCGCGGGGCTCATCCTGTCCGTCGGGATGGCCGTGGACGCGAACGTCCTCATCTTCGAGCGGATCCGGGAGGAGCTCGCGGGCGGCAAGACCGCCCGGACGGCCGTGGACCTCGGCTTCGAGCAGGCCCTGTCGGCGATCGTGGATGCGAACCTGACGACCCTGATCACGGCGGCGATCCTGTTCCAGTTCGGGACGGGCCCGGTGAAGGGATTCGCGGTGACCCTGTCGATCGGGATCGTCGCGAGCTTCTTCACCGCCCTGTTCGTGACCCGGACGTTCTTCCTCATGTACCTCGAACGGCACCCCGCAGGGGAGCCCGTCAGCATCTGAGGCCGCAGCCCATATGAGACTCTTCGGCGGAGCACACTACGATTTCCTGGGCACGAGGCGGCGGTCCTACATGGTCTCGGCCGTGCTGGTCGTCATCGGCCTGTTCTCGATCTTCGTCCACCACGGCTTCGTGGTCGGCGTGGACTTCACAGGCGGCACCCTGGTGCAGGTCAAGTTCGCGAAGCCGACGTCCGTGGCGGAGATCCGCGACGCGATCGCCGCCGCGGGCCTCACCGGCGCGCAGATCCAGAACTTCGAGTCCGAGGACGAGTACCTGATCCGGGTCGGGCTGTTTCAGGAGGAGGGGGGACAGGGCGTCTCCGCCGAGGTCGGCGCCGCGCTGGCTGCCGCGTACGGAGCGGACGGCTACGAGGTGCAGCGGACGGCGGGGGTCGGGCCCAAGGTGGGCTCGGAGCTCCGGCGGATGGCCACGATCGCGATCCTGATGTCGTTCGCCCTCACGCTCGTCTACCTGGCGTTCCGCTTCGAGTGGCGGTTCGGCGTGGCGGCCATCATCGCGACCGTGCACGACATCATCATCACGTTCGGGTTCATCTCCCTGCTGAACATCGAGATCACGCTCGCGACCGTCGCCGCGATCCTCACGATCATCGGGTACTCCCTGAACGATACGATCGTCGTGTTCGACCGGATCAGGGAGAACCTGAAGAAGCGGCGGAAGGACCCGTACACGGCGATCCTGAACTCGAGCATCAACGAGACCCTGCCGCGCACGGTGCTCACGAGCGGCACGACGCTCGTCGCGCTCCTCTCGCTGTTCGTGTTCGGAGGCGGCGTGATCCGGCCCTTCGCGCTCGTCCTCATCCTCGGAATCGCGATCGGCACCTACTCCTCGATCTGGGTCGCGTCGCCCGCGCTCCAGGAGATCGAGAACCGCTCGGGCGGCGGAGAGCGGGGCCGCTCGCGCTGAACCCCGGACGGACCGGGCATGCGCCTGTTCGATTCGCACCTACATCTGACGGACGGAGCGTTCACGGACGACCGCGATGAGGTGGTCGCTCGGGCGCGCGCGGTGGGCGTGGAGGAGATGGTCACGGTCGCCACGACGCCGGAGGATGCGGCGACCGCCCTGGCCCTGGCGCGGGCGACAGACGGGGCGTGGTCCACGGCCGGGCTCCATCCGCACGAGGCGGACGCGCTGGACGAGACGGCCGTCGGGACAGTCCGCCGGCTGGCGGCCGAGCCGGAGGTCGTTGCGATCGGCGAGACCGGGCTCGACTTCCACTACGACCACGCACCGCGAGGCCGCCAGGCGGCGGCCTTCGAGACCCAGCTCGGGCTCGCGGCGGAGCTCGGGCTTCCCGTCGTCGTCCACTCCCGGGAGGCGGACGCGGAGACCGAGGCGGCGATCGTCAGGTTCGCGGGCCGCGTTCGGGGCGTCCTGCACTGCTTCACGGGCGGCCGCGGCCTGCTCGACCGGGCCCTGGAAGCGGACTGGTTCGTCTCCTTCGGCGGCATCGTCACCTTCCGCAACTTCGACGCCGCCGATAACGTGGCGAGGGTGCCGGACGACAGGTTGCTCATCGAGACCGACAGCCCGTATCTGGCGCCCGTCCCGCGGCGGGGACGGCGGAACGAGCCGGCCAACCTCCCGCACACGTGCGCACGCATCGCGGCCATGCGAGGCGTGACGCCGGAGGCGCTCGCGGAGCGAACGCGAAGGAACGCCCGGTCGTTCTACGCCATCGACAGCCCCACGTAGAAGGAACGAGGTCGGAATGCGTACGATCTATCAGCTGTTCGGGAAGTCGCCCTTCGATCCACTGGTTGCCCACACGCGCACCGTGCACGCGGCCGCGGAGCTCGTCCGCCCCCTGTTCGAGGCGTTCACGGCCGGCGAGTGGGCGCGCTGCGAGGAGATCTACGCCCGGATCGCCGACCTCGAGCACGAGGCCGACGTCCAGAAAGATGAGATCCGGGACCACCTGCCGAAGTTCATGTTCCTCCCGGTGGACCGGGGCGACGTGCTGCGGTACGTGCGCCAGCAGGACTCGATCGCGGATTGCGCCGAGGACCTCGCGATGCTCGTCACGCTGCGGAAGCTCCCGTCCCCGGAGCCCTTCCGCGCACAGCTGCTCCAGCTGGTGGAGGACGTCGTGCGCGCGAGCGAGCTCCTCCTCGAGGCGGGATCGGAGCTTCCGTCCCTGTACGAGGCCTCGTTCGGGGGGCCGGAGGTGGACAAGGTCCTGTCGATGGTCAAGTCCATCGCGAACCAGGAGTCGAAGGCCGACCACAAGCAGCACGAGGTCGCGCGAGCCCTCCTCGCGTGTGAGAACGGACTCGACCCGACATCGATCACGGTCTGGATGCACATCATCCAGGTTCTCGGGAAGCTGGCCGACCACGCCGAGAACGCCGGAGATGTCCTGCGCGCGATGATGGCGCGTCGCTGACCGTGTCCCGTTCACCCTCCACGGATGAGGAGCTCGAGTGAGCCCGACGACCATCGCCCTCGTGATCGGCATCGCGGCCGCCTTCTACATGGCCTGGAACATCGGGGCCAACGACGTGGCGAACGCGATGGGGACCTCCGTGGGCTCGGGGGCCCTGACCCTGGTCGGCGCCGTGATCTTGGCGGGCATCTTCGAGTTCGTCGGTGCGACGCTCGTGGGCACCCACGTGACGGAGACGATTCGGAAGGGGATCATCGAGGTGTCCGCGTTCAGGCCGGACGGCCCGTTCTTCGGCGAGAACGGCCCCCGCATCCTCATGATCGGGATGGTGGCGGCCCTGCTCGCGGCCGGCCTCTGGCTGCAGATCGCGACGACGTTCGGCCTCCCGGTCTCCACGACGCACTCGATCATCGGCGCCGTGATCGGATTCGCCCTCGTCGCCGTCGGAGTGGATGCGGTGAACTGGGGCACGGTCGGGAAGGTCGTCGCGAGCTGGGTCATCTCGCCCGCGCTCGGCGGCGCCATCGCCGCGACGATGTTCGTGTTCGTAACCCGCACCGTCCTGCGCAACGAGGACCCTCCGGCGGCGATCCGGCGGATCGGACCGCACCTCATCGCGCTCGTCGCCTTCATCCTCATCCTGAGTTTCGTGTACAAGGCGCTCAAGAACGTGATCGAGGATCCGGCGTGGTGGATGGTCATCCTCGCGGCCGCCGTCACGGCGGTCGTGGGCTTCCTGATCGGCAAGACGTGGCTGAGACCGAAGCGCCGGGAGCGCGAGAGCGAGGACTTCGACTACGTCGAGCGGGTGTTCGGGCGGCTGCAGATCGCGACGGCCTGCTTCGTGGCCTTCGCGCACGGGGCGAACGACGTGGCGAACGCCGTCGGCCCCGTCGCCGCCGTCGTCCAGATCCACGCTTTCGGGGACCTGCCGGCGAAGGTCCCGGTCCCGATGTGGATCCTGGTGCTCGGGGGTGCGGGAATCGTCATCGGGCTCGCGACCTGGGGCTACAAGGTCATCCAGACCATCGGCCGAAAGATCACCGAGCTCACGCCATCGCGCGGCTTCAGCGCGGAGTTCGGGGCCGCGACGACGGTGCTCGTCGCCTCCCGTCTCGGCATGCCCGTCTCGACGACGCATACGCTCGTGGGTGCGGTCATCGGCGTCGGGCTCGCCCGCGGCATCGGCGCGCTCGATCTCCGGGTCGTGGGTCGCATCGTGAACTCGTGGCTCATCACGGTCCCGGCCGGAGCCGCGTTCTCGGCCGTCTTCTTCCTCGCGCTGCGGGCGTGGCTCGGATAGACCGGACGCCGTGAGCCGAATTCGCATCCTGCCCGATCACGTCGCGAACCAGATCGCGGCCGGCGAGGTCGTCGAGCGGCCGGCGTCCGTCGTGAAGGAGCTCCTCGAGAACGCGCTCGACGCCGGGGCGAGCCGGATCGACGTCGAGCTCCGCAACGGGGGCAAGACGCGGATCCGGGTCGCAGATGACGGCTCCGGGATGGGGCGAGCCGACGCCCTCCTGGCGCTCGATCGACACGCGACGAGCAAGATCGGGAGCGTGGAGGACCTCAGGGGCGTCGCCTCGTTCGGGTTCCGAGGTGAGGCGCTCCCGTCCATCGCGGCCGTGAGTCGTTTCGACCTGGAGACGGCGCCCGCAGGCGACGGACCCGGAACGCACGTGCGGGTCGCCGCCGGACGGATCCTGTCCACGAAGGAGATCGCCCGCCAGCCGGGGACGACGGTCACCGTGCGCTCGTTGTTCCAGAACGTGCCGGCGCGGGCCAAGTTCCTCCGCTCGGCCGCCGTGGAGACCCGCGCGGTGAGCGAGGCCGTCGTCCTGCTCGCGCTGTCGCACCTCGAGGCCGGGATCCGCCTGGAGTCGAACGGCCGCGAGCTCCTCGATCTGGGGCCCGCGCGCACGCTCGGTGAGCGGGTCGCCGCGATCTGGGGCGAGGAGGAGTCCGACGAGCTGCTGGAGATCGACGAGGCCGTGGAGGGGATCCGGGTCGGCGGCCTCGTCCAACGGCCGGACGCCGCGCGGCCGGCGGGCGGGCGTCGCTACCTGTTCGTGAACGGGCGACCCTTCCGCGATCCCGGCCTCCTGCGCGTCGTGGATGCGGCCTACCGGACCACAGTCGCGCCGGGCCTGCGGCCGAGCGCCTTCCTGCGGCTGGAGATCCAGCCGGACGCCGTGGACGTGAACGTCCATCCGGCAAAGGCCGAAGTCCGGTTCCGGGACCGCCCGGCCCTCGTGGAGGCGCTCGAGTCCGCCGTTCGGCGGTCCCTCGGTGCCGTGAGCAGCGCGCCGCCGATCGGACGCCCGGAGGCGGTGTCGGAGACCGCGCCGCTGACGGCGGATATGCCGACGTCGGAGGTGCGGGAGACGCCCCAGCTCGCGTTTCTCGTCGCCGGGGCGGCTCCCGCGGACGTCGCGGTGGAGGCGGAGGGCGAGCCCCTCCGGGCCCACACCGGCGCCGCGGAGGTCGCGGCGGGCCGGCCGGGACTCTGGCAGCTCCACGACGCCTACATCCTCGCCGCGACCCGCGAGGGCCTGCTCATCATCGACCAGCACTCCGCGCACGAGCGCGTGCTGTACGAGGAGATCATGGGCCGGTTCGCGGGGGAGGGAAGCGTCTCCCAGCGACTCCTCTTCCCGCTCACCCTGCGCCTTCCGCCCGCGGAGCTCGCCGCGGTGGAAGAGCTGGGTGGACTCCTCTCGAAGGTGGGATTCGAGGTGGAGGCGTTCGGGGACCGGACGGTCATCGTGCGGTCCGCTCCGAACCCCCACCCGTACTTCGACGCGGAGGCGTGCTTCCGGGGGATGATCGAAGAGCTTGCGAACGGCTCCGACCTCGTGAACTCGGCCCGCAACCAGCACGAGAGGATCGCGAAGAGCCTCGCCTGCAAGGCCGCGATCAAGGCAGGCCAGACGCTGTCCGAGGAGGAGATGCTGGAGCTGTTCGACCGGCTGTTCGCGACGGAGCTGCCGGGACACGACGTGCACGGTCGGCCCACGATTCTGCGGCTCACCCTGGCTGAGCTCGCGCGCCGCTTCGGCCGCACATGACCGGCGGGCCCATCCCGTTCGTCCTCGGGGCGACCGGGACCGGCAAGACGACACTCGCCATCGCCCTCGCGCGCCGGCTCGACGGAGAGATCGTCTCGGCCGACAGCCGCCAGGCGTACCGGGGACTCGAGGTGGGGACCGCGGCCCCGACGCCGGCCGAGCGGGCCGCCGTGCCGCACCACGGGGTCGGCTTCCTGGACCCGGGGGAGCGCTACGGAGCCGGCCGCTTCGCCACCCTGGCGCGCGGGTGGATCGAAGGGATCCGGGCCCGGGGCCGGTCGCCGATCGTGGCCGGGGGGACGGGCCTGTTCGTGCGCGCCCTCCTCGCGCCCCTGTTCCGGGAGCCCGAGCTGGACGCCGACCGGCGGCGTCGGCTCGGTGCCTGGCTCGCCCGGCGGGAGACCGTGGAGCTGGCGGACTGGGCGGCGCGGCTGGATCCCGCGTTCGCTGCCCGCCTTGGGGTCGTGGATCGGCAGCGCGCGGGCCGGGGCGTGGAGATCGCCCTCCTCACGGGCCGGCCCCTGAGCTGGTGGCACGCCCACGCTCCGGGAGATGGACCGATTCCGGCCCGGTCGTTCGTGCTCGAGCTTCCTCCCGGGGAACATCGGACGCGGCTCGCGGAGCGGGTCCGGGCCGTGCTCGCCGGGGGCTGGCCGGAGGAGGTTCGCGGCCTGCTGGCGGCCGGGTACGGCGAGGGCTCGCCGGCGTGGAACGCGCTCGGCTACCGGGAAGTCGCGGCCCTCGTCCGCGGCGAGATCGGCGAGGCCGAGGCGGAGGAGAGAATCGAGCGGGCCACCTGGCGGTACGCGCGCCGCCAGCGAACGTGGCTGCGCACGCAGCTCCCCGGGGAGGCCGTCCCTCTGGACGCCCGCCTGTCTGTGGACCAGCTTGCAGCGATCGTGGAGGCGAGCCTGCGGGAGAACGAGGAAGGGCCGGCGGCATGAGGATCGGCATCACCTGCTACCCCACGTACGGCGGCTCCGGCGCCGTGGCGACCGAGCTCGGCCTTGCCCTCGCGGCGCGCGGGCACGAGATCCACTTCATCTCCTACGCCCAGCCGTTCCGCCTGACGGCGTTCCACGAGGGCGTCTTCTTCCACGAAGTCGAGATGACCCCGTACCCCCTGTTCGAGTATCCGCCGTACTCGCTCGCGCTCGCCGTGAAGATGCACGAGGTGGCGAGGCAGGAAGAGCTGGACCTCCTGCACGTCCACTACGCGACCCCCCACGCGACCTGCGCGTGGATCGCCCAGGAGATGCTGCGGGCCGAGGGGTGCGACATCGCGGTCGTCACCACCCTGCACGGGACGGACATCACGCTCGTGGGCCAGGATCCGACGTTCTGGTCGATCACGAAGTTCGCCATCGAGCGCTCCGACGGCCTCACCGCCGTGTCGGACTACCTGCGACGCGAGACGCACGCGGCCTTCCAGTGCGCCCGCTGCGACATCCGGGTGATCCCGAACTTCGTCGATCCCTCCGTCTACGACCGGACGCGCTACGAGTGTCATCGCGCCACCCTCGCCCCCGACGGCGAGAAGATCGTGATGCACATCTCGAACTTCCGGAAGGTGAAGCGCGTCGAGGACGTCGTGCGGATCTTCGCCGGCATCTCGCGGGCCGTGGAGGCCCGCCTCCTGTTCGTCGGCGACGGCCCGGAGCGGCCGCGGGCCACGGAGGCGGCCGAGGAGCTCGGGATCTCGGACCGGGTCCTGTTCCTCGGCAAGCTCGAGTCCGTGGCCGAGCTCCTCGCGTGCGCGGACCTGTTTCTGCTGCCGAGCGAACAGGAGTCGTTCGGGCTCGTGGCGCTGGAGGCGCTCGCGAGCGGCGTGCCGACCGTCGGGACCGGGGGAAGCGGCCTGGCCGAGGTCGTGGCGGACGGAGAGACCGGATTCCTGCACCCGGTCGGCGACGTCCAGGGCATGGCGGAGAGCTCCGTGGCCCTCCTGTCGGATGAGGCGGCGTGGCGACGGGCGTCCGCGTCCGCCCGCGAGCGGGCCGTGACGGAGTTCTCCGCCGAGCGGGTCGTCCCCCGGTACGAGGCCTACTACGCACAGGTCCTTGCGGGCGAGGCAGTCCCGGCACCCGGCGGGGGCGGATGAGTCTGGCGCAGGCGGTGGTGCTGGGGATCGTCCAGGGTCTGACGGAGTTCCTCCCCGTCTCGAGCAGCGGCCACCTCGTCCTCGGAGAGGCGCTCCTGGGCCTCCGGCTTCCCGGCGTGTTCTTCGAGGTCGTGCTTCACGTGGCGACGCTGTGTGCCGTGCTCTGGGTGTACCGGGCACGGGTCGGGCGGCTCGTGTCCGGCGTCCTGCGCGGCGAGGGTGAGAGCTGGCGTTACCTCCTCCTCCTCGCGCTCGCGTCGATTCCCGCCGGGCTCGCGGGCACGCTCGGCCAGGACTTCTTCGAGGGGATGTTCGGGCGCCCGACGGCGGCCGCCGCCTTCCTGCTCGTGACGGGGGTGCTCGTGTGGTCCGTCCGCCGCACGGGCGGCTCGGGGACCGCTGACGTGCCCGGCGCCGGCCAGGCGCTGTGGATCGGGATCGCGCAGGCGGTGGCGATCTTCCCGGGGATCTCGCGGTCGGGCGCGACGGTCGCAGCGGGGGCCTGGCGCGGGGTCCGGGTGGTTCCCCTGGCCGAGTTCAGCTTCCTGCTCTCCGTACCGGCGATCGCCGGCGCCGCGATCCTGCAGCTCGGCGACGTCGGGAGCGTCGCGGCCGCCGGCGGACTCGGGCCCGCGGCGGCGGGGTTCGCCGCCGCATTGGGCTCGGGCATCTTCGCGATTCGCCTCTTCGTGCGAATGCTCGAGCGGCGGTCGTTTCATCGCTTCGGCGTCTACTGCTGGATCGCGGGCTCGGCGTACCTGCTCGCGAGCTTGCTCGTCCCCTCCCTTCGCTGAGGCCCGGAGATGAGCCGACACGCGGCGACGAAATGGGAAGGACTCGACGCGAAGCGCCTCGCGAAGCGCTGGGGGCGCGCACGCGTCCTGCCGTTCGGGAAGGTCGACTCCACGAACGACGCCGCGAAGGAGCTGGCCGAGACGGACGCGCCCGCGGGCACGGTCGTCGTGTGCCGGGAGCAGACCGCAGGCCGGGGGCGAGCCGGGAAGAGATGGGCCTCGCCACCCGGACGGGGCGTGTATCTGAGCGCGATCTTCCGGCCGAGGGATCTCGCACACCCGGCTCCGCTGTCCATCCTGGCGGGCCTGGGCGTCGTCCGGGCGCTGGACGACCGTTTTCCGGGGCTCGGACCGAAGCTGAAGTGGCCGAACGACGTGATCGTGGCCGACCGGAAGTGCGGGGGCATCCTGGCCGAGGCGGCGTGGAGCGAGGCCGTGCCGCGCTACCTCGTCGTGGGCGTGGGGATCAACGTGCGCCCCCTCCCGAAGGGGACGCCGGCGGCGATTCGACGGGGCGCCGGGTCCCTCGAGGAGGCGCTCGGGCGCTCCGTCCCGTTGCTCGACGTGGCGGACGGGGTTGTCGAGGGGCTCGACATGTACCTGTCGGACCCGCCGGTCGTCCTGGAGGCACCGCTTCTCGCGGTGCTGGACCGGTACGACTGGCTTCGGGATCGGAGGGTCCGTCTCACGCCGCCCGGTGAAGAGAGCGTGAGCACGGGGGTGTGCGTGGGCATCGCGCCGGACGGCGCCCTTCTGTTCCGACCGGATCGGGGTGCCCTGCGCCGGGTTGAGAACGCGATCGTGGAGCCGGAGGCATGAAACTCGGCATCGATGTCGGAAACACGGAGACGGTGATCGGGATCCTGGAGGATCTCGAGGTGCGCCGATTCTGGCGGATCGCGACGGAGCCCCGCCGGACCGGCGACGAGATCGCTCTGTTCCTGCGCGGCCTTCTGGGCGCGGATCCGATGCTGCGCGACCGGCTCGAGCGCTCGGTCATCGCCTCCGTCGTCCCCGGCCTGGACCGGGCCTGGGACGAGGCGCTGGCCGGGCTCGGCCTTCCCTCCTTCCGCGTGCACGCGGGAACTCCGCTCCCGATCCGGCTCGAGGTTGAAGAGCCGGCTTCGGTCGGCGCCGACCGGATCGTGAACACGCTCGCGGTGGCGCGTCTCGTGGGGCGGAATACGGTCGTCGTGGACCTGGGAACGGCGACCACCTTCGACTGCATCACGGCGGACGGCGCGTTCGTCGGCGGGGTCATCGCCCCGGGGCCGAGGGCCGGGCTCGAGCGTCTGGTCGAGGTCGCCGCCCAGCTCCCGGCGATCGAGATCCGGCGGCCGGAGCGCGTCGTCGGCCGCCGCACCGTCGCGTGCCTGGACTCGGGCGTGTTCTATTCGATCGTGGATGGGATCGATGGAATCGTGCGGCGAATCTTGGCCGAGTGGTCGCCGGACGACCCGCTGGTCGTGGCGACCGGTGGCCTGGCGGAGCTCGTGGCGCCGCACTGCGAGACCGTGGAGCGCGTGGAGCCGCACCTGACCCTTTTGGGTCTGGCGTGCGCCGACGCGTGCCGGAACGAGACGCCGAAGGGAGAAGAACCCACGGAGGTCGAATGAGCGACGGGGGGCGGCGGACGGAAGAGGGAAGGGGCTCGACGAGCGGACGGCGGCCGGGAGGCGTCCGGCGGAGGGGACCCGGACGCCCGGCCGCGCGGGTCGGTCGGGCGGCCGCGGGCGTTCTCGCGGCGTCGCTCGCGTGGGGCGGCCCCGTGGGCGCGGCGAGGGCCGGCGCGCAGGAGGCCGACGGACCGACCCTCCGCGGCTTCGGTCCGGCCGCGGCGAGGGCGGAGGCCGACGTGGAGGCGTGGCTCCGGGCCGAGGTGTGGCCGGACACCGTGGGCCGCTATGCCCGGGGACTCGCGGGCCGTCCCCACGTCGCGGGCACGCCCGCCCAGGCGGCGACGCGGGACTCCGTCCTCGCCTGGCTCCGGGCCGCGGGGCTGGAGGCGGAGGCGGACACCCTCGTCCTCTATCTCCCGATGCCGCTCGAGGTATCCGTGACGCGGACGGCGCCGACCCCTCTACGGCTGGATCCGGGCGAGGAGCCCATCGCGGACGACCCGCTCACGACGGGACCGATCGTGCCCGTCTTCAACGCCTTCAGCGGCTCCGGCACGGCGGAGGGCGAGCTCGTGTTCGCCCACTTCGGCCTCCCCGCCGATTACGCGCACTTGGACTCGATCGGCGTCTCCGTGCGCGGCCGGGTGGTGCTGGCGCGCTACGGGCGCTCGTTTCGCGGGATCAAGGCGCGCGAGGCGGAGGCCCGGGGCGCTGCGGCCCTGCTCATGTACTCCGATCCGGCCGACGACGGCTACGGGCGGGGCGATGTGTATCCGGTCGGACCGATGCGGCCGGCGAGCGGCGTCCAGAGAGGCTCCATCCTGAACGCGAGCGGCGATCCCACGACCCCGGACGGCCCGTCCGTTCCGGGCGCCTCGCGCCTCCCGCCGGAGCGCCTGAAGGGTGTGAGCGGCATTCCCGTCGTGCCCATCGGCTACGGGCAGGCCGTGGAGCTGCTGGCCCCGCTGGGCGGGTCCGAGGCTCCGGCCGGCTGGCAGGGTCGCCTTCCGATCCGCTATCACGTCGGCCCCGGGCCGACCGCCGTCCGGGTCACGGTGCGGACGGAGGCGGGAGAGGACGCCTATCATCCGGCCTTCAACACGCTCGCCTGGGTCCGCGGCACGGATTGGCCGGACGAGTGGATCATCGTGGGTGGACACCGCGACGCGTGGGGTCCGGGCGCGATCGACAACGCCAGCGGCTCGTCGAGCGTGATCGCGGCCGCCCGCGCCTTCGCCGGACTCGCGGCCCGCGGAATCCGGCCCCGGCGCAGCGTGCTGTTCGCCACGTGGGATGCGGAGGAATGGGGTCTCATGGGGTCCGTCGAGTGGGTCGAGGGGCGGGAGGGGATCCTGCGCGAGCGGGCCGTCGCCTACGTGAACCAGGACGCCGTCGTGTCCGGCCCCAACTTCGGCGGGGCCGCCTCGCCCGAGCTCAAGGCGCTCGTGCGGGAAGCCGCGTCCGCCGTGCCGGACCCGGCGGGCGGAACGGTCAGGGACCGCTGGGCGGCCGCCGCGGCCGCCGCGGCCCGGGCCCGGGGCTCGGAGCCCCCGCGCTCGCTCGGCGTCGGCAACCTCGGCGGCGGATCGGACCACAAGCCCTTCTACCAGCATCTCGGGATCCCGTCGGCCGGATTCGGCTTCGGCGGGCGGAGCGGCGTCTACCACTCCGCCTACGACTCGCCGCGCTGGATGGAGCGCTTCGGGGATCCGGGCTATCGATACCACGCGACGGTGGCGCGGATCGTCGCGGTCGCGGCGGCGCGCCTCGCGAACGCCGACATCCTGCCGTATGACCACGTGGAGATGGCCTCCACGCTGGAGGACCTCGTGATGCGCCTGGAGGCCGAGATGGACTCCCTCGGGCTCGCCTCCGACGGGGCGTCGCTCGAGGCATTGAGGGGGGCGACGCGAACCTTCGCCGAAGAGGCCGCGGCCTTCGGGCGTGCACGGGACGCCGCGCTCGCGGAGACATCGCCCGGCGCCGATGTGCTTCGGGGGGTGAACGCGGAGCTTCGAAGGGTGGGGCCGACGCTCACGGCCCCCTCGGGCATGCCGGGCGATCCGTGGAGCCGCCAGCTCCTGTTCGCCTCCGATCCGGACAACGGGTACGCGACCCTGCCCCTGCCCGCGATCCGGGTCTCCCTGCGCGAGCGGGATCCGGTCGCCGTGTCGGAGGGGATCGAGACGCTGGCTCGCCGCGTGCGGGCGGCGGCCGAACACCTCGTGGCGGCCCGGCGCGCCCTCGGAGACTGAGTCCGGGGCGTTCGCCGGGCGGCCTTCACTTCACGCGACGCAGCCGGTCGCGGACCTCGGTCGCCTTCTTCGGGCTCACGATCCGGAGCACGAGGTAGCCGAGGCCGAGCACGATCGCGACCTTGATCGCGAGCGCGATGAGCGGCATCAGGGCGCCGAACACGATGCTCAGCACGGCCATGCCCACCAGGCCGAGCACGAGCAGGTAGAAGATCGAGCGGATCATCGGGACCTCCATCTATCAGGGTTCTCCGCCGAACTCGTTCCGGTTCCTACTACGAGGGTCGGCGGTCCCCGGTTTCAGGCCACGCCCACCGTTCCGCGTCCTCTCCGAAATATCGCTGAAAACCAACCGAAAAAGGGGCTTGACCCCGTTCGCGAGACACGTATCTTATCGGATACTGGCACTCGAATGCCAAGACTGCTAACAGACCGGCGACGCCGCGCGGCGGCGCCGCAGGACATCGTAGTCACGTTCCAGGAGGAAGGAAATGGCCACCGCTTCGAAGACGAAGGTGAAGATCCGGCCGCTGGCGGACCGGGTCGTCGTGGAGCCGCTCGAGGAGACGGAGGAGATGCGCGGCGGTCTCTACATCCCCGACACGGCGAAGGAGAAGCCGCAGCAGGGGAACGTCGTCGCGCTGGGTCCCGGCCGCCGTTCGGATGACGGCGAGCTCATTCCGGTGGAGCTCGAAATCGGCGACCGCGTGCTGTACGGGAAGTACTCCGGCACCGAGGTCACGGTGGACGGGCAGGAGCTGCTCATCATCAAGGAGAGCGACGTCCTCGCCGTCCTCGGCTGAGCCGTTGGATCCGGGACGATCTCCGGTGCCTCCGGGCCCCGGAGCGAGGGACGTGAACCGACACGGTTTCTGAACAGGAGCGAATGAAGATGGCCAAGGATCTTGAATTCAACACCGCCGCGCGCTCCCGCCTCAAGGCGGGCGTGGACAAGCTGGCGGAGGCCGTGAAGGTGACGCTCGGGCCGAAGGGCCGGAACGTCGTGATCGAGAAGAAGTTCGGCAGCCCGACCATCACGAAGGACGGCGTGACCGTCGCCAAGGAGGTCGAGCTCGAGGACGCCGTCGAGGATCTCGGCGCCAAGATGGTCAAGGAAGTCGCCACGAAGACGTCCGACGCCGCGGGGGACGGGACGACGACGGCAACGATCCTCGCGCAGTCGATCTACACGGAGGGGCTCAAGAGCGTGACGGCCGGCATCAACCCGATGGCGCTCAAGAGGGGCATCGACGCGTCGGTCGAGAAGGTGATCGAGAACCTCGCGGACATGGCTGTCGAGACCTCGGGCAAGAAGGAGATCGCCCAGGTCGCGACGATCAGCGCGAACGCGGACTCGCAGATCGGTGACCTCATCTCCGACGCGATGGAGAAGGTCGGCAAGGACGGAGTCATCACGGTCGAGGAGGCCAAGGGCCTCGAGACGACGCTGGAGACGGTCGACGGCATGCAGTTCGATCGAGGCTACCTCTCGCCCTACTTCGTCACGGATCCGGACAAGATGGAGGCCCACCTCGAGGAGCCGCTCATCCTGATCCACGACAAGAAGATCTCCTCGATGAAGGACCTGCTTCCGGTCCTCGAGAAGGTCGCCCAGATGGGCAAGCAGCTCCTCATCATCGCCGAGGACGTCGAGGGCGAGGCCCTCGCCACGCTCGTGGTCAACAAGCTCCGCGGGACGCTCAAGGTCCTGGCAGTCAAGGCGCCCGGCTTCGGTGACCGCCGCAAGCAGATGCTCCAGGACATCGCGATCCTGACGGGCGGCCAGGTCATCAGCGAGGAGCTCGGCTTCAAGCTCGAGAACGCGGTCGTGAGCGATCTCGGAAGCGCAAAGCGCGTGGTCGTGGACAAGGACGACACGACGATCGTCGACGGCGCGGGCGACGCAGACAAGATCAAGGGACGGATCAACGAGATCCGGGTCGCGATCGATAAGTCCACGTCGGACTACGACCAGGAGAAGCTCCAGGAGCGCCTCGCGAAGCTGGCGGGTGGCGTGGCCGTCATCAACGTCGGCGCCGCGACCGAGACGGAGATGAAGGAGAAGAAGGCCCGGGTCGAGGATGCGCTGCACGCGACGCGCGCGGCGGTCGAGGAGGGGATCGTCGCGGGCGGCGGCGTCGCCCTGCTCGCCTCGCAGTCGGTGCTCGCGGACTTCGACCGCGGGGATCGGGACGAGAACGTGGGCGTGCAGATCGTGCGTCGCGCGCTCGAGGAGCCGATCCGCCAGATCGCGGGCAACGCGGGCGCCGAGGGCTCGATCGTGGTCGAGAAGGTTCGCGAGGCCGGGAAGAAGAACTTCGGCTACAACGCGGCCTCCAACACCTACGAGGACCTCGTGAAGGCGGGGGTCATCGACCCGACGAAGGTCACGCGCACGGCGCTGCAGAACGCGGCCTCCATCGCGGGTCTGCTGCTCACGACGGAGTGCGTCGTGGTCGAGCACCCGGAGGAGAAGTCGGCCGCTCCGGCGATGCCGGGCGGTGGCATGGGCGACATGTACTAGTCGTCCGGCGCCGAGGCCGCGGGGCGTGCCCCGCGTCGTGGCCGGCAGGTCGCATCACGGAAGGGCCCGGCCAAGCGCCGGGCCTTTTCGTTTGCGTCTATGGTCTCCGCGGGCGCCGGATCTCGGGCGCGGCCCGGCGACGCGCTCCGACCGCGGCCCGGCGACGCGTCGCTTCGACTCGCTGCCGGCGGTCTTTCCTCGGAGCCTCCTCGCGGCTCCGCCGCTGCGGGGTCTCCTCGGGCCCGCCTAATGCTCGCTCCGCGGCACGCCTCCGGATCCGCGGGTGTGGGCGCCCGGGAGCCCAGACAGCAGGCGTTCCCCGTTGACAGACGCATGATCTCGACCTCCGACCTTCCAGGCGTGGCCGGCACCAAGCTTCTCGACCGACTCCGCATCGTGATTCGCCGTCGACACTACAGTCGTCGGACCGAGGAGGCGTACGTCCACTGGGCACGACGGTTCGTACACTTCCACGGACTTCGCCACCCGGCCGAACTGGGTCACGCACCGATCTAGACGAGAAGACGGGCCAGCGTCGGCGCCACCACCTCCACGAAACCATGGTCCAACGCGCGATCAAGAACGCGGTACGTGAGTCCGGGATTCCGAAGCGCGCCACCAGCCACACGTTGCGCCACTCCTTTGCCACCCATCTGCTCGATGATGGATACGACATCCGCACGATCCAGGAGCTTCTCGGGCACCGGAGCCTCCGCACGACGATGCAGTACACGCACGTGCTGAATCAGGGAGCGCTGGGGGTTCGCAGCCCCGCTGACCGCCTCGGAGGGCTCCAGCCGCGTGACGCACCGCTTTGCAGCGTCGAACCCGGTTAGGCTGACCGGCCACGCTGCGTTGGCGGAGTCACGGAAGTTCGTCGCGTCAAGATCGGCGAACGGCGAGTCCTAGCTTGTTGCGCCTCGGACCGCGAGCGATCTAACGTAAGCCTGGGAGGTTTAGGCTGCGGGGAACTGGCAGCGCGAGGAAACTCCCCGACTGTCTATTGAGAGTTAGACGGCGGGGCGACACTTCGCATGTCCCGACATGGAGGAAGCTGTGCGTAAAACCGCGCGATCCATCCCGACCATAGTTCTCGCTCTTGCCCTGATCTCCGTCTCGGCATGCTCGGAGGCGGATGGCACGACCTCCGAGGACACGCTCGCGCAGTACAACGACGTCCTCTGGAGTGGCATGCTGGGAGAAGACGATGGCACCGACGTAGCTGTACGCGAGGTCTTCTTTCCCCCGGGCTGGGTGGCCCCGAGACACTATCACAACAGCGACCTCTTTCTCTACGTCCTCGAAGGCGAGTTCGAGGTCACGTTGGAGGGCCAAGCCCGGACCGTCTATACCCGGGGAGAGGCCTTGGAGATGAGGGCCGGAACAGCGATGGAAGCTCGAAACGTCAGCGACACCCAACCGCTCAAGTTTGTCGTCTTCCAGTTCGGCCAAACTCAAGCGCCCTTCGTCGTCCCTGCACCGGGCTCGGCACCCTAGCGGCAAGAACGGCTCCCAGTCCGGCCTCAAAGCTCTGCAGATCCGCCGTCTAACAAGCATTTGCTGCTGGTGGGGAGAGCGTTGTGGTCGCACACTTCGTGTGCTGCGGGCATCGTAGCCCGCAGCAGAAATGCAAATTCGTTAGAGAGCCCTAGACCTAGAGGGCCTGCGGGAGATCTGGCATGCCGTGCATT
>JBHHZD010000023.1:0-36458 GCA_046757885.1 Gemmatimonadota bacterium
TGTCGTCGTGGCCATCGACGCCTACCGCTTGGGCGAGGCCTGGCGAGTTCGCGTGAGCGGAGGAGCGGAGGAGACCGATGTGGACGCCGTGGCATGGGCCGCCAGGGCCGCGGAGCTCGGTGCCGGCGAAGTCCTCCTGACCTCGATCGACCGGGACGGGACGAGGAACGGCTATGACGTCGAGCTCCTGCGGGCCGTGACCGAGGTCGTGGATGTGCCGGTCATCGCGTCGGGGGGGGCGGGCCGGCCGGCTGACTTTCTCTCCGCGTTCCGGGCGGGGGCTTCGGGTGCGCTCGCGGCGTCCCTGTTTCATTCCCGTGAGCTCACGATCCTCGAACTCAAGCGGTGGCTGGCGTCGCAGGGGGCTCAGGTTCGGTCCGTCACCGGATCCGATCGAAGCATGCGCACGAATGGCTGAGAGAGGGGCCATGAACCTCGCGCCGCCGTCGGAGGCTGTGGCGGAAGGGTGAGACGTCAGGGAACCTTCTGGCACTGGTCGACGCACGCACCGATTGCGATGGGGACGCGCTGCTCGTTCGTGCGACTCCGACGGGTCCGACGTGTCACACGGGAGCACCGGTCTGCCAGCGAAGAAGGTGGTGGAGGAGGCGGCGGAAACGGCGATCGCCGCCCTGGCCGAGCGCGACCGATTGGCTTCCGAATCCGCCGATCTCCTGTATCACCTCCTCGTTCTCTGGCAGGCGTGTGGCCTCGCGGCGCAGGATGTGGCGCGCGAGCTCGACGCCCGACGGAGACCCTGATCAGCGGTTTCGCCGCTCGATCGCGTTGTAGATCGGGACGAAGACGACGCCCGTATAGGCCCCATACAGGATCGATTCCACGATGCCGAGGAAGAACCCTCCCAACGTGAGCCACTTGAACCCGGGGAGGACCGCCTCCAGCCAGGCCGTCATGTGCAGGGACTCGGGAACGACGAGTCCGTAGAGAACGCATACGACGAACGTCACGGCACCGAACAGCGCCAGAGACCAGGTCACGGTCTTCAGGTTCAGCATGATCGCCCTCCTTTCCGGTGGCGCTTGCCTTCCGTCGAGCGCGTCGGAGCAAGCCCGATGCCCGGAGGACATGCCGGCGTACTTCGTTGAAAGCTGAAGCGTTACGAGACTCGCCCGGAGACTGCGGATGGGCAGGTCACGGGGCCTTCCCCCACCCGATCGGGGCGTTTGCCCCGGTCCGACCGATCTCGTTCCGGGGGGCGCGAAGAGAGGCCCGGCCGCATCCGCGGTCCGGGCCCCTGCCGGCGACGGAGTCCGCCCCGCCGCCGGGCTTCCTGAGGTGCTCTGTCCCGCTCAGTCCGCCTGATACGGAATCTTCTCGTCCGCCGGATGCTCGATCACCTTCACGTCGGAGAAGTTCAGGTGGATCCAAGCCGTGTGTGGCGGGAAGTTGTTCTTGTCCGGCTTCGTCGTGTGGGCGACGAAGTGGAACTCCGTGTGCTTCGGGTCCGTGAAGCCCTTCTTCATCTTGCCCATCGGCGAGTACGCGGCTCCGCACGGGTTCACGATGGCGCCGTCCTCGCCGCGGGAGCGCTCCGAGAACATCGTGTGACTGCCGATCATCGGGACGGCCTCCTCGCCGTTCACGAAGATCTTCGCCGGGCCCCACGTCGCGAAGTAGTTGTAGAGCGTCGGCATGACCGGGGCCTCGTTGCCCGTGTCGCCGTGCAGGAAGACGTCCTCCTCGATCCGCGCCTTCGCCATCTTCGAGGTGTCCAGCTTCTGGACGATGCGGATCTTGCCGGAGAAGCTCTTGTCGGCCGAGAACCGGATCGGACCCGACGCGTCCGTCGTCTCGACGTTGATCTCGAGCATCGCCTTCCCGGCCTCGGCGTCCACGGTCATCGTGGCCGAGCCGTTCAGCGGGCGCACGTCGTCGCCCTTGTAGGCGAAGTTGTCGCCGTAGCCGCCGATGATCCGCGCGCCCGTCGCCTCGATCTTCCAGGCGCCGTGCAGGGCGGTCTTCCGGGGTCCGTGGTTCGCCGTGAACGCGGCGAGGGAGGCGACGAGCGCGAGCGCGCCCACGCCACCGACCGTACGGGTCCATCGCTTCATGTCTTCGACCTCCAGCTTCTCGAAAGCTTCGTGTGGGCGGGCGTGCCGCCGTCGGCCTCCGCCCGTCGGGAACGGTTCGTGCTACCCGTGCGAAACGTCCGCTTTCGCCGCCGAGTTCCGGGCCAGGCGGTCCAGGGGGGTCTTCGCCGCGTCGGCGAGCGCCACGAGCCGCTCGTAATCCTCGCCGGCGCGTACGCCGTCGACGAACGCGCGCAGCGCCGTCTCGAACCCGCCGGCCTCCCCGGCCGCGGACAGGGCGCGCGCCAGGACCCGGTCCGCGCGGGCACCCGCACCCACGGCGCCGGCCGCGGGCCCGGCCGGCTCGTCGTTGGCGGCGAGCAGGAGGACGCCGTTGATCCGGCTCGCCCACTCGAAGGCGCGGCCCGCGTCGCCGCAGATGACGGAAACCGGGGGCATCTCCCGGCGCGATGCCTCGTTCAGCTCGTCCGCCGGCCGGGCCTCGGGAGCTCCGTCGCCCCCGGCCGCGACGACCAGGCGGCCGACCATCCCGAACGAGTAGTGGGGCTGGCAGAAGTAGTCGTAGACCCCGGGGATCGTGACGGTCTGCTCGAACTGCGTGGACGTGAGGCCGAGCATCCCGGAGTGCCACGGCTCGGCGCCGGCCGGGATGCGCAGGGGCACGTCGCCGGGGATGAGGTCCGCGTACTTCGGGTGGAACGCCGTCGTCGTGTGGAAGTCGCCCATGTTCAGCCACACGACGGAATCCCCGGGCCGCAGCAGGAGGCCCGCCGGATCGAAGCGGAAGGCCCCGCCCAGCGAGCGGCATCCGATCGTGCGCCGCGGCAATCCACCGGGCTCGGACCCGCCGACCGCTCGGCTCCCCCCGGCGGCCCGGGCCGCGGGACCCGCCAGGGGGCCGAGCGCGAGGCCCGCCGTCCCTCCGGCCACGGCTCGCACGAATTCCCGCCTCTTCCACGTACCCGTCATGGGGCTCTCCCTGTCTCGATCTCGTCGAAGGCACCGTACCGCCGCGGTTCGCGGGCGGCGGGGCCGGGTCGCTACTTTCGCCGGCGCTCCGGTAACGGCGCCCGGGGGCGGATCGTTCCGGAGGAACGGAGCGAGCCGCCCACGCGTTGTTCGTCGTGGAACCGCCGGGTGACCGGTCGCGGGGAGGCGCTGTGGGAACCAGGACACGACGGCTGGCTTCGGCCTCGCGGAGGGCGGCGGGGCTCGTTCTGTGGATCGGGCTGGCCCATCCGGCGGTCGGGGCCGGCCAGACGCCGGCCATCCGAGAAGCCGCCGCCTACGCCGAAGGCATCGAGGGCGCCGAGCGCGCGGACTCCAGCTTCCTGAGCGTGCGGGACCACCCCGACCGGGAAAAGCTCGTGCTCGCGCTCGGGCCCATCGACCTGCCGGCGCACTCCACGCACCACTCGCTGAAGCAGCTCCCCGTCCAGCAGGGCACGGTTCCGTTCGACCTCACGATCGACGGGTACCGGGTCGAGGCGGTGGACCGCGACGGACGGCCGGTGCCCCAGGTCGTGATCCACCACCTGAACCTGCTGGATCCGACCCGGCGCGAGCTCTTCCTCCCGATCATGCGCCGGGTCCTGGCCGCGAGCCACGAGACGCCGCCCGTGAAGGTGCCGGAGGTCTTCTTCGGGATCCCGCTGACCGGCGGCGCGCCGTTCCTGCTCCTCACGATGCTCCACAACCCGACGGACGTGTCGTACGAGGGCGTCGAGGTGCGGCTCATCGTGAACTACAGCCGGAGCCGGGTGGTGCCGCTGTACCGGGTCTTCCCCTTCCACATGGACGTGATGTTCCCGCTCGGGAGCAAGGCGTTCGACCTTCCGCCGGGCCGCTTCTCGAAGTCGTGGGAGGGAAGCCCGGCGATCGGGGGCGGAATCATCGGGATCGGCGGGCACCTGCATCGGTACGCCACGGAGCTGAAGCTGGAGGACGTGACGACGGGCCGCGTCCTCTATCGGGTCGAGCCCGAGCTCGGAGAGGACGGCCACATCGCCGAGGTCCCCGTGCGCCGATACCGGGGCCGCGGGATCGGGCTCCACATCGAGCCGAGCCACGTGTACCGCGTCACGGCGACGTACGTGAACCCGACAGACTCCGTGCTCCCGGAGGGAGGGATGGGCTCGGTGGCGGGCGCTTTCATCGCCGACGACGCCGCCCGCTGGCCGTGGGCCGACGCGTCGAACCCGATCTTCGCGCGGGACTACGAGAACGTTCTCACGAGCACGACGATGAAGGATATGGAGATGCCGGGGCACGACGGGGCGGATCACGACCACGGCACGGATTCGCCGCGAGGGAGGTGAGGCGGCGGGGCGGCGGGCCGGACTTCACGCCGAAACGAGACTTTGCCATCCTGGAAGAGGACGTCCCGTGGCGCCGACGCGGGGAGAGAGGAGGAAGGTTCCGATGCTAGGCCCGGGAAGAGTGAGCGCACGGCTGATGGCGCCGATCGTCGGCGCGGCCCTGGTCGCGGGTTGCGGAGGCGGAGGCGGAGGCGGAGGCGGCGCGGGAGGCGGCGGCCCCACGCCCCCCCCTCCCCCTCCGGCGAACCGGGCGCCGTCGGCGGTCATCGCCGCGAGCCCCATGACGGTGCCGCGCAAGGACAACCACCAGACGGTGGTGACGTTGGACGGCTCCGGCTCGACCGACCCGGACGGCGACGCGCTCACGTTCTCGTGGGCGGTCACGAGCGGCACGTTCGTGAACGGGACGTCCCCCACGGACGCGACCGTTCAGGTCACGTTCCCGGGACTCGCCCCCTATCCCGTCACGCTCGACGTGAGCGACGGGAAGGGCGGAACCGCCCGGGCGACGACGACCATCAACCTCGGGCCCTAGGGCCGGAGGCATGGCCATGAAAGGACTCCGAGCCGCGGCCGTCGGAGCGCTCCTCGCCGCCGCGGCGCCGGCCACCGCCCAGCCCGTGACCGAGCGCTCCCCGAACATGGAGGGGACCTGGATCACGGCGCCGCGGAACCTCCACTTCCAGTTCGCGCACCGGTTCGAGGTCGTGGGGCAGGACGCCGACATCGGAGACATCTTCACCGATGGGAAGATCGTCAACTACCCGACGTTCGCCCTCGGCTACGGCCTGTTCCGCGGCGCGATGATCGGCTTCCGCTACAGCACGAACTCGCTCGTCGCGAGGCAGGCGAACGAGTGGCAGCCGTTCGTGAAGTTCTCGCCCCTGTTCCGGAGCGGGACGTCGAAGGCCTCGGTGTCGTTCACGGGGGCGTGGAACGGGGCCACGCAGAGCGCCGACGGCGAGATCGCCTTCCAGGGAGATGCCGGGCGGCTCATCCTCCTCGGCGCCGTGCGCGGCTTCACGAGCGTGTTCGACCTCCCGGCGGGGACCGACGACGAGGCCCTCGCGCTCGCGGGCGGCCTCGGAATCCGCCTGAACCGCTACCTCACGCTGGCCGGCGACGTGGCGGACCTCGTGGCGGGCCCGGACGGGACGGCGGCCTGGAGCGCCGGGCTTCAAATCGGCATCCCCCACACGCCCCACACGCTGTCCATCATGGCGACGAACGTGAGCAGCGGGACGCTGGAGGGAACGTCCGCCGGGATTCCCGGCGCGGTCTACTACGGTTTCGAGTTCACGGTGCCGTTCAGCGGCTTCGCCCGCTGGGGGCGGATCTTCAGCCCGGAAGACGTGCCGGCGCCGCCGGACGGCCGCCGCCAGGCGCCACCCACCCACGTGGACCCCCGCGCCGCCGTCGTCGAGATCGGGATCTCGCGCTTCGGCTTCGAGCGGCCGGAGATCGCGATCCCGCCCGGGACGACGGTGCGCTGGGTGAACCGGGACCCCGTCGCGCACACGAGCACGTCCGATGCGCTCGACTGGGACTCGCCCCTCATCGGCCCGGGCGAGACGTGGGAGATGACGTTCGACGAGCCGGGCCGGTACGCGTACCACTGCCGGCCGCATCCGTTCATGAAGGCGGTCGTCGTCGTGCGGGAGCCCTGAGGCGGCGGGCGGCGGGCCGAGGCCGCCCTCAGAACTCCATCTGGGTCCCGAGCTCGACGACGCGGTTCGGCGGGATGTCGAAGAAGGCCGTCGGATCGCGCGCGTTCCGCTTCATGAGCGAGAACAGGCGCTTGCGCCACACGGCCATGCCCGGCTTCCCGGTCACGATCAGGGACTCGTCTCCGAGGAAGTACGTCGTGCGCATCGGGCTGAAGTCGAAGCGGTCCTGCGGGCACTGGGCGAGGGCGGCCGGCACGTTCGGGTCCTCCGCGAAGCCGTAGTTCGCGGTCACGCGGAACAGGCCGTCGCCCAGCTCCTCGAGCTCGACCCTCTCCTCGCGCGGCACGCGGGGCACCTGCCGGGTGACGACGGTCATGAACACGACCTGCTCGTGCATGACCTTGTTGTGCTTCAGGTTGTGCAGGAGCGCCGGCGGGGTGCCACCCCGGCTCGAGACGAGGAACACCGAGGTTCCCGGCACCCGCGTGACGGAGTCCGCCCGGATCGTCCGCAGGAACAGATCCACGGGCAGGGTCTTGTCGGTGATGGCCCGCCGCAGGAGCTCGCGCCCCTTCTTCCAGGTCGTCATCGCGGCGAACAGGACGCCCGCCACGACGAGGGGGAACCAGCCGCCGTGCGGGACCTTGGGCACGTTCGCGGCCCAGAAGGCGACGTCCACGACGAGGAAGAACCCGGCCAGCGAGGCCGTCCGCCACAGGCTCCAGTTCCAGCGCGTGCCCGCCACGACCGCGAACAGGATCGTCGTGAACACCATGTCCGTCGTCACCGCCACGCCGTACGCGGCGGCCAGCCGGCTCGACGATCCGAATCCCACCACGAGCCCGATGCACGCGACCATCAGGGCCCAGTTCACGCCGGGGATGTAGACTTGGCCGATCTCCTTGCTCGAGGTGTGGGCGACGCGGAGCCGGGGCAGGTAGCCGAGCTGCACGGCCTGGCGCGTGAGCGAGAACGTGCCCGAGATCACGGCCTGCGAGGCGATGACCGTCGCCGCGGTCGAGAGCGCGACGAGCGGGTAGAGGGCCCATTCCGGCGCCAGCAGGAAGAACGGGTGCCGCAGCGTCGCGGGGTCGTTGATGATGAGCGCGCCCTGCCCGAAGTAGTTGAGCAGGAGCGACGGCAGAACGATCGCGAACCACGTGAGCCGGATGGGCCGCTTCCCGAAGTGGCCCATGTCCGCGTACAGGGCCTCGCCACCCGTCACGACGAGGAACACGGTCCCGAGCACGAAGAAGCCCGCGAAGTGGTTGCGGGCGAAGTAGGCCGCGCCGTGCACCGGGCTGAGCGCGGCGAGCACGCCGGGATGGCTCAGGATCTCGCGTCCGCCGAGCACGGCGAGCGTGAGGAACCACACGAGCGTGATCGGGCCGAACACGGCGCCGACACCCGCCGTCCCCTTTCGCTGGAGCGCGAAGAGCCCGACGAGGATGGCGATCGTGATGGGGACGACGTACGGGGTGAGCAGGGGCGTCGCGACCTCGAGGCCCTCGACCGCGCTCACGACGGAGATCGCGGGCGTGATCATCCCGTCGCCGTACAGGAGCGCGGCGCCGAACAGCCCCACGAGCGCGAGCACCTTCCGGTTGCCCGAGCCCCGGCCGGTCAGCGGCGACACGAGCGCCGTGAGCGCGATGATCCCGCCCTCGCCCTCGTTGTCCGCGCGCATCACGAACGCCAGATACTTGATCGAGATCACGATGACGAGGGACCAGAAGATGAGCGACAGGACGCCGAGCACGTTCTCGGGGGTCGGCGCGATCCCGTGGGATTCGTGGAAGGCCTCGCGGATCGCGTAGATCGGGCTCGTTCCGATGTCGCCGAACACGACGCCGAGCGCCGTGAGCGCGAGCACGAGCAGGTAGCCGCCCTTCGCCTCCGGGCGCCCCCCGGAGTGCGCGCCGTCCACCGCGTGCGTGTCGGCCTCCGGGGCCGCGCCGTCCCCCGGGCCGTCGCCGCTCACGCCGCCGGCTCCAGGTACTTGTTCGCCCAGGCGGCGAGCACCGCGCCCACGTAGCGGGAGTCCGTCTCGTTCGAGAGCAGGTGGTCGGCCCGGTCCAGCGAGATGAAGCTCTTCGGGTGCCGGGCCGCCTCGAAGATGCTGGCCGCGTTCTCGATCCCCACGACCCCGTCCACGGGCGAGTGGAAGATGAGGAGGGCCCGCCGCAGGCCCTGGATGGCCTGCCGCTGGCGGACCTCCGTCAGGTCCTCCAGGAAGCGAGTGCCGATCCGGAAGCGCCGCCCGGCGAGCACGACCTCCGCCTCGCCCCGCTCCCGGATCTCGGCCGCCGATCCCTCGAGCAGGTGCGTCACGTGCCGTGGATCCGCCGGGGCGCCGATCGTCGCCACGGCGACGGCGGACTCGATCCCGGCGGCCGCCTGGATCACGGCCGCACCGCCGAGAGAATGTCCGATGAGGATCTCGGGCGGCCGGTGCTCGTCGGCCAGGAAGCGGGCCGCCGCGAGCAGGTCATCCACGTTCGAGACGAACCCCGTGTCCACGAAGTCGCCCTCGCTCTCGCCGAGCCCGGTGAAGTCGAAGCGCAGGACCCCGATCCCGGCCTCGTTCAGCGCGCGACCGATGTTCACGACGGCCTTCAGGTCCTTGGAGCACGTGAAGCAGTGCGCGAACAGCGCGCACGAGCGCAGGGGCCGGCCCTCCGGCAGATCCATCCGCGCGGCGAGCGGCGCTCCCGTGGAACCCTCGAACGTCAGCCTCTCCGAAGCCATTCCTCCATCCGGTCTGGGGCGCCGCAAGGTGGGCCGGGGGCCACGGGGGCGCAACTACGCGGCGCGCCCCCCGACCCGGCCGCGCTCGGCCCGCTCCTCGGATCCGAACCAGCGGAAGAAGAGGATGGTGATCGCGGTCCACAGGATGGCGCCGCCGCCCACCTTCATCAGCACGCCCGCGACCTGCTGGTCGCCTCTGGCCGTGATCGCGCCCACGCGCGGCGCCAGCTCGTACGTCGCGTAGAACGGCAGGTCGCCGAAGGTCAGGAACGCGTACGGGAGGGTGTTCAGGACCGTGTTCAGGAACAGGTAGCCCATCTTCGCCGGATGCCCGAAGCGCGGCCGCTCCGGTACCGGGGCCACGACGGGCCACCACAGGACGAGGCCGGCCGCGAGCCACGCCAGGTCCAGGGCGGCGGAGCCGGCCTGGGAGCCCATGAGCCCGTCCACGACGGAGGGAACGTGGGTCGCGAACAGGGTGAGATTGAAGACGGCGAGGGCGACGAGGGGATGGGTGAGCCCGCGCAGGGCCCCCAGGAGCCGGGGTCGGGCCGCGACCCGCTCCCAGGCCCGATCCGGGACGCCGAGCAGGAGGAGCGCCGGGGCGAGGAGGGCGAGGAGGAGGTACTGCACCATGTGGACGCTGGCCAGGTACCCGGCCCCGAGCGTGCCCACGGGCCAGTCGAGCGCGATCCACACGGTGAGGAGGCCCGCGATGCCGGCCGCGCGGCGGCCGGGCCCCGGGGCTCCGGGGCCGGCGGCGCGGAGCGCGAGGCCGTAGGCCACGGCCAGGGCCGCGACGAACAGCCACACGCCCGGATACGGCCTCCACGTCCAGCTCCAGGCAATCCCCTGGGCGGAGCACCACCACCGCATGTCAGGCCCCGCCCGACCCGGGCGGCGGCCGGCTCGGCGGCCGCGTCACTCGGGCGGGAGGCGTGCGGGGAGGTCCGCGTACGGGACGACCTCGGCCTCGACGATGACCGTTCCGGCCCGACGAAAAGCGAGCTCCGCCGTGAGCCGGCGCCCCGCCTCCAGCGTCCTCGTCACGTCCAGAAGCATGACGTGGTCCGCCCCCGGCGAGAGTCTGAGCTCTCCCCGCGCGGGCACGGAGAGGCTGGAGACCCGGGTCATCATCGCCATGCGGCCCCCTCCCCCTCCCCGGTGCAGCTCCGTCCTTGCCGCGGCTCCGAGAGACACGCCGATGAGCGCGTCGGGTTCGTCCGAGCGGTTGCGGACCGCGAAGTACATCGCGGCCCGTCCCTCGACGGGCGCGGCGACGAGGACGCCGGAGACCGTGAGCGGACCCACGGATCCGGTGGGCTCGGGACGGCAGCCCGCCGCGGCGAGCCCCGCGATCGCGGCCGCGAGGATGACGGGCCGCCGCGACGTGCCGCCGCTCACGGTGCCCCGCCCGCCTCCACGAGGCGCGGCAGGTCGTGCCGCCAGTCGGCCTGCCGGGTCCCGAACGGGTACAGGACCCGCACGCGGTCGTGGGGTGCGAAGGCGATGACCTGGGAGGCGTGTCCGATGAGGACGCCGTCGTCCGTCTCCTGCCGCACGGCGGCCGGGAGGCCGAGCGCCACCTGGATGCGATTCACCTCCTCCATCGGGCCCCGGAGCCCGATGAAGCCGGGGTCGAAGTTGTCGAGCCACGAGCGCAGACGCTCCGGCGTGTCCCGCTCGGGATCCGTCGTGACGAACACGACCTCGATGCGCGATCGCAACGCGTAGGGGAAGTCCGCCAGGACCGCCCCGAGCGAGGCCATGTGCACGGGGCAGACGTCCGGGCAGTACGTGTAGCCGAAGAAGAGCAGGGTCAGGTCATCGTCCGTCTCGGCCACGAAGTCGAAGGGCCGTCCCCGGGTGTCCGTGAGCGTGAATTCGGGTCGCGGCGGGGGCTCGGGAAGGAGGATGCCCCGGTAGCCGGTCTCCCGGGCGCGCAGGTCGGCGGCCCGCGCCTCGGGTGACTCGGCACGGCAGCCCGAGAGCCAGATCGCGCCGGTGGCGGCGACGCCGAGCAGCAGGGCCGCCCTGGCGGAGCCGCGAGCTGTCGTCCCCGGCGGATGTGGGCTTCGCGTAGCGGTCACGGTCTCCCTACCTTCCTCACGGGCCGGATCCATCATACGCGAGGGATCGTGTCGGAGCGAGCGAGGGTGGTCATCGTCGGCGCCGGCTTCGGCGGCCTGTGGGCGGCCCGCGCCCTGCGGGGCGTCCCCGCCGAGGTCATCCTCGTGGATCGCCACAACTACCACACGTTCTATCCCCTCCTCTATCAGGTCGGAGCGGCGGAGCTGAACGCCGTCGACATCGCCTTCCCGGTGCGGACGATCCTGCGCGGGGCTTCCAACGCGCGCTTCCTCATGGCCGAGGTCCGAGGAGTGGACCCGGACCGGCAGATCGTCCGCGCCGGGGACCACGACCTCCGCTACGACCACCTCATCCTGGCCACGGGCAGCGTGCCGCATTTCTTCGGCGTCCGCGGGGCCGCGGAGCATGCGTTTCCGCTCCGCGAGATCGAGCAGGGCCTCGCGCTCCGGAACCACCTGCTCACCCGCTTCGAGCGTGCGGCGGCCCTCGCGGATCCGATCGCTCGCCGGGCCTGCCTCACCTTCGTGATCGTGGGCGGAGGCGCGACCGGAGTCGAGTTCGCGGGCGCGCTCGCGGAGCTCGTCCGCGGCCCCCTCGCACGGGACTATCCCGACCTCGTGGCCGGAGAGGTCTCGATTCTCGTCCTCGAGGCCGCCGATCGCCTTCTGGGCGGCATGCCGGACGGGCTGGGCCGCTACGCGGAGCGGAAGCTCGCGCGCCTCGGCGTGGAGGTCCGCCTCCGGGCCCGCGTCGCGGAGGTGACGCCGGCGACCGTGGAGCTGGCCGACGAGAGCGCGATCCCCGCCGAGACCGTCGTGTGGACGGCGGGCGTTCGGGCGCCCCCCGCCCTCGCGGACTGGGGCCTGGCCACGTCGGCGGACGGTTCCGCCCGGGTGGACCGGACGCTCCGGGTCGAGGGCCTGCCCAACGTGTACGCGGTCGGCGACGCGGCCCGCTTCGAGGCCGGAGGGAGGCCCCTGCCGCTCGTGGCCCCCGTGGCCGTCCAGCAGGGCGCGCACGCGGGCCGGAACGTCCGCCGCGCCCTCGAGGGCCTCGACCCGCTCCCGTTCAGGTATCGGGACAGGGGGATGCTCGCGACCATCGGGCGCAACGCCGCCGTGGCCCACGTGCGCGGCCTCGCGTTCCGCGGCTTTCCGGCCTGGGTCCTGTGGCTCGCGATCCACCTCGTGAAGCTGCTCGGGTTCCGGAATCGCCTCGTCGTGCTCACGAACTGGGCCTTCGATTACTTCTTCTTCGAGCGGGCGGTCCGCCTCATCCTCCCGGTGCGAGAGCCCTCGCCCGAGGACTGACATCAGCGTCGCTGCGGCCCTTGCCGGCCCGCGGAGCGCTCCCGATTCTTCCCGTATGCGACGCATGGACCGCCGGACGTTCGTGAAGCGCGGGATGCTGGCGGGCGGCGCGCTCGCCGTTCCGGGAGCCCTCGGCGGCCTCGCGCGCCTGTCCCGAGGGCTCCTGCCGCCCGACGCGGCCGCGGTCCCGCCCGCCGGGCTCGGCGACGGCGGCTACGGCCCCCTCGTACCGGCGGGCGACGAGCTCGCCCTCCCGCGCGGCTTCACCTACCGGCGCTTCGGAACGGCCGGAGACCCGATGAGCGACGGAAACCTCACGCCCATCGCGCACGACGGGATGGGCGCCTTCGCGACGCCCGGCGGCAAGATCCGTCTCCTGCGCAATCACGAGGAGGACAGCGGCCCCATCGTCGCTCCGATCGCGGCGGAGAACGCCTACGATCCACGTGCGGGCGCCGGCGTCGTGACCCTGGAGGTGGACCCGGAGAGCCGCGAGCTCCTGCGCGACTTCTGCTCGCTGAACGGGACCGCCGTGAACTGCGCCGGCGGCGAGACCCCCTGGGGAAGCTGGCTGAGCTGCGAGGAGACGGGCGAGGGCCCGGCCCAGGGGTTCGGGCGCCGGCACGGCTACGTGTTCGAGGTCCCGTCGGCCGCGGAGGGTCCGGTGGAGCCGGTCCCCCTGCGGGCCATGGGCCGCTTCGAGCACGAGGCCGTGATGGTGGATCCGGCGAGCGGGATCGTGTACCTGACCGAAGACATCGCCTACGACCCGGACGACGGGCTGCCCGGCAGCGGCTTCTACCGGTTCCTGCCCGACCGACCGGGGGACCTGGCGGCCGGCGGGCGGCTCCAGGTCCTGGCCGTCGAGGGCGCGCCGGGCTACCTGACCGTGCGCGGCCAGCGCGTGGGCGACCGTCTCCCGGTCACGTGGCTCGACCTCGACGACCCCGACCCGCCCGAGGTGGACGCGGATTCGTCGGCCCTGTTCCGGCACGCGCTCGAGCTCGGCGCCGCGATCTTCCACCGCCTCGAGGGCGCGTTCTGGGCGGACGGCGGCGGCTACTTCGACGCCACGACGGGGGGCGACGCCCGGCGCGGACAGATCTGGCAGTACCGCCCCCTGCCGGACGGGCGCGGCGAGCTGCGCCTCGCGTTCGAGTCGCCGGGCCCGAGCGTCCTGAACTCGCCGGACAACCTCTGCGTGAGCCCGCGGGGCGGGCTCGTCATCTGCGAGGACCCCGACGGCGCGGCCCCGTTTCTCCGCGGCCTAACGCCTGACGGACGGATCTTCGACCTCGCGCACAACATCACGAGCGAGACGGAGTTCACGGGCGCCTGCTTCAGCCCCGACGGACGGACGCTGTTCGTGAACTTCCAGGGACCGAACTCGGTCACCGAGCGGGGCGACCCCGGCTTCACGGTCGCGATCTGGGGGCCCTGGGAGAGGGGCGCGCTCTGACGGCACCGTCCCGCGCCCGGTCGGCCACCTGTCTCTGGATCGTGGCGAGGATCGCCCCCATGCCACGCAGGCGCAGGGAGGAAACGACTTCGGTCAACCCCATGCGGGCGTAGAAGTCCGGCGGGACCCCCAGAATCTCGCTGGCCGTCAGCCCCTCGAGGCCTTCCCGGAGGATCCCGGCGAACCCCCTCACGGTGGGCGCCTCGGGCGGACAGTCGAAGAACAGGTGCACCCGGCCGAGCTCGTCGAGGCTCGTCGCGAGGAAGAACGGCGTCTGGCACTCGTGGACGCGCTCCAGCCCATCGGGATCGGCCGCGAGCTCCGGTGGCAGCGGGGGAACCCTCCGGGCGTAGCCCAGCAGCGCCTGCACCCGCACTTCCTTCGGGGCGCTCGCGAACTGGTCCACGATCCGCTTCAGGCCTGCCGGCAGACTCACGATTCCCTCCGGGTCCGGGACTTCCTTCTCCGCCGCCCTTGACTATGATGGAGCAGAGGGAAGCCACGATCAAATGAGGGCGCCGTCCGGGTGCGCCCGGGGAGGCGCGAGGAGGAACCGATGGTCGAGTCAGACGCGAATCCCGCCTTCACGCAGTTCGCCCACCCCGAAAAGCTCGTCTCCACTGAGTGGCTCGCCGATCACCTCGACGACCCGTCCATCGCGGTCATCGAGTCGGACGAGGATATCCTCCTGTACGACACCGGACACATCCCCGGCGCCGTCAAGGTGGACTGGCACATGGACCTGAACGACCCGCTCATCCGGGACTACGTGAGCGCGGAGCGGTTCGCCGACCTCATGTCATCGCTCGGAGTCGGGCGGGACACGACGGTCGTGTTCTACGGGGACAACTTCAACTGGTGGGCCGCCTACGCCCTCTGGGTCTTCACGCTGTTCGGCCATCCGGACACGCGCCTGCTGGACGGCGGCCGGCAGAAGTGGATCGAGGAGGGACGCGAGCTGACGACCGATGTGCCCGAGCGACCGCGGGCGGACTATCCCGTGAGCCCGCGCGACGACGCCCCCATCCGCGCGTTCCGCGAGGACGTGCTGGCGCACAGTGGGGCCGGCGGGCCGCTGATCGACGTCCGGTCGCCGGAGGAGTATCGAGGCGAGCTGCTCCACATGGCCGGGTACCCGCAGGAAGGCGCCCTCCGCGGAGGCCACATCCGGGGGGCCGCCAACGTCCCCTGGAAGCGCGCCGCCAACGAGGACGGGACGTTCAGGGGCATGGACGAGCTGCGGGCCATCTACGAGGGAGAGGCGGGCCTGACCGCGGATGAGCCCGTGATCGCCTACTGCCGGATCGGGGAGCGATCGAGCCACACCTGGTTCGTGCTCACGCACCTCCTGGGGTACGGGAACGTCCGCAATTACGACGGATCGTGGACGGAGTGGGGCAACCTCGTGAGGGCGCCGATCGAGAAGTAGGCGCTACAGGATCGGGTAGCCCCAGCGCGCCGTCTCCTCGCGGAACAGGCCCGTGAGCCGCCGGGTCATCGGCCCGACCTCGCCGTCCCCGATCGTCCGGCCGTCCACGCGCGTGACGGCGGCGAGCTCGCCCATCGTCCCCGTGCAGAACATCTCGTCCGCCCGGTAGACGTCCGTGAGGCTCAGGTCCCGGACCTCGTGCGCGATCCCGTTCGACGCGCAGAGGTTCAGGACCGTCCGCCGGGTGATCCCTTCGGGACAGGCGCGCGTGTGGCCCGTCACGACCCTCGCGCCCCGCTCGCCCGCCGCGCCTCCGCCGCCTCCCTCCCCGCCCGTGCCCTCGACGAGGAACACGTGTGTCGCGTTCGTCTCCGCCACGAAGCCGTGCACGTCCAGCATCAGCGCGTCGTCCGCGCCGGCCTCATTCGCCTGGATCTTGGCCAGGATGGACGGGAGGAGGTTCGCGTGGTGGATCTTGGGGTCCAGGCAATCGGGCGGGAAGCGGCGGATCGAGCTCGTGATGAGGGAGATCCCGTCCGTCTCGTACACGGGCGGCTTGTGCTCGGCGAGCACGATGAGCGTCGGTCCGGACTCGTTCAGCCGCGGGTCCATGCCGGAGGTGATCTTCTCGCCGCGGGTGAGCGTGAGGCGGATGTGGACGCCGTCGCGCATCCCGTTCGCCTCCAGCGTGCGCCGGATCTCCGCGATGATCTCCTCGTGCGGCGGGATGCTCTCGAACGCGAGGGCCCGGGCGGAGGCGCGCAGGCGGTCCAGGTGCTCGGCGAGGCGGAAGATCCGCCCGTCGTAGAGGCGCAGGCCCTCCCATACGGCGTCCCCTCCCTGCACGACGCTGTCGAACGGGCTCACGCGCGCCTCGTCGCGGTGCGCGAGGGTCCCGTTGATGTTCACGATCAGGTCGCGGTTTCTTTCGTCGAACGTCTGGAGCATCTCGGCGCCTCGCGGTCAGGGGGTCGCCGGCGGCCCGGGCGTCAGCCGCAAGGCGTGCAGGTCCCGGTAGATCGTCTCGCACGCATCCAGCAGGCCGGCGAGCCGCTCCGGCACGGCGTCGGGCTTCGGCCGGTAGGGCTCGAACCCGGCCGAGCGCTCGACGGCTCCGTACCAGATGTCCGCCCACGGACCGTCCGTGTCCCTCGGCCCCGGCGCCCACGAGAGCATCGCCTCCAGGAAAGGTACGTCGAGCGCCGCGCACAGTGCCCGGAGCATGGCCTCCGGCTGCTCGAGCACGTCCCGGGCGTCCAGCACGGGCGGCGGCCCGCCCCCGGCCTTCGAGAGCTCCGCCACGAGCCGCCGCTGCTGCGGCAGGCCCGTGTCCTCGAGCCGCGGCTCGGGCAGGACGCGCAGGAGCGAGGTGAGCATCTTCCGCGGATCCCGGATGAGGAAGGCGTGGGAGAGCCGGCCGAGCCATGCCCGCCCGACCTCGGGAAGGAGGTGGTGGGCCATGTGCTTCTGGTAGAAGATCGAGCGCCCGCCCGGGATCGGGCCCGTGAGCCGGGTGACGACGGACCGCCAGTCCGTGTCCCCCGAGGCGATGATCCGCTCCCGCCCGGGATGGGGCGCCCCCGTGCGCGAGAGATAGAAGGCGTACAGGGGCTCGTCGCACACGGCCGTGTCCGGTCGGCTGCCCCAGGCGCGCATGAGCGCGGTCGAGATGTTCCGCGGGCCCGACCACATCGCGATCCGGCGGCCCGGCGCGGTATCGCTCACGTCGCGGCTGCGCGCGGCAGCGGCTCGGCGTTCATGGGAAATGAATGGCGGGAAGAGGCGCGTCTGACCAGCCCCGGGTGAACCGGGCGCGCCCCTCCCCGCCGCAGAGGAGGTTCACCGGAGGAGGCTCAGGGGCTCAGGCGCCGCCCTCCGGCAGGTCGTCGCCGCCCGGCGGATCGTCATCACCGCCCGGCGGATCGTCGCTCTCGTGGTGGTCGGACGCTTCGTCGTGGTCGTCGATCGCGTCGTGATCGTCATCCCGGAACGCGTCGATCGACGCCTTGATGTTCTCCTCCACGAGGCGCTCGTTGGCCCCGCCCTCGTTCGCGGTGGCCGGATCGACGAGCGTCCCATCCGCCATCCGGAACCACGAGTCCACATCGACGAACAGGGTCACGTTCGCGGGCCCCGTCGCGCCGGGTCCGACGACGAGGGGCGGATCGATCACGTGCTCCTGCTCGGCGTTCAGGCCCGTCTCGTACGTGAAGCCGGTGCCGTTGAAGCTTCCCTCGGCCCGGATGCTCACGCCCGTGAAGTCCTCCGGCAGGGATCCCAGGAAGCGGGAATCGTCGTCTCCGTCGTCCTCGGGCCGGTGGATCTCGAACTCGACCCTGTCATACGCGCCTTCGGCCACGTCGCCGAGCGCCACGTCGGACATCACGCTCCCGTCCAGAGGGAGCTCGAACAGGACAGGACCCGCCTCGAACTCCTCGCATTCGTCGTCGACCTCGGGCGCGCTCGCGCACGGGCCGTCGCCGGCGCGCTTGAGCTCGATCTCGCGCAGGACGAGCGCCACGCGGGTGAGGGTGAGGTCGTTCGTGCCGCCCGCGGCCGCGTCGTCCAGGGTGAGGTCGAACGTCGCTCCCCGAACGGAGGCGAAGGCGCCGGAGCTCGCGTGCACGGCCAGGGAGAGGGACACGGCGCCCGGGCCGCCCGCGACGCCCGTCGGGCTCTCCGAACAAGCGGCGGCGCCCCCGGAGAGGAGCGCCGCCGCGACCAGTGGAACGGATCCGTTGCGAATCGACATGCGGGTACCTCCGCTATCGTCGTGACGGAGTCGGATACATCCGCGAATCGAAAGGGTTCGGTCTCGTGGGAGGGCAATGCCCGTACCGCCCGCGCGACCTCCCGGCCGGCGCGAGGCAACTGCTTGCCACGCTGCGCCTTGCGGTGACGCCGTCCGACGGGGATGGCGGCGGGCCGCCCGGCCGCTCACGCTACTTCGTGCACGTTCCTGCAGGAATGATCGAAACTCCGGTCCCTGTATCGTGTTCTGCATAGCTGCCGTGCAGGTGTCTCGCATCGCTACAGGTGCGCGGTCACGGCCCGGATCCCGGCCGATTCATCCAACACCATGTCGTTTCTGTCGTTGTGTGCCGCCTCCGGACGGCGGCGGCGGGTTGGCCCCCGCCTTGCTCTGTCTCCCGCCCGGTGCTCGCGCCACGCGGCGCGACAGGAACGCGGCGGACCGGGACCGATCATGCGCTCCCACGAGGATTCAGGCCGTCGACGAAACACAAGAAGGAGACGAACCATGCGCACTCGTAACGACTGGACCAGAGCGGCCCTTCTGGCCTTCGTGCCGTGGCTCGCCACCGCGTGTGGCGACGGCGCGACCGGGCCCGCGGGCTCGGGCGGCGGAGCGACGGTGTCCCTGTCGCTGGCCGTGGCGCCCCAGGCGCCGACGCCGAAGGTGTCGGGCGCCAACTTCGCCGTCACGCTGGGCGACGGGGCGAACACGCTCACGCTGGACCGGGTCGCGATCGTCCTGCGGGACATCGAGCTCGAGCTCCAGAACGACGACTCGTGCAACACGCACGTGCCGGGCGTGGATGACAACTGCGAGGAGTTCGAGGTCGGACCGAAGCTGCTCGAGCTCCCGCTCGACGGCAGCGTGAGCCAGAAGTTCCAGGTGAGCGGGGTGCCGGCCGGCGTGTACGACGAGATCGAGCTCGAAGTGCACAAGCCGAGCACGCCCGAGGACACGGCTTTCGTGCGCCTGAACCCGCAGTTCGACGGCGTGAGCATCCGCGTCGAGGGCTCGTTCAACACGGTGCCGTTCCTCTACCAGACGGACCTGAATGCTGAGCAGGAGATCACGCTCGCCAAGCCGCTCACGATCGCGGCGGGTGACACCTCGCCGACGAACCTCACCCTCACCGTGGACGTGGACACGTGGTTCCGCGACCAGGTGGGCACCCTCGTGGACCCGGTCACCGCCAACAAGGGGGGGCTGAACGAGAGCATGGTGACCGAGAACATCAAGTTCTCCATCGACGGCTTCGAGGACGGCGACCTGGACGGCAGCGCGGACTGACGCGCCTTCGCCGGACGGCGGTCGCGGCCTCGGCCGCGCCGACCGGAGCCGCACCAGGAAGAGGGCCGGGACTCCCCCGGCCCTCTTTTTCTTTCTCCCCCTTGACTCCGTACCATGGTACGGACTTTAGCCTGTCCCAAGAGGACCAAATCCGGGGAGGGGGTGACGTGTCCGGACTCACGATCGGGCGCCTCGCGGCGGAGGCGGGCGTCTCCGTCGAGACCGTCCGCTTCTACGAGCGGCGCGGCCTCATACGCCGCCCGCCGCGGCCCGCGTCGGGCTATCGGCGCTACGGAGAGGACGTCGTGCGGCGGCTCGGGTTCATCCGCCGCGCGAAGGACCTGGGGTTCTCGCTGCGCGAGATCGCCGAGCTGCTGGAGCTTCGCTCGGGGGACGGCACCGCCTGCGAGGACGTGGAGGCGGCGGCGGAGCGCACGATCGAGCGGATCGAGAGGCAGGTCGCCGAGCTGACGCGCATGAAGTCGGCGCTCGCCGCCCTCGCCGAGTCCTGCCGCCGGGGCGAGGCAACGGGCGAGTGCCCGATCCTGGATGCGCTGGAGGACTGAGCGAATGACACGGAAGATCGAGCTCGTGTACGACCGGGGCTGCCCGAACGTCGAGGCCGCCCGGGACGTGCTCCGCCGGGCGCTCGGAGCCGCGGGACTGCCGCCGGAGTGGAAGGAATGGGACCGGGAGGCCCCCGGCAGCCCGGCCCACGCGAAGCGCTACGGGTCGCCGACCGTCCTCGTCGGAGGCGCCGACGTCTCGGGCGGTGGGGCGGAGTCGGAGGCGAACTGCTGCCGGGTGTACGAGGCGGCGGACGGTGGGCTGCGGGGCGTGCCGGCCCTGGAGGACATCGTGCGGGCGCTGGCCGGAGACGACCGGTGATCGGCAGAACCGTCGGCGCGGCCGCGGGAGCCGTGGGCGCCGCCGTCGGGTCGGCCCTGTGCTGCGCGGGCCCGCTCGTCGTCGTGTCGCTCGGCGTCTCCGGCGCCGGCCTCGCCTCGACTTTCGAACCGCTTCGTCCGTACTTCCTGGCCGGAACGGCGGTCTTCCTGACGGTCGGCCATGTGGGCCTGAAGCGCGCAGCGGCCCGCGAGTGCGAGGAGGGAACGTCCTGCGCCACGGCGCGCGCGCTGGGCAGGCGCCGACGGGTGATGTGGGCCGCGACCGTCCTCGCCGGGGTCTTCGCGACCTATCCCACGTGGTCGGCCTGGATCCTGTGAACGTTCCCCGAACCTGAACGCGGAGGCCGGAGAGTGACTGGCTCGAATCTGTTGACCTGGAGCGCGGCCGGCCTGATGGGCGTGGGCGCGATCTGTCCCCTGTGTGCCGCGACCGCCGCGGACGCGGGCCCCGGCGGAGTTTCCGTGGATCCCGCGACGCGCGTGGCCGTCGCCTCCCTTCCGAATTCGGAGCCGCTGCGCGAGATCGCCCCGGCCCCCGCAGGAGACTCCACGCGCGTCCGGCTCGCGATCGAGGGCATGACCTGCGGGAGCTGCGCGACGACGGCCCGCATCATCCTCAGGCGCATCCGGGGCGTGTACGACGCGGAGGTGTCCTACGACTCGGCCGGCGCCGTCGTCCTGTACGATGCGGACCTGACCGGACCCGAGACGTTCATCGCCGAGCTCGCGCGCATGGCGGGCTACGAGGCGTCCGTCGTGGGTGAGCCGGAGAGGCTCCAGGATCGACCGGGCCGCGAGGAGGGGCCGGGAGCATGACGCGGTACGACCACGACCTCCTCGTCATCGGAGCGGGCCAGGGAGGCCTGCCGGCCGCCCACATGGCGGCGAAGCTCGGCGCCCGCGTGGCGCTCGTCGAGAGAGCGGCAGTCGGCGGCACCTGAGTCAACGAGGGGTGCGTTCCCACCAAGGCCCTGCTGCGCTCGGCCGAGGTGATGCACCTGGTCGCCCGGCGGGCGGCCGAATTCGGCGTCGAGATCCAGGGGCCCGTGGCCTTTCGCCTCGACCGCGCGATAGGGCGCAAGGATGCGATCGTGGGCGACATCCTGACGTCGCTCCACGCGGCCCTCGAGAGGCGCCGCGACGCGATCGAGTTCGTGCGGGGGGACGCCCGGTTCCTCGGTCCGCACGAGGCCGAGGTCGACGGCCACGCCCTCAGCTTCGACAAGGCCATCGTCGCGACGGGAGCCCGCCGGGCCACGCCCCCGATCGAGGGTCTGGACGGCGTCGAGCACCTCACGAACCGCTCGGCGCTCGAGCTTCGCGAGCTTCCGTCCTCTCTCGTCGTCATCGGCGGCGGCTACGTCGGGATCGAATTCGCCCAGATGTACGCCCGCTTCGGCTGCCGGGTCACCCTGCTGGGCCGGAACCCGCACCTCGCGCCCGGCGAGGACCCCGAGCTGTCGGATCTCCTGAGCGATCTCTTGCGCGAGGAGGAGATCGACGTGCGGACCGGCGCCGCCGTGCGCAGCGTCGGTCGCACGGACGGCGCGGTGGGCGTCTCAGCCCGCATCGACGGCTCCGACGTGGACTTCGAGGCCGAAGCCCTGCTCGTCGCGACGGGGCGGGTCGCGGCCGTGGATGGGCTCGGACTCGAGGCCGCGGGCGTCGAGACGGACGGGCACGGCTTCATCCGGGTCGACGAGCAGCTCCGCACGAGCCAGCCGAACGTGTTCGCGATCGGGGACGTGAAGGGCGGGTGGATGTTCACCCACGTGGCCACCTACGACGGCCCCATCGCGGCGCTGAACGCCGTGAAGGACGAGGGCAGAACCGTGGACTACCGGGTCGTGCCACGCGCCGTGTTCAGCGACCCGACGCTCGCGGCCGTGGGGCTGACGGAGGAGGAGGCGAGGGAGCGGGGTCACGACGTCCTCGTCGGCCGCGTCCGCGCCGACGGAGCGCGCGCGAGGGCGATCGGCGACCGGCGGGGACTCCTGAAGGCGGTCGTGAACCGGGCGGACGGCGAGATCCTGGGCTTTCACGTGCTCGCGCCGCACGGGGACGATCTCCTGCACGAGGCCGTGACCGCGATGCACGGGCGGGGCGGCATCGAGCGCATCGCGAAGTCGATTCACGTCCACCCGACGCTGAGCGAGATGGTGAAGTCCGCCGCCCGCGCGGCGCGGTAGCGCCAACGCCCATCGTTTCAGCGGCCTCGCATCGGCCGCATCTTCATGAAGCTCGGAAACTCCGATTCGAAGTTGCGGACGATGTTCGCGACCTCGAATCCGGCATCTTTCACACTCTTCCGGATGAGATCGTTCGAGAGATCCCCGCCCTCTTCCATCGTGAGAGTCGCCAGGCCCGTGTCGAGCGCCACGTCGATATCCTCGACGCCCTCGAGCCGCTTGAGCTTCTGCTCGACGCCGTAGGCGCAGAACGGACAGCTCATTCCGAGAATCGTCACCTCGATCCGCCGCGGCTCGGGTGCCTCCGCTTCGGCTGGCTGCCGCTCGGCCGGCGCGGCGGCGACCTGCGCGGCGGCGACCCGGGGTGTCGCCAGGCCCATGGCGAGCGCGAGGGCCGCCACGGTTCCGGTGAGCAACGCCTTGAGCGGAAAGTCCCACGAGCCGGTTCCCACCTGCAGCGGCCGTGGCGCGACCGAGCCGTCCGGCAGGTCGGCTTCCGTAGTTCCGAGGGGAATCTTTACGCCCCCCTCGATCCCGAGCCGAGTGGTCCCTTTCAAACGATTTCTGCTCAGGAACACCCACTTCGTGTCGAGGATGGCGTCGCCCACGCCACTCGTGGCGTACCGGCGGCGCATGCCGTCCGGCGTCGTGAAATCCATCGTCTTGCGCACGTAGGGCAGAATCACCCGAGTCGTCCACATCGGGCCGATGGCATACGGCAGCACGGCCACGGGCTGGACGAAGACGTCGACGTCGCGCCGCATCGGATCGGCGATTCCCTGCCCGTCCCGCACCAGGCCGCCCCTGCCGCCGAACGCGGCGAACGTACGCGCGGCCTCCTCTTCGAAACCCGTCGTGATCGCGGTCTCGGTGTGGAACGGAAGCGCCTGCGCCTGCAGACTCGCCGGCGCGAGCAGGAGGGCCGCCGTGAACAACCCCCCTGACTTCATCGCTCTCTCCTCGATGCTCAAGTTCGTGACGCTTCGTGTCGCCGCCGATACCTCGGAGCACAATCTGAGCCTTTGAGTAGGGTCCAATGTCAAGACCGCGAATGGGGCCCGTGCCCCACCGCGCAGCCGTCGGGAACCTCGGTCCTTTCGCCGCAACAACCTTTGAGTGTACATTAGGGTTTCGCCCGGAACGCGCGAACGGCTCAAGGAGGACCAATCATGCGAATCGGAGAGCTCGCGAAACTGGCCGGCGTGACGCCGGATACGGTCCGCTACTACGAGCGCGAGGGCCTGCTGGCAGCCGCTCCGCGCACGCCGAGCGGCTACCGGGACTACGGGCCGGAGGCTCTGGACGACCTGCGGTTCATCCGGAAGGCGCAGGCGCTGGGGCTGAAGCTGGCCGATGTACGTGAGGTTCTGGAGATCTCCGCGGGTGGAAGACCGCCTTGCGAGCACGTGCGCGCGACCGTTACGGCGCGACTCGAAGAGGTGGAGGCGCGACTCCGGGAGCTCAGGGCGCTGCGGGCGACGCTTCGGGAGACCCTCGTCCGACTCGACGGCGCTCCTCCGCCCGCCGCGGGATGCCGCTGCGCCGTGATCGAGAGCGCCGATCCGGGATCCTCCCGGTGAACGCCCACCGGATCCGGCCTCCTCCTCCGGGCAGCTTGACTCTGGACCGCGCTCCAAGGTTTATCTTGGTCAGGAACACGAGGACGGTTCGGATGTCGTGGTGAACGCACCGCGCATCCGCTGGTCCACGAACTGCAAGGAGTCACGGCTATGACTACCAGAACGATCGAGGTCTTCAGCGCCGGGTGTCCGGCCTGCGAAGAGACGGTGCGGATGGTCAGGGAGGCCGCCTGCGGCTCCTGCGAGGTCCGGGTCCTGGACATGAGAGACGCGGAGGTCGCGGCGCGGGCCGCCGGGCTCGGGATCCGATCGGTCCCGGCCGTGGCGATCGACGGCCGCCTGGCGGACTGCTGCGCCGGCCGCGGGCCCGACCTCGAGGTGCTGCGCGCGGCGGGCCTCGGCCGGGAGCTCTGAGGGAATCAGATCGCCGTTCGGGGGGCGAGCAGCCCCTCGTTCGTGCGACGCCCGAGATCGAACGCCTCTTCGAGAGTGAGGAGGAACGTGCCGGGGTTGTTCGCGATCCACGTCTGGCCGGCGCTCCGCGAAGCGAGAAAGTGTACGAAGTCGCAGAACCGAGAGATCGAGCGCTCCGCCACCACGGTGGCCGTCTCGCCGCACCCCTCGGGATTGCAGGAAAGATCCGAGGGCGTGATGAACGAGACCACGATTCCGGACGGCTCCGATTCCAGGATCTTCGACGGCGAGACCCGGAGGTGGATGGAATCCCCGGTCTCCGGACAGCGCGACGCGATCTCGACCGTCCGGCCCAGGAGTCCGGGCAGGAACAGCGTGTCCCACGCGCACCAGGCGTGGAGATCGCGGCCCTCCACCGTCAGGCGATGGCGGGTTTCCCGAAGCGTGAGGCCGAGGAACGCGAAGATCCGGCCCTGCTCGTCCCGCATCGCCCAGCGACCGAGGAAGCTCTCGACGAGACACCCGTCTCTTCCGCTCGCTTCCGCCAGACGTTCCGGGGCCACGGGCTCTCCCTCGAGCAGGAGCTCGTGGAGAGTCTCCGCGACGATTCGCTCGTCGGCGTGCAGCGTCGGCGCGGCTTCCAGAAACCACGCCGATAGCTCGTCGAGGTTCACGGTCCCGGGCATCCGCGGTGCGCCTTCCGTCGCCAGCCTTGCGCCCCTTCTCTTCGCGCTAGCGCTTCACCGGCACTGAGCCCGGCAGGCGCCCGGCGTGGCGCAGGGGGGCCAGGTGGCGGGTCGCCCAGCGGCGAGCCGCGGCGGCTCTCGCGCTCCCGATCTCGTAGAGTCGATGGCCGACGACCGTCCCGATGCAGCCGGCGATGGCCAGCAGGAAGAGGGCGGGCAGGGTCCAGGCGGCCAGGATCGCGGGCAATCCGACGTACTTCAGCATGGCAGCCTCCGGGATGTCGCGGCCCGTCCCCGGGGGCCGCGATGACTCCTACCCCGGATGTTGGCCCGTGATTCCTCCTTCGTCAACGCCGTATCCGGGCTCCCCTCCCGGCTCCGCTTCCGGTACCGCCGTCGGCTCTTCCGGAGCCGGGCTCTCCGGCGGCCGCGGGCTCGGTGGATCGGCGGGTGCGGGTGCCTGCGGCGGGCTCGCGGAGGCAGCCCCGAGCCGGGAGGTCTCCGCGGCCTCGGGGCCGGCCGCGCCTCCGCCCCGGTAGCTCCTTCCCGGAATCGGCACGATCATCGGTACTTCCCGCAGGTAGGCCGTGTAGGCCGCTCCGTGGAACCTGACGAGGTCCCGCTCCTCGAACTGGATCGCGACGAGCATGTAGAGCGTGGTCATGACCGCGAACAGGAGGTGGCCCTGCGTCATGTGGGGCGTGCTCCAGAAGGCGATGACGAAACCCAGGAGGAGCGGGTGCCGCACGAAGCGGTAGAACGCCGCGACCTTGAAGCGCGGCGGCTCGTAGGGCTTCCCGACCAGGTGGCGCGTGACCTGCCGCAGGCCGAACAGGTCGAAGTGATCGATGACGAACGTGGCCAGGAGCACGAGTCCCCACCCCGCCCAGAACAGGATCCACAGGACCGTCGCGCCCGCACCGCCGACGTCCCACACGACGCCGGTCATCGGCACCCACTTCCAGAACAGGAGCACGAGGAGCAGGCTCGCGATGAGGACGTAGGTGCTCCGCTCCACGGGCTTCGGAACGACCTTCGTCCACCCCCTCTTGAACCACGGCCGCGCCATCACGCTGTGCTGGACCGCGAACAGGCCGAGGAGGACGACGTTCACGAGCCAGGCGGGGCCCGACGCGCCCGTCCCGGCGTCGATGGACTTCGAGACGACGAGGTTGCCGACGAAGCCGATCGCGTACAGGAAGGTGAGGAAGAAGACGAGGTAAGAGACCGATCCGTAGAGAAACGCGAGCATCCGACCCATATGAGCCTCCCGGCGCGGGTGTCGGGGTTCGAAACAACCCAATCTACCGAAGGTGAGACGGCGGTTGCAGGGCGGGGGCCGGTCCGGCGCGTCGCAGGAGACAGTAGGTGAAAGCCTGCGTCGCACCGGCCGGCGTGGCGTGATCCTCGCTCCGCGCCTCGACGAGCTCGAAGCCGGCCCCGATCTCGCGCGCGAGGCCTTGGGCATCGTAGCGGACGACGTCGAGCCCGCTGCAGCGCGGCGGCGCCCCGGGCCCGAACGTGGCGAGCACGACCCAGCCGGCCGGCGAGAGCGAGCGGTGAAGGGCTGCGCGGTAGGCGGCCCGGTCCGTCGCCCGCGCGAGGAAGTGGAAGACGGCCCGGTCGTGCCACACATCCCAGGGGTGCGGCGTCTCGAAGGCCATCACGTCGCCCTCGATCCACTCCACGCGCGCGGCGGCCGGGCCGAGGCGGTCGCGCGCGGCCGCGAGCGCGGTCGGGGCGATGTCCAGGACGCCCGGGTGCTCGTAGCCCTCATCCAGCAGGCAGTCGACGAGCCGGGAGGCCCCACCGCCCGCGTCCAGGATCCGGGCGGACGTCGGGAGCCCCGTCCTGCGGATGAGCTGGAGCGAGACATCGGGGCACTCCTGGTGCCAGCTCATCTCGCGCGGCGCCCGGGACGCCCAGATCCGCTCCCAGTGGGCGCGCCTCTTCATGTCCCGAATCTAGCCGCCGCCCGGGAAACGAGGGATGCTGGACACGGGCCGCGGAGGAGAGTATGATATGCGCGTATACGGGTATATGCTGCTCTGCAGCGATATTCGCGGATCATGGCCTTCGACTCGGGGGATCGCATGCTGCCCCTCGCTCGACGCTTCAAGGCCCTCTCCGAGGACGCGCGTCTCAGGATCCTGGCCCTCATGTTCCGGCACGGAGAGCTGTGCGGCTGTGAGGTCGAGCAGCTTCTGGGCATCTCCCAGTCGAGCGCGTCGCGGCACCTTCGCTACCTGCTGAACGCGGGGCTCGTGGAAGACACCCGCGACGGCCTGTGGGTCTACTACCGCCTCGCGAGCCCCGGGGACGAGGAGCAGCGGGCGTTCCTGGAGGCGCTCCGCGGCCTGCTCGCGGGCGTCCGGATCCCGGACGCGGGCGGCGATCTCGCGTCGATGCGGGCCGTGCGCTGTCACCCGGCGAAGGCGCGAGACCCCGGCGAAGAGTGCTGCCCGGCGGAGGCCGGCCCGTGAGCGCACCGCCGGGAGGGCACGACAGCGGCCGGTCCGTCGCCAGACGCCTCTCCTTCCTGGACCGCTACCTGACCCTGTGGATCTTCGCCGCCATGGCGGTCGGGGTCGGCATCGGCTTCGTGTGGCCGGAATCCGTGCGGGCGCTGAGCCGGGCCACGCAGGTCGGCACGACCTCGATCCCGATCGCGATCGGGCTCATCCTGATGATGTATCCGCCGCTCGCCAAGGTCCGGTACGAGAAGCTGGGCAGGGTGTTCCGGGACGTCAGGGTCCTGACGCTGTCCCTCGTCCAGAACTGGATCATCGGGCCGGCGCTCATGTTCCTGCTCGCGGTCACCCTGCTCGCGGACCGGCCGGAGTACATGGTCGGGGTCGTCCTGATCGGCCTCGCCCGCTGCATCGCGATGGTCATCGTGTGGAACGACCTCGCCGACGGGGATCCCGAGTACGCGGCGGGGCTCGTGGCCCTGAACTCGATCTTCCAGGTCCTGTTCTTCTCCGTCTACGCGTGGTTCTTCATCACCCTGCTCCCGGGCTGGCTCGGCCTCGAGGGGATGCGGGTGGACATCACGATGGGCGAGATCGCCCGCTCCGTCCTCCTCTACCTCGGCGTCCCGTTCGGGGCCGGCGTCCTCTCGCGCTTCGGCCTCCGGCGCCTGCGCGGCGAGACGTGGTACCGCGAGCGCTTCGTGCCGGCCATCAGCCCGATCACGCTCGTCGCGCTCCTGTTCACGATCGTGGCGATGTTCTCGCTCAAGGGCGACATGATCGTCCAGCTCCCGCTGGACGTCGTGCGGATCGCCGTGCCGCTCCTCCTCTACTTCCTGCTCATGTTCGCCCTCTCGTTCGTCCTCTCGCGGCGCATCGGCGCCGGGTATCCGGAGACCGCCTCGCTCTCGTTCACGGCCGCCTCGAACAACTTCGAGCTCGCGATCGCGGTGGCCGTCGGCACGTTCGGGATCGCGCACGGGGCCGCCTTCGCCGCCGTCATCGGGCCGCTCGTCGAGGTGCCGGTGCTCATCGGGCTCGTGAACGTGGCCCTGTGGGCGCGCCGGCGGTTCCCCTGGGAGCCGGGCGCAGCCCCGTCCGGCCCGGCGGAAAGCGGCCTTCGGGAGGCATGGCTCGCGGACGCCCGGCGCATCCGGGCCGCGCGTCCGCGCCACGTGCTCTTCCTGTGCGTGGGAAACTCCGCCCGCAGCCAGATCGCCGAGGGGCTCGCGCGGGCTCTGGCCCCGGACGGCGTCCGGATCTCCTCGGCGGGCTCCCGGCCCTCGCGCGTGCGGCCGGAGGCCGTCCGCGCGCTAGCGGAGATCGGGATCGACGCCGCCGGACAGCGCTCGAAGGGGATCGAGGACGTGACGGCCGTCGTCGAGCGCGGCGAGGCGCCGCCCGTCGATGCCGTTCTCACGCTGTGCGCGGAGGAGGTCTGCCCGGCCTGGCTCGGAGATGCCCGCCGCGCGCACTGGCCCCTGCCGGACCCGGCGGCCGCGGCCGGATCCGACGAAGCCCGGCTCGAAGCCTTCCGGGCGGCGCGCGACATCCTCCGCCCACATCTCGAGGCGCTGTTCGGCGAAGCCGAGACGGACGCCTGACGGACGGGGGCGGCCCTTCGGCCCCGCCCGATTCCTCCGGCGCCGCTCAGAGCGGCGTCGCGAACCCTCCGGACTCCGGGGCCGGCGGCGGACCCGCGGCGGCCTCCGGCGCGCACACGCCGCCGCAGCACGTCTTCACGCAGTCGATGATGATGACGAGGATCGCGAGCGAGCCGAGGGCGGCCGGCACGTAGTAGACCTGCTCGTAGCTCAGGCCCTCCCACCAGTGGCCGAACACCGGCGACCCGAGCCACGCCCCGATCCAGCCGATGAGGACCTTTGACAGGTACGACACCGTGCCGGCCCGCACGTAGAACTTGAACCCGTAGTGCAGGATGCCGGACACCACGGCGCTGATGATGAGGAGAACGAGGAAGCTGCCGAAACTCATGCCGATCATGGTTTCCTCCCGGGATGAGGCGAAGCACGGAGCACGCTCTTCTTCCGGGCCGGGCGGCGGGACCGCTCGGCCTCGGCGGGAGGCGGGGCACGGGCACAGGACATCGGACAGCCTCAGAGGCGGGCCGGCATGACCCGCTTCTTCTGACCGTAAAGGTAACGCGCCCCGAGCGGAAAGCGCGAGCGGCCCGGCGGGCGCCCCCGGCCCCACCGCCGAAGCTACTTCGCGCGGAAACGGCGCCGCCAGACGAGCGCGTACACGATCGCGTTCAGAGCCACGACGGACAGCCCGAGCAGGAGCTGAGCGGAGCGGGTCAGGCCCGGCGGGTAGATGATCGGGACGATGTAGTGCGCGATGAAGGACCCCTCGTACCCGGCGCCGCCGCCGGCCCGCCGGAGCGCGTTCTCGAGCGGCGTGAGCGGGCACACCCAGCCGCCGAGCTCGATCGCGGCCCCCCACAGCGCGGCGGGCAGGTGGATCCACGCGAGCCGTGGCCGGCGAAGCACGAGAAGTCCGCCGAAGACGACCAGGGCGATGAACCCCAGGTGCACGACGAGGACGAGATCCGCGAGGACCCTGTAGAGCACGGCCGGCACTCCGGACTGCGCCCCGCGGCGCGGGGCGGCGACCCGGAGGGCAAGCTAGAGAGGGAACGGGGTCGGGGCGAGGCCGGTCGGCAGCGGCCCCACCCCCGTTTCGGTGCTCGTCGCGGCAGCGCCGTCAGAGACCGAAGCGCACGAGCCGCAGCCCGATCGCGTTCTTGCTCCCGGAGTGGAAGACAATGTCGCAGTCACCGGCGGACGCGGCCGCGCCCAGGAGCGAAACGCCGCCAATCACGACGTGCCGGATCCCGTGGCCCTCGTTCCCGGCGTAGAACGATCCAGTCCCGGGAAAGATGAACGCGCTGAGCACTCCGGCGAGCCCCGGGCTCTTGGATCCGGGCACGTGCGCCCGGAGTCAGAGTCCGAGCCAGCGGGCGATGATGGTCCGCTGGATGTCGTTCGTTCCCGAGTACAGCGTGCCTGCGACCGCATCGCGGAGCGCCCGCTCGACCTCGTACTCCGTCATGATGCCGTATCCTCCGAACACCCGCACGGCGCTCATGGCCGTCTCCAGGAGCGCCTCGCTCACGAACAGCTTCGTCATGCAGGCATCCAGGGCCACGTCGCGAAACCGGTCGAGCCGCCAGGCCGAGCGGTAGGTGAGGAGGCGAGCCGCCTCCAGCTGGACCTTCATGTCGGCGATCCGGTGCGAAACCGCCTGGAACTTGCCGATCGTCTTTCCGGAGGACTTTCGGGTGCGGGCATAGTCGATCGACTGCTCGAGCAACCGCTCCATCGTGCCGATATGGGTCGCCACCAGACAGATTCGCTCCCATTCCATCGATTGGGAGAAGATGCCCGGCCCGCCTCCGATCCCGCCGAGGACGGCGTCACCCGGGAGGTAAGCGTCGTCGAAGACCAACTCGCCGATCGGGGACGTTCTGAGGCCCATCTTCTCGAATTTCTGACCTGCCTCGACGCCGGGCGTGTCCATGTCCACGAGGAACGCCGTGATTCCCCCGTAGTAGCCCTTCTCCGGATCCGTCACCGCGTAGACGACCGCGAGATCCGCGACGGGGCCGTTGGAGCTGAACACCTTTCGTCCGTTGAGTCTGAACCCTTGGCCATCCGGTTCCGCACGGGTCGACATGGAGAAGGCATCGGAGCCCGAGCTGGGCTCCGTCATGCCGTTCACCGCGATGAGCTTCCCGCCGCACAGGCCGGGGAGATAGCGTTCCTTCTGATCCTCGCACCCGTGCTTCCATACCGGGATCACGCACGCCAGCAGGTGGGCGCAGATCGAGAAGACCAGGCCGGCGTCGCGACACCCGTATCCGAACGCCTCGAGCGCTATGGCCGTGGAAAGCGGGTCCAGTCCCACCCCACCGTATTCCTCGGGGACCGGGAGGCCCTGGAGCCCGATCTCGCCACACTTCAGCCACAGATCCCGAGGAAACGACTGTTCGCGATCACGTGCCACCACGTCGACGTTGAGCTCTCCGCTGGCGAAGCGAATGATCTCCTCCCGGAGACGCACCTGGTCCGGCGTGAGAGAAAAGTCCATCAGGCGAGGTTCTGCAGTTTCCGATAGTCGACCTTGTCCGTCGACGTCCTGGGCAGAGCGTCCGGAAACGAGAAGCTGTCCGGAATCATGTAAAGCGGAAGGTGACGTGCGCAGAACTGCTTGAGCTCGATGAGTGAAGGACGCTCGCCGTTTGACAGGCAGAGAAACGCCTTGAGCCGCACGCCGCTCTCCTCGTCCGGTGAAGCGATGACGGCGGCTTCCGATACCCGACGATGGCGATACAGAGCCGCCTCGATCTCTCCCAACTCCACCCGGTACCCCCGCCGCTTCACCATTCGATCGCGGCGTCCCACGAACAGCAGGTTTCCGTCGTCTTCCTCGCGAACCACATCGCCCGTCCTGTACCAGCGGGTACCCTCCTCGTCGATGTCGAAAGCGAGCTTGTTCCGCTCCGGCAGGTTCCAGTAGCCCCGCATCACGGAGCCGCCCACCACCCACAGCTCACCCTCCTCACCCTGCCTCACATCCTTCCCATCCCTGTCCACGACCCGGATGCGATCGCCCGAGCAGACGGTGCCGATCGGGAAGGGATCGCTTCGATCGTCGGCGATCTCGGAGGGGATCTCCATGCACGTGCATACGTTTGTTTCCGTCGGACCGTAGAGATTGAAATACCTGGCGGCCGGCCAGCGGGCCTTGAGGGCACGCAGATGCTTGACCGGGAACACTTCCCCGGCGAACAGCACGTATCGGAGCGCGGAGTAGTCGTACTGCTCCATCCTGCCGAACTCCAGGAGCAGACGAAGGACGGACGGGGTGGAGTACCAGACCGCGATGCCGCTTCGGGCAATCGCCCGGGCGAGCGCCGTGGGATGCTTGCCCAGGTCTTCTCCGATCAGCACGATGCGCGCGCCGTGCTTGATCGGCACGTAGAGGTCGAGGATCGAAAGATCGAAATGGAACGGAGCGTGGGAGGAGAACCGGTCGGCGGGGAGCGGCTCGAAGACGTCCGAGCACCAGTCCACGAAGCTCAGCGCGCTCTCATGCGTGTGCATGACGCCCTTGGGCCGGCCGGTCGATCCCGATGTGTAGAGGATGTAGGCGAGTCCCGCCGGCACGGGTTGCGAGTCCGCAGGGGATTCGTTGGCCTGCCTCTCGGGAAGAACGACCAGATGATCGTCTCCGAACTCCTCCACGACCCGCAGTGTCCCTTCTTCCCCTACCGCCTCGAGTGCAGCGAGAGCGGCGCGCTCGACGATCAGCGCGGCGACCGAGCAGTCCTGGAAGATATAGGCGTTCCTCTCGGGCGGAGCGCCGGCGTCCACCGGGACATACGCTGCCCCCGCCTTGAGAATGCCGAAGATCGATACGACCGCGTCGATGCTCTTGTGCGTGCACAGCCCGACGCGATCTCCCGGACGAACCCCTTCGCGGACCAGCGCTTCGGACAGCCGGTCGGAGTCCGAATCCAGGCGCCGGTAGTCCGTCGTGCGTTCGCCCGGTTCCTCGATCGCGATGCGGTCGGGGTGTGTGCCCGCGGCTCGTCCCAGCAGTCCGTGCAGGGTATCCGTCATCGCTCCGCCAGCTTCGAACGCACGAGGTCCGCGATCTTGCCGATCGAGTCGAGGTTGTCCGCGCTCATCTCGTGGGGCGCGAACTCGACGCCGTATCTTTCCTCGAGGAACAGCGCGAGCTTCACGGTGCTCAACGAATCCAGGATTCCGCCCATGATCAGTGGAGTGGAGTCGTCCAGGGCACCGGGATCCTCGCCCGGCAGCAACTCCTCCAGGATGTAGCTCTTGACCGTGCTCTCCAGCGCACCAGCCTCAGGACTCACGTGTTCACGATCCGACACGATGGCATCCTCCTCTCAGCCGGCCTGGCCTCTATCCGCCCTCCCGGCGGCGGGGGGGCGTACGACTTCCTGCTTCTTCAGCCCGAGCCCGAGCGCCCCGTCGTTGTCGAGCAGCAGCCGGTACAGCCGGTGGGCGAGCAATCGGTGCGCCTCCGCGTTCGGGTGCTTGTCCCACGGCGCGACCTGAAGAGAGGTGAGGTCGACGTGACCGTACGCGCCCGCCATGTCCAGAACCGTGAATCCGGCGGCCCGCGCAAGCCGCGTCAGCGTTTCCAGCCGCTCGCCATCGTGTTGCTGAGGGTCCAGGCGAGGGCAGAAGACCCACACCGGTACGACACCCCTGGCCTTCGATTCTGCCACGATCCTCTCGTATCCCCAACCTAACAGATCCTCCTCGAAGGGCTTCAGCCGCCCCATCGCCTCTCTGGTCTCCATGTCGGGCGTGAGTCCGGCCCGGGTGATCAGGTCCCGCAGGTACGCATGCGGAAAGGCGATGCCTTTCCTGTACTGCTGGATCAGATGGAGCGTTGTGCGAGAGAGCTCATTGGCGTCGGTCACGTACAGATACGCGTCGGGCTCGAAGTCGAGCACCGTCGCTTCCGTCGATCCCAGGATCTCGAGCAGGCCGTAGCCACCGACGGCGAAGTTGAGGATTTCGTAGCGGTCGTACCGTCCGCCGGCGTGCTCACGGTTGAGGCGATCCTCGACGATGGACTCGAAGACCTCATCGTTCTCGACACCCGAGCCCATCACGGGCGAGGCGCCGATGATCGCTGCCCGGTATGTGCCGGGCGGCTTCTGCTTATCGTACTCCCGGTCCCGCATCCCCCACCGGTTCGTGCGCAGCGTCGTACGCTTGAACGTCGTCACGCGGGAGGGCAGCAGAACCCACGAGCGCATGTCTCGGGTCTGGCGGACCGCCCCCACGTTCTTCAGTCCCTGCCAATCGGCGGGTTTCTGAAGCTGCACGCGCCAGAGTGGAGAGCTGAAGGTGTTGATGCCGATGAGGTCCTCGTAGTACCCGCGGGTGAGCAGATCGGTGTCCTGCTGATTGAGCCGGTCCTTGCGCAGGGAGGCGACGACACCGGCGGTCCTGGCACCGAGCTGCCGGTCGAGCACGGGCTGATCGACGAGAAGCAGGAGCACGGCGACTCCGCCGAGCGCGAGGGGCGCCGGGGCAAGCCCCCAGCGCCGGGGCCGTACCCACTTCCACGGCCGGGAGCGCAGGAAGGGGACCAGCACCCCGGCACCGATGGCGAGCGCCAGAGCGAGCACGACCCAGCCGAGACCGGCGGGATCGCGGAGGCCGCTCGACACGATCGAGAGCCACTCGCCGACCGTCGAGCTCGTCCACAACGACCAGGCCACGCACATGAAGCTGAACACGCCCGCCGTGCGCAGCGACACGGTGAGCGCGTCGCGCGCCGAGAACCCGGAGCGGCGGACGGGCTTCGGTCTCGCCCCTCGCCTCGCGTGTCGCAGCGTGTTCAGCACGACCAGGACTCCGAGCAGCATCCAGAAGATGCCGTCCGTAGCGGTCAGCGGAAACGTGCCCTGGAGCCAGAACCACTGGTAGGAGTGGAGGAGCCATGTGGCCATGAACACGAACAGCGTGGCGATCACCAGGGCGCGGGTCATCCCATGGCGGCGCAGCCGGAAGAAGATGGGATAATAGAAGACCTTCATCATGAAGTCCTTCCAATAGATATTGATGCGCCGCCATAGATCGCTGAAGCTCGAGGCGAGGTAGTACTTGTGATTCGTTTCCGGGAGGTCGAAGCCGAACAGACAGAGGGCGCCCACGATGAGGTGGAACTGCCCCGAGATATGCAGATAGAGCAGGTAGCCCGACAGCATGAACAGCGCCAGGCTCCCCACGTTCGCCACCTCCGAGGGCGCCGGGACCAGGTAGTAGTAGACCGCCCGGTAGAGCAGGAGGTGGATGATGCCGCGCCCGATCCAGGACAGGCCCTTCTCGTAGATCGCCCGTGCGTCGGTGGCGTAGTAGGTGCGGCGGAACGTCTCGTAGTCGACCACGGGGAAGAGCGGGAAACAGACGTTGGGAAAGAGGAAGAAGTAGGACAGGCGCTCCCAGAGGGTCGCCGGCGTCTTCTCGTGCCGCAGGTCGTACAGGTAGATGATGAGCCGGAACATGAACATGCCGGCCATCACCGGCAGGATCAGCGAGGCCGTCCAGGAGCTGCGAGGCCAGCCCACCCGCAGGCCCACCAGGCCGACACCGATCAGCAGGAGGAGGGCGACTCGGCTCCGGAAGCGGAGCGGCAGGTGGCAGATCGCGATCAGTACCAGGGCCCCCGTCACGAGGCGGAGGCCGAGCGTCAGGCCCATTACCCGCTGAACCGATACGACGAACAGCAGGCAGAAGAGGGGGAGCCGCCACCGCCTGGGGAGCCACGCATGCACGGCGAATCCGACGAAGATCACCGGAAGCAGGCGCTCGAACCCGGTCATCTCCTCGATCCCGAACAGCTGCGCCGCTGCCAGCAGCAGCGCCAGTTGCACGGTGATGAGCAGAAACTGCCCCCACGTCACGTACTCCGCTGCGGTCCGCACGCCGCCGTCCGTCTCGACGCTCGCTGTATGCATCGCTCACTTGGGGTGAAGGTGGCCTGAAATACAGGACACTCACGCCGCGCAAGAGGCAGGCCACGAGGAGAGGCGGTCCCCGAGCTCGATCTCGAGCTGCCGGCCGTCGCGACACGTGGGGCCGAGGGGGGCAGGAATTGGCCCGTCGTGTCGTGCGGTCGGAGGGCGCCGGCTGTTGCGCCCGATCGACAGTGGGCCGTACGGGCAGATCTGCCGGGAGCGCGCCCCATACGCCGAACGTCCGGCCGGACTCGAGCCTGATCGCGCGAATCAGGTAATGCTCCGGCATGTACTCCAGGGAGTGGCCGGCACACAGCGAGTCGGCAGAATCGGGGCGGGGGGATTCGAACCCCCGACCTCCTGAACCCCATTCAGGCGCGCTACCGGGCTGCGCCACGCCCCGATTCCGCGGCGGCGGCGGGAGCCGCCGACACCTTCCTCGCCGTCTTCGGTCGCGTCGGGCGCGGGGTCGGCCGGAGCGGCCGATCGCCTGCGACGCGGATGGAGTCGGGGCGCCCGGATTTGAACCGGGGACCTCTGCGTCCCGAACGCAGCGCTCTAC
>JBHHZD010000024.1:0-35950 GCA_046757885.1 Gemmatimonadota bacterium
CCGGGATAGGCGCCGAGCGTCCGGCGGAAGTCGCTCACGGAGGCCGCGCTCCCGGGGTCATCTCGAAGATCGTCCAGCTCCCAGGGATCCTCGACGGGCCGGAACAGCTCCTCGGTCGCATCCCCGTACCGGATGTAGTGCATGTCTCCGGCCAGGAGCGAGCGCATGTCTCCCCGGGACACGAGCTTCTCGCTCGACAGCCACGGGCGTCCGCGTCCTTCCGTCAGCACGGTGTCCTCCACGGATCCGGCCTCATCGCTCCAGGCTCGCGCCAGGCTCCGGCCCGGCAGCTCCCCACCCGGAAGACCCGCAAGATCGAAGATCGTGGCCGGCAGATCCCGAAGCCCGACGGGCGCGGGGACGCGAAGGCCGGCGGGAGCGGACGCAGGGTATCGGATCACGAGGGGGACGTGGACGACGGACAGGTACAGACTGAAACCGTGGCCGATCACAGCGTGCTCGCCGAGCTCCTCCCCGTGGTCGGACGCCACGATCACGATCGTGCCGTCCAGGAGCCCGCGCGCCTCCAGCCGGTCGAACAGCGAGCCGAGCTCCTCGTCCATATAGGCGATCGCGCCATCGTACGCATCGGTCAGCGAGCGGATGGAATCCGCGTCGATCGCGGGGTCCAGACGACCATCCCGGGGCGGAAGCGCCTGTCCGTCTCCCATGAACCGACGGGCGAAGGGAGCTGGAGGCAGGTAGGGATCGTGTGCGTCGTAGAGATTCAGGAACGCGAAGAAGGGGCGGTCCCTCTCGTCGCCGACCCAGCGGAGAAACTCGTCCGCGACGTCCGCGGCTCGCTTTCGGCCGAGCCGCTCCCAGTCCGGCGCTTCCCCTCCCGGTCCGACGACGTTCCGCAGGACGAGCCGCCGCAGATACGTCCAGGACCACACCAGCCGCCCGAGGGAGGAGCTGTCCAGGATCTCGCCGGGAGAGAGCATGTCGAAGTCGTAGCGAAGGAACCCGCGCGCGAGGCCGGTGTGCGGACCCGCGTAGTACCGGTTGGCCACGAACCCACCCGTCCGGTAGCCCCTGGCGCCGAGCACACCGGCCAGCGTCGGCCAGCGGTCGTCCAGCGGATGCCGGATGGTGGCCGACAGCTCATGCGGATGACGGCCCGTGAACATGCTCGCGTGGGACGGGAGCGTCCAGGCGGCGGGCGATATCGCCAGATCGAACGTCACGCCGCCGGCCGCGAAGCGCTCGAGCGCGGGCGTCGTTTCCCGCTGATGTCCGTACAGGCCCAGGTTCGCGGCCCGAACGGTGTCCAGGATGATGAGCAGCACGTTCGGAGCCCCGGCGGGCGGGGTCGGCAGTGCCGCCACCTTCCTGCGCTCGATCACCGCGCGCCCGGCCGTGCTCCCGATGCCGAGGAGCGTGACGAAGACGACGAGCGCGACGGCGGTCCGTCCGGCGATCGCCCGGACGCCGGCCCGGTGCCGCGCGACCAGGGCGGACGCGATCCGGGCGAGCCCGGCGGCGAGGACCGCGGCGGCGATCCAGTGCAGCTCGGGCTGGAAATAGTAGAGCAAGCCCACGAAAGAGACGAACACGTAGAGGAAGGCCGCGGCCCGGATCGATCCGAGCCGCCGTAGCCCGGCGCGGGAGAACAGCGCGATGACGAGTCCCGGCACGGCGAGGAAGAGCACGTACGACAACGGCGCCATCCACCACCATTGCCTTCCGAACGAGAAGAACCGGTACCCCGACAGGGACAGGAGGCAATCCACCAGGCCGGCCGGGACCGCCACGCACACGAGCAGGCTCAGCAGCCCTTCGACGGGCTCCGGCTCGTCCGGCGGGGTCCTCCAGCGGGTCAGGTACTCGCGGCACCGGCGAAACGACAGCAGGATGCCGGCCACGAAGAGGACGGCTCCCACGCCCAGGAGCAGCCACTGCTTGAAGCCGAAGCCCGGTTCCCCGCCCCCGATGACGTCCGCCAGCAAGGCGTATCCGATCGTGAGCAGGCCGAGGGCGGCGAGGGTGCCCGCCGCGACCCGGGCGCCTCGCGAGCCCGATCCGTTCATGTCAGGAGCGACGCCCCCTCCATCTTCGGCCCCTTCTCGGCGCCGAGCGCCTCCATGACCGTGGGGGCGAGATCCACGAGGCTCGCGCCCTCCCCCGCGAACGGCCGGTTCATGAACAGAACGCCGGGCACGAAGTCGGGATCGATGATGTGGTCGCCGCCCCAACGCTTCGTGTTGTCTTCGAAGTGCCCGGCCGGCACGCCGCCGAGCGCCGTCCCCCACGAGACCCGATACCCCTCTCCGAAGCACGCGACGAGATCGGGCGAGTCGGAAGCGCAGTCTCCGCTGTACACGTCCTCGCGGCTCACGACCCTGGAGATCGCGACCGCGCCCCTGTCCTCATCCACGAGCCCCGTGAGCCCCGCGGCGATCTCGGCCGTCAGGGCCTCCGCCTCGTCCGGCTTCACGATACCGCTCGCCTCCCGGCCGGCGAGGTTCAGGTAGAGGCTCCCCAGACCCACCGCGTAGGCGCGGGTGCGCTCCCAATCCACCGCGCGGAAGAAGTCGCCCGCCTCCTCGCCCGGCTCGACCCCGTCCTTCAGGGCGAGGAAGCCGTGATCGTGAAGCCACGTGTTCAGATGCACGCCCCGCTGAAAGCTGTTGAACCCGTGGTCGCTCAGGGCCACGAACAGGGTCCTGTCGTCGGCGTGCTCGAGCGCCCTGCCCACGATCGTGTCGCACTTCCGGTAGTGGTCCTCGATCACGCCGCCCCACGCGTCGCACTCGCCGGGATCCCCGTTGGCCGGATGCTCGGGCTCGCCGAAGCGCCAGAACATGTGCTGGACCCGGTCGGGCGTGTCGAACAGGCAGTAGAACAGGCCCTCGTCGAAGCGATCGAGCTCGTACAGCATCATCGCCTCGCGCTCCCGCAGCACGTCGTCGCACTGGGCCAGGTACGAGGCCTCGCCGAAGCGCCCGTTCGTCAGGCCCGTGTGGTCCTCCACCATGCCGGTCGTGTAGTACGTGCCCACGTGGCGCTGCAGCTCTCCCGCGTAGTCCCACGGGGCGCTGATCGGGAACATCGGGGCTTCCGGCGTGAAGTTGATCGGCGACGCGTAGAGCTCGAGGTGCGGCTCCACCCGGGTGAGGTGGAATCGGAGCATCCCTCCGATGGACTGGAGCATGCCGACCTTGAACTTCACCTTCAGCCAGTCGCTCCACTCCCCTTCCCGGACGTCCAGCTCGCCCGGGTCTCCCGAGCTGCGGATCGTGACCTTGCGCGCGGCCGGATCCGGGACGATCACGATGTCGAGGTGGACGTCCTCTCCGACCTTCGGATTCCGCGGCCCGATGAGGTGGGTGCGGATCTCCGCCGTCCCGTTCGCCTTCAGGGGGACGACGTTCTCGGACTCCTGCGGGGGCACGTCGCCCTCGTCCGTGTAGAAGGTCGAGGTCCCGAGCCCCCCGCGCAGGTCCGGAACGCCCATCCCGGACAGCATGCGCCCCTTGAGCCGGTCCGGCGGATACGTGCAGGGGCAGCGGATCACGGTCGCGCCGATTCCGGCGTCCCCCAGCAACTCCCACATCGGGGTCCCCCGGCGGAGGTTCACGGCCTTCGGCGGCAGGAAGCTGCTCTTCTGCTCGTATCGGTTCAGGGCCAGATCGGGCAGGTATGTGTTCGGATCCCGGCTCACGAAGTCGAAGATGCCGTGTCCTCCGGGGTTCGTTCCCGTGGCGAAGCTCGACCACGCGACCGGTGTCTGGGCCGGGAACGTCGTGCGAACCGTGCTCCAGCCACCCTGCGCTCCGAGTCGCGCCAGGTTGGGAAGCGAGCCCTCCTCCAGCATGCGCCCGACGATCTTCGGCTCGAGCCCGTCCAGCCCGATGACGATGACTTTCCGGATTCCGCTCATCTCCGCGTCAGGCGTCCGTACCGGATCCCGTGAACCGGCGGCTGACGAACTGGAAAACCGCCCGGAACGCGCCGACCGTGCGTCGCCAGAACAGCATGAGGACGCCCGTGATCGCCGCCATGATCGAAGCCAGCGGCATGAGGACTTCCGGTCCGACGTACATGGAACCTCCCTATCGCCTTGACGGGGCCAGGCCCGTCTCCCTGGACGCTCGCGTGTGCCGCCGGACCCGTCCGCCGGGAGCGCGCGTCGGAACGGAGGCACCCTCCGTCAAAAGAGAGGCCCGCGAGGCGCCGCCCGGGATTGTAACTGTAATTCATTACGATACAACATGATACGCGTCTGGCCGCCGGAGGTCGGCCGGCCGCCGCGTGGATGACTGTAGCGCGTGCGCGACAGGCGGGAAAGCCCCGTGGAGCGAAGAGGCGGCGACGGACGGCGACGGACCGCGGTCCGGCGCGAGGATCAGTTTGCCGGGCGCAGCTTCACGACGAATCCGTCGCGCGCCCCACCGGGCGTCGACTGGGCCGCGTGCACGGCGGGCCAGTCGGTCGACCGCGTACCGCCGCCGAACAGGTAGCTGCCGTCCGGGCCGACGGTCGCCGTCCGGGCGGCGTCCGTGCTGCTCCCCCCGTAGTACGTCGAGTACAGGAGCTGACCCAGCTCACCGTCCAGCCGTGCGGCGACCGCGTCGAGCTGGCCCCCGAACCCCTGCCTCGCGACGCTGGAGATCGGAAAGTCGACGGAGCGCGTGGCTCCCGCCACGAAGACGCTTCCGTCCGGGCCGTTCCCCACGCCCTCGCCCCCTTCCCCGAAGCTGCCTCCCACGTAGGTGCTGTGCAGAAGAGGGGAGCCGCCGGGCGCAATCTTGGTGACGAACAGGTCGCCCGAGTAGTTCGTGCCCGCGCCCTGCCCCGCGCCACCGATGCCCCCGAACACCCGCTGGAACGCCCCCGTCGTCGTCGGAAAGTCGGTCGACAGCGTCGTCGTCGCGACGTAGATGTTGCCGAGCCGGTCCAGCGCGAGCTCGTGTGTCTCCGTGAACTCCTTGCCCGAGCCTCCGATGTAGGTGCCGAACACGAGGGATCCGCCGTCGGCCGACAGCTCGCCGAGCCACATGTCGCTGCCGCCGTTGTACCGCCCATCGAAGCCGCCAGGCGTGGGCATGTCGGGCGACGTGGTGGCCATCGTCATGTACGCGTGCCCTCCGTCGTCCACGCGGATGGAGGGTTGCTGGCTCTCGTCCCCGGAGCCGGCGAGGAAGGTCGCCCACAGGACGCGGGATCCGTCCGTCGCGATCTTCGCCGCGATCCCGTCGATCCCGGCCGCGCGCGCCGGCTGGAAGCCGCCGCGGAACCACCCGGACGGAAACGATCCCGTGCGGACGGAGGAGGCGATGTAGACGTCCCCGTTCGCGTCCACGTCCAGGTCCCGCACGATGCTCCCGTCCGTCGTCCCGAAATAGCTGCAGAACACGAGCGAGGACCCGTCCGGCGTCACCTTGCACACGAACCCGTCCTGCTCGCCGTACGGGCCGGGGAACGACCCGCCGCGGAACGCCGTCTGGAAGGCGCCCGACGTGACCGGAAAACCGGCACCGGCCCGGCCCGCGACGTAGATGAACCCGCGATCGTCCAGCTCGATGCCGTACGCGCGGTCGTACCCCGGGCCTCCGATGAACGTGGACCAGACGATGTTGCCGGCCGGATCCAGCTTCGTCACGAAGACATCGTGCAGGTCCGGCGCCGTGCTGTTGAAGGTCTGGTCGAAGCTCCCGGGGGTCACCGGGAAGTTCGGCGAGGCCGTGCCGCCGGTGACGTAGATGTTGCCCTGCGGATCGACGGCGATGTCACGCACGACGTCGTTGTTCACGCCCCCGAGCAGCGTGGCGAAGTCGAGAGAGAGTGCCCCGCTGGCGGCTTCGACCGTCACCGTCGCGGCCGCGCTGCCGCTCGCCGCCTTCGCCGTGATCGTCGCCGAACCGGCCGAGGCGCCCGTTACGAGTCCGTCCGGCGACACGCTCGCGACGGAGGGATCCGAACTGGCCCAGGTGGCCTGCGCGGGCCCGATCGTCCGGCCGGACGCATCCGTCTCGACCGCCGACAACCGCGCGATGGCGCCCAGCATGAGAGAGGTGCTTCCCGGCTCGATCCGCAGACCCGCGGCGGCTCCCGGGCCCGCGACCGAACCCGGGGTCGTGGATCCTCCGCCGCACGAGGCCGCTCCGATGAGAAGCAGGGACAGTGCCCCCGTCGCGAGGCTCCCCTGCAGATGTCTGGCACGCATCACGTTCGGCTCCGACGCTCTCCTTCCCGGCTCGAGCCCCGGCGGGCACGATCCGGAGCCAACCTAAGACGCCTTCCCGGACCCGGGCTACCCCGCATCCCGCCGGTGGGTCCGCGCGGATCCCAACCGGCCGGCCTGTCTCCGCCGCACAGCCGATACCGCGACGATGAGCAGGACGGCGAGGGCCCCGAGCTCCATGGCCCGTCGCTTCCGCCCCGGCCCCTGACCGCGCGCGGCTTCCTCGCGGAGCCTCACGGCCACGCCCTCGGCTTCGCTGAGCAGGCGGGGAGGCGCGTACTCCATCCCCCCCTTGAACACGGACCGCACGGCACGGGTGCCCCGGATATCGGACAGGGGATCCGCCTCGAGGAGAACCATGTCCGCCTTCGCTCCCGGACGGATCACTCCGATGTCGTCCCGGCGCAACGCGCGGGCCGCATCGGCCGTCGCGCTGCGAAGGGCGGCGGCAGGACCGAGGCCCGCGTCGGAGAGAAGCCGGAGCTCCTCGTGCAGGGCAAAACCGGGGACGTACCGGTTGTCGGATCCCGCGATGACGATGCCGCCGGCGCGGTGGAACCGGCTCACGAACTCGGCGATCTTCTTGCGGCCCGCGTCGAGAGCCCGTCTCTCCCGTTCGGTGAGGGGGCGCCGGTCCAGCGGGAGGGTGGAATAGCGGAGCGGCACGTATCGATCCAGCCTCTCATCGCGGTACGCGGCCGGATCGGCAAACGTCGCGTCGCCGATGAGGGTCGGCTCGAGCCACACGCTGTCGGCCACCATCTCCCGGATGAGGGCGCCGGCCAGCTCGGGATCCATGTTCCTCCAGACGGTCCGCGTGTCGAGCCGCAGAGCCAGCCGTTCCTCCTCGCTCACGGCCGCTCGGGGCGGCTCGTCGCGGAAGAGTCGCCCGAGGGAGCTCGCGTGCGAGATCCCGTCCACGCCGGCGCGGAGCGCGAGCCGGAGCTCGTCCGGCCGGGGAGCGACGTCCGCCACGTGCCCGTAGACCGGAGCCGCGTCGCCGATGTCCTCGAGGACGGCCAGCAGCTCGGGAAGGGTGAGGCGCCCCTTGATCTTGATGCCCTCCACGCCCATGCCCAGGAGCACGCGGGCGAGCGCGGGCATGTCCGCCGCCCGGAATCGCTCCCGGTTCGCCTCCCCGATCCGTCCCGCCACCTGGAGTCGGGGCATGGGCTCTCCCGCGGACTCCGAGACGGCGGCCGCGGCGAGATTCGCCTCCAGCTGTCCGTACGTGCTCACCTCCCGCGCTGCCGTGATCCCGTTCGCGAGCGCGAGTCGCAGCGCCACGGCCGACCACACGCTGTCCGACGCGAACCGAAGGTGGAGGTGCGTGTCGATGAGTCCCGGGATGAGCCACAGTCCCCGGCCGTCCACGATCCGAATCCCGCGCGGAACCGGGCACTCGGCGGAGGTCCCCGCGCAGGCGATCCGCTCCCCGGCCAGCGTGACGGTGGCGAGAGGAACCGGCGCGGCCCCCGTCCCGTCGATCAGGGTCGCGCTCTGGATCGCGAGGGAGATCCGCGTCGCCTCCTGCGCGTTCGCGAAGCCGGGCGTCAGGAGGGCGGGACGGACGAGGAGAAGCGGAAGCAGGAGGCCGACGCGGGGCGGCACGGCCGCCCCGCGCGTCATCGAGTCCGGGCGTCGACTAATCGGATCGTCTCGAGAAGAGGCGACCCACGAAATGGAACGCGCCACGGAACACGGCGACCGTGCGCCGCCAGAAGAGCAGCAGAAAGCCCGTGATCGCCGCAAGCACCGAGGCGACGGGCATGAGGACTTCGGGCCCGACGTACATGATCCGGCCTCCCTTTCCGGCGTTCACGCCAGAGCGCACATTCCTCTGAGCCATGGTGGCGGCAGCGGCGACCGAGCGGCCTCTCCCGCGGCCATCACACCCCCGGGAACCCATGTCTCTACGATCTCAAGCTACGCATCGCGGTCTTCCGGGGCTATCCCGGCACCGGAGCCGGCCCCTGAGGAGGGGACGCAGCGTCCGCCATGGCTGACTGGACCACGACGATCCGTCAGGTTCTCCCGCGCCTGCTCAGCGTGTCCCGCCACCTGAGGCCGACGCTGCATCTCGACTCCGTTGCAGAGCTCACGCCCGAATTCCTTCGCGCGCGCGGAATCCGAACCGTGATCTGGGACGTGGACGGGACCCTCATGCCCTGGCACGCCCGGGATGTCGAGCCGGCCTTGGCGCCCGCCTTCGAGGCGCTTCTCCGCGCGGAGGGCGTGCGTCACGTCATCCTGTCGAACTGTTCCGACGAGCGACTGGCGGAGCTCGGCCGCCTGTTTCCCGGCGTCCCGGTGCTCAAGGGGTACGACACACCGGAAGGACGCCGTTGCCGACGCCTCCTCGGCGGCGTGGACGGCTGGACCGACGCTCGGGATGCGCCGTCTCCCGCCGAGGCGCGGCCGATTCGAAAGCCGGACGCGGCCCTCGTCGCCTTCGCCCTCGAGGAAGCCGGCGAGACAGAGGCGCGGCGCGCCGCGATGGTCGGGGACCAGTACATGACGGACATAGCCGGCGCGAACCTCGCGGGGGTGCAGTCCATCAAGGTCCGAACGGTGGCCCGCTCCACCTTCCCCTTCGCCGTGCGGTGGTTCCAGAGGATCGAGGAGGTCTGGCAGCGCCTGCTCGCGGGACGCGGCGCACCCTCGGGTTAGGTCGTGCGGTGCTCCGGCGGGCCGGCCGGCGGTTCCGATCCGACAGCGGTGGCGAGCGCGGCCACGCAGCGATCGATGCGGGCGTAGACGTCCTCGAAGACGTCGGCGGGCTGCTCCACGGGGTCCCGGATCGCGCGGGTGTCGATCGGATCGGGATCCAGGTCTCCGAGGACGATGACCCGGCCCGTCCGACGGCCTTCTTCCACGATCGCGCGCGCCTGCCCGCGGCTCATCACGACGACGAGGTCGACCTCACCGATGGACGCCCCGTCCACCGTCCGCGACCGGTGCCCGGATAGATCGATGCCGCGGCGAGCGGCCACCTCGACGGCCTCGGGCGGAGCGGAGCGGCCGGGGCCTATGAAGCCGGCGGACGCGATGCGGCAGCGAGCGGCGCGGGTGCCGAGGGCACGCTCGGCGACGGCCGCCGCGTACGGGCTCCGGCAGATGTTCCCGTGACACAGAAAGAGGAGGCTGCGCGGCGTGGGCCCGGAGCGCAGATCCGAGAGGACGGCCCGGCGACGCACGGGGTGGAGGATGCGATCGGGGGCGTGGCGGAGCGCCCGCAGGAGCCGACGCGCTCCTCCGCTCACCGCGACGCGTCCGCCCGCGTCAGGCGGGCAGCCGGTCGCGCAGGGAATCCGCGACCCGGCGCAGCAGCGAGTCCGGCACCTCCGTCCGGGGGCTGGCGCCATCCTCGATCGGGATGACGAGCCTGACCAGCGCCTCGTCCGTGCGGCGCTTCACGAGCGCATCGCGCAGCATCTGCCACTTCACGAGATATTCGTTCGCCTCCACGCGTCCGCGGCCCTGGTACCAGTAGTAGACGAGGGCCCGGCGGCCGGACTCGTGCTCGATGACGTACTCGTTGACGGTCCCGGTGCCGTAGGCGGTACGGAGCTTCACACGCCGGTGCTCGACGGGCTCCCAGCCGGCCCCCGGCAGGCAGTTCCGGGGAGAGTGGATGCTGGAGCCGCGGGCCTGGCGTCCGTAGAAGGCGACGAACAGGGACATCTCGTCGCCGACCTCATCCCGGTAGCTGCGCAGCAGGTACGCCTCCGGATTCAGCACCCGCAGCTCCCCCCGGGAGATCTTCAGGTCTTCGGCGGATCCGAAGCTCCCGAGCTGGCGCGGCAGTCCCGCAAGGGAGGCCCGGAGCGCCAGCGGCCGCGCCGGCTCGAGCAGGCTGCGCCCGGCCACCCCGACCAGGAGGACGGGCACCGGCGCCAGCGCGACGACCCAGCCCGGCGCCCTCACGCGGCCTCCCCCCCGAGGACCGTCGCCCCGGCGCCGCGCGAGGGTCTTCGCTCGAGCTTCCGCAGCCCCAGCATCGCGAGCGCGACTCCGCCGAGAGCGACGAGGAACACGATGATCCCGGCCGACGCATGCGCCATGCCCTCGGCGGCGTCGGGGCCGAAGTAGTAGACGAGGTAGCCGGTGACGAACACGCGGAGCGCGTTCGCGGCCAGCGCGGCCGGAATCGCGACCGCGAGAAGGGCGATGCGGCTCCAGGACCTGTGGAGGCTCGTGCCGGCGATGAGCAGGGACATCCCGAACAGGGCGGAGAGCGACCGGAGCCCGCTGCAGGCCTCGGCCACGAACAGCTCGTGCCCCGGAAGGATGATGATGTTGCCCGCGAGACCGACCGGGATGTGCCTGAAATCCAGCATGGCGACAGCGATCCTCGAGGCCAGGAGCTGCAGCGGAAGCGTGAGGGAGCCGAGCACGACCTCCGGCAGCGGAATCGTGAACACCATCAGGGCGAACGGCAGCCACCAGGCCCGCAGCTGCGACCGTCCGCGGTAGAAGACCGTCAGGCCCGAGAGGGCGAGGAGGGCCGATACTCGGACCGTGAAGAACTCGGCGGCCATGCTCGAGACCCAGAACAGGAGGACGGCGACCGCGAGAAGGAGAAGGCCGCGGGCGGGCTCCGGATCCGCCCGCCGCGTGTGGTGGGTCCACGCGAGGTAGGCGGCCACGGGGAGGAGAAGCAGGCCGTGACCATACTCACCGTTGTGGAGCCAATCGTCCACGAGCAGGGCCCGGAGCGTAGACCCGAACAGGAGCAGGTAGGCCGCCGTTACGGCCGCCACGGGTCCCCAGGACGGCATGAGGGCGCCGCGCCCGTGAGCCGTTCTCGGGGTGGCGGCGATCGTCGCCTCGTCCCCCCCGGCCATCAGCCCGATCTCTCCACCTGCCGCCAGAGCTTGATCGCGATGCCCGCCAGGGTCAGCGGATAGATGACGATCTCGACGACGTTCTTGATCACGGCCCGGTTCACGCCGACCAGGGCGGCATCGGGCGTCTGTTGCAGCACGGCCGGCACCGCCGTGGCATAGAGGATCCCGAGCGCGATGAGCAGAAGCGCGACGGTGAAGAAGACGATCGCCAGGGCGCGCACTCGTCCCCCCCGCCGTTGTGACTGGACCACGACCCCGTAGGTCACGAGGCCCAAGCCGAGGCCGGTCATCGGGAAGCTGTCGAAGGTGCGGCTCAGGGTGCCGAACTCCCAGGCCGCGTTGTCGAACCGGGGAGGGATCCACAGCAGTACGAGATCCACGAGACCGACGATCGCGAACGCCGCCCCGAGTACCGTCAGCACGCGGATTCCGGTCGTGCCGGGATCGTTCACCCTCCAGTACCCGCGCTTGCGCCCCACGACCACCGTGGGCTGCGGGGCCACGACCCGTTTCGTCGGATTCTCGGCCGTCACGTCATCGCCTCCGTCTCAGACGCTGTCCGCGACCCGAACGCCCCCGCCCGCCTCCCGGGCCGCCTGCAGCGCGTTCTGCGCGGCCGTGAAGCGTGAGAGGCTCGCGATCTGTGTCGCGACCGGCGCGAGGTTCACGTCGCTGCCCTCCGGCGACATCGCCGCCCCGGCCAGCTCGACGATCCCGGCGCTCAGCGGGAGCAGCTCGGCCAGGCCCGTGTCCAGGGACGCGCGCTCCTGGAGGCGCCGGACGAGGGTGGCCACGCCCGCCGCCGTCGTGTCGTACGCCACGATCCCCACGTCCGACTCTCCGACCCATCCGCACACATCGCCTTCCCGGGTGTTCTCCACGCACAGGGTCGCGGTCCTCCCTCGCTGCTCCTCCAGCGCCTCGCCCCCGGATGCGGGCGTCGTCGGGCCGAGGACGACGCAGCTCAGGACCGCGTTCGCCCTCTTCGCCGTCGAGCCCAGGACACGCATCATACGCATGAGACCCGCCAGATTGAAGAGACCGGTGCTCATGTCCGAGAGCGACCCCTGCTCGGTGACCTCGATGAGCCGCTTGATCTCCAGCAGTCTCCGGAGCTTCGCGACGATGAGGCGAGACCGGACGGGCTCCTTGATGATGTCCCAGGCGCCGGCGCTCATCGCGGCGGCCTGGGCCGTCTCGTGCCAGAAGTTGGGCGAGTGGACGAGGATCGGAACGCCCGCGCCGAGAGGCCCGGCCACGAGAGCCGAGGCGAGCGAGGGGGTGTCGAGGTCGGGCAATCCCTCGTCGATGATGACGAGGTCCGGGTCGATCAGGGTCGCGTCACGCAGCGCGATGCGGGCGGAGCGCACCCTCGAGAAGGCGAATCCCTCAGGCTCCAGGACCGCCTGCAGGGCGCTGGCGAACCAGTCGTGCCCGCTCACGAGCAGGACGCTGGTCGATGGAGAATTCGCCTCTCGGGTGGTCGCTCCGGCCATTCGAGTTCGGTCCCTGGGCCTGGTTGTGTCGGAAGAGGACCGGCGATCGCGATCGCCGATCTTCGCCAGGATCTAGTCCCGTTCGAACATCACGGGCAGCGTCTTCAGCATGATCCACAGGTCGAACCAGAGCGAGCGGCGCTCGAGATACTCGAGATCGTATCCGACCTTCGACCGAACATCCTCGAGGTCCTGGTCGTATCCCTGGTTCACCTGCGCCCAGCCCGTGATGCCAGGCGGCACGCGGTTCCGGAGCCTGTATTCCGAGATTTCCCGCTGCAGATGGCGAACGAACGCGGGCCGCTCAGGACGGGGCCCCACGACGGACATCTCGCCACGGAGCACGTTCCAGAACTGCGGGATCTCGTCGATGCGGGGCCGACGCAGCCAGCGTCCGACGCGCGTCATCCGGTCGTCGTCTCTCGTCGCCCACACGGGGCCGGTCTCGAGCTCCGCCTTCGTGTGCATCGTGCGAAACTTGTAGATCATGAACGGCCGCCCCCCCAGATCGCTCGCCCGCCGACCCGAGCCGTCGCCGACGTCGCGCAGGCTCCGCCGGTCGAGGCCGACCCTGAGCTGCCGGTAGAGCACCGGTCCGGGGCTGTCGATGCGGATGAGGACCGCCACGATGAGGATCAGCGGCGAAAGGGCGATGAGCGCGACCGCCGCGACGAGGAAGTTCGCAAGTCGCAGCAAGAAGGCCTCGAGCCGGCCTACGCGTCGGAACTGCACCTCTTCCCCCTCCGGATCCGTTCCGACGGTCGAGAGCTCCCGTGCCCGAAGCTTCCTGCGTCTCCGCTCCGCGTCGCCCCACATCCAGTCGAGGGCGACGTTGGACCTGCGTTCGTGCATCGTGTCATCTGGACTCATGGTGCCTCGCGGTGCGCGTGACGGTCGATCACGTCCCCCGAGAGCATCACTCGTGCCAGACGCCTCGTATCTATCTAACCGCATGTCCTATAAATCCTTGGCGCGATTCCAACCGCCGCCGTCCGCTCCAGATATGGCGCTTTCCCCACAGCGGCGGCTCAGATTCGCTGAATCCGGATGATCAGGAACGTGAAGCTCGCCAGCGTGCCGATGATGAGCGCGACGTTACGGAACCCGCCCAGGAAACCGCCTCCCTGCGCGGGCACGAAGATCTCGTCGCCGGCCATCACCCCCAGCTGGGTGAGCGTGAGCCCGCGAAACACCAGGTTCTCCGCGGCGCGGTACGTGTGCCCCTCCCGACGCAGCTCCACCTCCCCCAGCTTCGCCGAGCTCGTCGGGCCGCCGGCGGCCTGGATCGCATCGGAGAGGAGCGTGGATCCATCCAGGTCGTAGAAGCCGGGGTTCCCGACCTCGCCCGCCACGAGCACCCGCAGCAGCGGTGTCAACCGAACCTCGGGCTCGCGGAGGATCGAGGTGAGATGGTCGGCGATGACGGCCTCCGCCTCGGAGTAGAGGACGCCGGCCAGGGGGATCGGATCCACGTCCGGCAGGAGCAGCGTCTGGTCCGTCTGGATCGTGAAGTTGCCCGTCCACTGCGTCTGCCCCGTCACGATCAGGCTCAGGACGTCACCGGGCAGGAAGTCCCCCACCTGCAGCCGGTTCTCGACCCTCGCCAGACGATCCTGAATCACGATGAGGGCCTCCTCGTCCGTCGCCGTCGAGACCGCGCGTCGAAGCGAATCGCGCTCCGCGATGACCTCGGCGCGGCTCTGGAACCGCTGGTGGCCGGTCACCTGGGCCGAGACCGGCGGCGCCACGAGGAGAAGCGACAGAGTGCCGGGGAGGAGAAGAGACCGTTTCATCACGCAAGAGTCCTTTGATTCTCTGTTCTCCGGGGGATCCGCGCGCCGCGTCTGGAGGCCGCGTCGCGCGGGGCAACAAATCTGCCCCCGACTTGTCGGTCCCGCCAGTCTCCGGCGGCCGGTCGGCGACCGTCCTCTGCGGGTACCGGGCCCGCTTGCCTGCAACTCGCGCACCAGCGCTCCGGAATCGGACCGGCGGCGGGCGCCCGGTGGCTATTCGAGTCCGTAGTCGCGAATCTTGTACAGGAGGGCCCGGTAGCTCAGCTCCAGCAGCTCCGCCGCCCGCGTGCGGTTCCCCTTCGTGATCTCGAGTGCGCGGGCGATGAGCTTACGCTCCAGCTCTCGCGTCCTCTTCTTCACGGAAAGCTCGTCGCTGGACAGCGATTCCGCACCCGCGAAGGCCTTGGCCAGCGGCGTGTCCGCCCCGCTCAGGAACGCCGGCAGGTCCTCCACCGTGATCTCCGGCCCTTCGGCCATCACCATCGCCCTCTCGACCACGTTCTCGAGCTCGCGGATGTTTCCGGGCCAGGCGTACGAGGTCAGCTTCTTGATCGCGCTGCGCTGGAACCCCGTGAGCTCGAGGCCGAGCTTCTCGTTGTACGTCGCCAGGAAGTGCTGGGCGAGCAGCGGAATGTCGTCGGTGCGGTGGCGCAGGGGAGGAAGATGGATGCGCACGACGTTGATCCGGTAGTACAGGTCGGAGCGGAAGCGCTCGGCGCGCACTTCCTCCTCCAGGTCACGCGCCGTCGCCGCCACGATGCGAACGTCCACGGACAGCGGCTTCGACGACCCGACGCGGCGGATCTCGCCTTCCTGAAGCGCCCGCAGGAGCTTCACCTGGAGCGCCTGCGGGAGCTCGCCGATCTCGTCCAGGAGCAGCGTGCCGCCGTTCGCCTCCTCGAACAGGCCCGCCCGATCCCCCGAGGCGCCGGTGAACGACCCCTTCACGTGGCCGAAGAGCTCGGATTCCAGCAGGTTCTCCGGAATCGCTCCACAGTTCACGGGCACGAAGGGCCCTCGCCCGCGCGGCGATGATTCGTGGATGAGTCTCGCGATGAGCTCCTTGCCGGTGCCGCTCTCCCCGGTGATGAGGACGGTCGACGGATGCCGCGCAACCCGATCCGCGAGCTCGATCGCTTCTTTCATGCCCGGGCTGCCCGCGATGATCTCGCCGTGCCTCTTCTCCGCCCGCACTTCCTTGCGGAGACGGACGATCTCCCTGTCCTTCGTGTGGTTCTCGACGCCGATGCGAACCCGGAGGAGGAGAGCCTCCGGTGAGAAGGGCTTGTCGACGTAGTCGTAGGCGCCCTTCCGGATCGCCTCCACGGCGAGGTCCGCGCTCCCATAGGCCGTCATCATGATGATGAGGGCCCGCCCACCCGCCTTCCGGTACTCCTCCACGAACTGGAGCCCGTCGAGGCCCGGCATGCGGACGTCACACAGGATGAGGTCCGCACCGTCCTCTAGGGCCCGCGTCAGCCCCTCCCGACCGTCCGGGGCCGTGATGACGTCGTAGCCCTCGTCCTCGAGAATCAGCGACGCCGTCCGGCGCAGCCCGGCGTCGTCGTCGATGACGAGAATCCTCATGCCACCTCCTCTCGCGCCACGGGAAGGATCACGCGAAACGCGGCGCCGCGCCCGGTCGTCTCGGCCACCTCGATCGTGCCCCCCATGCCGTCGATGAGCCTGGCCGACACGGCCAGGCCGAGCCCCGTCCCGCGGCCCGGCTCCTTCGTCGTGAAGAACGGATCGAAGACCCTCGTGCGGTCCTCGGGCCTGATGCCGGGTCCGCTGTCCTCCACGAGAATCTCGACGGCGGGCGCTCCGGCCCGCAGTCTCGGCGCAGGCGCCTCGGCCGTCTGCCCCGTCAGACGGCGAAGGTGCGAATAATCGATCCCCTCCGGATCGTCGGCCCGATGTGCGGGACGGTCGGGCGCGGTGCCCGGAGAGGTCGTCTCCGCCGTCCGCACCTGGACCCTTCCGTGCGCCTCCCCGCCGATCGCATCATCCGCGTTCAGAAGCAGGTTCACGAGGACCTGCTCGAGCTGGGACGGGTCGGCCACGACCTCGGGCAGCGGCTCGGCCAGCTCCAGCCCGAGGGTCGCGTCCTTCAACCGACCCTGAATGCGAAGGAGCTCGGCGGCGGATCGAACGACGGCGTTCACGTCCACACGTCGCGTGGCCGCCGCCTTCGGGCGGGCGTAGTCGAGGAGTCCCCGCACGATCCGGTCGATTCGCCTCACCTCGTGCGAAATGCCCTCCGTCCAGTCCGATCCGGCGTCGCCCTGTCGCTTGCCGAGCTCGACGTATCCGAGGATCGCGCCGAGCGGATTCCCGACCTCGTGTGCGATGCCGGCCGCGAGCCGGCCGATCGACGCGAGCTTCTCCGCCCGGATGAGCTCCGAGCGCGCCTCCGAGAGTGCCCGGTTCGTCTCGTTCAGCGAGGCGATGTTCGCCGCCAGCCGATGCCGATCCCGGTTCGCCCGGCGGGCCATGCGGACGATCGCCGCGCCCAGCAGATCCAGCTCGGCCGAGCCGACGAAGGGCATCCGGTACTCCTCATCCCCCGAGGCCAGCCGCTCCGACCCTTCGATGAGCCGCTCGACGGGCCGGAGTACGAGGCGGCGCAGGCGGACGTGGGTGAACACGACGAGCAGCGCCGTGTCCACGGCGATGAGGGCCGCGAGCGCGAGCAGGATGACGGCCGGCGGCGCGAGCCACCGGTCCACGGCGAACGCGAGCGTCAGGAGGACGACGAGCTGGAGGCCCGCCAGACCGCTCAGCAGCTGCAGCCGGAGCGGCGGCGGGCCTCGATGGCCGCCCGGGGCGGAGGCGTCTCCGCCTGACGTCACATCGAAGCCTCGCTCGGATCGTGTCATGCTGTGCATGGATTGTACGGCGACACCCGGAGGCGCCGCCACCGCCCACCGCCTCCGGGAGGGAGACCTGCTGCGCCGACGCCACGGTCCGGGGGGATCGTCCGCCGGCGGACGGCCGCGGCCCGGCCGGCCGCGTGCTTCCCACAATCCGCCGGCTGTTGTGGTTTACTATCTATTCACATACAATATGATGTATATTCAATAGATATACATGCAACTGGCTTCGCGCTCGAATCATCTCTTGACATTCGCACGCCCCTTGCAGTAGCGTCGGCAGGTCGCCCCGTCGGACCGCGGCGGGGCGCTCCGGCACGGCGCACGTGCCACTGGCCCTCGAGGGAGGATTCGCGATGACGCCCGACGCGCTGTTCGCCGCACCGTCCGAGCACGAGGAAGCGGCCCGCTACGACCACTACGGAGAACGCCTGGGCGACCGTCCGGACGCGGAAGGCATCCTGGAGCTGTGCCGGGCCCTCAACGTCCGGTTTCTCCGCCTCACGTTCACGGACATCCTCGGACATACGAAGAATGTCGAGGTTCCGGCGAGCCAGTTCCGCAAGGCCCTGGACGGAGAGATCATGTTCGACGGGTCGTCGATCAAGGGCTTCGTGCGGATCGAGGAGTCCGACATGCTCCTGCGCCCCGACCTGCGCACGTTCCGCATCTTCCCGTGGGGCCACGCCGAGTCGAGGGTAGCCCGCCTGATCTGCGACATCTACAACCCTGATGACACCCCGTTCGCCGGCGACCCGAGGCTCGCCCTGAAGCGCGTGACCGCGCAGGCGGCCGAGCTCGGCTTCACGATGAACGCGGGCGTGGAGGCGGAGTTCTTCCTCTTCCACGTGGACGAGGAGAGCCGGCCCACGACCGTGACGCACGACCGGGGCGGGTACTTCGACCTCACGCCCGTGGACCTGGGCGAGCGCGCCCGACGCCTGATCGTGACGGACCTGGAGGCGATGGGGTTCGAGGTGGAGGCCGCGCACCACGAGGTGGCTCCCGGCCAGCACGAGATCGACTTCAAGTACGCGGACGCGATCCGCACGGCCGACGATCTCACGACCTTCCGTTTCATCGTCCGCAACGCCGCGCTCGCGCACGGGCTTCACGCCACGTTCATGCCGAAGCCGATCTTCGGGCAGAACGGCTCCGGGATGCACACGCACCAGTCGCTGTTCCGGGGCGAGGAGAACGCGTTCGCGGATCCGGACGGGGAATACGGGATGTCGGACGTGATGCGCCATTACATCGGTGGGCTCAAGGCGCACGCCCGCGCGCTCGCGGCGATCACGAACCCGCTCGTGAACAGCTACAAGCGACTCGTGCCCGGCTACGAGGCGCCCGTGGACATCGCCTGGTCGCGGAGGAACCGATCGCCGATGATCCGCGTGCCCGAGCGACGGGGGCTCGGGACCCGGGCGGAATTCCGCATGCCGGATCCGTCCTGCAACCCGTACCTGGCGCTCGCGGTCCAGCTCGCGGCGGGACTCGACGGCGTGTGTAACGAGATCGACCCGGGACCGCCCGTGGACACGAACGTGTGGGAGCTGGCCGAGGAGGAGCGGGCGAAGTACCGCATGGAGACGCTGCCCGCCAACCTGGGCGAAGCGATCGCGGAGCTCGAGAGGAGCACCGTCATGCGCGCGGCTCTCGGCGACCACCTGTTCGACAACTTCGTCGCTTCGAAGAAGCTGGAGTGGTCGGACTACATCTCCCAGGTCACGCACTGGGAGACGGAGCAGTACCTCTCGACGTATTGAGGCACGCGCCGGCCCCGGACCGCGCCGGGGCCGGTCCCTTCTCCGTCAGGCGTCGTCGACGAATCGCTCCGCGATGGCGTGCACCGCGACGACGAGGGCTCCGAGATTGGCGGCGTCGAGGGCGTGGAGATCGGCGAGCATGCCTCCGATCTCGTCCAGCTCGTCGGCGAACCGCTCCCGGAACGCCGCGAGCGCCTTCCCGACCTCCTTCCGCGAGCGCACGCCGGCCACGACCGCCATCGCCATGCGCGTCCGCGCCGCCTCCAGCTCCAGCTCCAGGGTCTTCGCGGCCCGCTGGGTCCACAGGTCCGACGCCGGTGCACGCTCCAGCTGTTCGGCGAGCCAGGGGAAATCGATCGCATCGGCGAGTCCGCCGTACACGTTGCCGACGAGGACGGCATCCTTGCCCGAGCGATGCGCCAGCTGCGCGATGGGCAGCAGCTCGTCCAGCGCCTGGAAGCTCGTGAGCCCGAGCGCCGTCTCCTCGTCGATCCCGTCGGCCTCGTGCAGGGCGAGGTGGCTGTCGATCGCCGCGCTGCGGCCCGCCGACAGGAGATCCGGGTACGCCGCCCGCAGCCGCTCCATCGGCTTCGCGTACCGTTCGACGAGCTCGGCGACGCTCGCCTCCGGGCTCGCGTTCGCCAGCAGCCACCGCGTGGCGCGGCCCATCGTGTCGGCGACGGCCAGGGTCGCCTGCACGAGCACGGCGGCCGGCACGCGGTCGTCCAGCCGTCTCAGCCGCCCCCGGAGGTCCGCGACTTCGCCCACGCGATACGCCACATACCAGGCGCGCGCCACGTCCGCCGCATCCCGTCCGGTCTCCCGGATGAGTCGCAGGTGCCCCGTGCCCCCCATCAGGTCCACGAGAAGGTTCGTTAGCGCCGTGCTCGTGATGCGGTCGCGGAGCCGGTGGCGCCCGAGGACGTCCTCGGAGACCGCATCCACGGCCGCGGCCGGGAAGGCATCGCGGAGCAGGTCGAACAGACCCGGGTCGCCTGGCAGGTCCGAGGTCCGAATCCTCTGCTTCAGGTGCATCTTCGCGTACGCCAGCATGAGAGTGAGCTCGGGCCTGGTGAGGAACTGCCCGCGCTCCTCCTGTCGTTCGATCATCTCCTCGGCCGTCGGCAGCTCCTCGAGCTGCCGGTCCAGCAGCCCCGCACGCTCCAGCGTGAGGATCGCGTCCCGGAACTCGGCGGGCTCGCGTCGCACGCGGTGCTCGTCCAGGGTCACGGCGAGGCTCTGGCAGTAGTTGTTCGCGAGCACCGCGTCCGTCACAGCGGTCGACACGTCCGCCAGGAGTCCCGAGCGGCGCTCGGCGGAGAGACGTCCGCTCGCGACGGCCTCGTTGAGCAGGATCTTCAGGTTTACCTCGTGGTCGGACATGTCCACGCCCGCCGAGTTGTCGAGCGCATCGGCGTTGATCCGTCCGCCGCCGAGCGCGTACTCGACCCGAGCCGGCTGGGTGAGTCCGAGGTTGCCCCCCTCCGCGACGATCCGCGTCCGCAGCTCCGAGGCGTCGATGCGCACGGCGTCGTTCATCGGGTCTCCGACCTCGCCCTGGGTCTGCCGGCTCCCCTTCACGTAGGTCCCGACCCCTCCGTTCCACAGCAGATCGACGGGGGCGCGCAGGATCGCCCGGATGAGCGCGTCCCCGTTCACGACCTCTTCGTCGAAGTCGAGCCGGGCCCGGGCGTGCGTGGAGAGCTCGATCTTCTTCGCGCCGCGCTCGAACACGCCCCCGCCCTCGCTGATGAGCCCGCGGTCGTAGTCCGCCCACGTCGATCCGGGGAGTTCGAACAGGCGGCGGCGCTCCTCCCAGCTCCGCTCGGGCTCGGGGTTCGGATCCAGGAAGATGTGCCTGTGATCGAAGGCCGCGACGAGCCGGATCTTCCGGCTCAGGAGCATGCCGTTGCCGAACACGTCGCCACTCATGTCGCCCACCCCGACGACGGTGAACTCTTCCTCGATGATGTTCCGGCCCATCTCGCGAAAGTGGCGGAGGACGCATTCCCACGCCCCTCGCGCGGTGATCCCGAGCGCCTTGTGGTCGTATCCGTTCGATCCGCCCGAGGCAAAGGCGTCGCCGAGCCAGAATCCGTACTCGGCGGCGAGCGCGTTCGCCGTGTCCGACAGCTTCGCCGTGCCCTTGTCCGCCGCGACCACGAGATACGGGTCCTCGCCGTCCCGGATCACGGTCGCCTCCGGGGGCACGACACGCCCACCCCGCACGTCGTCCGTCAGGTCCAGCATCCCCCGCACGAACTCCTCGTAGCTCGCGACGCCCGCGGCCTTCCGGCCCGCGGGATCCGCCGGCGGATCCGTCACGACGAACGCCCCCTTGGCGCCCGCGGGCACGATGACGGCGTTCTTGACCTGCTGGGTCTTCACGAGGCCCAGGACTTCGACGCGAAAATCCTCGCTTCGGTCGCTCCAGCGGATTCCGCCGCGCGCTACGTCGTCCATGCGGAGGTGCGCGGCCTCCGTCGCCGCGCTGCTCACGTAGATCTCGTACTTCGGCCTCGGCCGTGGCATCACCTCGATGCGCTCGCAGTCGAACTTGAGCGCGATCATCCCGGTCGGGTACTCGCTCGCCCGCGGCTGGAAGAAGTTCGTGCGGACCGTCGCGCGCACGAGGTTCAGGAGCCGCCTGTAGGTACGGTCGTCCTCGATGCTCCGCACGCCCTCCAGGGCTGCGTGGAAGTCACGCACGAGGCCGGCCACCCGCGTGTCGCGGTCATCGCCCGCGGCGGGATCCAGCTGGGCCGCGAAGATCTCGTGGAGAAGCCGCGCCGCCGAAGGGTGCTCGACGAGCGGCCGCCGCACGCCCTGGCGGCTCGCGACCGCACCGATCCGGAACGCGTAGCCCGCGTAGGCCTTGAGGAGCGCGACCTCACGCCACGTGAGCCCGGCGGACAGGATGAGCGAGTTCAGGCGCACGTTCTCCGCCCGGCGCTCGTGGATGGCCCGGAGCGCCTCGGCCACCCTCGGCTCCGCATCCCGGCGGTCGACGCTCCACGCCTCGGGCGCCTCGACCGAGAACGTGTGGATCGTGGACGCGGGCCCGGACCTCGCGTCTCCGACCTCGTACGCCTCCGCCTCGATGACGCGCAGGCCCAGATTCTCGAGGATCGGCATCACGTCGCTGAGGACCAGCCGTCCCTGCGGCGCGAACACCTTCAGGAGCCATCCCCCGGGGCGGGTGGGCGCGTGGTCGTCGAGCACGACCTGGAGCCGGCCCCCCGACTCCAGCCTCCGGAGGTTCTGGATGTCCTCCACGACGGTCTCGAACGCCATGAGCGCCTTGTAGTCCGCGGAGAACCGACCCGCGTACTCCCGCGCCAGCTCCATCGCCTGTTCTTCCGGGTGTTCGCGGCGCAGCGCGTCCGTGAGTCTCTCGTCCCAGCGTCGGACGGACGCGCGCACGCGGTCCTGCAGCGCCTTCACGTCCACGGCGTCCACCCGGTCGAGCTCCGAGGCGACGTAGAAGTGCAGGCGCGCCTGGTCTCCCTCGCCGAGCGCGAGGTGGTAGTTCAGGACGCTGCCCTCGTAGGCCTGGACGAGGGCATCCTGGATCTGCAGGCGGACGTCCCCCGAGAACCTCTCCCGCGGGATGATGACCATCACGTGGACGCCGCGGGCGAGCGGATCGGGACGCGAGAACACGAGGGCGTCGCCGGAGGTCTCGGCCTCCATGACGTCCTCGATGGTGCGCGTGAGCTCGTCCACGGGCGCGAGAAACAGCTCCTCTTTGGGCAGGCTGTTGAACGTGCGCAGGATGAGCGCGTAGTCGTGGGAGCCCTGATCCGCCTCCTCGACCTCGAGGATCTCCCGCAGCTTTCGCCTGAGGATGGGGATCGCGGACGCGTCCTGGGCGAAGGCCTTGGCCGTGAAGAGGCCCAGGAACCGCCGCTCGCCCATCATCTCCCCCTCGGGCCCCAGCTTCTTGATGCTCACGTCGTCCATTCGGGCCCGCCGATGCACGGGCGAGAGCGCGTTCGTCTTCGACACGATGAGGAGCGGACCGCCGAGGACCCTCGCCCGGAGCTCGGGCGGAAGATCTTCGACGGCGGTCTCCTCGAAGTACTTCGAGCCCTGCTCGCCGCTGAGGATGCCCAGACTCGACTCGCGCTCGACGCGCACGGTTCTCCGCCCTTCGTCGTCCGCCCTGACCTCGTAGCCGCGGTATCCGAGGAGCACGAAGTTGCCGTCCCGGAGCCAGTTCACGAGCTCCACGATCTCGGCGAGCTCCGGCGCCCGCTCCGGCAGGAGCTGCGCGTCCCGGCCCAAATCCTCCGCGATCGTCTCCAGGCGTCCCAGCATCGGCTGGAAGTCGCGCGTCGCCATGTGGACGAGCCGGAGGCGGTGCTCGATCTCGCCCTGAAGCGCCGCCAGCGACTCATCGTCCAGCTGTCCCTGGATCCCGATGAGCACCACGGAGGTTCGCGGTCCCTCGGCGGAGCGGTCCCGCACGGCACCCACGTGGCCGGCCGCATCGCGGTCTACGACGAGCACCGGATGGAAGAGGTGGTCGATGTGGAGGCCCTCGGAGTGGAGGAGCTCCCGCAGGGTGTCCACGATGAAGGGGCAGTCGGGCATCACCGTGGCGACCCGCGCGTGACGGACCCGCCCGGGCACGCGCCACACGCGCGCGGCGATCCCGCCCGCCCCGGTGTCGCGCAGGAGTCCGTAGAGGACATCCACGTCGTCGGCGATCGACGGATCCGTCCGGTCGTCGTAGAAGTCGGCGGACGCCCGGCCGAGAAGCCGCTTCGAGAACTCCTCGAGCACGCGACCGGACGCGTCCGGCTCGAGGATCGCCAGCCGCTGGATGACGGCTCCGAGCCTCGGATTCGTTGAAGCTGTCTCTTCCATGCCTCCGACCTGTGATCGAGCCGGCGGAACGATCCGCCGGCGACCGGCCGAACCGGTCCATCGCGGGTGCAGGATAGATGCCGTAGCGGGGATCGGCAACGGCGCCGCGCAGCCGGAAAGGCCCGTCCCGGGGCCGTTGCTGGCGGCGGGCGCGCGCACGATACTCCAGCGGAGACCTGACGGCGAGGGACATCACGAAAGGGCGGATCCGAATCCAGGACACAGGCGAGTGACGGGCCCGGGCAGGACGAGATTCCGGTGGCGGGCGCGCGGCAGGCGATGGTGGCGAGCGTTCACCGGCTACGTCCTCGAGCACGACATCGAGGAGGGCTGGCTCATCATCCTCTTCGCGGCCGTCATCGGCGCGGGCGCCGGCTTCGCGATCGTCGCCTTCTACGCTCTCGTCGACGGCGTCGCGGCCCTCTCGGATCGACTCGGAGCGCTCCTCGGATTCGGTCCCGGCTCGATCGGACCCGCCTTCATCGTCGTGCCCGCCGGCCTCCTGCTCGCGAAATGGCTGCGGGCCAGAGTCCCGGGGGACGCCAGCGGGGAGATGGTGCCGAGCCTCATGCTCAGCGCCGCCAAGTCCGAGGGCGAGCTGCCCGTGCGCGCGATGGCGACGAAGCTCGTGAGCGCCGGCGTGACGATCGGCAGCGGAGGATCTCTCGGAGCGGAGGGGCCCGGGGCCGCCGCGGGCGCCGCGATCGGATCGGGACTCGGCCAGCTGTTCCGCTTCGGCCCGAACCGGATGAAGGTGCTCCTCGCGTGCGGCGCCGCCGGAGGGATCTCGGCGGCGTTCAACGCGCCCATCGCGGGCGTCCTGTTCGCGCTGGAGATCGTGCTCGGCACGTTCGCCGTCGCGGTGATGAGCCCCGTCGTCGTGGCGAGCGTCATGGGAGCCGTCGTGGCCCGCTCCTGGGTCGGGATCCATCCGCTCGACGTGCCCCCCGGGCTCGTCTTCGTCTCCGCGCGCGAGCTCGGGTTCTACGCCCTGCTCGGGCTCGCCTGCGGCTTACTCGCGGTCGTGTTCGTTCGGGCCTTCTACGCGACCCAGGACCTGATGCGACGGACGCTCCGAACGGGGCCGCTCGCGCCGATCGTGGCCGGGCTCCTCATCGCGAGCGCGGCCATCGTGAGCCCCGAGCTGCTCGGGCCCGGCCGGCACGGCATCCAGCTCGTTCTCGCCGCCGAGCTCGCGGGCTTCACGGCGCTCGCGATCAGTCTCCTCAAGATCCTGACGTCCGGCATCACGATGGGCGGAGGAGGGGCCGGCGGCGTGTTCACTCCGTCCCTGTTCATCGGGGCCGCCTTCGGAAGCTTCTTCGGGCTCACGGTTCAGCGGCTGTTCCCCGGGCTCACGATCACGCCGGAAGCGTACGCCCTCGTGGGGATGGCCTCCCTGCTCGCAGGAGCCACGTTCGCGCCGCTCACGGCGATCATGATGGTCTTCGAGCTCACCGATGACTACGAGCTGATCCTGCCCCTGATGCTCGCGTGCGTGATCAGCTACCTGCTCGCGCGCCGCGTCAACCGGGAGTCCATCTACACCGAGACGCTGGCCCGCGCCGGAGAGCACATCCGCCACGGGGCCGATCGGTCGATCCTCGAGACCGTGCGCGTCGCGGACTGCTACGATCGGGACCCGCACGTGGTGGCCGAGGATGCCCCGCTGGGCGCGATCCTGAACCGCCTCCGCGGCTCCCGGCAGACCGACTTTCCGGTCGTCAGCCCCGAGCTCGAGCTCGTCGGGATGCTCAGCTACCGGGACCTGTCACACGCCCTGGGAGACGCCGATCTGCATGAGCTCGTGATCGCAGCCGACCTCGTCGTGCCCGACGTCGAGACGGTGTGCCCGGAGGACACGTTGCTCGAAGCGATGCGGAGGATGGGCATGCGCGACCTCGATCACATCCCCGTCGTGGATTCTCGCGATGGGAGGCGGCTGCTCGGCCTTCTGAGCCGCGGGGCCATCATGGAGGCCTATCAGACCCGGCTCCGGCTCCAGGACTGAGCGGCCGCGGCGGGGCGAAAGGTGACGATGAGGGCCCCGACGAGCAGGAGGGCGAGCAGGGCCTGGGCGCCGAGGGTCTCGGCCGTCGGATAGAGGCCCAGGAGCGGGAGCGGGGGGAACCCGCGGACGGGCGTCAGGCTCACGACGCCCGCCGCCTGGAGCTCGCTCACGCCCTTTCCGGCGAACACGAAGGCCATGTAGTAGAGGACGCCGCTCGTGATCGCGAAGAACGGCCGGAAGGGCATCCGGACGCCGAATCGAGTGAACAGGACATAGATGAGAGCGAGGGCGAGACAGCCGGCGACGAAACCCGCCGCGATGGGCGCCATCCGGTCACCCGTGAACCCCACGAGCGCCTTGTAGAACAGAACCGTCTCGAAGCCCTCCCGGTAGACGGCGAGGAAGGCGACCCCGGCCAGCGCCGTCCCGCTGCCGGCTCCGAGAGCCGTCTGCATCTGCGACCGCAGGTACTCCGTCCAGCGTCGCTTGTCGAGCTTCGAGAGGAGCCAGTAGCTCACCGAGAAGAGGACGGCGACGGCCACGAGCATCGTGACTCCCTCCAGGACCTCCTGCCGGGCGGGAACCGCCCGGAAGAGACCCTCCAGGAGGAAGGCGGTCAGGAGGCTCGCGGCGACCGCGGCGACCGCGCCCCCCTGCACCATGCGGCGACGGTCCGTGTGACCCGTCTTGAGGAGGAAGGCGATGAGGGCGCCCACGATCAGGATGGCCTCGAATCCCTCCCGAACGATGATCACGAAAGACTGGACGCCGAGCGCGAGTCGCGAGTCGCGGCGGGCCAGCACCTCGCGCGCCGCCTCCAGCTCCACCGTCAGGTCGGTCCTCGCCCCGGCCGCGTCCGGGGTTCCGAGCGCGCCGCGAAAGCGCGCGAAGCCGCTCTCGATGGAGCGCACGGCCGCGGGGGCCCGGGAGCCGAGCTCCGCCTCCAGCCGCTCGAAGATCATGTAGGCATCGACCGCCACGCCCCCCGCTCCCTCGAGGTCGCCCGCGGCGCCGAGACGGACGGCCCGGCCCGCGAGCGAATCGATGGCCGCAAACGTCGCGTCGAGCTCGGCCGACCGGTCGGGCGGCGGGAGATCCGGATCCGGCGCGCCGAGAAGCGACCGCAGGTAGGCGACGACCGCCGTCGCGTCCTCGGGATCGGGGGCCTCGCCCGTCCCGTCCTCCCACACGTTCCGAACCCGGTCGGCCAGCTCGAGGTCGGACAGGGAGCCGCTCCCTCCGAGTCCCCCCCATGCGGCCACGCGCCGCGCGATGGGCGCGCCGTCGCCGAGCGCGAGCCGCCGCCCCTCGGCAACCCGTTCCCGGTCGAATCGCAGCGTCTGGACGTACGCGACCACGTCCCAGCGCTCCTCGGCCGTCAGGACATCGGCGAACCCCTGCATCGCCGTCTCGGGAATCCCATACGTGAGGATCTGGAAGTCCAGGATCGGTGTGGCCGCCATCCCGCGATCCCGGGAGGCCAGGTCTGCGGGCGCCGGGTCCAGGCCCGGCGCCGCCGGCCCGTCGCCGCGCCCGGCCGATCCGTGGCACGAAGCGCACCGCGTCCGGTACACGTCGGCCCCCGAGGCCGCGGACGGGGTCCGATCGGGCAGGCGGACGACGACCGCTCCCCAGGCGGCGCTGAGATCCGCCGTGGCCCGTGCCACGAGGTCCCGGAGCTCCGCCGGCGGCCTCTTCTCGCGCACGGCCTCGCGCAGGACCGCGAGAGACGGCGCCCCACGCGCGGCGGAGGCCGCGGGACCGTGATCGCTCTCCAGCCGCGCGAGCTCCCTGGCCGCCTCGTCGATGAAGCTTCGGGTCTCGGTCCACTCCGCCGAATCCACGACGGCTCCATCCCGGACCGCGTTGGCGTACTCGCTCGCGGAGAGCTCGAGCAGCGCGGCCACGCGGCCCGCCCGTTCGGCCGCGCCCGGCTCCTGGGCGCGGGCGGCGGGCGCGACGAGCGCGAGCCCGCACAGAACAAGATTGAGATTCATTCTCAACATGCGGCGAATATAGGGGGGACAGCGGGTCCGGTTCAACCCGGCCGCCGGAGTCGGTCGTCGCGCCTCTCCCGGCCCGGACATCCGGCCTCCGTGGGCCGGAGAGGCCGGATGAGGGCGTCAGCCGGAGCGCGCGTCCGCCAGGGGGCGGGTCGCCCCCGCGAACGTCTCGAGGAGTCGTCGGGCCAGGGGCTCATCCGCGACCAGGTCCTCGACGGACACGCAACCCCGGGTCGCGGACGCGTGGACGACCCCGGTACCTCCCAGGCTCAGCGCGACGTGCGAGATCACGTCCCCGTCCGGCGCGTAGAACAGGAGGTCGCCGGCGGCGAGCTCCGGAAGCCCTGCGCCCGGGCCGGCGCACGGCGGACCCCGCTGCTCCTGGAGCGCGCTGTCCCGTGGCATCGAGCACCCGTGCATTCCGAGCACGGCCTGGACGAACCCCGAGCAGTCCACGCCGGCCATCGTGCGACCACCCCACAGGTACGGGGCGCCGAGCCAGGAGAGAGCGGTCGTCGCCACCGCCTGGCCGTCCGGCGGGAAGCGGCTGGCCCTCTCGGCCGCCGTGACGACGTCGCCCGCCGCGACGCGCGCCCGGATCCCTCCGGGCAGCGCGACGATGCCCTCCCCGGGCACGACACGGCTCCCCCACGGAAGACGCGGCGGCGCGAACCCCGCGGGTCCGTTCGCGTCCGCCACGACCTCCAGGCCCGCCCCGAGCGACCGGGCGGTGGCCGCCTCGACCCAGCGGCCCGCCTCGCCCGCGTCGCAGCGCAGCAGACCGCCCCGGTGCGCCCAGGACTCGTATCCGTCCGGCCCACGCACGCGGCACCAGTCCCCCTCCGTCTCGACCGCGGACAGCCGCTCGCCGCACACCCACTGGGTCGTGAGCTCCGACCGGTGGTCCGGCTTCGCCCGACCGGAGACGGTCCCCGCCGCGACGATCGCCTCGCCCGCGATCACGGCCCCGGCTCCCGCCCACCGCGGGCCCGCCCTTGATCCGGGGACGCCGGCCCGCCAGACTGTGGGCCATCCACCCACCACATCCCGAGGCGAGGCCGATGCGGATCACGATCGAATACTGCGGCGTCTGAAACTACGAGCCGCGAGCCGCCAGTCTGGCGGACACTCTGAGAGAGACGTACGGGGAGGTCCAGATCGACCTCATCCGGTCGGCCGGGGGCGTGTTCGAGGTGACCGTGAACGGCCATCTCGTCTATTCGAAGGCGCAGACCGGTCGTCACTGCACGCACGAGGAAGTCCTCGAGGCGATCGCCTCGCTCTGAGCCCCCCGGCGTCCGCCCGGGCGGCGCTCTCCTCGCAGGTCGTCGGCGTTCCACGGGAGGCGGGAACGTTTCGCCGACTCACGTGTTGAACGGAACGAAAGAGAGACCCCCGGAGCCACGGTACCTACCTTGGATCCTATCCCCGCAGTCGATCCGTGGCCGAGGGGGTTTTCTCTCTCGTCCCCCGACGGGCCGTTGAGAATACGGCGCGCGCACCCCCGGGGGCAACGTGGCCGGGCGGTGACGCCGTCGGCCGGTCTCAGGAGCCCCCCTGCATCTCGCGGCGCAGGAGCCGATCCACGTCGGTGCCGTCGAGCGACTCCCAGTCCATTCCGATGAAGCCGTGCGCGAGCCGCGGGCCTGTGAACCCGAACGTGGCCGGGCGACGCCCGTAGAAGTACAGGCCGATCTCCGCCGTCGTCGCCGGCGTCAGGGCCGTCCGGGTCGTCGCGAGCGAGAGGTGCCGGAAGGGCTTCCCGCCGTTCAGCGTGCTTGTCTCGTCGCGCTCGACGCAGTAAGCGACCCGTGGACCGAACGAGAGTACGTGCCGATGCCCTTCGTCGAGGGCGGTCAGGGCGCTGACCTCTCCCACGGCTCGCCAGCGCTCCCGGGCTTCGGCGTAGCGCCGCAGCTCCCGGGCCACGCTCCGCAGCTCGATCGCGGCCGGGGACAGGTCGACGATCTCGTGGCCCGCCAGGCGCACGCCGCGATCCACGACATCGAGGAGAAGCCAGGTCTGCGGATACGTGCGTCCGGAAAGGTCCGAGATGCGGTCCCGCACGCTTCCTACTCTCTCCCGTACCGATCCTCGAGGCGAACCACGTCCTCCAGCTCTGGCGTGCTGACCTCCAGGATCACGCTGTCCTCGAGGGCTTCCATGCGGTGCACCGTGTCGGGGGGGATCTCCACGCCCGTGCCGGGAAGCCAGTCCAGGACGCGCTCTCCCAGCGTGAGGCGCATCCGGCCGCTCCACAGAAACAGGGTCTCGTGCTTCACGCGGTGCTTCTGCAGCGACAGGAGGTGTCCGGCGGCGACCTCCAGCACCTTGCCCGCGTAGCGATCGCTGTGGGCGTACCACAGCTCGCGTCCCCAGGGCTTCTCGACGACCTTCGGATTCTTCGGCACGGGTCCCGTCACGGTCTGGCTTCCCTTCGCGGTCGGTGGAGGGCGAGGCCGGGCCTGCGCGAGAATACCCCCGGCGGATCGGGGCGACAAGATCGCGATGCGCTCAGCGGAAGTTCCGGCTGCGGTCCCGGCCGATATCGCCGGACGGCGTCAGCCGCGCGACTCCGGTCGTCCGCACGTTCACGACGCCGCGCTCGTTCTCGACCGTCCCCTTCAGGAGCAGAAGCGGCGCCCGCAGCGTCCTCGCGCATGCTTCGCCGACGTCCGGCATGACCACGAAATTCGCGAACCCCGTCTCGTCCTCGAGCGTGACGAACATCACCCCGCGTGCCGTTCCCGGCCGTTGCCGGCAGATCGCGAGCCCCGCGACCTCGACGTCCGTCCCGCTCCGGCATCCGGACAGCTCCACGGCCGGCAGGACCCCACGGCGCACGAGGGAGGGACGCAGGGCCTCCAGCGGGTGGCCCTCGGTCGAAAGCCCCACGCACCGGTAGTCCGCGGCGATCCGCTCCGGGCGCGACAGCGGAGGCAGGGAACGCGGCCGCCGGGTACGCCGCCTGCGAGCGAGGGGACCCGCGTCGCCGCGAGCCTGGCGGAGAAGCTCCCACAGCGCCTGCCGACGCTCCGGCCACAGGCTCTCGAACGCCCCCGCCTCCGCGAGGATCCTCAGCTCCGCGGCTCCGAGGCCGCTCCGCCGCACCACGTCTTCCACGCTGCAGAACGGCCCCTCCTCCCGCGCTGCCTGGAGTCTCTCCCGCGCCGCCGGCCCCAGCCCTCGTACCAGCCGGAGACCGATGCGCAGCGCCGGCGGGGGGGCGAAGGCACGCCCCTCCCCCACCCCGTCGCCGGCAGACCCGGGCTCCAGGGTGCAGTCCCAGTCGGAGAGCGCGAGGTCCACGGGCCGGACCTTCACGCGGTGGCGCCGCGCGTCGTGCACGATGGTCGAGGCCGAATAGAACCCCATCGGCTGGGCGTTGAGCAGGGCCGCGTAGAACTCCGGGGCGTAGTACCGCTTCAGGTACGCGGAGGCATACACGAGCAGCGCGAAGCTCGCCGAGTGGCTCTCGGGGAAGCCGTAGTTCGCGAACGCCGTGAGGTATTTCAGGACCCGCTCCGACACGTCCGGCGACACGCCGTTCGCGGCGAGCCCTGAGATGAGATCGCGGCGCACCTCCTCCATCTTCCGGTGCGAGCGCTTGAACCCCATGGCCCGACGCATGTTGTCCGCCTGCGCCGGGGTGAAGCCGGCGAGGGCGATCGCGACCTTCATCCCCTGCTCCTGGAACAGGGGAACGCCCAGCGTCCGGCTCAGGATCGGCTCGAGCCGGGGATCCAGGTACGTGACCGTCTCCTCCCCGCTGCGCCGCCGCAGGTAGGGATGGACCATGTCGCCCTGGATCGGTCCCGGCCGGATGAGGGCGACCTCGACCACGAGATCGTAGAAGCGGCGGGGTCGCACGCGCGGGAGGGTGTTCATCTGCGCGCGCGACTCGATCTGGAACACCCCCACCGTGTCGGCCGCGCAGATCATGTCGTACACGGCCGGATCGTCGGGCGGCAGGGCGGCGAGATCGATGGCGACGCCTCGCGTCCGGCGGATCGTCCGGATCGCGTCCCCGAGGAGGGTGAGCATCCCGAGCCCGAGCAGGTCGAACTTGATGAACCCCGGCAGATCCAGGTCGTCCTTGTCCCACTGGATGACCGTGCGATCGGGCATCGAGGTCACTTCGATCGGCACGAGCTCGCCGAGCGGGCGAGCGGAGAGCACGAACCCGCCGACGTGGATCGAGCGATGCCGCGGAAGGTCCTCGAGCCCGCGCACGACCCGCACGAGAGCGCGCGCCCGGGCCGACGCCGGATTCAGGCCCGCGCGCGCGACTCCGCCCTCCGCGAGCCGGCGCGCCGCGTCCTCCGCGCCTCCCCGATCCACCTCCAGCGACAGCCGGTCGCTCTCCGCCTGCGAGAATCCGAGGACGCGGGCCGCATCCCGCACGGCCATCCGGCCCCGGTACGTGATCGACTCGCACACCATGGCCGCGTGCTCCCGTCCGTACTTCGCGTACACGTACTGGAGCACGGTCTCTCGATCGCGGTGCGCGATGTCGAGGTCGATGTCGGGCGGCTCGCCCCGATCCTCGGACAGGAAGCGCTCGAACAGGAGGTCGAGCCCGATCGGGTCCACCGCCGTGATCCCGAGGCAGTAGCAGACCGCCGAATTCGCCGCCGAGCCCCGCCCCTGTACGAGAATGCCCCGGCGGTTCGCGAAGCGGACGATGTCCCACATGATGAGGAAGTAGTCGGCCAGCTCGAGCCGCCGGATGATCCCCAGCTCGTGCGCGATCTGCCTGCGGCGCGCATCGCCGAGCCGGTCCCCGTACCGCTCCGCCGCCCCCCGCTCCACGAGGGCCCGCAGGAAGGCGTCCGGGCTCCGTCCGCCCGGAACCTCGAAGGCGGGAAGGCGTGGTCTCAGGTCCGCGAGGCGGAACCGGCAGAGGTCCGCGACCCCGGCGGTCCGCCTCAGGCCCCGGCAGCCCCGGCAGTCGCAGGCGGTCGTCCCGCCGGACCCCGCCTCGCGCGCGCCCGGGTCGCCCCGCTCACACCACCGCTCCACCATCGCCGCGGCGCCCTTCAGGTGCCACTCCCGGTTCGGCAGGAGCCGGTCTCCCGCATCGTCGAGCGTCACCCTGTGCCGGAGACAGGTCAGCACGTCGTGCACGAGGCGGTCGGACGGCCGCGCGTACCGGGGGGCGTTCACGGGAACCCACGGAACGCCCACTCGATCGGCCAGCGCCAGCCGGGCCGCGCATCGCCGGGCATCGCCGGGCAGGCCGTGGTGCTCGAGCGCGAGATGGAGGCGGCCGGGAAAACGGGCCGCGAGCCGCTCGACCACGGCCGTCTCCGCCGGATCAGCCGTCCGTCCGGGTGAGCCGGCATCGGGGGCCCGGAGCAGGCACACGAGCCCGGCCTCGTGTCCATGCAGGGCGGCCGGCTCGAGGATCGGCGATCCACGGGGGCTTCCGAGCCGCGCCGCGCTGATGAGTCCACAGAGGTGGTGATAGCCCTCCCGGTCCACGCACAACAGGACGAGGGGCAGGATGCCGTCGCCCGGCAGTCCGGGCATCCGGACCCGGACTTCCGCCCCGACGATGGGTCGGACGCCGGTCGCCTCGCAGGCGCGCGTGAAGCGGACCGCGCCGCCCAGGTCGAACGCGTCCGCGAGCGCGAGCGCCGGCATCCCGAGATCCGCCGCCCGCTGCGCCAGCGCCTCGGGCGTCGAGGCGCCGTCGAGTAGGGAGAACGCCGACCGGGCGGCGAGCTCCACGAAGTCACCGGCGCCCGGGATCGCCCGCCTCAGTCCCACCAGCCGTGCAGCCACCAGCGATCCCCCGCCCGGTCCGCGTCCATCCGGGGCTCGCGGTAGAGCCACAGGAGCTCGCCGGCGCTCGTACAGACCCGGAAGTACTCGCGATGGTACGGACCCCTCCACCAGTCCCCCGACAGCCGCTCCGGACCCTCGGCCGCCACGAGGCCGCGCGCTCCCTCCCCGTTCTCGATCCGGACCGGGCGCCCGGCTTTCGTGCGCACCCGCACGGCGACCGGCTCGGGCAGGAGCCGGAGCGCGCCGGGGAGCGCATCGGACGGCCGCGTCGCGGCCCGCGGGGGCGGCTCCCCGGGAGGTTCGGACACGTCGTGGACCCGAACGGGCTCCCAGGCGTTTCGGGTCTCCGGACGGTGATCCGATCGCGGCGCCGGTTGCTCGACCGCGGCGTCGCCGAGGCGGGCCCGCAACCGGGAGAGGACGGCGGCGGCCGCGAGAGGGTCGCGCCAGTCTCCGGAGAACAGCTCTCCCTGCCGCACCCCCGCCGGGGCCAGACGCTCCACCCGGAGAACGATCCCGTCGATCCGGGCCGGAAGGCGGCCGTCCGCCCCGGCCGCCCGCTCGAGGGCGGCGCGGCACAGGTCGTACAGGAGCCGCTCATGCCTCGTCGCACGGGCCGGCGTCACGGCCGCCTCGCGGCGCTTTCCGTCGTCGAGTGTCAGCACGATGGCGAGCCGGGCCGCGCATTCGTCCGCCGCCGTCAGGTCGGCGCAGATCCGACCCAGCAGATGGCGCAGGACGAACAGGAGCGGCTCCAGGGTCTCGACCGGCACGTCCAGGTCCAGCGAGGCCTCCGGATGACTCTCCTGGACGACCGGAGCGAAGACCCGTCCATCCTCGCCGCAGGCGAGGCGATGCGCGCGCAGGCCGGCCGGCCCGAAGCGAGCCTCGAGCTCGCTGCGCGCGCGGGCCGCCAGGTCTCCGACCCGAAGGAAGCCCAGGGCCCGCAGGATCTCCCGCATGTCATCGTCCAGCGGGAGCACGCCGAGCGGGAGCGGGGCCAGGAATGGCCGGGCCGCCCCGGGCGCCACGATGACCGTGCCCGGACCGCGCCGGGCGAACCCGCAGGCCCGGTCCGGACGGCCCGCGAGCCGCGCGGCCGCATCCGAGGCGACCGCCACGTCCGCCACTCCGACGAGAACGTCGGGAAACCCCGCCGATCGGGCCGTCTCGCACAGCACGTGCGCCAGCGCTTCCTCGCCGCCTCTCCGGCCCCATCCCCCCGCATCGACCCGGCGCAGTCCCGGACCCGCCACGGCCACCCGAGGCGAGCCCGCGAGAAGGGCCACGGTGAGATCCGTCGTGCGGGTCGGATCGACCGCGGCGGCATCGACGAGAACCGATGCGATGCGGCTCACGATCCGCGATCAGGACGTGGAAGTCGCACCGGGCGGGCTCGCGAGCGGCCCTTTTCGGTCGCGCGCCGGCCGTGATCTCCATGGCGTGGCGGCCGGACAGAGGATCGGGACCTCCGCCACGCCCCCCTTGCCCACCCGGATCCACACCGGGCGCAGGGCGGGGAGAAACGGTCCGAAGGGGACGTCGCGCACGGGCTCTATGCGTCCGGGGCGGAACCGGAGCCGGAGCGCGGCCACCGGCACGTCCCCCAGCGCCACGAAGACCGCTCCCGCCTCTTCGGCGAGCCGCTGCAGACGAACCGATGCTCCCCGCCGGAGGGCGGGCGCGCCGTGGGACAGGTCGAGGACGACGATTCCGAACGCCCCGCTGCGCAGGAGGAGGTCGGCGCACCACACGGCCTCTCCCGTCTTTCCAGGGCGCACGACCCAGAAACGTCCCGCTCCCGCCTTCAGGTCCACCCAGTCCGGCGCGTACAGCGTTCGGCCCGCGTCGATCAGCGCCGCCGATTCTCCTTCCGCCCGGAAGCGCCGCAGGGTGGCACCGAGGAGCGCCGTTTTGCCACACGAGCGAACTCCCGTCCATTCGACGGCCCGTCCGCGGGGCAAGCCTCCCCCCGGCAGCACCGCATCGAGCGCTTCGATGCCGGTCGAGACGGTCGGCCTCCGTTCCCGGGGCGGGGCGCCGATGCGCTCGATCTCGCGCTCGAGGTGCCGGATCGCGGCGGAATGTCGCATGCCTGCCGTCCATACCGAAGAAAACCCGAAAACGGAAGGCGATGATACCCCTTTCCCGCCGGAAGGGCAAGGAAAGGGGGAGAGGCGATGCGCCGCTGCTTAACGCCGGGTGCGCTCCACGCCGATCGTGAAGCCGATTCCGAGCGTCGTGAAGGACTCCGTCCCCGGCGGCGACTGGCTGCGCAGGAAGACCTCGATCCGGCTCAGCGGCGTCAC
>JBHHZD010000025.1:0-33050 GCA_046757885.1 Gemmatimonadota bacterium
GCGAGTTCACGTCGAACGTGCTCACCGCGTAGAAGTACGTGAAGTTGTTCTGGACCATGCTGTCCACGAACACGAACGGCACGTCGGAGTCGCCGAGGAAGAACCCGGGGGCCGAGGCGATCCGGGCGACGGTGTCGAGCCGTGCCGCATCCGCCCGCAGATCCTCGAGGCGCCGGACGGCGCCGCCCGGTGCGCCGCCCGCGCCCCCGTTGTTGAAGATCAGGAACGGCCGGACACCGGCGATGGGTCGGGCCCGGGGAGCCGCCCCGAACGGGCAGAGTTCACCGGGCGCGAACCCCCGGACGCGGGCGGTGTCGCCCGTGCTCAGGACGGCGCTCGCGCCCACATCTTCGGTCGGCGTCACGGTCTCGCACGTGAAGTCGAGGAACTGCGTGTCCGCGTAGTCGAACTGGGCGATGACCCGCAGGTCGCTCGGGTCCGTGCCCCGCCAGATCCGGTAGCCCTCCACGTCCCCGTGGGGCTGGGCCGGATTCGGGTTCCCCCGGTAGTTCGGGTTGAACAGCGCGCTCGTCGGATCCGAGGCGACCGCGAAGAACGGATCACCGGCCGTCTCCGACGGACTCGGGTCCCACACGAGCGTGACCCGGCCGTCCCCCGGCACGAGGTGGAAGGGCGGTGCCGCCGGCGGGGCCGGGAGGAGGAACTTGTTGTCGAACAGGGTCTGGGCGACGAGGGCCTTGCCGAGCAGGCTCTCGGGCACGACCTGGACCCGCGAGGCGTCGAGCTTGTTCGCCGGACCCTCGAGCGCGCCGGCCGGCGGCGGGCCGGCGTAGGCCACCCAGCCGGCCGCCCGCTCGATGGCCTTCACCGGATTCTGCGCGGCCGAGAGGACGTCCGTGCAGTTCTGGCCGTTGACGTCACACCCGCGGGCGCTCGCGAAGCCGGGATGCATGGAGGGCGTGCCCGGGGCGTTCGCGTTCGCGCTCGACGCGTTCGCGATGATCCCGGTGGGCGATCCGTCCGGCATGAGCTGGACAGCGGCGGCGACCACGATCGCGATCGCGATCTCCTGCTTCTCGCCCGGACCGAGCGAGAAGGGCCCCGTGGACTCGTAGAAGCGGGTGTCATGAGACTGCTGACGGATCTGGCAGAGTGAGCGGCGATCCGGCGTCTCGGGCGGCAGGCCACATGGGCTATCTCCCTGCGTCGGATCGAAGCGGCCCGACAGGTAGCGCCACAGCTGGTCTTCTCCCCGGGGCTCGACGAGGCAGCAGCCGACGGACGACGGGCCTCCCGTGAAGGAGAACATCGTGAGACCGAGGGGCATCCCCGAGCTCGGATCGACGGGCGTCGAGAGGAATCGCGCCCCCACGATGCCCGGCGCGGTCCGAAAGAAGGGGTGCTTGAAGAACCGACCCGGGTAGGCGAACTGGGGCGCCGAGAACGCCCCGTGGTAGCTGATCCCCATGTCGAACGGGTGGATGACGGTCGAGAAGTTCTGGCCCGCGCCGCCGGAGCTCACATCGTAGTCGGCCGCGTATCCGAGCCAGATGGAGTCGATCGGCCAGCCCGCGTTGGGCAGCGCGTCCGCGCCCGCGAAGAACTCCAGCTCGTTCAGGCGCTGGAACTCGGCGTCGTTCGTGACGTTCTCGAGCTCGAACAGGACGTAGACGATGGACTCGTTCCCGAGCGGATAGTTCCATGCCAGCGTGCGCTGCGTGACGCGGATCCCCATCGGATGCTTGCGTCCGGTGTTGTTCGCCGGGTCGCCGTCCCAGTACTGGGTCCAGGAGTCCTGCTCCGAGGCGGCGACCCGTCCGAGCAGCGACGGCTCGAACCGGTCCGCGTCGCTCACTCTCGCTTCGGCCGGCCAGGCGGCCACGTCTGCGGCGCTTCTCGAGTCCAGGGTTCCCGCCAGAGGCGCTCCGTGGACTTGGCCTAACGCGAGGTCGAAGAAGTACGCGGCCACCGTGTCCCCCGCCCACGGGCCTGCCGCCGCAGACGTCCGGCCCGCGACCTGGAGACCGGAGTCGAAGAAGTACTGGTCGATCGTCCCGCGCGGCCAGAAGCCACCTCCGCCCGTCGGGCTGGAGAAGGAGTTCACGCAGATGAGGCCCGTGTCCGTCAGGCCGCACTCCACCTCGTTCGCATCCAGGAGGGTCGCCGGTCCCGAGAACAGCTCGAAAGCGCCGCGCGGCGGTGGCGGCCTCTTCTGCTGGCCCGAGGCGCCCGCCGGAAGGAGCGCGAGGAAGAGAAGAGCCATGCGCGTGGCCCCGAAGGGTGCGGTCTTCCGAAGCACGGCAGGGCCAGCCGACCACCCGTGGGCAACCCGCATCCCGACTCCCGCCTCGAAGGTCCGTGAGCCTCGAACCCGACGTCCGCGAAACGCATCGCCGCGGCAGGCGGCGATGAAGGGAGGGGACATATCTCTCGGCTTTCTCCTCAGCCGTGAGGCGAACTGCCCGGACACGCCCGGACGAACCAGTCCTTGGTCCGCTGCGCCCCGCACCGAACGGCCCGGGTCAGTTCGCCGCCGCCCGGGGACCGGGAGAAGCGTCCCCGGGCACCGATGCAACGGCCCTCAACCCTATATATGCCGCTCGACCCCGAAATCTTACATCCGGATCCCGGGGCGCTGAGCCGAAGGGCTTCAGGGCCCGCCGGTGCCGATGTCCGCCTCGACCTTCCAGCGGCCGTCCGCCTGGCGGCGCCACACGGTCAGATAGTAGCCCCGCTTCACGACTTCCTGTCCGGAGTCGTCGACCCGGCGCGAGGTGTAATCGCCGATCGTGTACCCGAGGTCGCCCGCCTCCGAGACGTCCGCGAACTCCGGGGACCAGGTGATCGAGTAGGAGGTGTCGGCGAACAGCGGGGCCATGAGCGAGCGGATGCCTTCGATCCCTCCGACGGGGCCGTCCGGCAGGATCATCTGGCCGTCCGGCGTGAAGTGGCTCATCACGCCTCCGATGCCCGCCCGGGCCGTGGCCTCGGCGAACTCCCGGTCCGCGTCCAGGAGCTCCATGCGGCGGTTCACCCGCTCGGGAGTCAGGGCCCCCGCCACGGCTTCCGTCGCCTCCGCGGGTCGTGGTTGGGGAGTCGGGGACGCGACCTCCGCTTCCGGGCCGGCTTCCGGAGTCCGCTCGGCGGATCCGGAGCCGCCGCATGCCACGAGAAGAAGAGCCGGGAACAAGAGGAATCGTCTCACGGTGAGCCTCCATTCTCCTTGCGGTGGGGTTTGCGTGCCGGCCGCGTCAGTCCACGCAGCTCAGGTTTCTCCCGAAGATACGGTTCAGGGCAAGGGTCGTCGCGGCCCGGACCTTGTTCTGGAGGCCGACGAGCTTCAGGAGGTAGGTGATCCGGTAGAGCGACCACGCGATGCGGCCCGTGAGCCGGAAGCCCAGGAGGTCCGCGAGGGCGACGCCGCTGCCCAGGGAGACGATCTTCCCCGCGTGGTGCGCCTGGTACGGCTCGAGCTGCCGGCCCATGATCGCGTTCTCGACGTTGGCCGCCGCCCGCACGCCCTGGCTGATCGCGATGGGCGCGACGGGCGGATACGGCCGGCCCGTGCGCGGGTTCACGAGTGACGCGCAATCGCCCACGGCGAAGATCCGCTCCCGACCGCGCACCCTCAGTGCCTCGTCCGTCTCCAGGTGCCCCGTGGCGGCGAGGGACAGGCCGGAATCGGCGAGCGGGCCCGTGGCGGGGGCCGTGCCGGCCGTCCAGATGAGCGTGTCCGCCTCCAGGCTCATCGCTCCCCGCGCGTTGCTCGCGCGAACGAGGCGGCCGTCGTAGCCGAGCACCCGCGTCCGGAGGTGCACCTCGATGCCCCGGTCGCGAAGCCGCTCGAGCCCGGCCGCCGCGAGCTGGCCGTCCCAGCCACGGAGAATCCGCTCGCCTCCCTCCAGGATGACGACCCGCGCGCGGTCGGCGTTGCCGTAGTAGCGGGGAAGGACGTGACGCAGCAGATGCCAGATCTCGCTCGCGACCTCGACGCCGGCGGGCCCGGCCCCGGCGACGGCGAACGTCAGGCACCTTCGCCTCGCTCGGGGATCCGTCGCCTGCGCGGCCCGCTCGGCCATCGCAAGGACCCGGTTTCGGATCGCGAGAGCGTCCGGGACGCTCGTGAGCGGGAGGCTGTTGCGCTCGATCTCTTCGTTTCCGAAGAAGCGGGCCGTCGCCCCCAGCGCCACGATGAGGTAGTCGTAGAGAAGATCGCCGGCGGACGTGCGGACGCGGCGAGGGGCGGGATCGATCCTCTCCACGCGCCCGAGGACGAAGCGGAACCCGTATCTCTCCGCGATTACGCGCAGGGGGAAGGTCACGTGGGCCTGGCCGAGGCTTCCGGCCACGACCTCGGCCAGGAGTGGGTTGAAGGTGAAGTGGTTCGTCGCCGACACGAGCGTGACCTCCGCCGCGTCGCTCGGGAGGTCCGCCGCTCCCAGGTAGGTCGCGGCGTACAGTCCTCCGAACCCGCCGCCGAGGATGAGGACGCGGGCCGGGGCCCGCCGACCGGACTCCGGCGCAGGCGACGGCATCGGGCTCAGCTCCCGCCGAACGGGTTCGAGAACAGGGGCAGGAGGTCCGTGTAGTAGACGAGCATCGTGCCGATGGCGGTGATCGTCGCCACGACGACGATGCCGGCCGCCTGCGTGGCCAGGCACCACGCCATCGTCGCGCGGTCCTCCTGCAGGTAGCTCTTCTTGCGCGCGCTCTTCGCGAGGAACGTCCCGTAGATCACGAGGAGCAGGACCGCGAGTCCGCTCTTCAGGACGAGCCAGCCGCCGTACGGCCCCCGGAACTGGACGATGGCTCCGAACAGGCCGTCGCGGATCCCCGCGATCATCGAGAGGGCGACGGTGATGACGCCGAGCCATGTGTTCGCTCGCGCGAACCGGTAGATCCGGTCCTCGAACACGCTCGTGGCGAGGCCGCGGAACAGCCACCCGTACATGGCGACGAACGCCATGAGCAGGAAGGCGATGTGCAGATGGACGAACAGCGGGTGCAGGACGCGCATGCGGAAGCCTCCGTCTCTCCTCTCGTTCTCGATGTTTGCGTCGCGACCGGAGATCGGCCTCCGGGGGCGCCACCTACCCGAACCCGACGCCGCCAAACAGGGTTCCGGCGTCTCCCGGGCCCCTGGGACGTCGCCCGACACCGAGACGGAGCGTCGCGCGTAGGGTGAGCATGGCTCTCCACATCTTCTGGCTGCTGCTCAAGACCTGCGCGGTCGTCGCCCTGCCATTCGTCGGCCTCGTTCGGGTCGGCGTGTGGGCCTCGAGCCGGGGTGCCCCTCCGTGGCTGGCCGTCCTCGCCGCGGGCGCTTCCGCCCTCGCTCTCGTCACGATCGTCGCCGCCGCCGCGTCCCGGCGCCTCACGGGACGCGTGCGGGCGCGGTGGGTCTTTCATCGCCTGGCGCTCCCTCTCGTGCTCGTCTACGGGGCCTACGGGCTGTTCACGCTCCGGAGCGAGAACGCGCGGAGCCCGGAGGTGCGGGCGCGCTATGGACGTCTGCACCCCGTCTTCCGTCTCGCGCTCGGCACCGCGATCCTCATGGACCGGGGGATCGTCGTCACCGACCTCTCTCGCACTCCGGCCGACTACGGCCGGATGGGACTTCCGCCCCGGGAGACCTCCCTTCACTTTCCGCAGGGGGACGGCTACGTCTACGCGGCGGATCTCAGGACTCGCGGACGGGCCGGATGGAAGAATGTGGTTGCGGTGCTCTATTTCAAGACAATGGGATTTCGCACGTTGCGCCATGTCGGCACCGCCGACCATCTCCACGTCTCCCTGCCCGGCCCGTGACGAGCGCGGCTCGCCGCGCCGCGGGTTCCGCGTTGACACCCCGGGGCGCCGCCTCTATGTTGGCGCCGGAAAATCCGGAAGAGGAGGCACGGACCTCCCACCTTTCGGCGCGCCGCCTCCGGGCCGCGTAGCCGCCGGGTCGATCGAGGGAGGCCACGGGTGCCGCGCAGGCGCCGGTCGTCCCCCGCTCGCGCCCCGGTCGGCCCCGCCGAGCCGGGTTTTTTTCTGTCCGTCGGAACCACGCGCGCCGCGCGCCCGGCGGACGAATCGCCAGAGACAGAAGAGGTGATGTGGGTCAGGACGAGCTGAGGGTCAACGAGAGGATCAGGATCAGCCCCGTGCGGTTGATCGGGGACGACGGCGAGCAGATCGGGATCATCCCGACGGACGAGGCGAGGGCCATCGCCGAGGAGCGAGGGATGGATCTCGTCGAGGTCGCGCCGAACTCCCGGCCTCCCGTGTGCCGCATCATGGACTACGGGCGATTCAAGTACGAGCAGGCGAGGAAGGCGAAGGAGGCGAAGCGGCGGCAGCACACGATCACGGTCAAGGAGATCAAGCTCCGGCCGAAGATCGAGGCGCACGATTTCGGGTTCAAGCTCCGGCACGCGCGCCGGTTCCTGGACGAGGGAAACAAGGTGAAGTTCACGCTCCGGTTCCGCGGTCGCGAGAACACGCATCCCGAGCTCGGCGAGCGCGTCCTCGAGCGGGTGAAGGCGGAGCTGGACGAGCTGGGCACGGTGGAGACGGACATCCGCCGCGAGGGACGCACGATGACGATGCTCCTGGCCCCGCGCGGCTGACGCGAGCGCGGAGCCGGGAGAAGGACGGACGGCCGGAGGGCCAGGACGGAACGAAGGGGACAGATGCCGAAGATGAAGACGAACCGGTCGGCCGCGAAGCGGTTCACGAAGACCGGCAGCGGAAAGTACCGGCGGAACAAGGCGTACCACAGCCACATCCTCACCAAGAAGAGCGCGAAGCGGAAGCGGAACCTCCGCAAGGGGACGCTCGTCTCGAAGGACGACGTCAAGCGCGTCAAGCGGCTGCTCGCCGGCAAGGGAAGGAGTTGAGCCATGTCGCGCGTGAGCACGAGCGTTGCGAGGAACAAGCGCAAGAAGAAGATCATCAAGGAGGCCCGCGGCCAGTTTGGCGCGCGCTCGAAGCTGTACCGGTCGGCCAAGAACGCCGTCGAGCGGGGATGGGCGTACTCCTATCGCGATCGGCGCACTCGAAAGAGGGACTTTCGCCGGCTGTGGATCGCCCGCATCGGCGCGGCGACACGATCGCACGGACTCTCCTACTCGCGCTTCATCAACGGCCTGCGGAACGCGGGCGTGGAGCTGAATCGGAAGGTGCTCGCGGACCTGGCGGTGCGTGAGCCGGAGGCGTTTGCCGAGCTCGCCAGGATCGCGAGAGAGCACGCGACTTGACGCCGTCCGGAGGCTCGCTGCCGGAACGCCTGGAGGAGATCGGGCGGGCCGGGGCGGCGGCGTTTCGGGTGGCCGCCGACCCGGAGGCCTTGGAGGCGGTCCGGATCGAGTACCTGGGGCGCAGCGGCCGCCTGGCGGATGCGCTGGCCGAGATTCGGAAACTTCCGCCGGCAGGGCGTCGCGCCGCGGGACAGGCGGGGAACCGGGCGAAGAAGCTCCTGCAGGAGGCGCTTGCGGCCCGGACGGCGGCGCTGGAGGGCGGTGAAGGGAAAGCCCGCTCGCAGGGTCGATCCGCCGCCGATCTCACCCTGCCGGGCAGGAGAACGTGGACCGGTGGCGTCCACCCCGTGACCACGGTCATCGACGAGATCTGCGACATCTTCCGCGAGCTGGGATTCACGCGTGCCGCGGGCCCCGAGATCGAGACCGAGTGGTACAACTTCACGGCCCTGAACATCCCGCTCGACCACCCGGCCGCGGATATGCACGACACGTTCTACCTGGCCGACGGGGTCCTCCTCCGAACGCACACGTCTCCGGTGCAGGCCCGGACGATGGAGCGGCACCCGCCGCCCGTCCGCATCCTGGCGCCGGGGATGGCGTTTCGCCGCGATCCGTTCGACGCGTCGCACGCTCCCGCCTTCGAGCAGATCGAGGGCCTGGCCGTGGACGAAGGGATCGACTTCGTCGAGTTCCGGGCCTCGATCGAGTATTTCGTGAGGCGCTTCTTCGGGCTGTCCACCCGCGCGCGCTTCCGTCCCTCCTACTTCCCGTTCACGGAGCCGTCGGCGGAGGTGGACGTGACCTGCCACATCTGTGACGGCGCAGGCGGGAGCTGCGCGCCGTGCAAGGGGACCGGCTGGATCGAGATCATGGGCAGCGGAATGGTCCACCCGGCGGTGTTCGAGGCGGTGGGCTATGATCCCGAGAAGGTCACCGGGTACGCGTTCGGCATGGGACCGGCCCGGATCGCGATGCTGCGCTATCGCATCCCGGACATCCGTCTCCTCTACGAGGGGGACGTGGGCTTTCTCGAGCAGTTCGCGGGGCCATGAAGGTCTCGGTGAACTGGCTGCGCGCCCTGGCGCCGGACATCGAAGGGACGGCCGAGGAGCTCGCCGCCCGACTCAGCATGCGCGCCGTCCCCGTCGAATCCGTCGAGGACGTGGGGGCCGGCCTGGACGACGTGGTCGTGGGCCGCGTCGTATCCGCCGTGAAGCACCCGAACGCGGACCGCCTGACCCTGTGCGCAGTCGACGACGGCTCGGAGGCGCAGGTCGCGGTCGTGTGCGGGGCTCCGAATGTGGTCGAAGGAGCACTGTATCCGTACGTCCGGCCGGGCGCCACGCTGCCCGGCGGCTTCCGGATCGAAAGCCGCGAGATCCGCGGCGAGACGAGCCACGGGATGCTCTGTTCGGAGCGGGAGCTCGGCCTCGGGCGCGACGCCGCCGGCATCCTGCGGCTGGGCGACGGCCACCGACCCGGGCAGCCCGTGGCCGAGGCCCTCGGTCTCCCGGACGCCCGGCTCGAGCTCGAGCTCTCGCCCAACCGCATCGACCTGGCGTGCCACGTGGGCGTGGCGCGCGAGCTGTCGCCCACGGGCGAAGGCGGGATCCGGCTCCCCGATGTGGGCGGCCCCGGCTGGGAGCCGGAGTGGGTGGATGGAGACCTGGAGGCCGAGGCGGCCGGCGTGAGGATCGAGATCCAGTCGCCTGACCGATGCCGTCGCTACCTGGCGGCCATCGTGCGCGGCGTGACGGTGGGCCCCTCGCCAGAGTGGCTGGCGTCCCGGCTGCGCGCCGCCGGCGCCCGGCCGATCAACAACGTGGTGGACTCGACGAACTACGTTCTTCTGGAGCTGAACCAGCCTCTCCACGCCTTCGACCTCTCGAAGATCGAGGGGTCGGAGATCCTCGTCCGGGCGGCTCGCGATGAGCCCATCACGACGCTGGACGGAGCCGAGCACGCGCTGAGCGGGATCGAGACCGTCATCGCGGACAGCGAGCGTCCGGTCGCGCTCGCCGGCGTGATGGGGGGGGCTGACAGCGAGGTCGGTGGCGCAACGACCGACATCCTCATCGAGTGCGCGGCCTTCGACCCGCTGCACACGCGGAGCACGGCCCGGGCGGCCGGCCTCGCCACCGATGCCTCGTATCGCTTCGAGCGCGGGATCGACGAGACGGGTCTCGAAGCCGCCCTGGCCCGGTGCGTCGATCTCATCGTGGCCACGGCGGGAGGGACCGCCGAGGCGAGCGCCGTTCGGGTCGGCGACCGCCCCCCGGCGACCCGCGAGGTCGTGCTGAGGACCCGGCGCGTGCGGCAGGTGCTGGGTCTCCGGCTCTCGGGCGAGCAGATCGCCGGCCTGCTCGTGCCGCTCGGCCTGCGGCTCGAGCCGGCCGACGAGGAGCCCGGCGCAGGCGAGGCGGCCGGCTCGGAGACGCTCCGGGTGAGCGTGCCGGGCTGGCGCGTGGACATCGCGCGGGAGATCGATCTGGTCGAGGAAGTGGCGCGCCGGTACGGGTACGACGCGTTTCCCGACGAGCTCCGGAGCTTTCGGCCGAGCACGGTGCCCGACGATCCGGCCTGGGGCCGGGCCGAGCGGGTGCGCCGCGCGCTCGTGGCCCGGGGCTTCCTCGAGGCGCGGAGCGCGAGCTTCGTGGCCGAAGAGCTGACGTCCGGGAGCCCGGTGCCGCTTCTGCGTCCCCTGTCGTCGGAGGAGGGCTTTCTCCGCACCGATCTCACGCCCGTGCTCCTGAAGCGGCTGGAGCACAACTTCACGCGCTCGCGTCGGGATGTGCGGCTGTTCGAGATCGGGTCCGTGTTCGGCCGTCGCCCCGAGCCGGCCGGCGGGGGCGAAGTGGACGTTCCCTTCGCGGAAGAGATCCGGGTCGGGGTCGTCCTCACGGGCCGGCGGACGCCCGAGCACTGGTCGGGAGAGGGCAGCGACCTGGATGTGTGGGATCTGAAGGGGATCGCCGAGGGCCTCGCGCGGGAGCTCGGTCTGGGTGAGGTCGGCAGCGATGCGGACGCGGATGACGAGACGGCCGCGCTGCCACTCGGCGCCCGAGACTGGCTCGGCGAGGACACTTTCCGCATCGTGGGAGAAGGCGGGACGGCGGGGATCGGAGGCGGCGTGGCCGCCGCGGCGCTCGACGCGCCGCCGTGGAGCGCGCCGGTGTGGGCCCTCGAGTTCCGCCTCGAGTCCGTGGCCCTGGAGACGGAGCGGAGCTATCGGCCCCTGCCGACGCATCCGGCCGTGCCCCGGGACCTCGCGCTCACCGTGCCTCCGGGGGTCGCCGGGGCCGACGTGGAGGCGGTGATCCGGGAGGCGGCATCCGACCGGCTGGAATCTGTGTCGCTGTTCGATCTGTATGAGGGGGAGTCGATCGGGGAGGATCGGCGAAGTCTCGCCTGGCGTCTCGTGTTTCGGGCGCCGGACCGAACGCTCACGGACGAGGACGTGGAGGCGGAGATGGCGGCGATCACCAGCGCACTGGAGGGACGACTTGAAGCCAGAATCCGATCCTCCTGACGCGGACGTCGTCGAGCGGGAGCTCACGGCCCTCGAGGCGGTCGTCGGCCACCTGCTGGCCGAGCTCGAGGCGGCGAGGCGCCGGGCCGACGAGGCCGAGGTGGAGCACGGGAAGCTGCGCCGGCTCCTCGTGGAATCCCGGGTGTCGAAGCTCGATCCCGCGGCTCTCGAGGCACGGCTGCGGGAGCTGACGGAAGAGAACACGCGCCTGCGGCAGGTCATCGAGGCGGGACGCGACAGGGCGGAGCGAATCCGCAGCCGACTCATCGTCATGGAGGACGAGACGTCCGGAGGAGCGGCGGGATGACGGACGACGCGAAGAGCACGGTCCGGGTCACGATCTTCGGTGACGAGTACGCGATCCGGTCGGAGATGGGCGAAGAGTACACGCTCCGCTGCGCCCAGCACGTGGACGAGGCGATCCAGGAAGCCCACGTGGGAGGACACGTGGCGGAGTTGCACAAGGCGGCCATCCTCGCGGCCATGGGAATCACGGACGCTCTGTTTCGCTGCCGTCGCGAGTCGGAGCGCCGCACGTCCGAGGTCGCGGAGCGGCTCGCGAACCTGCGCGCGCGGGTGGAGGAAGTCCTCGGCTAGGCGGCGGGCCGCTCCGCTTGCGGAGCGGCGAGCCGCAGGACACTTTGGCCCATGCGCGATTCGTCGGCTGAGGCGAAGGACCATTCGCTTTCGTAGAGCATAGATCGCACCGGGGCACGCGGCAGGCCCGCGACGATGCCTTCGTGCAGAGGCCGGCGGACGGTGGTCCAGCCGGTTTTTTTGTCTCCGGAGGTCCGGACCGTTCCGTTCCGGCGGCGCGCGACCGACGGATCCCGATAGATCGTGCCGGAGCGTTGTCATGAACCCGATCTGGATAGTCGCCGTGCTGGCCGCCCTCGCGATCGGCTTCGCGGCGGGCCTGTGGCTGGAGAAGGGCCGCGAGAAGGCGCGCCGCGCGGGAGCGCAGGACCAGGCGGCGGAGATCCTGGATGTGGCCCGCAAGGAAGCGGCCACGCTGAAGCGTGCCGCGGAGCTCGCGGGCAAGGAGGAAGGCTTCCGGCTCAAGGCGGAGTGGGAAGCCGAGAGCGAGTCGCGGCGGACCGAGATCGAGCGCGGCGAGAAGAAGCTCGTCGAGCGGGAGGAGATGCTCGAGCGCAAGCTCGGGATGCTCGAGGAGCGAGAGGGGAACCTCGCGGCGCGGGAGAAGACTCTCGAGGCTCGCGAGGATGCGGGACGCACGGCCGAGGCGGAACTCGCCCGGACGCGCGAGGACCTGACCCGACGTCTGGAAGCGATCGCGGGACTTTCCGCGGATGAGGCCCGGCGCGAGCTCATCTCGCGCATCGAGGACGAGGCGAAGGCCCGGGCTTCCCAGAGCGTGCGGGAGATCCGCGAGCGAAGCCGCCGCGAGGCGGAGCGCGAGGCCCGCCGGATCATCGCGATGGCCGTACAGCGCCTCGCGGTCGACCACGCCTCCGACATCACGGTCTCGGTCGTTCCCCTGCCCAGCGACGACATGAAGGGCCGGATCATCGGACGTGAGGGCCGGAACATCCGCGCCTTCGAGGCGGCGACCGGCGTCGACGTCGTCGTCGATGACACCCCGGAGGCCGTCATCCTCTCCAGCTTCGATCCGATTCGGCGGGAGGTGGCCCGCATCGCGATGGAGCGCCTCGTCGCCGACGGCCGGATCCATCCGGGCCGCATCGAGGAGGTGGTCCAGAAGGCGGGGGGCGAGGTGAAGACCGAGATGCGCGAGGCGGCGGAGGAGGTGCTGTACGAGCTCGGGATCCACGGGCTCCACCCGCAGATCGTCGATACGCTCGGCAACCTGAAGTTCCGGACGAGCTACGGTCAGAACCAGCTCCAGCACTCCCGGGAGGTCGCGCTCCTGGCCGCGAACATGGCCTCCGAGCTGGGCCTCGACGCGGAGCTGTGCAAGCGGATGGGCCTCCTGCACGACATCGGAAAGGGTCTCACGCACGTTCAGGAGGGAAGCCACGTCGACATCGGGTTCGAGCTGTGCAAGCGCTGCGAGGAGCCCGATCCGGTCCTGAACGCGATCAAGGCGCATCACGGCGATGAGCCGGCGAGATTTCCGGAGACGTTTCTCGTCACGGCGGCCGATGCGATCTCGGGGGCCCGTCCCGGTGCGCGGCGCGAGTCGTTCGAGCTGTACGTGAAGAGGCTCGAGAAGCTGGAAGAGATCGCGTCCTCCTATTCGGGCGTCGCGAAGGTCTACGCGATCCAGGCGGGGCGCGAGATCCGGATCATGGTCATGCCGGACCGGATCACGGACGAGGAGATGGACGAGCTCGGCGAGAAGACGGCGCGCCGGATCGAGGAGGAGCTCCAGTATCCGGGGCAGATCAAGGTCGTCGTCGTCCGCGAGACGCGGGCCGTGAACTTCGCCCGTTGAGGCCACGGGCCTCCGGCGGGGGTGAGGAACCCACAGCTATGAGGATGCGATGACGGCCAGGCTCATCGATGGGAAGGCGATCGCGCACGCGGTGCGCGAGGAAGTGGCGCAGGAAGTCGCGGAGCTCAGGGAGCGCGGCGTGGAGCCGGGCCTCGCCGTGATGCTCGTGGGCGAAGATCCGGCCTCCCACGTCTACGTGGGGATGAAGACGCGCGCCTGCGAAGCGGCCGGGATCGCGGCCCGCGACGTACGCCTTCCGGCGGAGACGACGGTGGAGGAGATCCTGAGCCGGCTGGACGGACTGAACGCCGACCCCGCCGTCCACGGCATCCTCGTCCAGCTCCCGCTCCCGGACCAGGCGAACGCGGCCGCGGTCATGGAGCGCATCCGCCCCGAGAAGGACGTGGACGGCTTCCATCCCGTGAACGTGGGTCGGATGACGAGCGGCGACCCGGAGGCGTTTCGGCCCGCGACTCCGGCCGGGATCCAGGAGATGCTGCGACGGATCGAGGTGGATCCCGCGGGACGGCACGCGGTCATCGTCGGGCGCTCGAACATCGTCGGTCGTCCGATGGCCACGATCCTGTCGCAGAAGGAGCCAGGGGCGAACGCGACGGTCACGATCGCGCACAGCCGGTCCGCCGACCTGGCGGCGATCACGCGGTCCGCCGACATCCTCATCGTCGCGGTCGGACGCCCGGAGGCGGTGACCGCGGACATGGTGGCGGATGGGGCGGTCGTCATCGACGTGGGCGTGAACCGGGTCGAGGCCCCGGACAGCGGGAAGGGCTACCGTCTCGTGGGGGACGTCGCGTTCGAGGAGGTGAGGGAGAAGGCCGCCTGGATCACGCCCGTGCCGGGGGGAGTCGGGCCGATGACGATCGCGATGCTGCTCAGGAACACGGTGGCCGCCGCGCGGCGTCTCGGCGCGCCGGTCTCCGCCGGGATCTGAGCGGGTGACCTCCGACGGGCAGATCTCACTTTTCGGCGGGCGCGCGCAGACGGCGGGTCCTTCGGCCGAGGCAGGCCCACCGGATGGCGCGGCCGCACGGGCGCCGGCCGCGCCCACCCCGGCCCGGCCCGGCGACTCTCCCGAGACGGCGGTCCCGGTCTCCGGCCTGAACGCCGCGGCTCGCGCGACCCTGGAGCAGAGCTTCCGGCCTCTGTGGGTCGGGGGAGAGGTGGCGAACTGGACGAGGGCGGCCTCCGGCCACCGATACTTCACGCTTCGCGACGAGACGGCGCAGATCTCCTGCGTGATGTGGCGCAGCGATGCGGAGCGGCTTCCGGCCGATCCCGAGGAGGGGATGGAGATCTGCGGGTACGGGCAGGTCTCCCTGTACGAGGCGCGCGGGACGTACCAGCTGCTCGTCCGGAAACTGGAAGCGCGCGGCGAAGGGCTGTGGAGGCTCGCCTTCGAGCGCCTCCGGGCGCGCTTGGCGGCCGAGGGACTCCTGGACCCGGAGCGCAAGCGAGCCTTGCCTCGCGTGCCGGAGACGGTCGGCGTCGTCACGTCGCGCTCGGGCGCCGCCCTGCGCGACGTCCTCGCCGTCGTTCGCCGACGCGCGCCATGGACCCGGATCCTTGTCGCCGACTGCCGCGTCCAGGGTGACGGCGCGGCGGCGGAGATCGTGGCGACGCTGGGCCGCCTCATCCGGGAAGGCACGAGCGAGGTCATCGTGCTCACGCGCGGAGGCGGCTCGGTGGAGGACCTGTGGGCGTTCAACGAGGAGGCCGTGGCGCGCGCGATCGCGGCCTGTCCGATCCCGACGGTCTCCGCCGTGGGGCACGAGGTGGATGTGACGATCGCGGACCTCGTCGCGGACCGTCGGGCCCCCACGCCGTCCGCGGCGGCGGAGCTCGTCGTGCCGGACGGTGTGGCCCTGCGCAGCCGGCTCGGGGCCCTCGCGGGCGGGCTCGTGGCCGGGCTTCGGGGCCGGATCGAGCGGGGAGAGCGGCGCGCGCGGGACGCCCGCCGCGCACTGGACCGCGAGATGGAGCGTCGGCTCAAGGACCTGGCGGCCCGGCTCGGGCAGCTGGGGGGGCGACTCGAAGCGCTGAGCCCGCTCGGAACCCTGCGGCGCGGCTACGCGGTGCCGCTGGACGGCTCGGGGCGGGTCCTGCGCGGGCTGGAGGCATTCGAGAAGGGTGTCCGATTCGACCTGCGGGTCGTGGACGGGCTCGTGGAATGTCGGACGGAGAGGACCAAGAGGCTCGAGGAGGCGGAGTGACCGGGAACGCGGCGGAGGATTTTGAGAGCGCGCTCGCCGAGCTCGAGCGGGTCGTGGAGGCCCTGGGGCGCGACGAGATGACGCTGGACGAGGCCCTGCGTCTGTTCGAGACGGGCGTTGGCAACCTGCGGGCCGCGACCCGGCGGCTCGAGGACGCGCGGGGCCGCGTGGAGGAGCTCATCGAGGATGCGGCGGGCGAGCTCGACGCCGTGGGCTTCGAGGCCCCGGAGCCCGACGCCGACGGCGGTGACTAGGTGACGGCGGGGGCGGCGCGCGCCGGGGACGAGCGACCGTCCGTGGCGGCCCTGCGTGCGGAGATCGAAGACCGCCTGGACACGCTCCTGGCGCGCGAGCTGGCCCATCTTCCCGCGTCGGTCTCGGATCCTATCCGCTACGCCGTCCTGGGTCCGGGGAAGCGAATCCGTCCCCTGCTTCTGCTGTCCGCCTACCGGGCGTGTGGCGGGACCCGGCCCGCCGCCTCGACGCTCGCGTGCAGCGTGGAGCTCGTCCACGCCTACTCGCTCATCCACGATGACCTTCCGTGCATGGACGATGACGTGCTGCGGCGCGGCCGACCGACGGCGCACGTCCGCTACGGAGTGCGCACGGCGGTGCTCGCCGGGGCCGCTCTCATGCCGCTGGCCGTCCGCACGATCTGGCTCGCGGCGCGCGACATGGTGCTGGTCGAGGAGACGGCGCGGCGCCTGGTCCGGACGCTGGCGGAAGCCGCCGGGGCCGGCGGGATGGTGGGGGGGCAGCTGCTGGATCTGCGCGCCGAGGGCCGGCCGGTGACGCGAGACGAGCTGGAGCGGATCCACGCGGGCAAGACGGCCGAGCTCATCGCCGCGTCCGTCGTGATGGGGGCCATGGCCGCCGGCGCGGAGGAGCGGACCGTCGACGGGCTGGCGCGCTTCGGGCGCCGGCTCGGGCTGGCCTTTCAAGCCGTGGACGATATTCTGGACATGAAGGGCTCCGCCCGGGAGATCGGGAAGGAGAGCGGTCGCGACGTCGAGCTGGGAAAGGCGACGTATCCGGCCGTTCTCGGCATGGAGGAGGCCGAGCGATCGAGCCGCGCCCTCGCGGAAGCGGCCCTCGCCGAGCTGGACCGTCTCGGGGACGGAGGGGGGCTCCGCGAGATCGTGGGCTACGTGATCGAGCGAAGGAGGTAGAGGCGTGCGGCTCGGCGTCCTGGCGAATCCCGGGTACGCGGCCCTGGAGGAGGTGCTGGCACTCCTCGGGCGGGCCGCGGACACGCTCGGCGTAGATGTCGTCGTGGCCGAGGACGTGCGGCCCGGCCTCTCCGGCGATTCGGATTCGGACGGCCTCGGCTCGGAGCTCGACGGGATCGACATCCTTCTCACCCTGGGCGGGGACGGCACGCTGCTGCGGGGGGCGCGCATCGCGGGCCAGCGCGGGTTTCCCGTCATCGGGTGCAACCTCGGGCACCTGGGTTTCATGACGGCCGTTCCGGTCGAGCGACTGGAAGAGGCGCTGGGCCGGCTCGTGTCCGGTGACTACACGGAGGAGCGACGTCTCGCGCTGGAGGTCGTGGTGCGTCGGACGCCAGCCGTCGAGGAAGGCCGGGAGGAAGCGGCGCGTCGCCATTCCACCGGGGACGTCCAGGACACGCCGGGCCCCTACTACGCTCTGAACGACGCCGTCGTCCACAAGACCGGATTCGCCCGGCTCATCACGCTTCGGGTGTGGGTGGACGACGAGGAGATCGGCCAGTACAGCGCAGACGGGATCGTCCTGTCGACCGCGACCGGATCGACGGCCTACAGCCTTTCGGCCGGAGGGCCCATCCTCGTCCCGTCCCTGGACGCGATCGTGGCGACGCCGATCTCGCCGCACACGCTCGCGGTGCGGCCCGTCGTCGTGTCCGCTTCCTCGGCGATCACGGTGGAGCTGCTCACCCGAACCGAGGAAACCCTGGTGACGGTGGACGGGCAGGTCGGGACCCACCTGAGCGCTGGAGACCGGGTTCGGGTCGCACGCTCGCCGGACCCCGTGCGGCTCATCCGGATGCCGGACCAGAACTTCTTCGCGGTCCTGCGCCAGAAGCTTCGCTGGGGCGATGTCCGCCCGCCGAGACCGTGATGCTGCGGGAGCTCAGGATCCGAGGCTTCGCCGTCATCGACGAGCTCCACCTCGAGCTCGGTCCCGGCCTGAACGTGCTCACGGGCGAGACGGGGGCGGGAAAGTCCATCATCGTGGGCGCCCTGTCCCTGCTCCTGGGAGAGCGCGCCTCCTCGGACGTCGTGCGCAGCGGCGAGGCGCGAACCGTCGTGGAGGGCCGCTTCGACCTGGATGGAGACGGCCGAGCGGCGGAGCGGTGCCGCGACGCCGGCGTCGATGTCGAGGACGGCTGGCTGCTCCTGCGCCGCGAGATCCAGCGGGAAGGCAGGAACCGGGTCTGGATCAACGGGTCACCGGCCACGGCCGCCCTGCTCCGATCCGTGTCCGACGCCCTCGTGGACCTGCACGGACAGCATGAGGTCCAGACCCTCCTCCACCGGAACGGACAGCAGGCGATCCTGGATGCGTTCGCGGGCGCGGACGGGCTCGCCCGGGAGGTGGCCGGGGCGCACGCGGCGCTGACGGCGGCCCGCGCGGCGGTGGACGAGATTCGCCGCCGGGTCGCGGAGGCCCGCGAGCGGGCCGACTACCTGCGGTTCAAGGCCGACGAGATCGAGCGGGCCGCCCTCCGGCCGGGCGAAGACGAGGAAGGGGCCTCGGAAGCGCGGCGCCTGGAGCACTCCGAGGAGCTGCTCGGCCTCTCCGGATCGCTCCACGAGGCCGTGTACGCGGGCGAGGCCTCCCTCACCGAGACGCTCGGCGGCCTGCATCGGGGCCTCACGGACCTGGCCCGCATCGATCCGGACACGGAGCCGCTGTCGGAGCTCTACGAGTCGGCCCTGCACGCACTGGAGGAGCTGGGCCGCCGCCTCGGCGACTACAGCCGCTCCGTCGAGCACGATCCGGCTCGGCTCGCCGGGCTGCGCGCGCGGCTCGACGAGATCTACCGGCTGAAGCGGAAATACGGGGCGTCCATCCAGGAGGTCCTCGCGGCCGGCGCGGCGGCGCGCACCGAGCTCGACGAGCTCGAGGGATCCGACCTGCGGATCCGGGAGCTGGAGCGCGAGGAGGAGGAGGCGGGCCAGCGGCTCTCCGAGCTGGCGGGCCGGCTCACGGAGGCGCGGACGGAGGCGGCACGAAGGCTCGAGGCCGAGGTCGGGCGGATCCTGCCGGAGCTCGGGATGGAAGCGGGTCGCCTGGCCGTCTCGATGGATCCCCTCGCCGAGCCGTCCGCCACGGGAGCGGAGCGGATCGAGTTCCGGGTCGCCCTGAACCCGGGGTTCGAGCCGGGCCCGCTCGCCCGCGTCGCCTCGGGCGGAGAGCTGAGCCGGGTGATGCTCGCGTTGAAGACGGTCCTCGCGGACGTGGACCGGGTCCCGTGCCTCGTGTTCGACGAGATCGACTCGGGCGTCGGCGGGCGCGTGGCCCACCGCGTCGCCGAGCGACTCGTGCGGGTCGCCGCCCGCCACCAGGTATTTGTCGTCACGCACCTGCCGCAGATCGCCTCCCGCGCGGACGCCCACTGGCGGGTGGACAAGACGGAGAGCGACGGGCGGGCCGTGGCCACGGTCGCTCGCCTGGACGCGGCCGCGCGGGTCGAGGAAGTCGCCCGTATGCTCGGCGGCGATCCGGGCAGCGAGGTGTCGCGCCGGCACGCGCAGGAGATGCTTGCCGGGGGGGGTGCCGCGACCGGCTGAGGACCGGGGATCCCGGCGGCGTCCGGGACGGACGGTCTTCCTCCGACGAGCTGGCGGGCGTCTCCCTGCGTCCGGGTCGGGGTCGGATCTCCTGCTGACGCGCATGGCGGTCGGGGCTGCACTCTCGCCGGCCGCCCGAGGCTCGCTCCGGAAGCCGTCCGCCCCCGGCCGAGGAACGCCCCCGGCCAGACGGCGCCGGCATGTAAGATTCCGGCCCCGAGCGGCATCTCAGAAGAGATGGATGGGAAACCGCAGACTCGCCGAGATGAGCTGAGAGGCCGGCGTCTGCCCGCCGGAGCCGGCGACCGCCGTCTGGAACACGAAGGCCAGCTCCAGGGGGGCGCGGGAGTCGGATCGCGCCGTCCGGTAGTACACCCCGACGCCGAGGCGATGGCGGCGCTCGTGCGTCTCGGCCCGCAGCGGGGCCGCGCTCGACGGTCCGCCGGTCCCGGCGACGGTGAACGCGTCGCTCTTCTTGTTCCAGTAGGAGTACTCAGCCCCGAAGGCGACGAATTCGTTGAGCCGGAGCCGTGGCGCGACGCGCAGCGCGAAGTAATCCCCGAGGTCCCGGTCCACGGCGACCTCCTGCGAGGCGAGGCCGATGGGCTGAGACGGCGGGTGGATTCGCATCGTGAGCCGGTCCGCGCGCTGGATACCGTACCGCCCCGCCGCGACGAGGAGGAAGCGCGAGCCGACGGCCATGTCCTGGTAGAGGGCGAGCTCGATGTCTGTCTGCCCGTCCCCGATAGGCTGGCCGACGAAGTTCCGCGGGTCGAGAAACGGAGTCCGATCCGGATCCGAGAGCGTGAAGCGGACCTTGGCCCCGACGGAGGTCCGGAGCCGGAGCAGACGGGTGGCGTGATCGGCGGGCGGGCCCGCGGCCGACGGGTTCATCCGGGGGGCCGCCGGAGCCTCCTCCGCGGTGTGGCTCGAGTCGGGAGGCGACGGAGCGGCGGGCGGCCCGAGGGTCGGCTCACCCGCGAAGGTATCGAGGAGTCCGAGCCGGGCGCCGACCTCGATCTCTCCGACGCTCCAGCCGCGAACGGTGCCCTCGAGCCGCTCACCGCCGACGGGAGTTCCCGTGAGGATTCGATCCAGCTGGGCCGCCGTGGCCGCGGAGGCGAGGCCGAGCGCCGGAAGGGTGAGCCCGAACCCGGTGAAGCCGCTCGTGAGGGTGCCGTAGCGGGTCTGGATCGCGCCTCCCGCGGGCGTCCCGGAGAGCGGCAGAAAGCCGCCGGCCGCGGCTCGCCGTCGGAGTGCGGCGTCGAAGGCCGCCGCGTCGGACAGCAGGGTCGTCGCCGTCGCGCGCTGGGCAGGGGTCAGGGTGCCGCCGTCCACGAGGGCCTGCAGCTGGGCCAGGGCCGTCGCGAGGGCGGGGAACAGCGTCACCGTGTCCAGCGCCAGATCCAGGGGGGCCAGGGACGCCGTGCTCGGATCGAACTGGAACGACGTGGCGACATCGGAGCGGACGATCGGGACGAGGGTCTCGATGGCCAGGCGGTCGTGCAGCCCGACCTCGATGCCGAGCGGGATGCGGGTCACGTCCACGGTCATGTCGCCGAAGCGGAGATCGCCCAGCGACGCGTCGGCCGCGGTCAGCGGCGCGAAGCCCAGCGCCGGGGCGTCGGCGTTGAGGTCGGCGAGAAGGGCGCCGACGCCGGGAAACAGGCGGCCGGCCAGCGGTCCGTCGAAGTCGGCGAACAGCGGCTCCCGGTCGCCGTCCCCGACGCCCGGGATCGGGCTCCCGAGCGCGAACTGTTCGCTCCAGGTCTCGAACGAGGGCGAGATCTCGATTCGCACCGTGCCGGCCCGCGGGAGAGTGGCGTCCCGGGTCTGGGCGTGGAGGCCCCGAGGCGAGAGGAGGACGACCGCAAGGAGCGACGGGGCGGCGAGGCCGCGGAGGACAAACGACCGGGGAACGGGCAAGGGCAATCCTCCGTTTCGAGTCTCCGCCGCGAGCGGATCCGTGCGAGGCGCGGGAGAGTATAGAGTGAGGGCGAGCCAGGGCACAAGAACGGGCCGCGGCGCGCCCGTCGCGCGGAGCGAGGGCGTCGGAAGGCCCGGATCTCCCGCTCTGACGCGTCCGAACCTCTTTCCGGGGGGAGGCGGAGTCGTTACCCTTTTTCGCGCGCGTCGGCCCACTCTGGAGGCCCCGCCGCCCGGATCGGGCGGAGGGGCGCGGAAGGGTCGCCGGCGCCGCGGCGCCGTGGCCGAGCGGCTAGGCAGGGGCCTGCAAAGCCCCCTACTCCGGTTCGAATCCGGACGGCGCCTCTCACGGGCCGCGCCAGCCCGGACGCAAACGACGGGAGGTGGCCGTGAAGCGATTCCTTCGCGCGGAGAACGCCCTTCTCCCGCTCCTGGTGCTCGCTCCCATCGCCTTCGTGCTGCGCTACGGGTTCGGCCGGCACGGGACCGACGTCTTCCTCACGTCCGCTCTTGCGATCATCCCGCTGGCGGGCCTGATGGGGCGGGCCACGGAGCGCCTCGCGGAGCGCCTCGGCGCGGGGCTCGGCGGCTTGCTGAACGCGACCTTCGGGAACGCGGCGGAGCTCATCATCGCGATCCTTGCCCTCAGGGCGGGTCTGGTGGACGTGGTGAAGGCCTCCCTCACGGGATCGATCATCGGCAACGTCCTCCTCGTGTTCGGGCTCAGCGCCCTCCTCGGAGGCGCGAAGCACTCCGTCCAGCGATTCAACCGGACCGCGGCGGGCCTCGGTGGCACGCTCCTCGTGCTGAGCGCGATCGCCCTCGTGATCCCGGCGATCTTCCACCTCGTCGCCGGCCCCGGCCGCGCCGGTCTGGAGCGCGGACTCAGCCTGGACATCGCGGTCGTCCTCATCCTCACGTATGGACTCAGCCTCGTGTTCACCCTTCGCACGCATCCGCACCTGTATGGTGGTGGGTCCGCGGGGGGCGGCGCCCGGGAGACGGGATCGTCCGGGGGGCGGGGCTCGGCCCTGCGCCCTCTGGGGCTGCTCCTCGCCTCGGCCGCGGCCGTCGGCGTCATGAGCGAGCTCATGGTCGAGACGCTGGGAGAGGCGGCCTCGGCGCTCGGGATGAGTCCGGTGTTCGTCGGGGTCATCCTGGTCGCGATCGTCGGGAATGCGGCCGAGCACTCGACGGCCGTGCTCATGGCAATGCGGAACAAGATGGACCTTTCCGTGCACATCGCCGTCGGGTCGTCGATCCAGATCGCGCTGTTCGTGGCGCCCGTGCTCGTCCTCCTGAGCTACGTGCTGGGTCCCGTGCCGATGGACCTGAGGTTCACGACGCTCGAGGTCGTGGCCGTCGCCCTCTCGGTCGGGATCATGGCGCTCATCACGCAGGACGGGGAGACGCACTGGATGGAAGGCGTCCAGCTCCTGGCCGTGTACGCGATCCTCGGCCTCGCCTTCTACCTCCTTCCGGCCGGATAGCCCGGCGCGGTGGGCAACGTTTCAGCCGGGTGCCGGGTCTAACCGTGCGGGCTCCAGGCGGTGGACGGCGCATCGACCCCGAGGGGAAGGGAGCAGAGACGCCATGAAGTCTCGGTACATCGTCACGCTCGTCGTCATCGTCCTCGTGAGCCTGCTCCTCGGAGGCGTCCTGCTCAAGCTGCGTGACGCGCAGGCCGGCGACGGGGAGGAGTCGGAAGGGGCGACCGTCGACTCCGCGCGCGCGGCGGCCCAGGCGACGGCCGCAACCTCCGCGTTCGCGACGGGCGTCGCCGTTCCGGTGGAAGGGGCCTCGGTCCGGCGCGGCACGTTCGTCATCTGGGTCGCGGCGGAAGGCCAGGCCGCGGCGCTCCGCACGGCGCCGCTCGCGGCGGAGGTCTCGGGTCCGATCACGGAAGTGCCGGTTCGGGAGGGCGACTTCGTCCGAAAGGGAGATCTCATCGCCCGCATCGACCCGGCCGTCTACGAGTTGGACGTCCGTCAGGCCGAAGGCGATCTCGAGAAAGCCCAGGCGGACCTCCAGGAGTTGACCCTGGGGGACGACCGGATCCAGGACGCCGCCCTGCGCGCGGAGCGCCAGCGCCAGGCCCGCATTCGAAGCGGGGTCACGGGCGCCGAGGCCCGGCTGGAGAAGGCGAAGCACGACCTTTCGAAGACCGAGTTCCGTGCGCCGTACGCCGGGCGCGTCGCGAACCTGGCCGTGGACGTGGGCTCCCGGGTGCGGGCCGGCGATTCCGTCGCGACCGTGGTGGACGTGTCGAGCGTGGACGTGGACGTGCAGGTCCTCGAGAGCGAGCTCGCGGCGCTGGAGGTGGGGCGGGAGGCGTCCGTCCGGTTCACGGCCTTTCCGGACGAGGAGCTGACGGGCCGCGTCGTCACCATGAACCCGGTCGTGAACCCCGAGAGCCACATCGGGCGCGTGACGGTTCGGCTCGCGAACCCGGGTGCGCGCATCCTCCCCGGCATGCACGCCAACGTTCGCATCGCAGGTCGCCTGTACGAGGACCGGATCTCGGTTCCGAAGGAGGCGATCGTCGAGCGGAGCCGTCGAGACGTCGTCTTCGTCTTCGCGCCGGACTCGGAGGGCTCGGCGCGAGGCCGCGCGAAATGGCGATACGTCACGACGGGTCTGGAGAACGAGGATTTCGTGGAGATCGTCCCCTCGGACGACACGGACATGGTGGCCGAAGGGGAGATCGTGCTCGTGGGCGGTCACACGACGCTCACGCACGACGCGCGCGTGCAGGTTCGGCTCCCGGAGGCGGGAGGAGCGGAGGCTCCGTGATGGCCGGCCCGAACGGGAGGACGATCGGAGCCCTCGCGTCCGGGCTCCTCCTCGGCCTCGCGCCGCCCGCGGTGGCCCAGCAACGGCTGGGGCTCGAGGATGCCCTGCGGACGGCGCTGTCGCGGAACCCCTCCCTCGCCTCCGCCGAGGCGGATGCCGCGGCTGCGGGGGCGGCCCGGCTCGCGGACTGGGGCTCCCTGCTCCCGACGGCGAGCGCGTCCGCCAGCCTGTCCGACAACCGCTTCACGAACACGACCTTCCTGTCGCCGGAGGGCGTCTCGCAGCGTCTGGACAATCCGATCACGAGCACGACGAAGAGCGCTTCGCAGACGCTCACCTTCCGGATGGACCTCCTGAATCTGGGAAAGATCGGTGACGTGCGGGGTGGTGGCGCCCGGCGCGGAGCGGCCGAGCTCCGCCTCACGGCGGCGGAGCGAACGGTCGTCCGCGACGTGAAGAAGGCCTACTTCGAGGCCCTGAAGCAGACGCGGCTCACGGAGGTGGCGGAAAGGCAGCTCATGGCCCGCAAGCAGGATCTGGAGGTCACGGAGCAGCGGTACCGCATCGCGGCGGCGTCGCGGAGCGACCTGCTCGGAGCGGAGATCGACCTGCGCGATGCGGAGCTTCGGGTCCTCGACGCGCGGGACGCGTTCGCGACGGCGGTCCGCGCTCTTCAGACGCTGCTGGCCGTGGATGTGACCGAGGCTTCGCCGGAGGAAGTCACGCTGACGGACGTGGAGGACATACCGGATGCGTCGGAGCTCGATGTCGAGGCGCTCGTGGCGCGCGCCATGCGGGGCAACCCGACGCTCGCCGCCCTGGAGGCTGATGCCGCGGCGGCCTCGGCGTCGCTGTTCACCGCCCGGTCCGCCTACCTGCCGACCGTGAGCGCCAGCCTCTCGCTCGGCCGCTCGGAGCAGCTCGGGCCGGCCGACGCCTTCTTCCAGTTCTCGCCGAGCAACACGAACCGCACGTTCTCGCTGTCCGCCTCGTGGAGCCTGTTCAACGGGTTCAGCCGCCGGCGTTCGACCGCCCGGGCCAGCCAGTCCCTGCGTAAGGCGGAGTCGGATCGCGCGCGCCAGTCGCTCGCGCTCGAGAAGGACGTGCGAGACCTCGTGGCGCAGATCCGGCGGCGGGCGCGGCGGCTCGAGATCCTCGCCGACAACGCGGACCTCGCGAGGGAGCGCCTGGAGCTCGCGCGCGAGCAGTACCGGCTCGGCACGATCGCGTACTTCAACCTCCAGCAGGCCATCGACCGCCTGAACAGCGCCGAGCAGGCGCTGTTCCAGGAACGATACGACTATCTCAGCGCGTGGGCCGACCTGGAGGAGCGGGTCGGCGGCGAGATGTAGGCCGATCGGCGTGGCCCTTCCGGACCTTTCGATCCGTCGGCCCGTGGCCACGGCGATGGTCTACCTGGCCGTCGGCGTGCTGGGCATCGTCTCCTTCGCCCGGCTTCCCATCGACCTTCTGCCGGACGTCTCGTTCCCGACCCTCTCCGTTTGGACGACGTACTCGGACGCGGGACCGGCCGAGGTCGAGCGCTTCATCTCCGAGCCCATCGAGGCGACGCTGAGCCGGGTGCCGGGCGCGCGCTCGGTCTCGTCGCGCTCGCGCGAGGGACAGTCGCTGGTGCGACTCCAGTTCTACTGGGGCACGGACATGGAATTCGCGATGCTCCACGTTCGCGAGCGGCTGGACAACATGGTCGGGACCCTGCCCGAGAGCGCCGAGCGCCCCGTCATCCTCACCTCGGACCCCACGAACGATCCGATCCTCACGCTCGCCGTGACCGGGGCGGATCTGTCGGAGCTGCGCGACCTGTCCGATGCCGTGTTCAAGCGGCGCCTGGAGCAGCTGGACGGCATCGCGCTCGCGGCGATCACGGGTGGGCCGATCCGCGAGATCCAGGTCGAGGTGGATGCGGATCGGCTCGCATCGCACGACGTGGCCCTCCCGGATGTGATCCGGGCCCTGGACAGAGCCAACTACAGCGCGCCCGGCGGCTCCATACGACGGGGCCGCTTCCGCTACAGCCTGCGTACGCTGGGCGAGTTCCAATCCGTCGAGGACCTGGCGGACGTGGTCGTGGCCCGCCCCGCGAGCGGTGGGGTCGTGCGTCTTCGCGACGTGGCCCGAATCTACGAGGGGACGGCCGAGCGCGAGACGGTGGCCCTGTTCAACGGGGAGCCGGCGATCGGCCTTCTCGTCTACAAGGAGTCCGGCGCGAACACGGTGCGGGTGGCGGACCGCGCGGCCGGGGTCCTGAGCCAGCTGCGGGAGGAGTTTCCCGAGGTGCACATCGAGGTCGCGTCGAGCCAGGCCACGTTCATCTCCGACGCGATCGCCAACGTCGTGCAGGCGCTCCTGCTCGGCGGTTTTCTTGCCTTCCTGGTGCTCTTCCTCTTCCTGCGCGATCCGCGCTATCCGGTCGCGATCGGGCTCGCGATCCCGATCTCCGTCATGGCGGCGTTCGCTCTCCTGTACCTGGCCGACGTGAGCCTGAACGTGATGTCGCTCGGTGGGCTCGCGCTCGGTGTGGGGATGCTGGTGGACAACTCTATCGTCGTCCTCGAGAACATCTTCCGCCACCGACAGGAGGAAGGCCGGGATCCGACCGCGGCCGCCTCGGTCGGTGCGCGCGAGGTGGCCGGCGCCATCACGGCCTCCACGCTCACGACGATCGCGGTCTTCGGCCCCGTGCTGTACGTGAAGGGGGTCGCCGGCGCCCTGTTCGGGGATCTCTCGCTCGCGGTGGCGTTCTCCCTGCTCGCCTCCTTGCTCGTCGCCCTGACGCTGCTGCCGGTGATGACGGCCCGGTTCGGGCGTCGGGGCGCGGGGGGCAGCGGGGCACGCGAGCGGGGCCGGGCTCCCGTGGCGGGCCGATGGCGGGCGCTGCGGCTCGCGCGGCAGGCGCGCGCGGCGCTGGCACGCGCCCTGCGCTTCGTGGGCGAATCCGTCCAGATCACGTTCTCGGACCTGTTCCGGGCCACGGGCCGGCTCGTGGCCCGTCTCAGCGCTCCGATCCTGCGCGGCTTCGACCGGGGGTTCGAGGCGTTCGCCGAGCGATACGAACGAACCCTGCACTGGGCGCTCGAGCACCGGGGCGCGATCCTGGCGCTCGCCTTCGGCCTGCTCGCCCTCGCGGTCGCCATCGGCGTCTCGCTGCCGCGCGGGCTCATGCCCGACGTGGATGAGGGCTCGTTCCGGGTCGAGCTCGAGCTGCCCGTGGGGACCCCGCTCGAGGCGACGGCGGAGGCGGCGGATCGGCTCGAGGCGATCCTCGGCCGCACCGAGGGGGTCGAGGCCGTGTTCACGCGCGTGGGGCGGGCCCGCGAGGCCGAGCTCGCAACGCGCGAGCTCACGGGCCTGAACAGCGCCGCGATCGAGGTGCGGCTCGAACACGGCGCGAAGGTGCGCGGCGTCGTGGAGCGTTTCCGGAGGGAGCTCGAGGGGAGCGGCCTGGATCCGCGCGCCGTGGCGATCGAGACAGGTCGGGCCACCTCGCTGGGGCGGGCGCTCGGCCTCGGGGATGCGGACCTGGCCGTGCGGGTTCGGGGCGAGGAGCTGGACGACCTCATCGCGGTCGCGGAGTCCGCGAGCGCGCGCATGGCATCCGTGGGCGCCGTGTCCGACGTCCGGCTGGATCTCGAGAAGACCCAGCCCGAGCTGCGCATCGACGTGAACCGGGCCGCGGCGGCCCGGCACGGGCTGTCCGTGAACGAGGTGGCCGACGCGATCGAGGGCTTCCTGCGGGGCGCCGAGACGAGCCGTCCGTACACGGAGTTCTCGGACAAGATCGACATCCGCGTCCGGCTGCCGGTCGAGGCGAGACGTCAGCTCTCGGACGTGCTCGCGCTCACCGTGAAGAATGTGCCGATTCGCGAGCTCGTGACGGTCCGACAGGGCTACGGACCCGTGGAGATCCGGCGGACGCAGCAGAACCGGACGGTGCAGGTCCTGGCCGACGTTCGGAGCGGCGGCCTCGCCGATGCCGTGAAGGCGGTCGAGGCATCTCTCCTGGATCTTCGGCTTCCGCCGCTCACGACGATCGAGGTGGGGGGCGAGAACGAGGAGATGCGCGACAGCTTCCGATCCCTGCTGTTCGCGTTCGGGCTCGCCCTCTCCCTCGTGTTCCTCATCATGGCCGCCGAGTTCGAGTCCGTCGTTCAGCCGCTGGTCGTCCTCGTGTCCGTGCCGCTGGCCGCGATCGGCGCCCTGTTGGCCCTGTGGCTCGCCCGGGACGGGATCAACGCGATGAGCGGGATCGGGCTCGTGATCTTGATCGGGATCGTGGTGAACGACGCGATCATCAAGGTGGACTTCATCAACCAGCGGCGCGCGGAGGACGCGTCGAAGCGCCGGGCGATCCTGGACGCGGGCCGGCTGCGCCTGCGGCCGATCCTGATGACGACCGTGACGACCGTGTTCGGCCTCCTGCCGATGGCGCTCGGCCGCGGGGCGGGAGCGGACCTCCGGGCTCCACTCGCGGTGGCCGTCATCGGAGGGCTGATCTCGGCCACGTTCCTGACCCTCATCGTCGTACCGGTCGTCTACTCACTGATGGTCGCGCCCGCCGAGCCCGTGCGGGCGCCGGAGGGTGGTGACGAGGCGCGCCGGGCCGGGCCGGCGCCGGGCGACCTGGACCCGCTGGCCGCGGGGTGAGGATGCGATGAGAGGCGACGAGGAGGCTGGGAACGTGAGGTGCGTGAGACCATGATCGACCTGTCTATCCGCCGCCCGGTGGCCACGGCGTCGATCTACGTGGCTCTCGTGGCCCTCGGCGCCTACAGCTTCCGGCTCATCCCGGTCGAGCTGCTCCCGGATGTGGACTACCCGCGGCTCACGGTGCGGGCGAGCTGGGCCGGGGCGTCGCCGGAGGCGCTGGAGGCTTTCGTCACCTCGCCGCTCGAGGCCGCCGCCCAGCAGGTGCGCGGCGTGCGGAAGATCACGTCCACCTCCAGGGCCGATGCCCGCGGCACGGGCTCGGTCGCGGAAATCGACGTCGAGTTCGATCGCGAGATCCACATGGACTTCGCGCAGCTCGACCTGAGCGAGCGCTTCGCCGCCCTGCGCGAGGAGCTGCCCGACGGCGTGCGGCCGCAGATCGAGCCGTACACCCCGCAGGAGTTCTCGCAGGAGAACCAGACCTTCATGAGCTACCGGCTCGCGGGTCCCTACACATTCGCCCGCCTGGCCGAGGTCGCCGAGGAGGAAGTGAAGCCGGTCTTCCTGGGCATCGACGGGATCTCGGGCGTGAACGTGTACGGTGGCGAGGGTCGGGAAGTGTCCGTCGAGCTGGACCGGGATCGCCTCGAGGCCCTGGGTCTGACGCCGGAGGCCGTGCGGCAGCGGATCGACGACCTGTCCGTCCTCCGGGCGCCCGGCTCCCTGCTCATGGAGGGCCGTCAGGTCGCCCTCTCCATCCGGACCCGGATCGCGAAGGTGCGCGAGCTGGAGGACCTGGTGATCCTGCAGCGGCCCGACGGGCCGGTGCGGCTCCGGGACCTCGGGACGGTCCGCGAGCAGACGGCCGACCCGAGCGGCTACTTCCGCATCAACGGGCAGCCGACGGTGTCGATCTTCCTCGACCGGGAGGCGGGGACGAACGCGGTACGGCTGGCCGACGAGGTGAAGGCGTCTGCGGCGCCGCTCGGCGGCACCCTGCCACCGGGGGTGCATCTCGAGCTGGACGTGGATCAGAGCAAGGACATCCGGACCGAGCTCACGGACCTGCGGCTCCGGGCCATCGCGGCGGCCATCGTCATCTTCCTCGTCCTCATGCTCTTCCTGCGCTCGCTGAGCGCCGTGCTCGTCGTGTTCGCCACGATCGGCTTCAGCGTGCTCATCGCCGTGAACCTCCTGTACCTGGGCGGCTTCTCGCTGAACGTGCTGACGCTGGCCGGGCTCGCCTGGGGGTTCGGGCTCATCGTGGACAACGGGATCGTGGTGCTGGAGAACGTCGAGCGGCACGGGCGCCTGGGGAAGCCACGCCGCCAGGCCGCCCTCGACGGGGCGCGGCAGGTCGTGCTCCCGGTCCTCGCGGCGACGGCGACGACCGCGATCGTCCTCGTCCCCTTCCTGTTCCTTCAGGGTGAGCTTCGCCTCTACTACCTGCCCCTGGGGTACGCGGTCGGCTTCTCCATCCTCGCGAGCCTGTTCGTCGCCTTCACGTTCGTGCCCACGATGGCGGGACGGCTCTCCAGCTGGCGCGGGACGTCGGTTCCGGCGTTCCTGCCGGCAGGGGCGGGGACGCCGGCCGCTTCGGCCACGCAGCCACGGCCGCGGCGGCGGCCGGCCTACATCCGCGGCTACCGCTCCGTGCTCGGCTTCGCCCTGGATCACCCGCTCCTCGTTGTCGTGACCTGCCTGTTCTTCCTCGGAGGAAGCTGGTGGCTGTTCGACCGGAACGTGAACCGGGGCATCCTGTGGTCGTCGTTCTGGGCGCAGCGGACGTACATCGACGTGCAGATCCAGTTTCCGCGCGGCGCGGGGCTCGAGCGCACGGAGGAGCTCGCGCGGGCATTCGAGGCGAAGATCGCGACGATTCCCGAGGTGAAGCGGTACGAGACCATCGTGCGGCCGCAGTACGCGAACATCCGGGTCACGTTTCCGAAGGACATCGAGCAGACGGCGGTCCCGCCCGCGATCAAGGAGCAGATGGTCGCCTACAGCCACCAGTTCTCGGGACCGACCGTCCGGGTGTGGGGCTACGGGCCCAGCTTCTACGGCGGCGGGAGCAGTCCGCCGAACTACTCGCTCAAGATCCTCGGCTACAGCTATCTCGAGGTCCAGCGGATCGCCGACGACCTCGCAGCGCGGCTCGAGCGCTTCAGCCGCATCCGGGACGTGGACCCGAACGCGAGCGGCTCCTTCTTCGACCGGGACAAGGAGTTCGAGTACTTCCTCGCGGTGGACCGCGAGGCGCTCGGGGCCCACGATCTCACGGTCGAGGATCTGCTCCGGTTCGTGAACGCGAACGTCCGCAGCGGAACCTCGGGCCAGCGCCTGCGGCTGGGGGGCGAGGAGCTTCCGTACACGGTGAAGCTGACCGGCTACCGGGACTTCGACCTGCGCGACATGGAGCGGCTCCGGGTCCCGGCGGCGGGTGGGGAGGAAGTCCGCCTCGCGGACGTGGCGCACGTCGAGCGTCGGGACGTTCTGTCGCGCATCGTGCGTGAGGATCAGCAGTACCAGCGCCGGATCGCCTGGGAGTTCCGAGGGCCGCGGAAGCTCGGCGACCTCATCCGGGACGCGGTCGTGGACGCGACGACCCTCCCGCCGGGGTACAAGATCGAGGAGGACGACCGCTGGAACTGGTCCGTGGAGGAGAAGACGCAGGTCTACTTCGCCCTCGGGTTCTCGATCCTGCTCATCTACATGGTGACCGCAGCCCTGTTCGAGTCCCTCGCCGCCCCGTTCGTCGTGCTTCTCACGCTCCCCCTGGCCCTCATCGGCGTGTTCATGATCTTCTTCTACACGGGGGCGTCGTTCACGCGCACCGCGTACATCGGCACGATCATGATGGGAGGGATCGTCGTGAACAACGCGATCCTCATCGTCTATCACATCGGCGAGCTGCGAAGGTCCATGGGCACGCGGGAGGCGATCCTGCAGGGGACGCTCGAGCGCGTGCGTCCCATCCTCATGACGACGTTCACGACGATCTTCGGCCTCCTGCCGCTCATCCTGTTCGCGCGCTCCCAGGACGAGAACATCTGGAACTCCCTCGCCCTCGCCACGATCGGGGGCCTGATCTCGAGCACCCTGTTCGTCCTCGTGGCGATCCCGGTCGCCTACCGCTATCTCGTGGTTCGGCGCGCCGCCTGAGGCGGCGGCCCACACACGCCGCGTCCGGCGCCCGGGCCGCGGCCGACGCCTTCGAAGGAGGACGTCATGAGGAAGGCTCCATCCGGGCGCTCGACGGTCGTGCGCCGACGTGCGCCGTCACTCTCTCTCGCTCTCCTCGCGCTCGGCGCGGGCGCCTGCGGCCCGCCCGACGACGCGGCTCTCCGTGACGCGACGAGCTTCGAGGATTCCGCCGGGGTCGCCCTGTCGATGAGCGGCGGGCCGGGCTGGTCGGCGGAGGCCGCCTGGCGGCTCGAGCCGGACCTCACGATCGGCGAGCCGGACGGCGAGCTCTCGTTCGGGCGGATCGCGAGCGTCGCGCCCGCCGACGGCGAGATCTACGTGCTCGATCGGCAATCGCAGGTCGTCCGGGTGTTCGACGACTCGGGCGCCTACCTGCGCGAGTTCGGGGGCGAGGGCGACGGTCCGGGCGAGCTCCACGGCGCGGCCGTGCTCGGGCCCACGACGGACGGCGAGGTCGGGGTCGCGGCGACGTTCCCGCCCGTGCTTCACTGGTTCAGGCGAGACGGGTCGTACGTGCGCAGCCTCCATCTCCCGACGAGCGGGGACGAAGGGTGGAGGGGAGCCTCGTTTGCGATCTGGCACATCGCGCCCTCGGGTTTGGCCTTCGCGCGCGTCGCCACCCTCGGATTCCCTCCTCCGGAGGACGGTCGCGTGACCGTCCGGGTCCTTCGCTTCGCGCTGGACGGGGCCGTGGACACCGTCGTGAGCTGGCCCGAGGAGGTGCCCGTCGCCGTCGATGGTCGGCAGGAGGAGGTCCGCGTGCTGGAGCCGCGAATCGTGATCGCGATGCGAGAGGACGGCTCGTTCCTTCGGTCGCCCGGCCTCCCCTACGCGATCGAGCGCTACGATGCGAGGGGCCGGCTCGTCGGGATCATCCGCCGCCCGGTGGAGCCGGTGCCCGTGACGGAGGAGATCCGGCGCCGGGTCGTCGAGGAAGTGCGGGCGGCGATGGAGGAGAGCGGCTCACCGGACGCGTTCATCGACGGCTACGTGGAACGGCTCGCGTTTCCGTCGCGGCTCCCGGCCATCTTCCGGCTCTGGGTGTCGGAGATGGACGGGAGGATCTGGGCGGGCGTGGTCGAGGGGGGTGCGTTCCGACAGGACGGGAATCCGACGGCCTGGGATGTCTTCGATCCGAACGGCCGTTTCCTCGGCCGGCTTCCGATCCCGGACGGGTTCCGCGCGAGCACGATTCGGGAAGACGCCGTGTACGGCGTCTGGAAGGACGAGCTCGACGTCGAGTATGCCCGGCGCTACCGGATCGTGAGGCCGGAGTGAAGCCCGGGCGCGGACCGGGTCGCG
>JBHHZD010000026.1:0-32993 GCA_046757885.1 Gemmatimonadota bacterium
ACCTGACGACATCGCGGCGCACGTGAGCCCGGGATCCGGCCCGGCCCGGAGGAACGGCGACGGACGGAGCGCGTCGAGGGAAGGTGACCCGCCCCCCGGCCGCGGCGTCCCCGGCCGCGGATCGCCCCGGGGGCCGGCTGCCCCGGGCCTACCGCGCGGGCGCCCCGATCGCGGCGCCGGGAGCCACGAGCTGGCCGCGGTACAGCCGGGCGTACAGGCCGTCCGTCGCCATCAGGTCCGCGTGGGAGCCCTCCTCGCGGATCCGCCCGTCATCGAGCACGAGGACCCGGTCCGCGCGCAAGACCGTGCGGAAGCGGTGGGCGATGATGAGCGTCGTCCGGCCCTCCATGGCTGCGTCGAGCGCCTCCTCCACGAGCCGCTCGCTCTCCGAGTCCAGGCTGCTCGTCGCCTCGTCCAGGATGAGGATCTCGGGGGCCTTGAGGAAGATGCGGGCGAGCGCGATGCGCTGGCGCTGACCGCCGGAGAGCCGGACGCCGCGCTCTCCCACGACGGTCTCGTAGCCCTCGGCGAGCTTCTCGATGAACTCGGCCGCGTGCGCCGCCACGGCGGCCCGCCGCACCTCCTCCTCCGAGGCCTCGGGCCGGCCGTAGGCGATGTTCTCGGCCACGCTGCCCGCGAACAGGAGGGGCTCCTGCGGCACGAGCCCGACGGATCGGCGCAGGTCCGCGAGCCGCAGGCGCCTGAGGTCCTCTCCGCGCAGGGTGATCCGGCCGCGCGTCGGATCCCAGAAGCGGGGGACGAGGGAGGCGAACGTCGTCTTGCCCGCGCCGCTCGGGCCCACCAGGGCCACGATCTCGCCCGGCCGCAGGCGCACGCTCACCTCCTCCAGGGCCCACGGCTCCGTCTCCTCGTACCGGAACCAGACCCCGTCGAACGACAGCTCGCCGGGGCCCTCGCCCCGCGGCATGGCGGCCGGGGCCTCGGGGTCGGCGATGGTGGACTCCGTGTCGAGCAGGTCGAACACCCGCAGGGCCGCGCCCTGCGCCTCCTGGTAGGCGCTCCACAGGGAGGCGAGGGCCGTGATCGCGGCCGCGACGGAGACCGCGTACAGGAGGAAGGAGACGAGCTCGCCCGCCGTGATCTGGCCGGTGAGCACGAGGTGGCCTCCCTCCCAGAGCACGATGGCGATCCCGCTGAAGGTGACGAACGTGATGACGCCGAAGAAGCCGCCCCGGATGATGGCCCGGCCGATGGCGGTCCGGAGGGCGGAGCCGATGCGGGCTCCGTAGCGCGCGCGCTCCCAGTCCTCGCGCACGAAGCTCTGAACGACGGGGATCTGCGACAGGGCCTCCTCGGCGGCCGCGTTCGCGTCCGCGAGCTGGTCCTGGACGACCGTGCTGCGCCGCCGCAGGAAGCGGCCGAACGCGAAGCCGCTCAGGACCACGATCGGCGCCACCCCGAGCGTCGTGAGCATGAGGTCCGTGTGCAGGAACGCCAGGAGCGCGAGGGCGCCGACGAGGAAGATGAGCTGGCGGATGAGCTCGGCGACCTGGTGGCTGAGCACGCTCTGGAGCGTCGAGCAGTCCGAGGCGAGGCGGCTGGTGAGCTCGCCGGAGCTCCGCGTGGTGAAGAAGCCCGGGGGAAGGGTGAGGAGGTGGCCGAACAGCTCCGTCCGCAGGCCCGCGATGACCTTCTCGCCCGTGGCCCCGAGAAGGTAGACCTCCGTGAAGTTCAGGAGCCCCTGGAAGGCGAACATCCCGATGAGGGCGAGCGCGATCGCGTTCAGGCGGGCCGCGTCCCGGTTCTCGAACGCGGCGTCCATCAGGTAGCGCACGACGAGAGGGAAGGCGAGGCCGATCGCGGCACTGAACAGGAGGCAAACGGCCGCGATCGCGAGGATCCCCCGGTGCGGCCGCAGACGCGGACCCAGGCGCCGGAACGCGAACAGGGTGGCGGTGCGGTTCTCGTTCATGTCGCGCCCGTCACGCTCGCTCGTGTCTCCGATTCGGGGCCGCCGGCCGTCCTCCGCTTCTCGTAGCGGTCGCCGGGTCCGCCGCCTATCTTGGCGCCGGCTCGACGCGCGCATTCTAACCCCCCCGCCGGCGACCCGCACGACACGCACACGCTCGCACCCGCGGGACGGAGGGCGTCGGCCGGCAGACCGACAGGAGACGATCCGCGATGTCCGATCCCACGGGACGGCTGCGCCGCTGGACGCGGCTCTCGGCGCTCGCCGCGCTGAGCACGTACGCCCTCATCGTCCTCGGCGGCATCGTCCGCATCACGGGCAGCGGGCTCGGCTGCGGCGATGACTGGCCCCTGTGCAACGGCCACCTCATCCCCCCCATGGACCTGCCCACGCTCATCGAGTACGGGCACCGGCTCGCGGCCCTCGCCGTGACCGTCCTCGTCCTCGCCACGGCCCTGGCCGCGTGGCGGACGAAGGAGCCCGAGGAGACCTGGGTGCCGCTCCGGCGCCTCGGCCTGGCCGCCGTGCTCCTGCTCGCGCTCCAGATCCTCCTGGGGGCGGTGACGGTGTGGTGGGAGCTCCCGCCGGCGAGCGTGGTCCTCCACCTGGGCACGGGGATGCTCCTCCTCTCGGTCCTCGTGGTGGGCACCCTCCGGGCCGCGACGGGCCGGGAGGCCCGGATCCGGGACCGGACGAGCGGGTGGCTCGGCTGGGTGGCCGCCTTCGGGTTCATCGTCGTGCTGGCGGGCGCCCTCGTCGCGAACCTGGACGCGGCGCCCGCCTGCCAGGGCTTTCCGCTCTGCAACGGGGAGTGGATGCCGGGAGGGGGAAACGAGCTCATCCACGTCCACTGGACGCACCGGGTCGTGGCCTACGCGCTCGTGCTCGTCTGCCTCGGCCTCCCGTGGACGGCACGCCGGCACCGGCCCGGCGACGGGCCCGTGCGCGCGGCGGCACTGTGGGCGGCCGCCCTCGCCCTCGCCCAGCTCGTCGGCGCCGCGGTCATGATCCTCGGCGGACTGCGGATGGGCTGGCGGGCCCTGCACATGGGCCTGGGGGCGGCGGTGTTCGTGGCGCTCGTCGCGCTCGCGTGGCTCGGGAGCCGCGAGCGGGCGGCCTGACGGCGTCGCGGCGCCCCGCGGCCTCGGGCGCTGCCGGCCGACCCCGGCTAGACCGCCTCGAGCAGCGCCACGTGCCCGAGTCCGCCCGCGGCGCAGATGCTCACGATCGCCCTCGTCCCCGCCGGCATCTCCGCCAGCTCGCGCACCGTCTGCGAGAGGATGCGCGCCCCCGTGGCCGCGAACGGGTGCCCGAGCGCGACCGAGCCTCCGTTCGGGTTCATCCGGTCGGCGGGGAACGGCCCGAGGTCCGCCTCCACGCCGGCCCGCTCGCGGAGCCACGTCTCGTTCTCGAAGGCCTCCAGCGTGCACAGGACCTGGGCGGCGAACGCCTCGTGGATCTCCCACAGCCCGACGTCCTCGTAGCCGAGGCCGTGCCGGGCGAGGAGGCGCGGGATCGCGAGCGCCGGCGCCATGAGCAGGCCCTCCGTCCGCGGGTCGATGGCGGCCTCCTCCCAGTCCACGAGTCGGGCTCGCGGCAGCTCGAGCCGGCTCCCGCCCTCCTCGCTCCCGACCCAGCAGGCCGCGGCCCCGTCCGTGAGGGGCGAGGAGTTGCCGGCCGTGAGCGTGCCGCGCTTCCGGTCGAAGGCGGGTCGGAGCCCCGCGAGCCGCTCGGCCGTCGTGTCCGCGCGCGGGATCGTGTCCCCGTCCGTGGGAAAGGTGCCGGGGCTCACGAGCAGCTCCCGGTAGAAGCCGCGTCCCGCGGCCTCCACGGCTCTCTCGTGGCTCCGGAGGGCGAGGGCGTCTTGGTCGGCGCGCGCGATCCCCCACTCCTTCGCCATCAGCTCGCAGTGCTGACCCATCGACATCCCGGTCGTCCGCTCGTCGATGCCGGGAATCGAGATCTTCAGGTCCCGGAGGCGGAGGGCCAGGAGACGGCGGCCCGCCTGGGCGGGATTCCGGGCCCCGGCGGCCCGGCGGATCGCCCGGCTCAGGCCGCGGGAGAGGCCGATCTGCACGTTCGACAGCGAGTCCACGCCGCCGCACAGGGCGAGGTCGGCGCGGCCGCAACGGACCTGCGCCGCGGCGTGCGTGGCGCCGGCGAGGCTCGTGCCGCAGGCCTGGATCACGGTCTGGGCCGGGACGTGCGGGTCGAGCCCGGAGTCCAGCCACACCTCCCGGCCCCAGTTGCTCACGGCCAGGGTCGGGATCACCGAGCCCCAGAGGACGAGGTCCACCTCGCCCGCCCGGTCGGCGCCCGGCCCGTGGGGGCCGGCGACCATCTGCTGGACGACCGGCACGGAGAGTCCCAGGGCGTCGGATCTGGCGAGCTCGCGGTCGATCTTGGTGAACGGCGTCCGGAGCCCGGGGAAGACGTATGCGTCGCGCGTGTCGGACATCTGCGGTCCTCGCGGTTTGCCTCGTGGCGCCCGCGCCGGTCGGCGGCGGGCGGCGCCGGGCGGCCGGCGGGTGGCGCCGGTCCCGGAACGCCTGCAAGATGGGATCCGGCCCGAGGGGATGCCAGCATCCGGCGGCATCCGGCCGAACCCGGAGAATCGATCGTCCATGGGAGCTCCCAGAGTCCGCTTCGCCCCGAGCCCGACCGGCCACCTGCACGTCGGCGGCGCCCGCACGGCCCTGTTCAACTATCTGTTCGCGCGCCACGAGGGCGGCTCCTTCCTCCTGCGGATCGAGGACACGGACCGCGAGCGCTCGAGCGAGGCGATGACGCGCGGGATCCTGGACGCGATGACTTGGCTGGGACTGGAGGTGGACGAGCCGCCGGTGCACCAGGCGGACGGCCTGGAGCGGCATCGCGCGGCCGTCGAAGGGCTGCTCGCCGCGGGCCGCGCCTACCGGTGCTTCTGCCCGCCCGCCGAGATCGAGGCGCGGCGCGAGGCGGCCCGGGAGGAGAGGACGGCCTTTCGCTACGACGGGCGCTGCCGCGGCCTGGCGACGGAGGAGGCGGAGAGACGGGCCGGGGCGGGAGAGCCCTTCGCCGTCCGGTTCGCCGTCCCGCCCGGGCGCACGGAGTGGGAGGACTCCGTGCACGGGCCGACGGGCGTCGAGAACGCGGAGCTCGACGACTTCGTCATCCTGCGCTCCGACGGGACCCCGGTCTACAACCTCGCCGTCGTGGCGGACGACGCGGAGATGGGGATCACGCACGTGATCCGGGGCGACGACCACCTGTCGAACACGCCGAAGCAGATCCTCCTGTACGAGGCGCTCTGCCGGGCCGTCCCGACCTTCGCGCACGTGCCGATGATCCTGGGCCCGGACGGGAAGCGGCTCTCGAAGCGGCACGGCGCCACATCCGTGGAGGCGTACCGCGAGCGGGGGATCCTGCCCGAGGCGATGCGGAACTTCCTCGCGCTTCTCGGCTGGTCCCCCGGCGGCGACCGCGAGGTCATGGACTTGGACGAGATCGTGGCCGCCTTCGGCCTGGACCGGATCCTGAAGAAGAGCGCCGTGTTCGACGCCGACAAGCTGGAGTGGCTGAACGGCCAGCACATCACGCGGGCGTCCCCGGACCGCCTCGCGCCGCTCGTCGCGGCCGTCCTGGAGGGGGCCGGGGGCCCCGCCGCCGCGTGCCGGGCGGATCCGGAGCGCTTCGAGCGCGTCGTGGGTTTCGTCAAGGAGCGGGCGCGCACGGTGGACGGCGTGGCGGCCCAGGTCGCTCCGTTCTTCGCCGAGCGGCCGGAGCGCGACCCCGCCGCGGTCGCGAAGCACTGGAAGGACCCCGCGGCCGTCGCGGACCGGCTCTCCGCCCTGCGCGAGCGCCTGGGCGCCGTGGAGGCCTGGGAGGAGGCGCCGCTCGAGGAGGCCCTGCGCGCCCTCGCGGACGAGCTGGAGATCGGGGCCGGCAAGCTCATCCATCCCCTTCGCGTCGCCCTCATGGGGGTCGCCGTGAGCCCGGGGATCTTCGAGGTCCTGGTCCACATGGGCCGGGAACGGTCCCTGCGGCGGCTGGACGAGGCCGTGGCGGATCTCCGGGCGGCGCCGGCCGCGTGAGGGCCGGGTCGGCGGCGTGACGGAGGACCGGGCGGCGGACGGGCGCTGGATGGAGGAGGCGCTCGCGGAGGCCCGCGAGGCCGGGGCGCGGGGCGAGGTGCCGGTGGGCGCCGTGCTCGTGGCGGCCGACGGCACCGCGATCCGAGACCACAACCGGACGCGGGAGCGGAGCGACCCGACCGCGCACGCCGAGATGGAGGTCCTGCGGCGCGCCGCCGCGGAGGCGGGCGACTGGCGCCTGGTGGGCTCCACCCTGTACGTGACGCTGGAGCCGTGCGGGATGTGCGCGGGAGCCATCGTCCTCGCCCGGGTCGCCCGGCTCGTGTTCGCGGCCGCCGATCCGAAGGCGGGGATGTGCGGCTCGCTGGGCAACCTGGTGCAGGACGCGCGGCTCAACCACCGGGTCGAGCTCGCCTCCGGCGTCGGCGAGGCGGAGGCGGCGGCGCTCCTGAAGGACTTCTTCCGGGCGCGGCGGTGACCCGGGAGGCCGTTCTCGTGGCGGCCGAGCTGCGCGAGCTCGCCAGGCCGGGGCCCGAGTGGCCGGGCGGGCGGGAGACCCTGTGGCTCGAGCCGACGGCGGCGGTGCCGGAGGAAGGCCGGATCGTCGCCTTCATCCCGACCGTCGCCCGGGCCGTGGGCGAGACGGAGCTGGATCGGCTGCCGGGCCTCCGGATCCTCGCGAACTACGGTGTCGGCGTGGACAACATCGACCTGGGCGCGGCCGCCGCGCGCGCCCTCACCGTGACAAACACCCCGGACGTTCTCACGGACGCGACGGCGGATCGCGCGCTCGCGCTCCTCCTCGCGGCGGCCCGCCGCCTGCGCGAGGGGCTCGCGCTCGCGGCGGGCGGGAGCTGGGAGGGCTGGCACCCGACCCAGCTCCTCGGGCTCGGCCTGCGGGGCCGGACGCTCGCGATCCTCGGCGCGGGCCGGATCGGGCGGGCCGTCACGCGGCGGGCGGTGGCCTTCGGGATGCGGATCCGCTACTGGAGCCGGTCGCCCGCGCCGGATCTCGAGGCGGAAGCCGGCGCCGAGCGGGCCGCGACCCTGGAGGAGGCCCTGCGGGGCGCGGACGCCGTGTCCGTCCACCTGCCGCTCACGGCGGAGACCCGGGGGCTCATCGGCGAGCGCGAGCTCGGCCTGCTGGCCGAGGGCGCCGTGCTCGTGAACACGGCCCGGGGCGGGATCGTGGATGCGGGAGCCCTGGAGGAGGCCGTGCGCGCGGGCCGGATCTCCGCCGGGCTCGACGTGTTCGACGACGAGCCGCGGATCCCGCAGGGCCTGCGCGCTTCCCCGAACGCGTTCGTGCTCCCGCACCTGGGGAGCGCGACGCGGGAGGCCCGGCTCGCGATGTGGCGGGTGGCGGCGGACAACGTGCGGCGGGTCCTGGGCGGCGAGCCCCCGGCGACGCCCGTCGGGCAGAGAAGCAGCGGCCGACACGCCCAGGGCCCTGACTGACTCAGAACGTCCACCAGACTCCGGCGTTCACGGTTCGGCCCTCCAGCGGCGCCCATTCGTCCGTCGTCCATCGGCCATCGGACCCCCGGTCTCCTGGATGTCCTCGAGCAGCGGCACCGGCGGCGAGAACCCCGCCTACGCCGCCCCCGCCGTAGCCTCCGGCACCGGCTCCTCCTCCGGCCGGCTCCCGATCCCCCGCAGGATGAGGTAGAGCCCGGCGGTTCCCACCACGTAGGAGATGACGGGCGAGAGGCCGAGCGCCGTCGGGATGTCGCCCACGGCCATCCCGACCCCGGCCACGACGAGCGCGTAGGGAAGCTGGGTGCGCACGTGGTCCACGTGGTCGCAGGCGGAGGCCATCGAGCTCAGGACCGTCGTGTCGCTGATCGGCGAGCAGTGATCCCCGAAGATCGCGCCGGCGAGCACGGAGCTGATCGTCCCCAGGAGGAGGGTGTAGTGCCCGCCGACCTCGAACCCGACCCCACCGCCGAGGGCGACGGTGAGCGGGATCACGATCGGGAGCAGGATCGCCATCGTGCCCCAGGAGGTGCCGGTCGCGAACGAGATCGCCGCCGCGGTCACGAACGTGAGCACGGGGAGGAGCGCGCTCGACAGGTTCCCCTCCAGGATCCCGCTCAGGTAGATGGCCGTGCCGAGGGACTGGGTGACCGCGCTCAGCGACCAGGCCAGGATGAGGATCACGATCGCCAGGAGCATGGCCCGCATCCCCCCGATCCAGGCCTCGATCGCCTTCTGCGGGGTCAGGATCCGCTGGCCGACCGCCAGGGCGATGGCCACGAAGCAGCCGGCGAGCGAGCCCCACAGGAGCGCCCTGAACGGGTCGGCGGCGCCGAAGATCTCCCACAGCGTGCCGTCGCCCGACAGGGAAGCCCGGCCGTCGCCGTACAGGCCGAAGATGACGACGAGCACGACCGTGATGACGGGCAGGGCCGCGTTCACCCACCGCCGGGGCGCGTCGCCGTCCGGCTCCATCGCGCGGCTCGAGGTGTCCGCCATCGGCATCGCCCCGGGCCGGACGAGGCCCTCGCCCCGGGCCGCCCGCCTCTCCGCGGTGAGCATGGGGCCGAAGTCCCGGCGGGTGAGGACGATGAGGCCGACCATCACGAGGGCGAGGATCGGGTAGAAGCGATAGGGGATCGTGTGCAGGAAGACGGTGAACGGGCTCGCGCGCAGAAGCTCGGCCGCCACGTCCGGCGCCGTCCCCGCCTGCGCGGCCGCCGCCTTCAGGCCGTCCGCGATGAGGGAGATCTCGAAGCCGACCCAGGTGGAGACGAAGACGATCGCGGCGACCGGCGCGGCCGTCGAGTCGACGATATAGGCCAGCTTCTCGCGGGACACGCGCATCCGGTCCGTGAGCGGCCGCATCGTGTTCCCGACGATGAGCGTGTTCGCGTAGTCGTCGAAGAAGATCGCGAGCCCGCCGAGGTACGCCGCGAACTGGGCCCGACGGCGCGACGTGGCGATCGGACTCACCGCGTCCACGATCCCCCGCGTCCCTCCCGAGCGCCCCATGACGCCGACCATCCCGCCGAGCAGGAGCGAGAAGATCACGATCGAGGCGTGGCTCCCGTCCGCGAGGGCCGGGACGGCGAACGCGTCGATCGCGCGCATCGTGGCCCGCACGGGGTCGAGCCCGACCCAGAGCAGGGCGCCGAGCCACACGCCGAGGAAGAGCGAGATCACGACTTCGCGGAAGATGAGCGCGAGGAGGATCGCGACGAGGGGCGGCAGGAGGCTCGTCCAGCCCGGGAGCACGACGGGGTCGGCGATCTCCCGCTCCGTTCCGTCGTCGAGCCGAAGGATGAGCGGGACGTCCGCCCGGCCCGCCACGGTGACCTCCTCCAGGGAGGCGGGCTCGCCCGGCTCCAAGCGCCCGCTCGCCAGCTCCCGGCCGCCCGCCGTGAGGAGGCGGAAGCCCGCGGGCGCGGCGTCCCCGGCGAGCGTGAGCCGGAGCGTGAATCCGATGCCGGTGAGGGCGGCCCGTGGGGCCTCGGCCGTGACGGAGGGTCCCGCCTGGGCCCGTCCGGCGGTGAGGTTGGCGGCGTTCGTCGAGAGCGGAAGACCCGGGGACAGGCTCAGGAGCGCGGCGATGGCGAGTGCGGTCATGTCCTCGTCTGCCGTGTGGTGTCCCGGCCCGACCGCGGGCCGGCGATCCCGCGAAAAGGCGCGCCGGAAGCTAGACTCCGCTCCGATCCGAGACAAGCGAGAAGGCGCCCGGAGAGGCCGTTGATCCGCCGCGGGGCGCCCCGTATACTCCGGCACGCCAGCCGTCCCCACCTGTACCGTAGAGGCGCCGGACCGAATGCCGCCGACGAAGACGAGAGGGCCGATCCTGGACGCGGCCGGCGTGGAAGACGCGCTGGAGAGGCTCGCCCGGGAGATCCTCGCCGGCCGCGAGGCCGGCGACCTCGTGCTCGTAGGGATCCGGCGCCGCGGCGTAGAGCTCGCCGACCGGATCGCGGCCCGCATCCGGGAGGCGACGGGGACGGCCGTCCCCACCGGCTCCCTCGACATCACGCTCTACCGGGACGACTTCGCCCGCGTCGGGCCCATGCCCATCATCGGGACGACGGAGATCCCGGTGGACATCACGGACCGCCGCGTCGTCATCGTGGACGACGTCCTGTTCAGCGGCCGGACGATCCGGGCCGCCCTGCACGAGATCATGGACTTCGGCCGGCCGCGGAGGATCGAGCTCTGCGTGCTCGTGGACCGGGGCGGCCGGGAGCTCCCGATCCAGCCCGATCACGTGGGAGTGCGCATCGACACCGGGCCGGGCGACCACGTCATCGTCCGCGTGCCCGAGATCGACGGGGATCTGTCCGTGAGCCTGGTGGACGGCGAGGGGACGGCGTGACGGACCGCGCGACCTCCCCCGACCTCGGGAAGGACCTGGTCGGCCTCCAGGGGATGAGCGGCGAGCAGATCACCGCGATCCTGGACACGGCCGAGCCGTTCAAGGAGATCAGCGAGCGCCCGATCAAGAAGGTCCCCGTCCTGCGCGGCAAGACGATCGTGAACCTGTTCTTCGAGCCCTCGACCCGCACGCGCGTCTCGTTCGAGTTCGCGGAGAAACGGCTCGGTGCGGACACTGTAAACATAAGCGCCAGCGGTTCTTCAGTCCAAAAAGGTGAGACGCTGGTTGATACGGCCCGGAACCTCGAGGCCATGCGGATCGACATGGTCGTCATCCGCCACGGATCGTCCGGGGCCGCGCGCTTCCTCGCCGAGCGGATTCCCTCGAACGTGGTGAACGCGGGCGACGGCCAGCACGAGCACCCGACGCAGGCCCTCCTGGACCTGCTCACGATCCGCGACCGGCTGGGGACGCTGGCCGGCCAGCGGGTCTGCATCGTGGGGGACGTCCGCCATTCGCGGGTCGCCCGCTCGAACATCTGGGGGCTCCTGGCCGTCGGGGCCGAGGTCGCCGTGTGCGGGCCGCCGAGCCTGATCCCGCTCGGGGTGGAGACGATGGGCGTGCGCGTGTTCGAGCACGTCGAGGAGGCCGTCGAGTGGGCCACGGTCCTGAACGTCCTCCGGCTGCAGCTCGAGCGCATGAACGCGGGCTTCGTGCCCTCCCTGCGCGAGTACAACCGCGTGTTCGGCGTGTCGCGGGCCCGGCTGGAGGCGGTGGGCCGGGACGTCGTCGTCCTGCACCCCGGCCCCATGAACCGGGGGGTGGAGATCGACTCGGACGTGGCGGACGGCCCGCAGTCCGTCATCCTCCCGCAGGTGACGAACGGGGTCGCCGTCCGCATGGCGGTCCTCTACCTGCTCGCGGGCGGCCGGCCGGAGCTGGCAGAGGCGGCGAAGACGGGGGCGGCCTGATGCGCCCGGTCCTCGTGCGCGGCGGGCGGGTCGTGGACCCGTCCCTCGGCCTGGACGGGCCCGCGGACGTGCTCGTCGAGGAGGGGCGGATCGGGGCGGTCGAGCCGGGCATCGGGGCGCCGGACGGGACGGAGATCGTGGACGCGGACGGGCTCGTGGTCGCCCCCGGCCTCATCGACCTGCACGTCCACCTGCGCGAGCCGGGCGGGGAGCACAAGGAGACGATCCGCACCGGCGCCCTCGCGGCGGCGGCGGGCGGGTTCACGACCGTGTGGGCGATGCCGAACACGGATCCCCCGGTCGACAACCCGGCCGCGGTGGGCTTCGTGCTCGCGAGCGGCGAGAGGGCGGAGGGAGCGCGCGTTCTGCCGATCGGCGCCGCCACGATCGGGCAGGCGGGTGAGCGCATGACGGAGATCGGCGAGCTCGTGCACGCGGGCGCCGTCGCGGTGTCCGATGACGGGCTCCCGATCGCCGACTCCGGCCTGATGCGGCGGGTCCTGGAGTACACGCGGACGTTCGGGATCCCCGTCCTCCAGCACGCCGAGGACGCGCGGCTGTCGGCCGGCGGCGTGATGAACGAGGGCGTCGTCGCGACGGAGCTCGGGCTCCGCGGGATCCCCAACGCCGCGGAGGCGTCCGTCGTCGCGCGCGACGTCGGCCTCGCGGAGCTCACCGGTGGCCACCTGCACGTCTGCCACGTCTCGGCCCGGCAGTCCGTCGAGCAGCTCCGCCTGGCGCGCGAGCGGGGGATCCGGGTGACCGCGGAGGTCACGCCGCACCATCTCGCGCTCACGGAGGAGCGCGTCCGCGGCTACGACACGGAGGCCAAGGTGAACCCGCCCCTCCGGACCGAGGCGGACCGGCTGGCGGTCCGCCAGGCGCTCGTCGAGGGCCTCATCGACGTGATCGCGACGGACCACGCGCCGCACCACTACGAGGAGAAGGAGCGGGAGTTCGACGACGCTCCGTTCGGGATCAACGGGCTCGAGACGGCGCTCGGCATCGCGATCCGTGAGCTCGTCGAGGGCGGCCTTCTGACCCTCGCGGAGCTGGTGGACCGGATGTCCTGCGCCCCGGCCCGGATCATGGGTCTGCCCGGAGGGACGTTGCGCAACGGAGCGCCGGCGGACATCGTCGTCTTTGCGCCGGAGGAGCGCTGGGTCGTGGACCCGGACGCCTTCGTGTCCCGGAGCCGGAACACGCCGTTCGCGGGAGAAGAACTGGTCGGGCGCGTGAAGCGCACGCTCGTGGGAGGCCGCACGAGGTACGCGGCCTGACGGCCCCCGCCCGACGTCACCCCGACAGACGAGTGGAGAGCATGAGCACAGCAGCCGACGCCGCAGACCTCGCCGCGATTCCGGACGAGATCCGGTCGCTCCTGGAGGAGCGGGCCACGTTCCAGGACTGGCTCGGGAAGCTCGGCGACCTTCGAGCGAAGTACCGGCCCGCCGTTGCGGACCGGGTGGAGAGCGATTACCGGGAGCGGCTCTCCAAGGTGGAGGGCGAGCTCGCGACGCACCGGGCGGAGCTGGAGAAGGCGCTCTCCTCGCGGCAGAATCGGGCGGCGACCCTGGACGGCCAGATCGACGACCGGCGGGCCGAGCTCGAGGAGGTGGAGCTGCGCCACGCCGTCGGCGAGTTCGACGACGCGGAGTGGGAGCGCCGCCGGGAGGAGCACACCGGAGCGCTGGCCGAGATGGAGAAGTCGCTCGGGATCGAGCGCGAGGCCGTGGCGGAGCTAGAGGGCGTGCTCGGCGAGCTCACGGGCGCCCGGCCCGTCGCGCGGCCCGAAACAGCCGATGGGCTGGAGGCCGAAGTCGAGGCCTGGGAGGAGGAGCTCGAGGAGGCGCCGGCCGGCGAGCCGGAGAGCGCGGAGGACGAAGAGGCGGAGGCCCCCGCCGGAGACGAAGCCGCGGACTTCAAGGACGAGCTGGAGTTCCTTGAGTCGCTGTCGCTGGACGATGCCGAGAACTTCGACGCCGTCTCCCGCATGCTGGACGAGGACGGGGGTGGTGAGGGTGGGGAAGACCGGGGCGACACGCCACAGGGTGGATGAAAGTGAAAAGCCCGCGGCGATCGAGGAGCCTCGCGGGCTGAGATCCGGGCGGCGGCGGCTACTTCCCGAGCCCCGCCACGAAGCTGGTGAGCCGCGACTTCTGCCGGGAGGCCGCGTTCCGCGACATCACGTGCCGCCGGGCGGCCCGGTCCAGCAGGGACGTCACCTTCCGCAGGGCCTCGGAGGCCTCGGCGGGCGACTCCATCGCGAGGAGGCTGCGGGTGCGGGTGCGGATCTCGGAGCGAACCCGGCGATTCCGCTCGCGGCTCCTCTCCGCCTGGCGAAGCCGCTTCTTCGCGCTCTTGATAGTCGGCACGTTGGCAAACCCTGTCGTCGAATGCTCGAATCAAACCGAACCCTAAATTTACGGCACGAATCCGGGATGATCAAGGTGGCGTCGTGAGCGTCGCGGCGGGTCCCTCGGTGGCCGACCTGCTCCAGCTCGAGCCGTTCGTCGTCGAGCTCGAGCGCTTCCAGGGACCCCTGGATCTGCTCCTGCACCTGATCCGCTCGCAGGACATCGACATCTTCGACATCCCGATCGCGCGGATCACGGAGCAGTTCCAGGCCGCGATCGAGCGGGGCCTGGAGGACATGCCGCTGGAGCGGGCCGGCGAGTTCATCGAGATGGCTGCGACGCTCGTGCGGGTGAAGGCGCAGATGTTGCTTCCGCGTTCCCGCATGCCGGAGTGGGAGGAGGATCCCCGCGCCGAGCTCGTGCGCCGCCTGCTCGAGTACGAGCACTTCCGGGACGTGGTCCACGTCCTGGAGGCGGCCGAGGCCCAGCGGGCGAGGCACTTCCCGAAGGGCTACATCGAGCCGCGACGGCCTCCGCCCGACCTGCTGCCGGAGCTCCAGCTCCGGCTGGACGAGTTCCTCGCGGCGGCCGCGCGGATCCCGGAGCCGCTTCCCCCTCCCGTCGTCGCGCCGCCGACCCGCGCCGTGACCGTGGGGCAGAAGGTCTCGCTCGTGCGCCGTCTCCTCCGGGAGGCGAAGCGGATCGCGTTCGACCGTCTCGTCGAGCCGTGGGGAACCCGTCCGCACGCCGTGGCCGCGCTCCTCGCCTGCCTGGAGCTCGCGCGCCAGCACGTGGTCCGCCTCGAGCAGACCGGCCCGTTCGGCTCGATCTGGCTGCTGCGGGGCCGGGGGCCCCGACGCTCCCGCGGGAAGAAGGCGAGATGAAGCCGGAGCAGATCGTCGAGGCGACCCTGTTCGCGAGCGACGCGCCGCTGACGGCGGCGGAGCTCGCGCGGGCGGACGAGCGCCTGGACGCGGATCGGGTGCGGGAGGCGATCGCGGCCCTGAGGGAGCGGTACGAGGAGAGCGAGGCAGCCGTCCAGGTCTACCGGCTCGGCGACGGCTACCAGATCCTCACCCGGCCCGAGTTCGCGCCGTACCTCGAGCGCTTCGACGCGATCCCGAGGCAGCCGACCCTGTCACCCGCGGCCCTCGAGACCCTGGCGATCATCGCCTACCGCCAGCCGATCGGACGGGTCGAGATCGAGGAAGTCCGCGGCGTGGGGACGGCCTCCGTCCTCCGTACGCTGCTGGACTGGGAGCTCATCGAGGTCGTGGGGCGGGCCGAAGGCCTGGGACGTCCGCTCCTGTACGCGGTGACGCGGAGGTTCCTCGACCACTTCGGCCTGAAGAGCCTGTCGGAGCTGCCGGCCCCCGAGGAGCTCCCGGTCGTCGTCGCGCGCGAGGCGAACGCGAGGCCGGACGCGGGCGCCAGCGCCGTCCCGGCCGAGGGGAAGGACGATGGTGTCGCCGGGTGAGCGGATGCGGCTCCAGAAGTACCTGGCGCGCGCCGGCGTGGCCTCGCGGCGGGCGAGCGAAGCCCTGATTCAGGCGGGGCGGGTGCGCGTGGACGGGAAGACGATCGCGCGGCCCGGCGTGCTCGTCGCGCCGGGCGAGAGCCTGGTGGAAGTGGACTCGCGCCCCGTTCACCTCGCGCCCGCGCGCTGGATCGTGCTCCACAAGCCACCGGGCGTCCTGTGCACGCGGGAGGACACACGCGGGCGGCCCACGGTGTACGATCTCCTGGATCCGGGGGATGGCAGCCTCTTCCACGTCGGCCGCCTCGACTACATGAGCGAGGGCCTTCTCCTCCTGACGAACGAGGGCGATGTGGCCCACGCCCTCCTGCACCCGTCCCGGGGTCTGGCGCGGCGCTACGAGATCGCGATCGCGGGGCCCGCGCCGCCGGGACTCGCCGACAGCCTGGTCCGCGGGGTCGAGCTGGACGATGGCCCGGCGCGGGCGCGACGGGCGCGGGTTCGGGCGGGAGCGCGTCCGGACGAGGCCGTCGTGGAGGTGGAGCTGCGGGAAGGCCGAAACCGGGAGATCCGGCGGATGATGGCGGCGCTCGGGGTGACGATCCACTCCCTGCGCCGGGTCGCGTTCGGGCCGGTGTCGCTCGGCGACCTGCCCCGCGGGGCGTGGCGCGAGCTCACGGAAGCGGAAGCACGGGATCTGAGAGAGAGCGGAGAGGACTGACCGCATGGACATAGAGGGACGGAGCATTCTCATGCTGGGCGGATCGGGGCTCGTGGGAAGCTCGATCGCGCGGCGCCTGGTGGAGTTCGGGCCGAACCGGCTCGTCATCGCGGCCCTGCGGGAGGAAGAGGCCACGAAGGCCGTCGAGCGGCTGCGCGCCCTCCCCACGGCGGCGAGCGTGGAGCTCGTCGCGGAGTGGGGGGATGTCTTCCTGCGCGCGGGCCACGGTGACCGGACGCGCTCCGAGCTCCTCGCGGCCGACCGGACGCGCCGCGAGATCCTGGACGACCTCTTCGGGCCGCTGGACGACGAGGCCTACCGGCGCTCGCACCTCTTCTCGCTCATCGTGAAGCACGCGCCGGATCTCGTCATCGACTGCATCAACACGGCCACCGCGATCGCCTACCAGGACCTGTTCGCCTCCGCCGTCCGTCTCCGCCGGGACCTGGACGGGGAGGACTCCGTGCCGGGCGCCGCGGTGGAGGCGCACCTGTCCACGCTCTACCTCCCTCAGCTCATCCGGCACGTCCAGTACCTGCTCAAGGGCATGCGGCGGGCCGGCACGAACGTCTACGTGAAGATCGGCACCTCGGGCACCGGGGGGATGGGGCTGAACGTCCCCTTCACGCACTCCGAGGAGCGCCCCTCGCACACCCTCCTCTCGAAGGCGAGCGTGGCCGGAGCCCACTCCGCCCTCCTGTTCCTGATGGGCCGCACGCCGGACGCGCCCGTGGTCATCGAGATCAAGCCGACGGCGGCCATCGCCTGGAAGAGCATTCGCTACGGCCCGGTCCTGCGCGGGGGCGAGCCCATCCCGCGCTACGATTCCCGCACGCCCGTGGCTCTGGAGGAGGCGTTCGGGCCGGAGGCGGAAGAGACGGCGACGCGGCTGGACGGCGTACTGGAGTCCGTCGTGCTCGATGCGGGCGAGAACGGCCTTTTCAGCCTGTGCGAGTTCGAGACGATCTCCTCGCTCGGCATGATGGAGTTCGTGACGCCGGAGGAGGTCGCCGACGCCGCGATCGCGGAGATCCAGGGTCGGCCCACAGGCCGGGACGTGGTGGGCGCGCTGGACGCGGCGACGTTCGGCCCCACGTACCGCGGAGGGTCGCTCCGCGAGGCCGCGCTGCGGGCGATGGAGGAGCTGGAGGCGGAACACGGCTGCCGTTCGATCGCGTTCGAGATGCTGGGGCCGCCGCGGCTGAGCAAGCTGCTGTTCGAGGCATTCATGCTCGGACGGCTGTTCCCCGACGGCCTGCGAGAGGCCGCCCGGCTGGACTCGGAGGAGACGGCCCGGCGGGCGGCGGAGCTCGTGCGGGAGGACGGACGCCTCCGCTCGGACATCCTCTCCGTCGGGCTGCCGATCCTCCTCGAGGACGGACAGCGCATGCTCCGCGGGCCGCGGGTCAGCGTGGCCCCGGACGACCTGAGCGAGCCGCCCGACGCGGAGTGGGCGAACCGGGGCTGGGTCGATCTGCGGGCCGTGTCGTGGGAGCGCTGGCGGCACCGGTGCGACCGCTACGTGACCGAGATCCTGGAGGCGCCCGGGCCCGACGCGGGCTCGGGGGAGGACCTGGACGTGCGGGCGCGAAGCGGGGAGATCCGCCCGGGAGCGCTCGGGGCGTTCGTCTTCCGGGTCGAGGACAAGGGCGAACGGATGAAGCGCTAGGGCGCGGGCCCCGGCGCGGACGGGAGGACGATGGAGGCCAGGCTCACGGAGCGGGAGCTCGAGACGCGCACGGAGGAGATTCAGGAGGCCGGCGCCTTCCTGCAGGACGTGCGGGCGTCGGTCGCGCGACGGGTCGTGGGGCAGGAGCACATGGTCGAGCGCCTTCTCGTGGGTATGCTCACGGGCGGGCACGTCCTCCTGGAGGGCGTGCCGGGCCTCGCAAAGACGCTGGCCGTGCGCACCCTGGCCGACTCCATCGATGCGAGCTTCCGCCGCATCCAGTTCACGCCGGACCTGCTTCCCGCGGACCTCATCGGCACGCTCGTCTGGGACGAATCCACGCGTGAGTTCGTGCCGAAACGCGGGCCCGTGTTCGCGAACTTCGTCCTCGCGGACGAGATCAACCGCGCGCCGGCCAAGGTCCAGTCCGCCCTCCTCGAGGCGATGCAGGAGCGGCAGGTCACGATCGGCGACACGAGCCACGCGGTGCCCGTCCCGTTCCTCGTCCTCGCCACGCAGAACCCGATCGAGCACGAGGGCACGTACCCGCTGCCCGAGGCCCAGGTGGATCGGTTCATGCTGAAAGTCCGGGTCGGGTATCCCGACCGGGAGGAGGAGCGAGAGGTGATGCGGAGGATGGCCTCCGACGCGGTCGAGCCCCTCGAGCCGGTCACGGCCCCGGAGGCGATCCTGTCGGCGCGGGAGGTGGCCGCCGGCGTCCACCTCGACGGACGGGTGGAGGACTACATCCTGGACCTCGTGCGGGCGACCCGGTCCGAGGGGGGCGAGCCGGGGGACATGAGCGGGTGGCTGGAGTACGGCGCGTCGCCGCGGGCGAGCATCTTCCTCGCGCGCACGGCCCGGGCCCACGCCTTCCTTCAGGGGCGGGCGTTCGTGATCCCGGAGGACGTGCAGGAGATGGCGCGCGACGTCCTCCGCCACCGCCTCGTCCTCACGTTTCAGGCGGAGGCGGACGAGATTTCGCCCGAGGTCGTCCTCGACCGGCTGCTCGAGTCCGTCCCGGTTCCCTGATGCCACTGCGGGCCCTCCGACGGCCGGGCGCCCGGGCTCGCGCCCCCGCCGGACCGGCAGCCGATGCGCGGCCCGAAGCCCTCGCCCTCGCTCGCCGGCTGGAGATCCGGGCGCGTCACCTCGTGGACAGCCGGGCTCTCGGGGCCTACGACTCCGTTTTCCGGGGACACGGGATCGAGTTCGCCGAGGTCCGCGAGTACGAGCCGGGAGACCCGTTCCAGGCGATCGACTGGAAGGTGTCGGCCCGCATGGGCCGGCCCTTCGTGAAGCGGTTCGTCGAGGAGAAGGAGCTCAGCGTCCTGCTCGCGCTGGACCTGTCCGCCTCCACCGCCTTCGGTACCCGGGGGGGGCAGAAACGCGACCTGGCGCTCGAGCTCGCCTCCGTGCTCGCCCTGGCCGCGAACCGCAGCAACGACCGGATCGGTCTCCTCCTGTTCACGGATCGGGTGGAGCGGTTCGTCCCTCCGGCGCGCGGGCGAAACCGCGTACGGCGGCTCCTGTTCGACATGGTCCGCCACCGGCCCGAGGGCCGTGGGACGGATCTGCGCGTCGCGCTGGAGTGCGCGACCCGCCTGCTGCCCGTTCGATCCATGGTCTTCGTTCTATCGGATTTCCAGGGTCCGGCGTTCGAGCGCGAGCTCGGAGCCACGGCGCGCCGGCACGAAGTCGTGGGCGTCCACCTGCGCGATCCCGCCGAGGAGCGGCTCCCGGCCGCCGGCCTCGTGGAGGTCCTGGATCCCGAGACCGGCGAGACGGGGGTGCTGGATCTCGCGAGTCCCCGCGTCCGCCGGCGCCTGGAGCTGCTCGCCCTCAAGGAGGAGCGGCGCCTCCAGCGCCTGTTCGCGCGGGCGCGCTGCGACCGCATCGTCTTGCACACGGACCGCCCGTACGCGGCTGACCTCGCCGCCTTCTTCGCGGCCCGGGCCCGCCTGAGGCTGAGATGACGGCCGCGGCGCTCCTCCTCGGGCTCATGCTCCAGGCGGCCTCCGGGCCGGGGCCGCCGGGGCAGGAGCGGCCCGGGCGGGAAGCGCTGGCCGTGTCGGCTCTGGAGCCCGACTCGACCCGCGTGGGCGAGCCCTTCCTGCTCGGTGTCTCCGTCGCGGCGCCGCCGGGGGCGGTCGTGCGGTTTCCCTCCGTGCTTCCCTCGACGGAGGGGCTCGAGCAGCTCGCGGCGCCGGAGATCTCGCGTCCGGACTCCGGGGCGCGCGCCTGGCGGGCGTACTACCGGATGACGGCCTGGCACGCGGGCGAGGTCGGGCTTCCGGACGTGGAGGTCGCCGTGGCCGGACCGGGCGGGAGCCCGGCCACGATCGCGGTCCCGGGCCCCACCCTGACCGTCCTCTCCGTGCTTCCGCCGGATTCGGCGGCGCCGGATCTGCGGCCCGCGCGCCCGCCCGTCGAGCTCGGCGGCTGGCCGTGGCCCTGGCTCCTGGCGGCGCTCGCGGTCCTGGTCCTGCTCTGGCTCGCGTGGCGGGCGCTCCGCCGACGCGGCGCGCGGGAGGAGGCGGTCGAGCCCGCCTCCGTGACGCCGGCGGAGGCCGCCCTGGCCGAGCTCGCGCGCCTGCGGGAGGAGCGCGAGGCGGGACGGATCCGGCAGGACGCGTTCTACGACGGGCTCGAGGCGGTCCTGAAGACGTACCTGGCCGCCACGCGGGGCCGAAGCGCGGGGACGCCCGTCCGCCCCCTTCCCGTCCCGGCGGGATCCGGCGCGCCCGGGGTCGCGGGGGCGGCGCGCGCGGCGCTGGGACGCACCCAGCTCGTGCGCTTCGGCCGGATCCGGCTGGACGTCGCGGTCGTCGCGGACGCCGAGGCCTGCGCGCGGTGGGTCGAGGCGGATGGGCGGGAGGACGCACCGTGAGGGGATTGTCGTTCGGCGCGTGGCCCTATCTGCTCCTCCTCCTGCTCCTCCCGGCGGCCTGGCTCGTGAGCCGCCGCCGGCGGTTACGCCTTCCGTTTCCCGGCGCCGCGCGGGCGGGGCGCGAGCGGCGGGTCCGGCTCCTGGCCGCGGGCCCCCTGACCCTGCGGACGCTCGCGATCGGGCTCGTGGTCGTCGCGCTCGCGAGTCCGCTCCGGCGCCTGCAGCGCGTCGAGTCCCGCTCCGAGGGGGTCGCGGTCGTGCTCGCGTTCGACATCTCCTCGTCCATGCTCGCCGAGGACTTCCGGCCGGACAATCGCCTGGCGGTCGCGCGCCGCGAGGTGAAGCGGTTCGTGGAGGGAAGGGAAGGCGACCGGATCGGGCTCGTCGCCTTCGCGGGCGAGGCCCTCACGGTCGTGCCCGGCACCCTGGATCACGAGGTCGTGCTGGCGGCGGTCGAGAACCTGGACGTGGGTCAGCTGGAGGACGGAACGGCCATCGGCACGGCTCTGGCGACCGCGACGAACCGGCTTCGCAAGGCGGAGGCCGCGAGCCGGGTCGTCATCCTGCTGACCGACGGCGACAACAACCGGGGGAGCATCTCGCCGCTCGCGGCGGCCGCGGCTGCCGCCGCGCTGGGGGTGCGCGTGTACACGATCGGGGTCGGCCGGAAGGGTGTGGCGCCCGTGCCGATCGGCCGCACCCGCTTCGGCTACCAGTACGCGAACATGGAAGTGAACGTGAACGACGAGCTGCTGGAGGCGATGGCGCGCGCCTCCGGCGGGCTCTACTTCCGGGCCACGGACCCGGAGGCGCTGAGCCGGATCTACGACCGGATCGACGAGCTCGAGACGGCCCCGCTGACGGAGACGCGGGTCGTCGAGGTCGTGGGTGCGAGCGCGGGACTCCTGTGGCTCGCGCTGGGGCTTCTCGCCGCCGAGCTCGTTCTCGCGGCGACGCGGGCCCGGCGGGTGCTCGCGGCGTGAGCGCCGGAGCCGGGCTTCCGGACGCCGTCCTCCTGGGCGCGGCGGCTCTCTGCGGCCTCCTCGTGGCCGGCCTGCGCCTGGCCGCGGCGGCGCGGGCCCGGCGGGATCGGGAGGCGCTGGCGGAGCCGGTCCTCCTGCGGCGCCTCCTCCCAATGCCCGGTGGACCGCGGACGGCGGCGCGCGTCCTCCTCCCGGGCCTCGGGGCCGGAGCGCTCGCGGCCGCCGCGCTCGGAGCCGGCCGCCCGCCCGCGCCGCCGGCTGGCGAGGACGCGGCACAGGTGGAGACGGCCCTCGTCCTGGACGCGTCGAACTCGATGCTCGCGACGGATGTCGAGCCGAGCCGGCTGGAGCGCCAGCGCGAGATCGCGGCCGAGCTCGCGAGCCGCCTCGGCGGCCGGCTGGGCGTCGTCTACTTCGCCGGCCGGGGGTACGTGCTCTCGCCTCTGACGGCGGACCGGTCGGCTGTCCTGATGTACGTCGGGGCCGTGAGCCCGATGGCCGTGGGGCGCGGAGGCACGGCGCTCGGCCTCGGACTGCGCCAGGGGCTCGCGGTCCTCGCCGGCGGCCAGCCCGGCGCCGCCCGCCGGCTCGTGCTCCTGTCCGACGGCGAGGAGACGCTGGAGGACGACGAGCGCGACGCGGTCCTTCAGCAGGCGGCCGGAGCGGGCGTGCGGATCTATGCGGTCGGGATCGGCACGCCGGAGGGGGCGCCCGTCCCGACGAGCCCGGGCGGAGAGCCCCTCGTGGACGAGGAGGGACGGCCGGTGCGCACGCGGCTCCGCGAGGCGGAGCTGCGGGACATCGCGCGGGCCACGGGCGGCCTGTACGTGCCCGGCCGGCCGGCGGGCGTGGAGATCCTGGCCAGGGAGCTGTCGGCCGGAACGTCGCGGCGGGCCGGCGCCGCCGCCGTCCCTCTCCTCCTCCTGCTCGCGCTCTCCGCACTGTTCGTGGACGCCTACCTCCTGAGGAGCGGCTGATGGCGCCCGGGCACGGGATCGCGGAAGGCGTCGTGCGCTCGGCCCTGGCCGGGACGGCGGCTCTCGGGATCGTCGGGGCGCTCCTCGCGCACGCGGCGGCGGGGCCCGCCGGTGCGCACGGCGCTTCGACCGCGGTAGGCCAGGAGCGGCCCGCACCCGTCGGGCCGCCGTCGCCGGGACCCGGCGAGATCGAGGCGTATCGCCGGGCGGCGGCGGCGGACTCCGACGACCCGCGGCACGCCTTCAACCTGGGGGCGGCGCTCCTCCTGGCCGGCGACGCGGCCGGCGCGAAGGCTCCGCTCGAGGAAGCCCTGGGCCGCGCGGCGGGCGACGAGGGGAGCGCGGAGCTGCGGGAGTCCGCGCTGTACGACCTCGGGACCGCAAGCGCGCGGGAGGGTCGCCCTCCGTCCCGGGCCCGGCGGGATGCCTCCGGGGACGGCGCGGGCGGAGGCGCGGCCGGTGGGGGTGGGGCCGGGACCGGAGTCGCTCGGGACCGGAGGGAGCGGCTCCTCGAGGCGCGCGAGTCCCTGCGGGAGGTCCTGCGGCTGGATCCGGGCGCCGAGGACGCGCGCTGGAACCTGGAGCTCGTGGATCGCTGGCTGGAGAGGCTCGCGGGCCGGGGGGGGGGGGGGGGGGGTGGGGGGGGGGGGGGGGGTGGGGGGGGGGGGGGGGGGGGCTCGGGCGGAGGAGCGGCGGGCTCCGGCCTCTCGGCCCCCCGGCTCAGCCGTGCCGAGGCCGAAGAGATCCTCGGCGGCGCCGCGGCCGCGGAGCGGGAGGTGCAGAGGAAGCGGCTCGAGCAGGGACGGCCCGCCGAGGCGGAGGTGGCCCGGGACTGGTGAGGCGCCCCGCATGCCCGCCCGGCGCGGGAGAGGGCGCCGGGGGGTCTAGCCCGCCTCTTCCGCTCCGGCGGCGTCCGGGGCCTCCGCGATGAGCGGCACGAAGCGGACGCCTTCCAGGCGCTCCTCCCGGATCCCGGCCGCGCGCTTCCGGTAGCGGCAGATCTCCTGGTACTCCGGATCGCCGACGGGCGCGACGAGGATCCCACCGTCCCGGAGCTGCGCGAGGAGATGCGCCGGGACCTCGCGCGCGGCGGCCGTGACGAGGATCCTCTCGAACGGGGCACGTTCCGGCCACCCGTGCGTCCCGTCTCCGACCCGGAGGTGGACCCGGTCCGCGAACCCGGTGCGGCGGAGCGCGTCGTGCGCGCGGTCCGAGAGCGGCGCGATCCGCTCGATCGAGAACACCTCGCACCCGCAGGCCGCGAGGACCGCGCTCTGGTAGCCCGAGCCCGTGCCCACCTCCAGGACCCTCCGCCCGTGCCGGTCGATCTCGATCGCGGCCGTCATGAAGGCCACGATGTAGGGCTGGGAGATCGTGGCTCCGTGGCCGATGGGCAGGGCGCGGTCCGCGTACGCGTCGTCCCGCTCGTCTGCCGGGACGAACTCGTGGCGGGGCACCGAGCGCATCGCCTCGAGGACCCGCGCATCGCGCACGCCGCGCCGCTCGATCTGCGTCGCGACCATGCGCTCGCGTTCTTTCGCCTCGTCCGGATCGCGCCGACGCCACATCGCGAGCCTCCGGGAAGTTCCGACGGCAAAGTGGGGTGGTGACGCGCGGGCCGCAAAGCCGGGGGCCGTTGCCGCCGGCCCGCGGGGCCGTCTAGCTTGGCCCGATCCGGTGCCGGGGCGCCGGGCCGTACGGCGGGCCGGCGTCGAGCCGCACGGCGGGCGCCGGCCGGCACGCGAGCGTCAGGGGGACGACCCGGAAGGAGGATGTCAGAACCGCATGGGCGCGCCATGAACACACCCGCCTCCGAGCGGGTCCGGCTCACCCAGTACTCGCACGGCGCCGGCTGAGCCTGCAAGCTGGGTCCGGAGGACCTGAAGCAGATCCTCGCCTTCGTCCCCGCCTCGGGGGACGAGCGCCTCCTCGTCGGGCTCGAGACGCCCGACGACGGGGCGGTGTACGCCCTCGAGGACGGGACGGCGCTCGTGGCGACGGTGGACTTCTTCACGCCCTTGGTGGACGACGCGGCGGACTTCGGGGCCATCGCGGCCGCGAACGCGCTGAGCGACCTGTACGCGATGAACGCGCGGCCGGCCTTCGCGCTCAGCGTCCTCTCCATCCCGGCCGGCGAGCTGCCGCACGAAATCGCCGGCGTGATGCTGGAGGCCGCGGCCGCCGTGTGCCGCGAGGCGGGAATCGCGATCGCGGGCGGCCACTCCATCGACGACCCCGAGCCGAAGTTCGGGCTCGTGGCCCTCGGGCTCGCGGATCCGGCGACCCTGTTCCGGACGTCGGGCGCCCGGCCCGGCGACGCGCTCGTCCTCGGAAAGGCCCTCGGCACGGGAATCGTGACGACCGGGATCAAGCGGAGGACCGCGCCGCCGGACGCGGTGGAGGCGGCGATCGCGTCCATGCGACGGCTGAACCGGCGGGCCGCCGAGATCGCCGCCGCGGCCGGGGTCCACGCCGCGACGGACGTGACGGGCTTCGGCCTCCTGGGCCACTTACGGGAGATGTGCGACACGGCCGGCGTCTCGGCCGTCGTGCGGGCGGAGGCGCCGATCGCCCTCCCCGGCGCGCTGGACCTCGCGGCCGCGGGCTGCATCCCGGGCGGCACGGACCGGAACCGCCTCTCCGTGGACCCGGTCGTCTCCTGGGATCCGTCCATCCCCGAGCCCCGGCGCGTCCTCCTGACCGACGCTCAGACTTCGGGCGGCCTCCTGCTGGCGCTCGACGCCGGGGCGGCCGACGGCGTGGTGGCCGCCCTCCGCGAGGCCGGATACGAGGCGGCCCGCATCGGTCGGTTCGAAGACACGGGAGATTTCACGATCCGAGTGGAGGCCGCATGAATCCGACCTCGCCGAGCCCGACGACGCGCCGGGATCCGGAGTTCCCGAACCTCGTCGTCACGACCCATCCCCTCCTGCGGCACAAGGTCGCCCTCCTGCGGTCCACCTCGACGCCGAAGAAGATCTTCAAGGAGGCCGTGGACGAGATCGCGATGCTCATGGCCTACGAGGTGACGGCCGATCTCGAGACGGAGGCGTACGAGATCGAGACGCCGCTGGAGCGGACGACGGGCGACCGGGTCGTGGGGGAACGTCTCACGCTCGTCCCCATCCTCCGGGCCGGCCTCGGGATGGTCGAGGGGGTCCTGCGCCTCATCCCCACGATGCGGGTCGGGCACATCGGCCTCCAGCGGGAGCACGAGACGCTGGAGCCGATCGACTACTACTTCAAGATCCCGCCGCGGCCGGCCGAGAGCGACTTCATCGTGACCGACCCCATGCTCGCGACCGGGGGCTCGGCGAGCGCGGCGATCGGTTTCCTGAAGAAGTCGGGCGCGCGGCGGATCCGGCTCATGTCCATCGTGGCCGCGCCGGAGGGCGTGCGCCGCCTGCTCGAGGACCACCCTGACGTGACCGTGTACGCGGCGGCGCTGGACCGGCAGCTGAACGAGAACGGCTACATCCTCCCGGGCCTCGGCGACGCGGGGGACCGGCTGTTCGGGACCTGAGGCCGCCTCAGGCGGAGGCGCTCCCGGCGATGAGCTCGCGCAGCTTCTCGTCGCGCCCCACGATGACGGCCACATCGCTCTCCTTCAGCGGCTCTTCGGGGTCGGGGACGACGGACACCCGGTCCGTTAGGAGGTCGTGCAGGGCGACGACCTGGATGCCGTGCCGCTGGGGAAGCGCGAGATCGCGCAGGGTCTTGCCGAGCCACGCGTCCGGGATCCCGATCTCCTGGATCGAGTAGCCGGGCGCGACCGGGATGTAGTTCAGCACCGTCTTCGTGGCGATCCGCTGGGCGAGCCGGTAGGCGGCCTCCCGCTCGGGAAAGATCGTCTCCGTCACATCGAACGCGTCGAGCGCCCGCGCCGCCCGGGTGCTCGGCACCTTCACGTAGATGTCCTCGAGGCCGAGCTCCTTGAGCGCCATCGTCGCGAGGATCGCGGAGGCGAGGTCGTCGCCCGTGCTGATGATCGCCGCGTCCGCGCCGTCGATCCCGAGGTGGCGCAGGAGCGCCGTGTCCGTCGCGTCGCCGGCGATGCCCCGCGTCACGTAGTCCGCGTAGCGATCCACCCGGTCCTCGTCCCGGTCCAGGGCGACGACGTCGTGCCCCTTCTCGTGCAGCGCGTGGGCGACCCAGGAGCCGAAGTGGCCGAGCCCGACCACGAGGAACCGCTTCGCCATGTCTCCTTCCTTTCGCCGCCCGGGGCCCTCAGCCGATGACGACGTCCTCCCGGGCGTATCTGTAGTGGATCTCCCGCCGCGAGCGCGCGGCCGCCATGCTGCTCACGACGGCGAGCGGGCCCACGCGGCCCACGAACATGAGCAAGATAATGACCAGGCGGCCCTCCGGGGTCAGGGCGGGCGTCACGCCCTGCGAGAGGCCGACGGTGCCGAAGGCGCTGTGCGCCTCGAACACGAGCCGCAGGAACGAGCCGCGATCCAGCCCCTGATGGGCGGGAAACTCCGTCACGAGGAGGAGGAACACCATCAGGCCCACGAAGATGAGGGTGCCGACCACGAGGCCGGTCGCGCGCTGGATGGTCTCGCGGGGCACCGTGCGGTCGAACACCGAGATCGACGCCTGCCCCCGCAGGCGCGACCAGAACACGAGGCCCACGAGCACGATCGTCGTCGTCTTCATTCCCCCCGCCGTGGACCCCGGCGATCCGCCGATGAGCATGAGCAGCAGCGTGAGGAAGACGGACGGGTTCGAGATCGCGTCGTAGTTCACGGTGTTGAAGCCGGCCGTGCGCGCGGTGGCGGACATGAACCACGCGTTCGCGAGCCGATCGGGCCAGCCGAGGCCCGCGAGCTGGAAGCGGGACTCGAACAGGAAATAGGCGAGCGTGCCTCCCCCGAGGAGGACGCCGGTCGCGATGAGCGCGAGCTTCGTGTGAAGCGCGAGCCGGGACGAGGAGCGGGCACGGTAGCGGGCGCCGAGGTCCGCGAGCACGATGAAGCCGATCCCTCCGAGCACGATGAGGGCGGAGACGATGAGGAGCGTGGCCGGAGATCGCCGGAACCCGGCCAGGGAGTCGGAGAAGACCGAGAAGCCCGCGTTGCAGAAGGCGGAGATCGCGTGGAACACGGCGGGCCACGCGGCCCCGGCCGCCCCGAGGCGTCCCCGCCAGGCCAGCCACAGCGCGATCGCGCCCGCCGTCTCGATGACGAGCGTGAGGCGGAGCACGCTCCCGAGCAGGGCCTTCGCGTCGATGTGGTGGAGCGGTGATCCGCCCCCGGCCGCCTCCTCGGCCGCCAGCGAGGCCCGGCGTCCGAGCAGGGTGATCATCAGCGTCGCGAGCGTGAGGATGTTCAGGCCCCCGAGCTGGATGAGGATCGCGATCCAGGCCTGGCCGAGCGGCGTGAAGCGGGTCGCCGTGTCCACGACGACCAGGCCCGTCACGCACACGGCGCTCGTGGCCGTGAACAGCGCGTCGATGATGCCGAGGCGAGGCCCCGCGTAGAGCCCGGGCAGGACGAGGAACCCGAGCGTCCCGACCAGGATGAGGAGGACGAAGGAGAGGACGAGGAGTTGGGTGGCCGAGGCGCGGCGCAGGAAGCCGCGCCGGTGGTCGGAGGCGCCGAGCTCCCACAGCCGGTACCCCTCAAGCACCGGACGCCGGCTCCGCGCGCGGCCTTCGATGGCTGGCCATCGGGACACGTTGCCGCGACAGCCGGCGGACGCGCAAGACGCGGCCGGCCGTGGCCGCCCGCGTCCGCGCGCCGGGGCGGGATGCGGCCTAGAGGCTGCCGAAGCTGCCCGCCGCCACCGTCGTCCCGCCGACCTGCGCCTCGACCGTCGTCCCGCCCGAGACGGCCGGCACGATGTCACCCAGGTCGCTGTTCAGGCTCAGGCGGGCGTCGCCGAAGGCGTCCGTCGTCGCCTGTCCTGCGCTGGCTCCGTCCACGAGGAAGTCCACGACCAGGCCCGGGGCCAGGTTCTCGACCTCGATCTGGAGCTGGGCCTCGCCGCCGCGATCGCGGAAGCGCGCCTTGCCCTTGGCCTTCGCGAACGTCGAGCCCGTCGCGGACAGCCGGGCCTCGATCCGCTGCTCGCCGCCACCACCACCGCCGGCGGCCTGGACGCCGCCGCCCCGGCCGGACGCGAACGTCGCGTTGCTCCCGGACGCCGCCGGCCCCACCGTGTCACTGCACGCGGCCGTGCCCACGGCGACCGTCGCGATCACGAGGACGGCTCGGATTCGGTTCCACATCGTCTTCCCCCTTCCTGAAGTGTTCTCGGCCGCCTTCGCGGCGCGACTCGAGCCTCGGCCGGAAGGAGGGCAACGCCCGTACCGGGGCGTGCCGAAAGCGAAATCCGTTGGAAGGGAACGAGATGCGAGACGTCTGCCGCCGCCGCGGCAGTGTCCCATTTTGAGACGATCGTGCCAGGCCGATACGCGGGGTGTCCGCTGGAGGGGCTCCCGTCCGCCCTGCGCGCGAGACGCGGCCGCGGATTCCGCGCGGACCTCCTTCCGGTGCCCGAGCCGTGTCCCCCGGTGCCATTCCCGTTGTCAGTGCCCGGCGCTACCTGAGGGCGCGCGGGGCCCGTATGTTGGAAGGTGTGGCATCAGGGCCCGTAGCTCAGCTGGTCAGAGCAGGGGACTCATAATCCCAAGGTCGCAGGTTCGAGTCCTGCCGGGCCCATACCTCCAACGCGCTGGTGGTGCCAGCCCTCCGCCCGTGAGTGGGCTCTGGAGGCAACGGGCATCACCGGACGACGCTCCGCTCGAGGAGAAGCCAGATCACCGCATCGCTTCTTGAGCCCGATGGGCGCGCTTGGTGGATCGTCGCTCTCGATGGTCCGATCGAGTACCAAAGAAAGATCGGTGAGCCGTACCAGTTCGAACTCGTGCGAGCCGATGAATCAGTCATTGCCAGCCGATGGTAGGGGTATGAGGTGGGCGGCGAGGAGCCGACTGGTGTGCATATTCGTCTGCCGCTTGATTCCTCAGCCACATCCGGCAGCGTGCTCAAGGAAGACTCCTTTGAACATGTTGCTTGGGGAACATGCCACGTCGAAGAAGCGGCAGAACAAGCGTTAGCAGCTGGCGGCATGGAACTGCTTGCCTGGGCAAACCCGTTGCCTTCAATGTGCATCCCGGCTGATCGACCACTCAGGGCCGCAGATGAAACATGAGTCCGTTGTGCCGCTCTGCATCGTCGGCATACCACAAACGGTATACGCAGAGTCAGGGTGATGAGGGAAGTCTACGAGCATCGGACGCACTCATGAAGGCAGTTGTCATGGAACGCTACGGGACGCCGGACGTCCTGGAGCTGAGGGACGTGGCAAAGCCCATGCCCAAAGCCGATGAAGTCCTGGTTCGTGTGCATGCCGCGTCCGTCAACGATTGGGACTGGGGGCTGCTGAAGGGTGCGTTCGTAATTCGCATGTTGAACGGTCTCTTCACACCGAAGGTGCAGATCATTGGCGGTGATATCGCTGGGCGTGTTGAAGCCGTGGGCGGAGACGTCAAAGCGTTCGAGCCGGGCGATGACGTCTACGGCGATTTGTGTATGAGCGGTTTCGGCGCGTTTGCAGAATATGCCTGTGCGCCGGAAGCAGGCCTCGCGCACAAACCGGCCAGAATGACCTTCGAGCAAGCCGCAGCCATCCCGCAGGCGGGCATGCTGGCGGTGCAGGGCCTCATCGATGCGGGCCGGATTCAGTCCGGCGAAGAGCTGCTCCTGAACGGGCGGGCGGGGGCGTTGGTACGTTTGCCTTGCAGATGGCCAAACTCTACGAGGCTGAGGTGACCGTGGTCGACAAGCCCGGGAAACTGGAAATGTTGCGTGCCATGGGCGCGGACCACGTCATTGATTACCTGAAGGAGGACTTCACGAAAGGGGGCAAGTGTTATGATCTGATCCTCGATGTGAAGACCAACCGTTCGCCATTTGCCTACGCGCGTGCACTGAATCCCAACGGCACCTATGTCACCGTCGGGGGCAACATCCCGCGCCTGCTTCAGGCCCTCGTCCTGGGTCCGTTGATGTCGCGGCTTTACAACAAGCACGTGCGTATCGTTACCCTGAAACCCAACAAGGACCTCGCCTACATGAATGAGCTGTTCGAAGCCGGCAAACTGGCGCCGGTGATTGACGGGCCGTACAAGCTCGCCGATGTCCCTGAAGCGTTTCGGCTCTTTGGCACAGGCGATCATAAGGGCAAGATCATCGTCACCATGGCGTGAACGCCGAGACGCCCGGCTGACCTGCACCCCGAAACCTGAGCCGGTTATTATCTGACTCTTCCAGGTGAGGAGGAGTCATGCGGAGGAGTCGGTACACGGAGGAGCAGATCATCGGGATCCTGCGGGAGGGGGAGGCGGGAGCGAAGGTCCCGGAGCTGTGCCGGCGCCACGGGATCAGTCGGGAGACGTTCTACCGGTGGCGGCGCAAGTACGGCGGCATGGAGGTAAGCGACGTCCGCCGGTTGAAGCAGCTCGAGGAGGAGAATCGGCGGCTGAAGCGGATCGTGGCGGACCAAGCGCTGAACCTCCAGGTGTTGAAGGATCTGCTGGGAAAAGGGTCGTGACGGTGAGAGAGCGGCGGCGCGTCGTCACCCGGGTGCAGGCCGCCGTGGGGGTAAGTGAGCGCCGGGCGATTCGCTTTACGGGATTCCCGCGCTCGACGATGCGCTACCACAGCGTTCGGGATCCGCAGGAGAGACTGCGGGGACGGATCCGGGAGCTGGCCGGGCAGAGGCCCCGGTGGGGCTACCGGCGCCTCCACGTGCTGCTGGTGCGCGAGGGGTGGCGGGCCAACCGCAAGCGCGTGTACCGGATCTACCGCGAGGAAGGGCTGGCCGTGCGTCGCCGGGGCCGCAAGCGCCGGAGCCACTGGGCCGGCCGAACAAGCGCTGGAGCCTGGACTATATCCACGATATGCTGGCCTCGGGCCGGCGCTTCCGCTGCCTCACGGTGGTGGATGAATACAGCCGCGAGTGCCCGGCCATCGAGGTTGCCCATTCTCTCCCTTCGGCTAGGGTGATCGAAGTCTTGGAGCAACTGCACGAGAGCCGCGGCCTGCCCGAGGTGATCGTGGTCGACAACGGCCCGGAGTTCACCGGTCGGGCCTTCGATGCCTGGGCCTACGCCCGCGGGGTCAAGGTCGAATACATCCAACCCGCGAAGCCGGTGCAAAACTGCTTCGTAGAGAGCTTCAACGGGAGCTTCCGCGACGAGTGCCTGAACCTCCATGGGTTCCGCTCGCTCACGGAGGCACGGCGGGAGATCGACAAGTGGCGGGTCGAGTACAACCGAGTCCGACCACACAGCTCGCTCGGCGAGCTCACACCCACTGAGTTCGCCCGAATCCACACCGCGAGGAAGAGTTCCCTCGCCTCACCCAAATGCCTGGCTGTCAGGTAATCGCTGGATCAAGGTTGGGGAGCAGGTCACGCCGGATCGCGGGCTGACGGGTGGCGACACTCAACCCAGGAAGTCTCGGGTAAACCCGGGGCGGTTCATCCCCATTTCAGATTGGCACTCAGTGCACGCATCGGCTTACCCTCGGCGGCGCGAGTGCCAGAATCGGCGTGGAGATCAAGTCCAGTCAGAAGGGAGATCCTGGCGCTCGAGGGGCCGGAGGCGTACATGGCCGCCTATTCGGCCCGGCGCGCCGGAATCCGAGATTATCCAGAGCTCTTGCGTAACCAGCTTGGGTGCTTTGCGAAGACGGCAGAGCTGGCGGCGGGCAGGACTTCAGCCTCAATCTCCGCGCACGCCCTTTCAGCTGCAACTTCACGACACGCCATCAGGGGCACGCTCAGGGACAATGCGACTAGCAGCCGCGGGCTCACATACGACCACACTCAACCCTTCGTGGCGGTTTCGCAAAGACCGCGAGCAACAAGGCGGTGAAGACCGCAGCTTAGAGAATGACCCCGGTGGGGGCGACTATCGTAATTACCGTACTTGTATAGCGCGAAAGACAAGAAAGTTAGCAGGAGCTCAATTCTGTCATAAGACGGTGGTAGCCCTTACAGAAACCTCCATTCAATCGTGAAGAGTCGGGCTATTCCTGCAGGAGCATCGTCCGCGGCTTGCAATCAGCTTCCACGTTGATCGCGCGGCTCCCATCCTCATCCGGGCTGGCCGTCTTGATGTCGTCTTCTGTCCCCAGTTCGCCATCGGCACCGGAAGACAGAATCGTCGGAACGCCGCCGTCCATCTTATATGCGAAGGCATGCCCCCAAGCATCGACCCGGCGGTCCGGATTCGGGCGGCATTGTCTCCCAACATGCTCCGGCATTTCCAATCTGAACAGTTCATCCAAGGATGTAGGGTAGCGGCCCTTGATCCGGCAGCTCTGCTCCGTCGAGAGTGCCAGGAGGTTAAGACGGGCCCGGGTCATGTCCTCCGACATGGCGACCAAAGCCGAGTCAGGATCGCCGACGGGGACGAGAAGCTCCTCTGGAAGAACCCAGTTGCCCAATCGACCGCAGTGGCCATTCCCGTCGTTGGTGGAGGCCGAAAAACACCCCACGAGCAATGCGATGCTGCAAGCAGCCAAGCTCCTCGTCATGACTATGTTCTTCATCGATAACGCCATGGAATGTCACGGATCTCGTCACGCGTCAGACC
>JBHHZD010000027.1:0-32432 GCA_046757885.1 Gemmatimonadota bacterium
TGTACTTCTTCCATGTTCTCACGCCGAGCGGCGAGGAGCACGTGGGCAAGTTCACGGTCGTCAACTTCGCGGGCCAGAACTAGGTGAACCGGCTCGATGCGGGCGCGCCGGCCGAACGGGCGGCGCGCCCCGCGGGCAAACTGACCAGCTCTCGGGAGGTATTGATGCGGCTATTCAGTCGAGCGGCAACGGGCTTTATGCTCGCGGTCGCGCTGCCCGGAGCCCTGTTTGCGCAGGGAACGGGCCCGCAGACGGATCCGAGCAACCCGGTGAAGATCCCGATCGACAACACCGCGTTCGGCGGCTCGTCGGCCGAGTTCCTGGAGTTCGGGTCCAGCGCTCGTGGCATGGCGCTCGGCGGGGCCTTCGCAACGATCGTCGACGACGTGAACTCGCTGCACTACAACCCGGCGGGTCTGCCCATGATGGACGGCCCGCAGGCAGCGGTCACGATCATGCCCTACTTCGCCGACACGGACTACTACTGGGCCGGTCTCGCCTTCCCGATCGCGGAAGGAGACTACGGTTTCGGTGTGTTCCTCGGACGCTTCGGCTTCTCCGATTCTCCGGTGTTCACGGAGGCGGATCCGGAGGGGACGTCCGGCACGACGTTCGGCGTGGATGAGGTCGTGGCGGGCTTCTCGTTCGCCCACGCTTTCATCGACCGGTTCACGGCGGGCGTGACCGTCAAGTTCATCAACGACAACCTCGCGACGGGTTCGCTCGGGGGCGCCGTGGCGCGCACGGCCGCGGTCGACTTCGGGACGAACTTCCACAGCGAGCTGGGCGGGCGGCCGATCCGGATCGCGTTCGTCGTCCAGAACATCGGGGGTGACCTGACGCACTCAGGAAACGCACTCCGATTCCGGGAGTTCACGCCGTCGCCCACGACGCCGGACCAGCGGCTCGACCCGCCGCCGGCGGAGGTCATCGCGTCCAGCTTCCCCCTGCCGCGCCTCCTGCGGATCGCGGGGAACTATGACGTGGTCGCGAACGGGCAGAGCCGCCTGTCGCTCCTCGGCGAGTTCGTCGAGTCGAACAACCAGGCGCCGACGGTCGGCTTCGGCAGCGAGTTTCAGTGGGAAGCACCGGAGACGCCGATCGGGGCCGCCCTCCGGGCCTCCTGGCAGCTCCAGCCCGACGAGAGAAACCTGGGCGCGCCGTCCGCTGATGACACGAACCTGGATGGGTTCAACTTCGGCGGGGGCCTGTTCTACCGGATCGCGGGCCGATACAAGGCCTCGTTCGACTACGCCCTCCGGCACTTCGGTGCGCTGGGCACCGTCGACGTATTCAGCTTCAGCTTCGGCTGGCAGTAGGGCACGGGAGCCGAGATGACGCGGTCGCACCGGGCAGGAATGAGGCAGACGGGCCTGCGACGCCGACGGTCGGTTGCGGCGCTGGGGTGCGCGTGTGCCCTCGCGGGACTGCTCGCCGTTCCGGGCCCGGCGCGAGGGCAGGACGAAACCGGGGGGATCCAGGCGACGCTCTTGCGCACCTGGACGCCCGGCGACGTCACGGTCGTGGACGGTCTCGCGAACGTGCCGCTGGACATACTCGGCGCCGGAACGACAGGTGCGTACCGGTTCGAGCTGGCGGTGTTCGACGCGGACGGAAAGCGTCTGTACCAGGACGGCTGGAAGCGCTCGCTGAGCGACCAGGCCTCGGGCCTCATCCGGAGCGGGACGACCCTGCTGGAGCCGTTCCGTTTCGGGCTCAAGCCCGGCAGCTACGAGGTGGAGATTCGGGCGTTCCCGACGGATGCCCCTCAGCTGGGGACGTCGGCACGTCTGCCGCTCAGCGGATACGAAGGACGCCCGGCGGCGTCCGACCTGTTCCTCGCGTACAAGGTCGAGCCGCTGGAAGAGGACGCCGGTGGCGGGAGCTGGTCAGTGACTCACGGCGGTTTCGGAATCGGGGCCGCCCCTCGAGCCATGGTTCTTCCGGAGCAGCCGGACCTCTTCTACTACCTCGAGCTGTACGCGGGTGAGGCGGTTCAGCAGACGGTCTCGGCCCTCGTGCAGGATGCCGGGGGTCGGGTGCTGTATCGAACGCCCGGGCGGCAGGTGGAGGTGGACGCCGGCGGACACCCGTTCACCGGGCATCTGTCGCTCGCCGGGCTGCCGCCGGGTGAATACTCGCTCGTGATGAACATCGAGGCGAACGGAGCGACGGTGAGCCGCAGCGCGCCGTTCGAGATGCTGGCCGCGTCGGAGAGCCCCCTCGCGCGCGGCGACGCGAGCGAGGAAGCCGGCTACTTCGCCTCCCTGTCGGACCAGGAGATCGAGGATCGCTTCGGGGCCGTGGGCCTGCTGGTCACGGACGCCGAGCGCATCGCGTACGAGGCGCTTCCGCCGGATGCGAAGCGCCGCTATCTGACGGAATTCTTCCGGAGTCACGACTCGGATCCGCTCACGTCCGGAAACAAGTTCCTGGACGAGTACCTGTTTCGGATGGATATCATCGAGTCGCGCTACGCCGACGGCGTGGGCACGACGGCCCTGAAGCCGTGGCTCACGCCGCGTGGCCGCATCCTTCTCCTGAACGGGGAGCCATCGGATCGGATCGTGGAGCTGTTTCCCGCCGATCAGGGGGCGCCGGAACGGGTGATCGGCTCCCGCAGCTTCGGGGGCGAGCCGCCCTACGAGATCTGGTCGTATGGGAAGACGACGGGGTTCGTATACCTGTTCGTCCAGGAGGACCGGTTCAACTCGTGGCGACTGATCTACAGCACGGATCCCGATGTGAGCACGCTTCCCGACTGGACGCAGAGGGTCGGTCTCGGGGCGCTGCGGGATCTGCGCGATCACTACGGGATTCAGCCCCGCTTCCGAACGGGGCTCGACAACAACTGAGGCCGGGGCTACCGCGGCTGGGCAGGTCACATGGAGAGAGAGGTCATCATGAAAGCTGGCTTGGTGCGCAATCTCGGGATCAGCGTGCTCGCACTGGGCGTCGTTGCGCTGGGAGCCTGCAACGACGATCCGACGGACTTCGGCGAGACGACACCCACGCGCCTGCAGGTCAACCCGACGACGATGATCATCCCGGCGGGTAGGACCGGCGAACTCGACGTCGTGGCGCTGAACCAGGGCGGTGAGCCCACGTTCGGAGCGGTCTCCGCGACTCCCGGTTGCGGCCCCGCGACGGTCACGGTGGCCGACGACCCGCAGCAGACGCCGATCCAGCCGCCGGGCCAGATGATCGTCACCGCGGGCTCCACGCTCGGGACGGCGTGCATCGTCATCGCGTCTGGAGGCGTGACGGACACGGTGAACGTCGTCGTGGTCGCGGACGACATCGTCGTGACCTCGGCGCCGTCGGTGCTCCGGGCCGGACAGACGGGCACCGTCGTCGTGGACATCGTCGACGCGAACGGCACCTCCGTCACGCCCTTCGCGCCCACGGACGCGACCTGGGCGACGAGCAACAGCAACGTCGTCGCGGTCGACGCCTCGGGGAACCTCACGACGACCCAGTCCGGATCCGCCGCGATCACCGCGACGTGGTCGGGTACGGCCGCGACCTCGACGACAGGTCTCGGCGTGACCGTGTCCACGACGGCTTCGGTCCAGGTGGATCCGAACGTGCCGACCTCCGCGGTGTGGGATGCCGCGGTCTCCGGAGGCAGCTTCGGATCCCTGCCGCTCGGCAACACGCTGAACACGGAAGCCGTCGTCCTCGACGCGCTCGGCAACCAGAACACGTTCCTGAGCGAGGTCCTCGGCGTGACCGTCGTGTCCGACAACCCGGGCGCGGTCATGGCCGTCGCCTCGCTGGACACGGTCGTGAATCCGATCGACTCGACGGACGTGAGCGCGCACGCGAACGTCGTGCTCACGGCGGTGGGCGGTGGCGTGGCGAACATCACGGCCACCGTGACGACGTCGAACGGCGTGTTCGTGACCCCGACGGCGAGCATCGGCGTGCCGGCGCCCGCGATCACGAGCGCGCCCGCGAGCGGTCCGCTCGCCTCCACGAACGTGATCACCGGGAGCGGCTTCGACCTCTCGGGCGTGGGCGTGGCGACGAACGTGACCGTGAACGGGCTGAACGTGATCTTCACCGTGGATTCGGACACCCAGATCACGGCGATCATGCCGACGCTCGACCAGGCGGGGACGTTCCCGCTCGTCGTGGATGTCGGCGGCGTGACGGCCTCCACGACCTGGACGCAGACGGCGAACTTCAACGAGGGCGAGCCGGGGAACGACGCGTTCGGTACGGAGCCGATCGTGAGCGTGCCGATGAACGTGAACGGGACGATCAGCGCGGCCGAGCTGCCGCAGGCCTTCGGCCAGTACGACCTGTTCACGTTCACGCTCGCGCAGACGGCGACCGTGAACTTCACGATCACCTGGGACGCGGTCCCTGAGGATGTGGATATCTACATCTGGGATCACACGTTCCTTCCGGGGCCGGACGGCACCTTCGGGACGTTCCCGAACGGGTGGGCGTGCGGCGCCGCGGGCGGCTCGGGTGGCGGGGGCTTCCAGCCGGAGACGACGGGAAGCTGCCAGCTCGCGCCGGGAACGTATTCCGCCTGGGTGTACGGGTTCCTGGGTGGAACCGCGGTCGCGAACTACAACCTGACGGCGACGGTCGTCTCGCTGCCATAGGACGACGTCGTACGACAGGCGCAGGCTCGCGAGGAGCCCCCGCAGGTGGGGGCTCCTCGTGTTTCGGCAGGAATCGGTCGCGGGACCGGTGCGAGGCATCGGCCGTGAGTGAATCCGGCGCGGGCTCTTCTTCTGGCCGAGACGCGGCCGGCGAGCGGGTCGCGGTCGGCCTCGGCTCCAACCTGGGGACCCGGCACGAACACCTGAAGCTCGGCGTCGCCAGACTCGAGACGCTGCTCTTCGGGTGCCGGGCCTCGGCCGTCTACGAGACCGATCCCCTCCACGTGACCGACCAGCCGCGGTTCCTCAACCAATGCGTCGTCGGACGAACGGACCGCGATCCGCTGGAATTCCTGAAGGCCCTGCGGGCGATCGAGAGGGACGCGGGGCGCATGCGAGGCGTCGGGGAGCTACGTTTCGGCCCTCGAACGCTGGACCTGGACCTCCTGCTGTTCGGCGAGCGCGTGGTGCGGGAGGAGGATCTCACGGTGCCTCATCCGCGCATTTCAGAGCGTCCCTTCGTCCTCGTCCCGCTGGCCGAGATCGCGGGCGACTGGCCCGTGCCGGGGACGGGCGCGACGGTGCGGGAGCTGTCCGAGCGCGCGGGCTCGGACGGCGTATGGCCGTACACGGAAAGGCGGGCCTGATGGCTGGCAGCGACGGGAGGGCGGTCTTCCGCGGGGTCGCGGCATGCGGGGCCGCCGCGATCGTCCTCACGGCCGCCGCGTGCGGGGGCGCGGATGCGCGGAACGCCGGTGGGCGGGACGGGGATCCCGGAGTCGCCCGGGCCGACACGGCGCTGCGGCGCCTCGTGGCGGATCTGCTTCCGGAGATGGAGCGCCGGAGCGGACTGCCGCTTCGGCGCCCCGTTCGGCTTGGCGTGCGGTCGCGGGAGGAGCTCGAAGCCTACCTGACTCGGGAGCTGGGCCGCCAGCTCCCGGCCGACAGGGTCGAGGGCATGGTTCGGGTGTACGCCCGCCTCGGTCTCGTGCCGGACTCGCTCCGCCTGGAGCCGCTCCTGCGGGCCCTCTACCTGGAGCAGGTCGTCGGCTACTACGACCCGGCCGCCGACACGCTGTTCGTCGTGGAGGGGGTCGCGAGCCAGCAGCTGGAGGCGGTGCTCGCGCACGAGATCGTGCACGCGCTCCAGGACCAGTACATGGACATCGATTCGGTCCTCCAGGCGCTGGAGGAGGACAACGACCGCGGGACGGCCGCCCGGGCGGCCCTCGAGGGCCACGCCACGTACGCGATGCTCGAGTGGCAGCTCGCGCAGGTCACGGGCCGGGACGCGGATCTGCGGGACTTTCCGGCCCTGCAGGAGATTCTGGCCGACAATCCTCTGGCCGCGGCGGGCGTGGACATGCCCGTGCTCGAGAAAGCGCCGGCCGTGATTCGCGAGTCTCTCCTGTTTCCTTACCTGGGCGGCCTGGCGTTCGTGCAGGGGGCGTGGCGGCTCGAGGGCACGAAGACGCCGCCTCTGGCCGATCGGCTCCCCGAATCCACCGAGCAGGTCCTGCATCCGGAACGCTACGTTTCCGCAGACCGCGACGCACCGGAAGCCGTGCGCTTCCTCGGGCCGCCTCCGGCCGGCTGGAGCGAGGTCGCGACGGACGACCTCGGCGAGTTCGAGATCCGCCTGTTCCTTCGCGAGCACACGGGACGTCCGGAGGAGGCGAAGGAGGCGGCGGCCGGTTGGGATGGGGACCGCTACCGGCTCCTCGACGGGCCTGGCGGCGAGGCGCTCGTCTGGGTCTCGCTGTGGGACACGGAATCCGATGCCGAGGACTTCGCCGCCCGTGCCCGCCAGGCGCTCGCCGCTCGGTACGCGGCGTCGGGAGGAGAGGACGCCGCGGGCCGGCGAACCCGGGTGGAGCTCCGCAACGCCGATGGTCGGAGCGCCGTGCTTCTGCTGGACGCGCCGGCGGGACCCGGGGTGGGCGCGCTCGACGAGGCGGCGCGCTTCCGGGTGGAGAGCCCCGAGTGAGAGCCGACGTGGGACCGGATGTGGACCGGATTCCCGTCTCCGTCCCGGGGTCCGTCGACGCCGGGTACGAGGTACGCATCCAGCCGGGGTCTTTCGCCGATCTGCCCGAGCGCTGCAGGGATTTCGCCCCCGCCCACCGGTACGCGGTGATCACCGACAGTCAGGTGCATCGCCTCTACGGCCGGGCGGCCGTCGAGAACCTGCGGAGCGAGGGCCTCGACGCGGAGGCGGTCGTCTTCCCGTCCGGCGAGTGGAACAAGACCAGACAGACGTGGGCCGACGTCACGGACGCGCTGCTCCAGATGGGTCTGGGCCGGGACGCCGCCATCGTCGCCCTCGGGGGCGGCGTGACCGGGGATCTGGCAGGCTTCGTGGCGGCGACCTACATGCGGGGCCTGCCCGTGGTGCAGGTCCCGACGACCCTCGTGGCGATGCTGGACGCCAGCGTGGGGGGCAAGACGGGCGTGGACGCCCCGCGGGCGAAGAACGTCGTGGGGGCGTTTCATCACCCGGCGCACGTCCTGGTCGATCCGGAGCTCCTGGCCTCTCTCCCCCCCTACCAGCGCGTCGCGGGCCTGGCGGAGGCCGTGAAGGCCGCCGCGATCGCGGACGGGGACTTTCTTTGCTGGATCGAGGAGAACGCGAGTGCCCTGGAGGGGGGTGGTCTGGCCGAGACGACGGAGGCGATTCGCCGCGGGGTGCGGATCAAGGCGGCGGTCGTCGAGGAGGATCCGACGGAGACGGGGCGACGCGTGGTTCTGAACTTCGGACACACGCTCGGCCACGCTCTCGAGACGCTCTCGGGGTACTCGCTCCTGCACGGGGAGGCCGTGGCGGCGGGGATGCGCCTGGCGGCGCGGATCGGCGAGGAGCTGGGGATCACGGCGACGGGCGTCCGGATCCGGCTCGAGGCCGTCCTCGCCGCTTGCGGCCTGGCGGACCGGCCGGAGGCGGAGGCCGCGGCGGACGGGCTACTGGAGGCAGCCCGCGGCGACAAGAAGATGCGGCGGAGCGAGGTCCGGTGGGTACTCCTGGAAACGGTGGGTCGCGTCGCGCGTGCACCCGACGGGTCCTGGTCTCACGCCCTGCCGACGGACCAGGTGGCCCCGATCCTCGCCGGAGCTTTACGGGACGCCGCGGGAGGCGCAGATTCCTGATCTCGACGCGGGCCCGATCGGGGGCCGCTTCGCGGACGCTCGATGAGAAAGGGAAGTGACCCGCTGGACATCGTTCGGAACACGGGGCCGGGAGGCGTCGCCGGGATCCTGAGCCGTCGGGCGGAGGAGACGCCCGACGCGGTCTTCCTCATCGATCGCGACCGGTCCTGGTCCTACGCCGAGGTGGCGTCGCACGCGCGCGCCCTGGCGTGCGCGTTCCGGGGCCTGGGCGTGGAGTCCGGCGACCGGATCGCCATCGATCTTCCGAACTGTCCGGAGTTCGTCATCGCGGCCCTCTCCGCCGCTGCGATCGGAGCCACCGTCGTCCCCCTGAATCCCGACTCCTCCCCGCGCGAGCTGCAATTCGTCCTGCGCAACACGGAGGCGGTGGCGGTCGTCACGGTCGAGCGCCACGGCGAGGTGGACTACCTCGAGCTCTTCGAGTCGTTGATCCCCGACCTGCCGGGCCTGCAGTACCTGGTCACCGTCGGGGAAGAGGATCTGTGGTACGACGACCGGATCTTCCAGTTCGAGGATCTCGTGTCGAGCGGCCGCGGGCAGTCGTTCACGCCGACGGACGTGGACCCGGGGTCTCCGTACGCGATCCTGTACACGGCGGGCACGTCCGCGAAGCAGAAGGGCGTCGTGCTCACCCACGCGAGCCTGGCGGACACAGCGCGGGCGACGGCGGCGGCGATCGGCCTGGGGGAGGCGGACCTCACCCTGTGCTCCGTCCCCCTGTTCAACATCTTCGGTCTCGGGGCGGCCCTCCTCACGACGCTCGTCTCCGCATCGGCCCTCGTTCTGCAGGAACGCTTCGACGCCGACGGTGCCCTGGACCTCATCGAGCGTCACGGCGTCACGGTCCTGCACGGGGTGCCGACGATGTTCGTGCTCATCCAGCGGGCCCAGCAGGCCCGCCCGAGGGACCTTTCCCGCCTCCGCACCGGTATCATCGCCGGCGCTCCCGTGAGCGAGGACCTCATCGTCGCCCTCCGGTCCGGCCTCGTGCCGGATCTCGAGATCGCGTACGGGCTCACGGAGACCTCGCCGACGGTCACGATCACGCGGCCCTCGGACCCGGTCGTGGCGCGCACGCAGACGGTCGGACGCGCCCTGGACGGCGTGGAGGTGCGCGTGGTGGCGGAGGACGGTTCTCCCCTGCCGGTCGAATCGGTCGGCGAGATCGTCGTGCGGGGGTTCAACGTCATGCAGGGCTACTTCCGGCAACCGGCTGCCACGGAGGCCGCGTTCGCGGAGGACGGCTTCCTGCGGACGGGGGATCTCGGCATGATCGATGCAGAGGGTTATCTTCATATCGTCGGGCGCATGAGCGACATGATCATTCGCGGCGGCTACAACGTCGTGCCGCGGGAGGTGGAGGACCACCTCCGGTCGCTCCCCGCCGTGCACGAGGTTGTCGTCGTCGGCGTGCCCGACGACGTGCTCGGGGAGCGAGTCTGCGCCTGTGTCGTTCCCGTGGAAGGTGCGATCGTCACGGGAGAGGAGATCCGCGAGTCCTGCCGCTCGGCGCTCGCGGAGTACAAGGTGCCGGACGCCGTCCTGTTTCTGGACGAGCTTCCGGTCACGCCGGGCGGCAAGATTCATCGCGCGGAAGTGTCCCGCAGATTGCGGGAGTCCGCGAGCGCTCGGGGCGGCGGCGATGGAGACCGCCGGGAGCGCACGTAAGAGCAGGGAGAGTCTCTTCGCATCATCCCCTCCGGCTGACCCCGGAGGCGAGATCGAAGGGCCTCTCGCCCGCGCCCGGCGCGGGTTCTGCCGCAACGGAAGTGCAGAAAAGAGAGAGGAAATGAACGAATCCCACACGCGGGCGCCGCACCGGCGCTCCGAATCGCCGGGTGCGGAATCTCCGCACGCGGCCCTCCTGATCGATTTCGACAACGTCACGATGGGGATCCGGTCCGACCTCGGGCAGGAGATCCGCAAGCTGCTCGACTCGGACATCATCCGCGGGAAGGTCTCCGTGCAGCGCGCCTACGCCGACTGGCGGCGCTATCCGCAGTACATCGTGCCCCTGTCCGAGGCATCCGTGGACCTCATCTTCGCGCCCGCGTACGGCTCGTCCAAGAAGAACGCGACGGACATCCGGCTCGCGATCGACGCGCTGGAGATCGTGTTCACGCGGCCCGAGATCGGGACCTTCATCCTGCTGTCGGGCGACTCGGACTTCTCGAGCCTCGTCCTGAAGCTCAAGGAGTACGGGAAGTACGTCATCGGCGTGGGCATCCAGGAATCCAGCTCGGACCTGCTCGTGCAGAACTGCGACGAGTACTACAGCTACTCGAGCCTGTCCGGCATGCGCTCGGCGGCCGACATGCCGACGGAGCGCTTCGATCCGTGGGAGCTCGCGGAGCGAGCGATCGGCAAGATGGTCGATCGCAAGGACGTGATGCGTTCGGACCGTTTCAAGCAGGTGATGCTGGAGCTGGACCCGAGCTTCAACGAGCGGTCCCTCGGATTCTCGAAGTTCAACCGGTTCCTGACGGAAGCCGCTTCGCGAGGCATCATCCAGCTCCAGAAGGCGGCGAACGGGCAGTACGAGGTCGCCCCGGGCACGACCGCCGCGCGGCCACCGGCGGCCGTACAGGAGGAGTCTTCCGCGTCCCCCGGGCGCGGATCGACGCGAGACCGCGCTCGCGAGCGGGCCGGGTCCGGCGCCGGCCGCGCTGGGCGCGCCGCCCGGGCCGGGTCCGGCGGCCGCTCCCGGCGCCCGCGGGCCGACGACGGCGCGGAGAGGACCTCCCGGCGGGAGGAGCCGCCGCCCCGGGTGGACGAGGGTCGGCTGCGCGCGGCCTACGACCTCCTGCGGCGCGTGGTCGGAAGTCTCGCGAGTCGGAGTGACGGGTCGGTTCGGGACTCTGAGGTGAAGCGGCGAATGCTCGAGGGCGACGAGCGCTTCGACGAGGGCACGCTGGGCTTCCGGAAGTTCAGCAGCTTTCTCCGCCAGGCGCACGACGAGGAAGTCATCGACCTGGTCCGGGACCCGGCAGGCCACTATCTCATCTCGCCGGCCGCGGGAGCGGGGGAGACCGGCCCGTCCGCCGGTCCCGGGAAGAAGGGGCGGGCGCGGACGGGATCGGAGCGCGAGGAGCGGCGCGGGGGATCGCGGGCGAGGCGCTCTCGCGCGCAGACGCCTCCCGATGCGGCGGAGGCCGCGGAGTCGGTCGGTGGCGGGCCCGGGGCGGAGGCGCCGACGGCGGAGGCGGAAGGCGCGTCCGCAGGAGAGCCCGCGGGCGCGACAGAGCGCGTCACACCCGGTGCCGAGAAGACCGCCTCCGCGGATGTGCCTCCGGCGACTGCCCCACGGCGAACGCTCGGCCGATACCGGCGCGGGAGCCGGGGACGGTCCGGGCCCGCCGCCCGTGGCACGGGGCTCTCGCCGGCGCCGTCGGAGACGGCGGCGGGCCGCGATGCGACGCCGGCCGGTCCGACGCCTGCCGCCGACGATCTCGTGGATCGCATGTCGAGGACCTATCCCGGCGTGGGACGGCGGACGGCGGAGCGACTCGTGCAGGAGTTCGGCGACCGCCTGCTCGAGGTGATCGACACGCATCCGGAGCGGCTGTCGAGCGTCCTTCCGGAGCACCGGGCGCGCGCCGTCATCGAGGGCCGGAAGGCCGAGAAGGCCGCGGCCGGCGGCGCCTGATCAGGGAGGAGGCGCCCGCCCGCCGGAGCGCGATGGCGGTGGGCGCGGCGCTGCCCCCGTCCTTCTACGCGCGCCCCGCCCTGGAAGTGGCGCGCGACCTCCTGGGCCGTCTGCTCGTGTCGGAAGCGGGAGGCGAGCGGGTCGCGGGCCGCATCGTGGAGACCGAGGCCTACACGGGGGCGGAGGATCCCGCCTCGCACGCCGCGGCGTCCATCGGGCGAACGAGACGGAACGATCCGCTGTACGGGCCTCCCGGAACCGCCTACATCCACCTCAACTACGGCGTCCACTGGTGCCTGAACGCGGTCACGGACCGCGTGGGCGTTCCGGCCGCCGTGCTCCTTCGGGCGCTGGAGCCGTCGCTCGGGCTCGACGTGATGCAGCTTCGGCGCGGCCACCCCGAGCTCACGAGCGGGCCGGGCCGGCTCGCCCGCGCCCTGGCCGTGGGCCCGGAGCTTCAGCGGCATCCGCTGACCCGGCCTCCCCTGTGGATCGAGGCGGGGAGTCCCGTGCCCGACCGGGAGATCGTTCGAGCCACGCGGGTCGGCATCTCGAAGGCCGCGGACCGGCCGTACCGCTTCTACGTGCGAGGGAGCCGGTGGGTCTCCAGGCCCTGACGGACGACGGGTTCGCGGCCCTGTACGAAGGCGCGTACGTCTTCGACGGCCACAACGATCTCGCCCTCCGTCTTCTGGACGGCGAGGACATCGCGTCCCGCCGTTCCTGCGGCCATCTGGATCTTCCCCGAATGCGGGAATCCGGCTACGACGCCGCCGTGTTCGCGGTGTGGATCGATCCGGAGCGCCCGGATCCGCTCGGGCGCTCGCTGGAGGGTCTGGCGACCCTCCTCGCTTGGTGCGATCGGACGGATGGCGTGCGCGCCGTCCTGGGACGCCACGATCTGGAGACGGCCCGGGAGCGGGACGAGGTTGCGGTGGTGCCGGGGGTCGAGGGAGGCTACGGGATCCGTGACCTCGCGGACGCGGATGCCCTGATCGAGGCGGGGATGCGTTGCCTCACGCTCACCTGGATGCAGCCGACGGCGTGGGCGGACGCCTCGAGCGCCCGGCCCGTGCACGGAGGCCTGACGGAGCTCGGGCGGCACCTCGTGCGGCGCTTGGAATCGCGCGGCGTCGCGATCGACCTGAGCCATGCGTCCGACCGGGTCGCGTGGGACGTGCTCGCGATCCTCGAGGCGCCGCCCATCGCCTCCCATTCGTGCGCCCGGGCTCTGGCGCGCCACGACCGGAACCTGGACGATTCGCTTCTCGAGGCTCTGGCCGCGGCGGGTGGCGTCGTCGGGATCAACTTCTTCAGCGCCTACCTGGACGAAGGGTTTGCGGCCCGGTTCGAGGAGATCCGCAGACGTGTGCAGGCGGAGGACGGAACGCCGCAGGATCTCGATGCCGCCGTGCTGCGCGAAGTCCCGCCGCCGACCCTGTCGCATCTTCTGGATCACGTCGAGCACGCCGTTCGTGTGGCCGGGTCGGCCCACGTAGGTTTGGGGACCGATTTCGAGGGTGTCACCGCGTTGCCACGGGAGATCGAGGACGTGCGGGGGCTGCGGCGCGTGGCCCGGGGCCTCGCGGACAGAGGCTTCGACGCCGAAAGCCTGCGGGGCGTCCTCGGCGAGAACTTCTGGAGGGTCTTCCATGCGATCCTGCCCTGACCGCGGCCGCTGATGGACTTCGGCGTCCTCTCCCTCCTGCCGCCCCTCCTCGCGATCGGGCTCGCGATCTACACGCGCGAGGTCTACCTGTCGCTGGCCGGCGGCATCTGGCTCGGATGGACGATCCACGCGGGCTGGCACCCCGTGCTCGGGCTCGCGGGGGCCATCGACGGGACCGTGGCCGCGATGACGGATCCCGGCAACGCGCGCGTCCTCCTGTTCACGTTCGCGATCGGGGCCCTCATCGCCCTCGTGGAGGCCAACGGAGGGGTACGCGGGTTCGTGGACTGGGTGGAGCGGCGACGCTGGGTGACGGGCCCTCGAGGGGCGCAGATCCTCGCGTGGCTCATCGGGCTCGTGATCTTCATCGAGTCGAACATCACGATTCTCGTGACCGGATCCGTGTGCCGGCCCCTGTTCGACCGGTTCCGCGTATCGCGGGAGAAGCTGGCGTACCTGGTCGACTCGACCTGCGCGCCCGTGTGCATCCTCGTGCCGTTCAACGCCTGGGGCGCGTACGTCATCGGCCTGCTCCTCGGGCTCGGCGTGACGAACGCCGTGGCCGTGTTCGTCGCCGCCATCCCGCTCAACCTGTACGCGATCGCCGCGCTCGTCCTGGCGGGCGCGAGCGCCGCCCGGGGCTGGGACTGGGGGCCCATGCGGAGGGCCCAGCGCCGGACCGAAGAGGGAAAGCTGAACTGGGACCACGCGGTCGCCCTGGCGGCTCCGGAGGAGATCGTCCCGCCGCCGGCGGACGACATCCCCTGCCGGGCACGGAACATGGTGCTGCCGATCGGGGCCATGGTGGCGACGATGCCCGCCGCCATGGCCTTCACGGGAGGTGGGAGGATCATGGAGGGCTCCGGCTCCACGAGCGTCCTGTGGGCCGTCCTGGCGGGCCTCGCCGTCGCGTGGATGCTGTCGGCGGGACAGGGGCTGCTCAGCCTCAAGCGTCTCAGCGCCGTGAGCCTCCAGGGCGCGGGCGGACTCACCGGGATGGCGCTCGTGCTTCTGCTCGCCCTGGCGCTGGGAGCCGTGACCCGCGAGCTCGGAACGGGGGAGTACGTGGCCCGGATCGTCGGCGGCCGGATCCCGACGCCCCTCCTGCTCCCCCTTCTGTTCGTCACGGGGGGCGCGATCGCGTTCGCCACGGGCAGCAGCTGGGGAACGTTCGCGATCATGATCCCCGTGGCCGTGCCCATCGCGGGCGCCCTCGGCCTCCCCCCCGCGCCGTTCGTGGCGGCCGTGCTGTCGGGCGGGATCTTCGGCGACCACAGCAGCCCGATCAGCGACACGACGATCATCTCCTCGCTCGCCGCGGCCTCGGATCACATCGAGCACGTGCGGACGCAGCTGCCGTACGCGCTCGTCGCCGGCGGGATCGCGGCGGTCGGATTCGGTCTCGTGGGCGTGGCGTTGTGAAGCCCACGGCGGCGCGGCGGATTGCTCGCCCGCGGTGCGCGGGTTAGGTTGGCGGAGGTGATGTGAGGTCCGATTTTTGAACCAACACTTGGGTTGAGAGGTCCCGATCTTCCGGCGGACGTCACGCCCCTCGGGGACGGCGAAGCACCGGGAGGAAGGGCCGACCGTTCATAGCGGGTCTCAAAAACCCCCTCGCATCAACGGCAAAGGGCGACCTTCGGGTCGCCCTTCTGCTTGGACTCGGAGGAGTGGCGATGGCACATCATGAACCCGTGGAAAGCGGCCTTCCCGCCGCGCTCGAGATCGGCGGCTCGCTGACGGAGCTGGAGGACGCGACGTTCGCGGAGCTCGTCCGCGAGCAGCTTCGCCGTCTGGGAGAGGACCCCGATCGGCCGGGCCTGGAGCAGACGCCCGGACGGGTGGAGCGTTCCCTGCGCTGGCTCACGCGCGGATACCGCACGAGCGTCGAGGCGGCGATCGGCGACGGCGTGTTCGAGGAGGCGCACGACAGCATGGTCGTCGTGAAGGACATCGAGCTCTATTCCCTGTGCGAGCACCACATGCTGCCCTTCTTCGGGAAGGCCCACATCGCCTACATCCCGGACGGGCGCATCGTCGGCCTCAGCAAGCTTCCGCGTATCGTGGACATCTTCGCCCGCCGGCTCCAGGTACAGGAGCGCCTGACCGAGGAGATCGCGGGTGCGATCCAGGATGCGGTCGAGCCGAAAGGCGTTGGCGTCGTCGTCGAGGCCTACCACCTCTGCATGATGATGCGGGGCGTCGAGAAGCAGAACAGCAAGACGATCACGAGCGCGGTCCGGGGCCTCTTCCGGAGCGATCCGCGCACCCGCGAGGAATTCCTGCGCCTCATCATGTCGCCCCACTTCATCAGCTGACGCGGCGCCGGGGCCCCGGAGCGGTACCGACCGTGCGGCTCGACCTGTCCGAGATCCTCGCCTGTCCCGCGTGCGGGCCGCCGCAGGGCCTCGTCGTCCTCGTCGATCGGCTGGAGGGCGGACGGGTCGTGGCGGGCGAGCTCGGGTGTCCGATCTGCGAGGCGCGCCATCCCATAGCCGACGGGGTCGCGTGCTTCGCGAGACCGCCGCTGTCCGAGGGGGGGCCGGAGGCTCCGGTGGATCCGGAACGGGCCGTCCGGCTCGCGGCCCTGCTTGGGACCGCGGAGACCCGGGGCGTCTTTCTCCTGGGCCCCGGGCTGTCCGCCAGCGCGGAGGGCGTGTCCAGACTGGCCGCGGACTCGGAGGTGCTGGCGGTCCACGCGGCAGACGTCGGCGTCGCCGGCCGTGCGGGAATCACGCCGATCGTCGTGGACCGCATCGATCGCCTGCCGGTGCTGGACGGACGGCTCCGCGGCGCGGCGTTCGGAGGCGCCGGGATGCCGTCGGCGCGGGAAGCCGTACGAATCCTGGTGCCGGGGGGGCGCCTCGTCGTGCTGGATCCTCCGCGCGGCCTGGACGCGGCCCTCCCGGACCTCGGACTCGCCCTCCGGGCCGTCGATGCTCGCGCCCTCGTGGCCGAACGCCGCGGCTGACCCGGGAGGTCGCGTTGCAAGGAGCTGTGAAGCCCTCTAGGTTTCTGATTTGGCCGGATGCCGGGGGCTTCGTTCCTTCACTCGAGGCGGAGGACATGCGGCTTCACACGCGAGCCTTCGCGGTGGCGTGCGCGTTCGTGAGCGGCGCTTCCGTCTTCGTCCTCACCCTGTTCTTCATGGCGGGCGCCGGGGACCCACGGCCGCTGTCCGTGCTGGCCGGCTTCCTGTTCGGCTACTCGGTGAGCCTCCCCGGCGCGTTCATCGGGGCCATGTGGGCGTATCTCTACGGACTCGTCCTCGGCGGCATCCTCGCGTTCTCCTACAACATCGCGGTCGTTCCGAACGCGCCGCCGCCGTTCGAGTGGGAGTCCGAGGCACGGGCGGAGGAGGGCTGACGTGGCCTGGTGGGACGCGTTTCGGCGCCGGCTGGGCAGCGCGGAGCCCAAGCCCGACTACTACGCCGAGGGAGTGGAGCTCGCCGGCGAGGAGCGCTTCCACGAGGCGCTCACATCCTTCCGCCTCGCCCTGCGCGAGCGGCCGGGCGACGTGGCCACGTTGGAGCAGATGGCCATCGTCTACACACGGATGGGCATGACGGACGAGGCGATCAAGATGTACCAGCGCGCCCTGGACAAGAGGCCCGGCAGCGCCGGGGCGCACTACGGCATCGCCTTCCTGCTCCTGAACCGGGGACGCGAGGACGAGGCCGCCGACCACCTCCGGGCGTTTCTTCAGGTCGGCGCCGGGACAGCCGGCTCCGAACGCCACGTTCAGCACGCACAGGAGACGCTGAAGGAGCTGCAGTCATCCGGAGCTCCGGATGAGAGCGCAGCGGATGCCGACTAGTCCCCCGGCCGGGACCCGCCGTGCCGGCGCCCCGGCCGAGAGGGAGCCCGGGACCCTCGTGGACCTCTTTCTCGCCGGAGCGGGCAAGGGCGGCAACCCGATCGCCGCCATGTACCGGCGAGGAGACGGGGGCTGGGAGTCCGTCTCCCGCGAGCGGTTCGCGGAGCGGGTGCGGCACATCGCCCTCGGGCTGAGAGAGGGTGGCTACGAGCGAGGCGACCGCGCGGGAATCCTCTCCCACACCAGGCTCGAGTGGGCCCTGGCGGACTACGGCATCGTGATGTCCGGCCTCGTGTCGGTCACCGTCTATCCCACGCTGCCCGCGGACCAGGTCGCGTTCATCCTCGGCGATGCGGAGGCGCGCGTCGTGTTCGCGGCCGATGCCGGGCAGGTGGACAAGCTGCTCGAGATGCGGGGACGTCTCCCGGCCCTCGAACGGATCGTGACGTTCGAGCCCGTGGTGGCGGACGTGCCCGGGATCGACGTTCAGTCGCTCGCGGAGCTGGAGGCGATCGGGGCCTCGCGCGGGGCCGACGACTACGAGTCGTACGCCCGCCGGGCGCGCCCGGATGACCTGGCCACCCTCATCTACACCTCGGGCACGACGGGCCGCCCGAAGGGCGTGATGCTCACGCACGACAACCTCTACTCCAACGCGACCGCGGGTGCGAGCGTGCTGCCCGCGACCCGGGCCGACCTCTCGCTGTCCTGGCTGCCGCTGGCCCACGTGTTCGAGCGGACGGCCGGCCACTTCCTCATGTGGATGCGGGGCGCCTCCATCGCATACGCCGACTCGCCGCACACCGTGGCGCGCGACATGGTCGAGGTGCGCCCGACGGTGATGGTCGGCGTCCCGCGGCTGTACGAGAAGTTCTACGAGGCCGTCGTCGAAGCCGTCGAGCATGGCGGCGCCGGGGCCCGGATCCTGTTCCGGATCGCGCGCGCCGTGGGGGAGCGGTGCGCCGACCGGAGGCTGTCGGGGCGCGCGATGTCCCTCGGCTGGCGCGCCCTGTACGCCGTGGCCGACCGTTTCGTGTTCCGCAGGCTCCGCGAGCGGACGGGTGGGCGCATCTCCTACTTCGTGAGCGGCGCGGCGCCCCTCTCACCGGCGGTGGGTCGCTTCCTGTATGCGGGCGGGCTCAAGGTGCTGGAAGGATACGGACTCACGGAGACGTCTCCGGTCCTGACCGTGAACCGTCTCGATGACATCCGGTTCGGCACCGCGGGCCCGCCGATTCCCGGAACCGAGCTGCGGATCGCCGACGACGGAGAGATCCTGTGCCGGGGGCCGCAGGTGATGAAGGGCTACTACCGGATGGAGGAGGCGACGCGTGAGGCCCTGGAGCCCGATGGCTGGTTCCACACGGGCGACATCGGCGAGCTGGACGAGGACGGGTATCTCCGCATCACGGATCGCAAGAAGAACCTCATCGTGACCGCGGGCGGGAAGAACATCGCGCCCCAGCCCATAGAGGCGCTTCTCACGCGGTCGCCGTTCGTGGACCAGGTCGTCATGTTGGGAGACCGGCGGAAGTTTCCGTTCATCGTCGTCGTCCCGAGCTTCCAGGCGGTCAAGATGGCCTTCCCCGGACGTGTCGTGACGGAGGGCGACCGGTCACGACTCGTGGAGGAGGAAGCCCTCGAGCGGCTCGTGGAGCGGGACATGGAGAAGCGGGTGCGGCATCTCGCGCACTACGAGCAGCCGAAGAAGGCCCTGCTGGTCGCCGAGGCGTTCTCGGTGGAGAACGGGCTTTTGACCCCGACGCTCAAGATCAGGCGGAAGGCCGTGTCCGAGCGCTTCCGGCCCCGGATCGAGCGGATGTACGAAGAAGCGGAAGAGGCGGGAGAGGCGCGCGAGGCCGCCGCGGGTGGTGGCGGTTGAGCGGACGCGTCGCCGTCGTTCTCGTCACGGGCCCGGACGCGGACTCGCTCCGCCGTCTCGCGGACACGGTCGTGGCCGAGCGCCTCGCCGCGTGCGTGAACATCCTCCCGGTCGTCGAGTCCATCTACCGCTGGGAGGGTGAGGTGCAGCGCGAGGCGGAATCGCTGGCCATCCTCAAGAGCTCGGAGGACCGCCTCGGAGACCTCCGCCGGCGCGTGTGCGAGCTGCATCCGTACGAGATTCCGGAGTTCCTGGCCCTTCCCGTGGGCTCGGGCCTCGACGAGTACCTGGCCTGGGTCGAGGACGCGACGAGGCCGGAGCCGGCCTCGTGAGCGCCGGGAGGGAGCGGAAGGAGCCCGACGTGCCCCCCCCCGAGGGCGATCCGAAGCCCGGGCCGGAGCCCGCGTCGGCCGAGGGGGAGGTGGGGGCAGATGGCGCCACGATGCGGTGGTCTCCGGCCGCCGATCATGCGGAGATCGAGGCGAAGTACCGTGAGGGGCGTGAGCTCGCGGAGGCCGGCAAGCTCCGAGAGGCGGCCGAGGCGTACGCCGAGGTGCTCGAGCGTGATCCCGGCCACCTGAAGGCCCGGAACAACCTGGGCTACGTTTACGATCGGCTGGGTGAGTCCGAGCGGGCGCTTCGGGAGTATCGGGCGGCGCTGGAGCTGGATCCCGAGAACGAGCGCCTGCTCAGCAACATCGGGGCCCTGCTCGGTGCGCTCGGGCGGTTCGAGGAGGCGGAGGCGGAGCTGCGGCGCGCGCTCGTCCTGTCGCCCCACAGCCCGGACGCCCATCTGAACCTGGGCCTCGTCCTGTTCCGCAAGGGCTATTACCCCGGGGCCACGGCCGAGCTCGAGCGGGCGATCGCGCTCGAACCCGAGTGCGAGTCCGCGTTCTACTACCTGGGGGAGGCGCTGAACCGCCTCGGGCGAACCGAGGAAGCGCTCGTGGCCCTGGAGAAGGCCGTGGAGCTTCGGCCCGAGAACGGTCGAGCCTACTACACGCTGGGCATCCTGTACGATCGGCTTCAGCAGCCGGAGCGAGCCGCCTCGATGTACCGGCGCGCGAGCGAGCACGCCGGTTCCTGACCGCAGGGGAAGCCGCCCGTGCTCCGCATCTCGACCGCTCCCCTCCAGGCCGCGACCGCCACCTGCATCGTGCGACCGGTCTCCGAGGACGGATCCGCCGTGAGCCCCGCCGTGCGCGCTCTCGACGTCGCGGCCGGCTCGTCCTGGGTCGAGCGGTGCGCCGCCTCCGGTCCGCTCCCGGTGGGCTCCGCGATGATCACCGACGCGGGCGAGCTCGACGCGGAGTTCGTCATTCACGCATCGATCCGGTCCGCGACCGAGCCCGTCGGTCCCCGAACGGTGGAGCGGGCGCTCCGCAACGCCCTGCGCCGGGCCGAGGAGTGGGGCGTATCCGACGTCGCGCTCCCGATCCTCGGAACTGGGCCCGGGAATCTGGACCCGGAGACGGCGTGCCGGCTGCTCGCCGGACCGGTGGCCGAGTGGCTGGCGGCGGAGGCCGGCCGCCGGGTCACGGTCTGCGCGGCCAGCGAGTTCGAGCGGGAGGTCGCGGCGCGGCAGTGGCCGGCCGGCCGGTGATCACGCCAGGAGCCAGCGGATCCCGACGAGTGCCGTGCCGATGACGGCGCCGAGCACGTAGCCGAGCCGCACGATCAGGTTCAGCTCGCTCTGCGTGACGTTGCGGACGAGCTGCTCGAGGTCGCGTATCGGAAACTCGACGATCTTCTCCTCCACACGCTCGGACACGCGGACGTTGGCGGCGACCTCCGGCACCTTGCCGGAGATCCATGCCCACACGGGGCCCGACAGGGCCCCGGTCAGTCGCCGGGCCGTGTCCGCCCGCCCGAACGCGCCGAGTCCGCCGATGGGACGGGACAGGATTCGGTCCGTGAGCCAGGTCTTCGCTCGATCCGCCAGCTGGGCGCCCGCCTCCGAGCGTAGGCCCGCGGCGGCCCAGCCCCCGGCGCGCTCGGCCGGCACGAGGCGCACGACGTCGGCCCAGCTCCGCTCGCCCGCCCGCAGGAGGGCGCTCTCCGCCCGATCGAGAAGGAACACGCGCACGGCCGGATCCCGCAGGGTTCGCGTCGCCCACATCGTGATCGCGTCGATCCCGCTCCGAACCTGGTCCGAGTCCGCCTCGCCGAGGACCTGGACCACGGGGCGACGGAGGAACTCCACGATCGCCTCGTTCACGCTGCGGGCGATCGCGTCCTGGACCTCCGGCTCCCGGAGCAGCTCCCCCAGACGGTCCGTCCCTTCCGCCTCCAGGGTGTCGATCACGCGGTCCACGGTGTCTTCCGTGATGATGAGCTTCGCCACGACGCGCTGGTGAAAGCGCAGGTCCTGCATGAACCGGTCGAGCAGGTCGTGGATCGCGCGCTCGAAGCGGTGTCGGGCCCGGGGATCCTCGAGGAGCCGACCGAGGCGCTCCATGGCGAGCGGCAGGTAGTCGCTGATCGCATGCTCGACCGCGGCCACGAGGCCGACCGGCAGCAGCTCCTGAAAGGATCGGTCGGGCCGGAGCAGCTCGCCCGCCACCCGCTGCAGGTGCTGGCGAAGCGTGAGGAGGAACGACTCGGACTCCACGAGACCGGCGAGCCAGGCGTCCGCCCGTTCCCGCATCTCCCGCAGCCTCTCGGGACCGATCGACTCCGCGAGACTCTCGCCCTCCAGAGATTCCGCGAGCGTCGAGAGGATGCGTGCCGAGCTTTCGGCGAAGGCCTCCGAGTCGAGCGACTCGAGTACCCGCTCGAGCGCGTGGTCGAGGAACGACTCTACGATCCGCCGGATCTCGGGGAGGGCCGACTCCGGCAGCAGCTCCTCCAGGGAGGGCTGCTCGCCGGCGAACAGCTCCTCGATGAGCGCCTGAAGCTGCGCCTCGAACGCATCGTGAAGCCTCTCGTCGCGAAGCTCCGCCGCGACGTCCTCGGCCGTGAGCAGTCGCGTGCCGATCGTGTTGCCGATCGTCCGCGCCAGGCGGCCCTGATTCTTCGGAATCGCCCCTTGGAGCCACCCCACCGGCCGTCCAAGAACGCGCGGGGGGCGGTACGGGTGGAAGAGCATGAGGATGGCGATCCGGTTCGTGAGCCCGCCCGCGAGAGCCCCGAACAGGACGGTGAGCACGTCCCGGGCAACCTGGGACGCCACGCCTCAGATCCCCCGCCCGTCCAGCCCCACGCCGACGACGGGCCTTACCGTCCCGCCCACGACGAGCGTGCCGGTGAGGCGGAACGCCCTCGCGCCCTCCGACGTCTCGCGGCCATCCGCCGTGTCCGCTTCCGGCCGCTCGTCGAAGGCGACGGCGACCCCATCCAGCTCGCCCGTGATGCCTGCGCCCGGGAGCTCGAGGGCCCAGCGCCCCGGGGCGCCCTCCCTCGGCTTCAGGGGTCGGAGGACGGCGTCGAGCCACTCCCGAACCTCGCCCCCCATCCAGGTCCAGGCCCGGGCCGGTGACTCGGGAACGGCCCGGCTCCGCATCATCAGAAGCCCGTTGCCGAGCGTGTCCGCCACGAGGAGCGTCTCGAAGGCCGGCGGCTCGGACCGGATCCGCTCCGGTCGGGCGGACTGCTGGAACAGGAGGAGGCCCTGCTCCTCGCCGTTTCCGTCCCGCAGGGAGGCCCGGCGCAGAGTCTCGCGCAGTCCGCTCATGCCCGTCCATTCCGCGAGGGTCTCGCCCGCGTCGAGGCGCAGGCGCCCGGACGCCCGCCCGATCACGAGGCCGTCGATCTCCCCGGTCTCTCCGACCCGAATGCGGAGTCCGACGGCAGGCAGGGTCCGCCACGCCGCCCGCGGGACCGGGAGGCTGTCGCGCAGCGAGAGCACGGGACGCCAGGCCCCGTCACGTGATCGCCAGCCCCGGTAGCGCCGCAAGAGCGCCGACGGGGTCGTGCGGTTTCGGAACCGGAGGTGGACGAGACCTCCGTCCGCGCCGAAGCCCACGAACGTGAGGCGCGAGATGTAGACCGCGGGGGTCACGACGTCCTCTCCCTCCGTCGCCGACCCGGGTGTGGGTTCCGGGGGGCGGCCCGCCTCGCCTCCGTCGCAGGCGGCGAGGAGGACGGCGGCCGCGAGCCCCGCCCCCAGGCGGACGAGTCTCCCCTTCGCACCTTCGGCTGCGGTCATGGCATCTCTCCGCGTGGGATCCGCGCGGGACCCGGGGACGCCGTGCGCCGCCGGGCCCCGCCCACGTGCGCCGCGGGCCGCCCGGCGTCCCGATTTGCCCAAGATACCGGCGTTTCCGGGCTCGGGACAGCGACGCGGGAGCGTCTCCCGTCGAGGCCCGCGGACTGTCACCCGCGAGTCGCGCTGCGTATGTTCCCGGACCCGCTCGCCCACGTCCCGCGACCCCGGAACGCCATGAAGCTCCATACGAAAGTCACGATCGCCCTGATTCTCGGCGCCGTCATCGGCGCCCTGGCGAACCTCCTCGCGCTCGACCCGGTCACGAGGCTGCTCGTCGCGATCGAGCCCGTGGGCACGGCCTGGATCCGCCTCATCACGATGGTCGTCATCCCCCTCGTCGTGGCGAGCCTCATCGTGGGCACCGCGAGCCTGGGCGACATCACGAAGCTGGGCCGCATCGGAGGGAAGACGGTCGCGTACTACCTGGCCACGACCGCGATTGCGGTGTCGTTCGGCCTCCTGCTGTCGAACCTGGTCCGTCCCGGCGCGGGTCTCGACCCCACGGCCATCGAGGGCCTCCGGTCCACGTACATGGCGGAGGGGACGAGCCGGGTGGAGCTCGCGCGCGCCGCCCCGGGTCTGAAGGACGTCCTGCTCGGGCTCATTCCGCGCAACCCGATGGCCGCGCTCGCGTCCGGCGACATGTTGCCGATCATCTTCTTCGCGATCTTCTTCGGCGCCGCCGTATCGGCGCTTCCGGAGGGACGGAGAGGCCACATCATCGGGTTCTTCGACGGCGTGAACGAGGCCGCGATGGTCATGATCCACTGGATCATGAAGCTGGCGCCCTACGCCGTGTTCGCGCTCATCGGAGCCGTGATCGCGCGGTTCGGCGTGGGGGTGCTCCAGAGCCTTCTCAAGTACAGCCTCGTGGTCGTCCTCGGGCTCGGCCTGCACCTGACCGTGACCTATCCCCTGGCCCTGCGTTTCCTCGCCCGGATCCGTCCGCTCGACTTCTTCCGGCGGGTGCGCGAGCCGCAGGTCATCGCCTTCTCGACGTCCAGCTCGAACGCGACCCTGCCGGTGACGATGGAGACGGCGGAAGAGGAGCTCGGCGTGAGCCGCGAGGTGTCGAGCTTCGTCCTGCCCCTCGGGGCGACGATCAACATGGACGGGACCGCCCTGTACCAGGCGGTCGCGACGATGTTCATCGCGCAGGTCCTGGTGGGGCACATCTCGCTCAGCGCACAGTTCGGCATCGTCCTCACCGCGACCCTGGCGTCCATCGGAGCCGCGGGCGTGCCCTCGGCCGGGATCGTCATCCTCGTCGTCGTGCTTCAGCAGGCGCTCGCGGGAACGGGAGTCGATCCCGCCGTCGGCATCGCGCTCGTCCTCGGCGTGGACCGCATCCTGGACATGTGCCGCACGGCGGTCAACGTGACCGGAGACCTGACGGCGTCTCTCGTCGTGTCGCGCTCCGAGGAACGCCGGGAGGCTGGCGCGGCCGCCGTGGCGGCCTAGCCGTCGGCTCCGGGCCGGGATGGGCCGGTCTCGACGCGGACGCCCGGCCGCACGGCACCGTCCAGCCGGGCCAGGAGGGAGAGCACCCGCCGGCGGTTCACGCCCAGGTCTCCGCCCGGGGCACGCGGGGCGGACCGCACCTCGACCCGGGTCAGGCCGTTCTCGTCCAGCGCGACCCACACCGAGAGATCGTCCGGGCGGTGCGGCCTGAGCGAGCGGCAGAGGGCCGTGAGCAGTCCCATCTCTTCGTCCGCGTGGACGAGCGTCCACCCCCGCCGGGCGCCCACGTCACGCAGGAGGGCGTCCCACACTTCGGCGAACGGGACGGCATACGTACGCCCCGGCGGCTCGCCCTCGCGCGTGTCGGCGATGGCGTCCGTGAACCGGCGCTTCAGCTCGGAACCGGCCATGCCCGCTCCCTCCGGCTGTGCGCGGACGTCCCGGCCTCGCGCTGCGCTGCGGAGACACCCCGGAATGAGGCCGAAATCAGGCCATTTTCGGTTGCCCCGCACGTGGCCGCCGGGTACGTTCCGGTGTCCGCGAACGGTGAATCATCTGCACGATCACGACCCATATGCAAGCCATCCTGCCGCTGGCCGGTAAGGGGACGCGGCTGCGCCCTCACACCCACACCCGGCCGAAGCCCCTCCTCAGGGTCGGAAACCGACCCGTGCTCGACCACGTCCTGGACCGGCTGCGGAAAGCCGGCGTCGACGAGGTCATCGGGATCACGGGCCACCTGGCCGGCGCGATCGAGGCCCATCTGGCGCGCCATCACCCCGACCTCGCGTTTCGGGCCGTACCTCAGGAGCGACAGCTGGGGACGGCCGACGCCGTCCGCCTCGCCGAGCCCTGGGTGTCCGGCCCGGTCCTCATCGTGTTCGTTGACACGCTGTTCGACGCCGACTTCGGCCTCATCGGGGCCCGCTCCGACGTGGACGGTATCATATGGGCCAAGGAGGTGGAAGACTATCAGCGCTTCGGCGTCATCGTGACGAACGCGGACGGGACGATGCGACAGATCGTGGAGAAGCCCAACGAGCCCGTCTCGCGGCTGGCGAACATCGGCCTCTACTACGTGCGGGACTCGGGACACCTGTTCGAGGGGATTCGACACGTGATGGCCGCAGAGCCCAAGCTGGGCGAGTACTTCCTCACGGACGCCTTCCAGTTCATGATCGACGGGGGCGCCCGGCTGCTCACGGCCGAGGTCGCCAGCTGGTGGGACTGCGGCAAGCCCGAGACGCTCCTGGAGACGAACCGGAACGTCCTCGAGGCCGGTGGGGAGAGCCGGCCGCCGTCGGGCACGGGGCTGCGGATCGAAGCGCCCGTGTGCGTAGATGCCTCCGTCGAGCTCGTGGATTCTCGGATCGGGCCGAACGTGAGCATCGCCGCCGGTAGCGTGATTCGCGGTTCCCGGCTGCGCGACTGCATCGTCGGCGAGGGCACGGTCCTGGAGAACTGCCGCCTCGAGTCGTCGATCGTGGGCGATTCCGTGACCGCGAGCGGGCTCGAGGGCCGGGTGAGCCTGGGCGACCACACGACGGTGGACGGCAGCCGGGAAGCGGACGACGGGGGGGCGACGTGACGACCGGCGACGGGAGCCCGGACGAGCTCATCTACGACTGGAACGCGCTTCCGGGCTGTTTCGACTACTCGGAGGTCCGGGTCGAGCTGGATGACGAGACGCTCAGGGACGGCCTGCAGAATCCCAGCGTCCGCGACCCGTCCATCGACCGCAAGCTGGAGATGCTGCATCTGATGGTGGACCTCGGCATCCAGGCGGCGGACATCGGCCTGCCCGGCGCGGGTCCCCGGGCTCGCGAGGCGGTCCTGGCCCTGGCGCGGGAGATCGCTGACGAGTCCCTGCCCATCGCGGCGAACTGCGCGGCGCGCACCGTGCGGGCGGACATCGAGCCCATCGCAGACATCTCGCAGAAGACGGGCCTCCGTCTCGAGGTCGGCGCGTTCATCGGGAGCTCTCCGATCCGCCTGTACGCGGAGGGCTGGGACGAGTCGATGTTGTTGCGCGCCACCGAGGACGCCGTCCGGTTCGCCGTCTCGGAGGGCCTCGACGTCATGTACGTGACGGAGGACACGACGCGCGCGCGACCGGAGCTGCTCGAGCGCCTCTACGCGACGGCCATCGAGTGCGGCGCCCGTCGGATCTGCCTCGCGGACACGGTCGGCCACGCGACGCCGCACGGCGTCCGCCAGCTCGTCCGCTTCATTCGGGCGGCCGTGGAGAGGACGGGAGAGTCCGTGAAGATCGACTGGCACGGGCATCGGGATCGGGGCCTCGGGATGCCGAACGCCCTGGCGGCCATCGAAGAGGGCGTCGATCGGGTGCACGGCACCGCGCTCGGCATCGGGGAAAGGGTCGGGAACACGGAGATGGATCTCCTGATCGTGAACCTGAAGCTCCTCGGCATGCACGCGCACGACGTCCGCCGCCTTCCCGATTACTGCCGGCTCGCGGCGGAGATGTGCGGCTTCGAGATCCCCCACGCCTACCCGGTCGTGGGCGAGGACGCGTTCCGCACGGGGACCGGCGTGCACGCGGCCGCGATCATCAAGGCGATGCGGACCGGTGATGCGTGGCTCATCGATCGCGTGTACAGCGGAGTTCCGGCCTCCGACTTCGGCCTCGAGCAGCGGATCGAAGTCTCTCCCGTGTCCGGGCTCAGCAACGTGCGCTACTGGCTCGAGAGCCACGGGCACGATCCGGACGACGAGCGTCTGGCTGGCGCCGTGTTCGATCTCGCGAAGCGAAGCGACCACACGCTGACGGAGGCGGAGATCGAGGCCGAGATCGCGTGCGCTCGTCGGGAGAGGACGGAATGACGCCCCGCGGGCGGGACCGGTGCGCGGGAGCGCCGGGAATCCGGCTCGCGCTGGCCGTGGCGGCGCTGGCGGTCGGGCTCCCGGGCTCGGTCCGCGCCCAGGAGGAGGCGGCCGGACGGGGCGAGGCGGATGGCGGACACCCGACCCGCTTCTCGTCGATCGACGTCGAGCTGGGCGGCGCCGCGATCGATGGCGCGCAGCTGGGCATCTCCTACGGCGCCGGCTTCGACATCGCGAACCTGTTCGTGCCCGGTGCCCTCACCCGATTCGGGTTCCGATTCTGGGCCACGGAGGACCGCACGGCGGCCGGGCGGCGGATCGAGATCAACGACTTCGCCTTCGGGTTCATGATCCGGAAGCGCTTCGGCTCCGAGGGATTCGCCGCGCTCGTCGGCCTGGGACCCGGCCTGCATCTCGTGTCGGCGGGCTTCCCGGACCGGATCGGCGAGACCGAGGAGAGAGATGGCGCGAAGGCCGGGCTCGACGCGAGCATCGGCATCGAGATCTCCATCGGGGACGATGGGTTCGCGAGCGTCTTCTCGGAGGGGACGGCGAGTCTCGTGTCCCGGGTCTCTCACGCCTCGATCCTCGCGGGCATCCGGCTCCGGTTCGACCGGCTGGGCCGGCTCCGTTGAGCGAGGGTCCGGGAGCGCCGGCGCGGCCGGCCGTGATCGGGCACCGCGGGGTCGCCGCGGAGGCGCCCGAAAACACGATCGCCTCCCTGGACCTGGCGATGCGCCTCGGAGCCGATGCGCTCGAGCTCGACGTGCGGCGCACACGTGACGGCGAGCTCGTCCTCATCCACGATCCGACGCTGGACCGGACGACGGATCGGAGCGGTGCCGTGGCCGGGCTCCCGGCCTCGGAGGTGAGGGCGGCCCGCGCCGGTCCCGGACCCGGGGAATGCGTACCGACGCTGCGGGACGCGCTCTCTCGCTTCCCCGGCGTGGACATCACGGTGGACGTCAAGGACCCGGAAGCGGCGGAGGACGTCGTCCGGCTCCTGGGCGAGCTGGACCGGGTCGAGAGCACGATCCTCTACGTCGAGGACGGGACGGAACAAAGAGCGTTTCGGGAGTATACGGGGCGTCGCGCGACGTCCACCCGGCAGGCCGTGCGCCTGGCGCTCCAGCGGGGCCTCTCCCGCGCGCGGTCCGGGCGCCGGGTGGAGGTCGTGCACACGCCGCTGCGCCGGTGGGGTCTGCCGATCGTGACCGAGGCTTTCGTGGCGCGCATGCGGGAGCAGGGCCGGTCCGTGCAGGTGTGGACGGTGGACGAGCCGGCGGAGATGGCGCGGCTCGCGAGCTGGGGGGTAGACGGCATCATCACGAACGACGTGCGGACGGCGGTTCGCGTGCTGGGCGGCGGAGGCCCCGAGGCGACGCCGCCGCGAGGAGAGCGATGAGCGAGAGGTCTCGAAGGCAACGGACCCGGGGGGTCCGGCGGCTCGCGCCCCGGATCGCGCCGGCGGCTGCGATCGCGCTCGCCATGATGCCCCGTCCGGGACGGGCCCAGGACGCGAAGGAGGCGCCGAGCTTTCCGTACGGCGCGCCGGTCGTGCTCGCTCCCGTGCAGTCGGTGGCCCCGTTCCCCGACGGCCGGTTTCCCGGCGATGCCGCGACGGAGGGGGAATCCATCGGCGCGGCGAACGCGGAGCTCGCGTTCGCGTTCGCGGAGCGCAGGGGCGCCGAGAACTGGGCCATGCCGGCGGCCGTGATCCGGCGCGCCGAGCGCAATCCCCTCCTGCGGATCGATCCGGAGCGTCTGGCCTTCCAGGGGCTCCTCACACCGATCGAGGGGCAGATCTACGAGCCGCTGCACGGCCAGCTGCGCACGCTCGCCGCGCTGTTCGACGCCCGCTTCGTCGTCCTCCCCGTGCTCCTGCGCGTCGCCGTGGATCCCCCGGCCGTCGAGGGACAGCGGCCGCCGGGAACCGTGCACGCGGTGCTGCGCGTCGCGATGATCGACGTGCGCCGCAGCCAGGTCCTGTGGCAGGGAGACATCGCCGGTCCGAGCGGCGCGGCGGACTCGCCCGCCCTGCTCGCCCGGCTCGCCGCGGTCGTGGCGAGGCGGCTGGCTCCGTCATGAGGCCCTTGCGTGCTCGCCCGCCCGGCCCGGGCCGGGGCACCGCCGTCGCCCTCGCCCTTGCCCTCGCGCTCGGGGCGGCGGGCGGCTGCCGGGAGAAGGCGGCCCTCACCCTGCCGCGGCCGGATGACCTCGAGGGCCTGTACGGTTCGGGTGCCGAGGTGACGCTGAACGGAAACGTCGTGGACGTGCACGTCGTCCAGGACGCGCGACAGCTGCGCCGGGGGGGAAACCTGTGGGCGAAGGTCGGACCCTACATCTACCTGTTCTCCCCGCAGACGCGAGACCTGTTCGCGGGCTACACCGGCGTCGGCGGCGTTCGGGTGCGCACGTTCGACCCGCAGGGGAGGCTCGTGGCGGAGGCGCTCCTGGAGCGCGGGGCCCTGAACGGCTTCACCTGGAACAAGGCCCTCAACCTCGTGGGCAAGGCCCGGCTTGAGGGATCCCGGCGGCCGGGCTATATGGAGAACCTGGTCCGCTACGGCGAGGATCTGGCCGAGCACGAGTACAGCCCGAGGTACGTTAAGGAAGAAGGATGACCCACACCGTCACACTCATCCCCGGAGACGGGATCGGGCCGGCGATCGCGGAGGCGACGGTGCGGATCCTGGACGCGGCGGCGGCGCCGATCGAGTGGGACCGTCAGCTGGCGGGCGTGGCCGCGGTCGACGCGGGCCACGACCTGCTGCCCGCCGAGACGCTGGATTCGATCGAGCGCCACCGGGTCGCCCTCAAGGGACCGCTCACGACGCCGCTCGGGTCGGGATTCCGCTCGGTGAGCGTCGCCCTTCGCCAGCACTTCGACCTGTACGCGAACATCCGTCCCGCCCGCACCATCGTCCCCGGCGGCCGCTACGAGGACATCGACCTCGTCATCGTGCGGGAGAACACCGAGGGCCTGTATGCCGGCATCGAGCACTTCATCGGTATGCGCCAGGATCCGAAGGCGGTGGCCGAGTCCGTGATGCTCATCACGCGGTACGGCTCGGACCGCATCGTGCGGTTCGCGTTCGAGTACGCGGTGGAGCACGGCCGCCGCAAGGTGACGCTCGTCCACAAGGCGAACATCCTGAAGTGCACCCAGGGACTGTTCCTGGAGGTCGGGCGCGAGGTCGCGAAGGCGTACGCGGGGCACATCGAGTTCGAGGAGCGCATCGTCGACGCCACAGCGATGCAGCTCGTCCTGGACCCGTACCAGTTCGATGTCATCGTCACGGAGAACATGTTCGGCGACATTCTCTCGGACCAGGCTGCGGGTCTGGTGGGCGGGCTCGGCCTGGCACCCGGCGTGAACATCGGCAAGAACGCCGGGATCTTCGAGGCCGTGCACGGTACGGCACCGGACATCGCGGGGCGCGGGATCGCGAATCCGGCCTCCCTGCTCCTGGCCGCGTGCCTGATGCTGGATCACCTGGGCCTGGCGGAGACCGGCGACCGGATCCGGGCGGCGCTGTCGGCCACGATCCGGCAGGGAGAGACCCTGACCCCCGATCTCGGAGGGACCGCCGACACGGCCGAGTTCGCGGACGCCATCATCGGCCACCTGGCGCGAGATGCCGCTCCGGTCTGACCCCGACGCCCCGTCCCCGTGCGCGAGCTGCGAGGAGTTGTACCCGCGCAGCGCGTTGGACCGGTACCTCTGGTGTCCGCCGTGTCGCACGCGCCTGGAGCGCATGGTCCGCCGCGCCCAGCACCTGGTCGCGCTCCTCGTCACCGTGCCGTTCCTCATCTGGATCCTGGTCGAGGGCACGCGCGGCTTCCTTCCCCGCTACGCGTGGCTGATTCCGCTCGCCGCCGCCTACTACCTCGGGATGCGGATCGGGCGCGAGCTCGTGCGGGGGATCATGCGGGCCAGGGGCGGGGCGGGCTGAAGCACCGCCGGCCAGGGCGGCCGGCGCCACGTTCACGAAACGGCAGCGAGAGGCGAGAGAGGCCGCCATGAGCTTCGACGGAGTCGATTTCTACGGCATCGAGGGTCTGCTCGACGAGGAAGAACGGGCCGTGCGCGACGTGGTCCGGGCCTGGGTAGAGAGCGAGGTCATCCCGATCATCCAGGACCACTACGTCGGACACAGGTTTCCCCGCCAGCTCGTCCCGAAGATGGGAGAGCTCGGGTTTTACGGGGCCAACCTCCCCGAGGAGTACGGCTGCGCGGGCCTGAACAACGTGGCGTACGGGCTCATCATGCAGGAGCTCGAGCGGGGAGACTCGGGCCTGCGCTCCTTCGCCTCCGTGCAGGGAGCCCTCGTGATGTATCCGATCTTCGCCTTCGGCTCCGAGGATCAGAAGCGAGACTGGCTCCCCCGACTCGCGAGCGGCGACAGGATCGGCTGCTTCGGCCTCACAGAGCCCGATTTCGGCTCGAATCCCGGAGGGATGCTGACCCGGGCCGTGCGGGATGGCGACGAGTGGATCCTGAACGGGGCGAAGATGTGGATCACGAACGGATCCATGGCCGACGTCGCCATCATCTGGGCGAAGACCGGCGATGTCGAGGATGTCTCCTCCATTCGGGGCTTCATCGTCGAGACGGACCGGCCCGGATTCTCGGCGAAGGACCAGGTGGGGAAACTGTCGCTCCTCGCCTCCGACACGAGCGAGCTCGTCCTGCAGGACGTCCGCGTCCCCGCGTCCGCCCTCCTGCCCGAGAGCGGAGGGCTCAAGGGTCCGCTGAAGTGCCTCACGCAGGCGCGGTACGGGATCGCCTGGGGCGCCGTCGGCGCCGCCATGGCCTGCTTCTGCGAGGCGCGGGACTATGCGCTCAACCGCGTCCAGTTCGCGGGCAAGCCCATCGCGGCCACGCAGATCCAGCAGGTGCGGTTGGCGGAGATGCTGACCGAGATCACGAAGGCGCAGCTCCTGGCCCTTCAACTCGGCCGGCTCAAGGACGACGGGAGCTACACGCCGCAGCAGGTGTCGCTCGCCAAGCGCAACAACGTGGACATGGCGTGCGAGTGCGCCCGCGAGGCGCGGCGCCTCCTGGGGGCGAACGGCATCCTCGTCGAGTACCAGTCCATGCGCCACATGGCGAACCTCG
>JBHHZD010000028.1:0-32276 GCA_046757885.1 Gemmatimonadota bacterium
GGCCACGGCCCCGACGTGGGCGTCCCCCCCGCCGATCCGGCACACGAAGTCGCGTCCCGCGGCCTCGACCCGCAGGCTCAGGTGCCATGGCGCGCCGGAGCTCAGGCGGAGGGGACGCATGCGCATGCGCGTCAGCCGCGCGCCTTCAGGAGGTCCCGGATCTCGGCCAGGAGCACCTCCTCGTTGGAGGGGGGCGGGGGGGGCCGGGGCCTCGGACGGGGCCTCCTCCTGCTTCTTCAGCTTGTTGAAGCTCCGGACGACGAGGAAGACGGAGAAGGCGACGATGAGGAACGAGATGATCGCGTTGATGAAGACTCCGTAGTTCAGCGTCACCGCCCCCGCCTCCCGGGCGACCGCCAGCGTCGCGTACGGCGCGGCCACGTCTCCCTGAACTCCTTGTGCATGAAGCGCCTCCTTGCGGTGGGACGGCGCCGGGTCGGCGCCGCGGACGGAGTCCAGCCCGCGGCCAAGGTGTCACGGAGCCCGCCGCGCCGGCAAGTCGGTCGGATCCTTCCCGGTCCGGGGGCCGTTTCCCTACGTTGCGGGGTCCTGCGGCGGACCGGATCGAGCGAACGGACGGGAGAGGCGGGATGGCGACGTTCTGGCACCTGTGGTGGGTCTTTCCGGCCTCCGTGGCGTTTTCGACCGTGGCCATCGGCTCCGGCATCTCGGGGGCCCTGTTCTTCAGTCCGTTCTTCATGCTCGTCGTCGGTCTCTCTCCGGCCCAGGCGGTGGGCGCCGGGCTCCTGACCGAAGTGTTCGGCATGGGGAACGGGCTCCGGTCCTACGTGCGGCAGGGCCTCGTGGACTACGCGACGGCGCGCTGGCTGCTCGCGGGCTCCCTTCCCGCGGTCGTTCTGGGCGCGATTCTCGCCGATCGCCTCCCGGGCCGGACGTTGAAGCTCATCTTCGGGGGCGGCCTGCTCGTCCTCGCCGCGTTTCTCGTCTTCGTGCCCCCCGCCGAGTCATGCGATCCGGGCTCCCGGAGCGGGCCGCTATTGGAGAGGCGGTCACGCGGCAAGGGGGTCACCGTCGTGCGGGCGCGCGACGGGACGGTGTTCGAGTATCCGACCTGCTGGCGTCTTCCGGGCTGGGCGATGGCCGTCGCCGGAGGGTGGCTCACGGGCCTCATCAGCGCCGGCCTGCCCGAGATCTCCACCACGCAGCTCGTCGTGCGGTGCCGCGTGCCTCCGCGCGTGGCCGTGGCGACGAGCGTGTTCACGCTCGCGCTCGTCGCGGGCGCCGGCGCGGCCGTGCACGCGCTGAACGCGGAGCCGCCCTGGCACGTCGTGGGCTGGAGCATCCCCGGCGTCCTGGTGGGCAGCGCGATCGGCAGCCGGGTGGGCCGACATCTGCCCTCCCATTTGATGGAGAAGCTCCTCGGCGGGGTGTTCGCCCTGGTCGGCGGGCTCGTGCTCGCGCTGGAGCTCCTTCGCTGACGGGGGCGAGAATCCGGGGCGCGCCGCCCGCGCGTGCTTTCCCGACCCCGGCCGTCGCGGCATATTGGCGGCTCGGTCTTCCCGTTCACAGGAGCGGATCCGTGCATTCGACCCGACGCGCCTTCCTCTCACTCGCCCTGCTCGCTGCCTCCGCCGGGGCGTGCGGCCGGGAAGCGGCCGACCGGACCTCGTCTCCCGCCGACGCGCTGCTCGAGGGCGGGACCGCGGTCGTCGGCCTGCCGAGCGGCCCGACGTCTCCCTTCCCACCGCTCGCGGCGGCGGCCGTGGACGCGGAGATCGGGGCCGCCCTGTATCCGGGCCTGAACCACGCGGTGTGGGCGGACGGTCGGCTCGCGTTTCCGGAGGGCGACCCGCTGGCGCTCGCCTCGTCCTGGGAGGCGGACGGCCCTCGCCTCACGTATCACCTCCGCGCCGGACTCGTCTGGTCGGACGGCGCGCCCGTGAGGGGCGACGACGTGGTCTTCACGTACGGGCTCCTCGCCGACCCGGAGGGGGGCCTTCCCATGTCGGCGGCCGCAGCTCGCCTCGACTCCGTGCGGGCATCCGACGACTCCACCGTGACGTTCTTCTTCGATCGGCCCTATCCGGGGATGCTGTTCGACAGCGGCGTCGGCATCCTCCCGCGCCACGCGTACGGCCGGCTCGAGCTCGACGAGCTGCGGGCCCTCCCGGCTCGCGACCCCTCCGCCGCCGCGGGTCTCGTCGTCAGCGGGCCCTTTCGCCTCCAGGAGTGGACCCCCGGCGACCGGTTCGTTCTCGGCCGCAACGAGGAGGGGACCGTCTCGCCCCGTCTGGACCGGGTCGTGTTCCGCGTCCTGCCCGACGAGACGACCCGTCTCGCGGCGCTCCGTTCGGGAGAGATCGACCTCGCACAGGTGAACTCGTTCGGGGCGGCCCGGCGCCTGGCGGAGGATCCGGGGGTGCGCCTCGCCGCGATGCCCCAGCGCGGATACGACTACATCGCGTGGAATCCGGGGGCGTTCCCGGCCTTCGCCGAGCGCGACGTGCGACGCGCCCTGTCGCTGGCCATCGATCGGGCGGAGGTAATCCGGGCGACGGACATGGAGGGCTTCGCGGTCGAGGCGTACGGTCCCTACGGACCCCTGTTCACGGACCTCGCGCCGCAGCCGCCCGACGGCGTCGTGCACGACGCGGCCGAAGCGGGGAGGCTCCTCACGGCCGCCGGCTGGACGGACGGGGATGGAGACGGCGTGCGGGAGAAGAAAGGAGACGAGCTCCGGTTTGAGCTCATCACGGCGGCCGGAAACGAGCGGCGCGAGCGCGCGGCCCAGATCATCCAGCGCCAGCTGGCCGAGGTCGGGGTGGCCGTCACCGTGCGGACGCAGGAGTTCGCGTCCCTGTTCGGCCGGGCCCAGAAGCGCGACTACGAGGCCGCGCTCCTCGGATGGCAGGTGGGCCTCGATCCCGACATCTCGTTCTTCTGGTACGATCCGCACAGCCCGGTGAACCTGGTCGGCTACGACAACCCCGACGTGCGGGCCCTCATGGACAGCGCCCTCGCGGCTCCGACGGCGGCCGAGGCCGCGCCCTACTGGCGCCGGTCCGCCGAGGTCATCGCCGCCGACTATCCGTACGCGTTCCTCTGGTACATCGATCTGCTCGTGGCCATCGGGCCGCGCCTGGGAGGGGTGGAGACGGATCCGGTCGGATTCGCGGGCACGATCCACGAGTGGGGGATTCTGGCGGCAGGGTCGCCCGGCGCGAGCCGGTGAGGCCGGCCGTCGTGGGGGATGGGAAACGGGGGGCGACCCCGCGGGCCGCCCCCCGATCCGGGTCTCTCGAGGCGAGGCGCGTCAGGAACCGCTGCCGCTGGAGTCGTCGTCCTCGCCGTCGTGGTCGTCGTCCTTGAAGAGGTCGATCGACCGCTCGATGTTGTTCTCCACGAGCTGCTCGTTCGGCCCGCCCTTGTTCGCCGTCGCCGGGTCGATGAGGTTGCCCGCCGCATCGCGGAACCACGTGTCCACGTCCACCGAGAAGGTCACGTTGATGGGTCCGCCGCCATCCATCACGTCGATCGGCATGGCGAGCGGCACCTCCTGCTCCTCGTTCAGGTCCGTCTCGTACACGAAGGCGTTCCCGTCGAAGTCGCCTTCCACCCGGATGCTCACCTTCTTGAAGCCGGGGTTCTGCGTGAGGAAGAGCGAGTCCACGCCCGTGTCGTCATCGGGCTTGTGGATCTCGAACTCCAGCTCGTCGTAGCGGCCCGCAGGCACGCTGTCCACGGACAGCACCTGATCCACGCTTCCGTCGAGCGGGAGCTCGAACAGCCGCGGCCCGGACTCGAACTCCTCGCAGTCGTCGTCGTTCGGCAGATCGTCGCACTGGTCATGGTCCTCGCGCTTGAGCTCGATCTTCCGCATCACGATCGCGACGCGCGTGAGCGTGAGCGTCGAGCCCGCGTCCGTGAGGACGAGGTCGAACAGGGCCGGCCCAGTGACCGAGGCGAAACGGCCCGTCGACGCGGGGACGGCCAGGGAGAGCGTGACGGGAGCGCCGACGCTCGCCGCGCCACCCGTTCCGGTCCCCGCTCCGGTTCCGCCGGCCGGTCCGGTCAGCCCCGCGCTGTCGCTGCACGCGACGGCCGCGAACGGCAGCAGCGCCGCGACCAGCTTCGGGGTCCATCTCGTCGTGCTCCTCATCGCCTTTTCTCCTTCCGGTTCGATTCTCGAGAGACCCGGGACCTTCCAGGTGCCGTCCCGGACGCTCGGCGGCGAGAGGGGCAAGAGGAGGGCCAGCGCGGGATCCGGAGCTGGATCCGTGCACTTGCGTGAAATGACACGAGTTACGCCCATCATCCGGCGGCCCGGGATCGCGGGGCGGGTGTAGCGAAACTGTACAGGTGTAACGGGGAGGCGCCTCGTCCGGACGGAGCCGCGGGCGATCAGCCCGTGAGGGCGTCGAGCTCCTCGGTCAGCGCGCGGACCTCCGCGACGGCCCCGATCGCCTCGAAGCGGCGCACGGCGTCGCGCAGGTACGGCACCGCCGGCTCGGACTCGCCGGCTCGCAGGAGGAGCCGCCCGAGATCGCGCGAGACCTCCGCCGCGAGAAGGGCATGGTCCGCCTCCTCCGCGAGACGGCCGGCCTCCGTGAGGTCCCGGCGGGCGTCCTGCACGTCGTCCGGAGCGCGGTCGGCGGTCGCGAGCCCTCGCACGCGGAGGGCGACGCCCTCGGAGACGGGATCGCCGATCTCCCGCGCGAGCTCGAGCCCGTGCTCGGCCAGCCGCCAGGCGAGATCGGAGTCTCCGCGCCGGAGCTCGACCTCGCCCCGCCCCACGACGGCCATGGCCACGACGGACGTGAAGCCGAAGGTGCGCGCGAGCTCGGATGCGCTCTGGAAGGCCCCGATCGAGTCCTCGAGTCGATCCAGGTCGCGAAACGACATGCCCTGATTCTGGAACACGCGCGCGAGCCCCCGGACGTCCCCCAGCTTCTCGTACAGCGCGACCGCGAGGTTGTAGTAGGAAAGGGCCTCCATCCGCCGCCCCTTGAGGTTCGCGAGGGCCCCGAGGTTGTTCGCGGCGGGCGCCATCATCTCCCGGCTCTTCTCCGCCGCCGCGAGCTCCATGAGGGCGTCGAAGCGGCTCTCCGCCTCCGCCGTCGCACCGAGCTCGAACGCGGCGACGCCGGCCAGGTTCAGGGCCCGCATCACGCCGCCGGTGCTCGCGGCCCGGCGGGCCGACTCTTCGTACCGGGCCGCGAACTCGCGCAGCTCGGACGCGCGGCCGAGGTGGTACAGGGCCTGCCCGTACAGATACGCGAGCCCATCCGCCGCCAGGACCTCCTCGGGCGGACGGCTCTCTAGGAGCTCGCCGACCTCGGGCCAGCGGGCCTCCGCGGCCAGGTCCTCGACCTGCCGGAGAAGCGAAGCGGAGACGTCGTCAGGCACGGAAGCGTCGCCTCAGAAGGCCAGCGCGTAGCGGGAGAAGCCGTCCAGGAACGCCCGGATGCGATCCAGCTCCAGGTCCTTGATCCGTCCGACGGGCTCCCAGAGGTCGCCGGGCTTCTCCTGGCGCCACAGGTCGATCTCCCCCTCGAGCTCCGGGTCCGGCAGCCCGTCGTCGTCGAAGTCCGGATCGGCGTTCTGGTAGCGGATCTCGAGCTCCGCCGGATTCGCGGGATCGAACAGCAGGCCCGACGGCTCCAGGGTCGCGCCCAGCAGACCCGAGTCCACCCGGATCGTGATCGTGATCGTGTCGCCGTTCGCGAACGTCTGTCCTGCCTTCGGGTGCCCCGGCGGATACTGGCGCAGGGACCGGTCCTTGAGCTCGAACTCGAGGAACTCCTCGCCGCTCGACTGCCCGGGCAGGGGTGCGTAGAAGATCTCGACCTTCTGTCCGACGCCGCGCGTGGCCACGAACGAGGTGTCCGTCGTCTGCAGCGCGGGCGCCGCCGCGTCCGGCCGCAGGAACGTGAGCTGCGCCTGCGGCTTGGGCCCGGGCGGCGGATTCGGGCCCAGAGGCCCGGAGTCGCCGCCGCACCCGGCACCGAGCGCGGCGCCGGCCAGGAGAGCTCCGAACAGCCCCCGCCGGCCCCATCCCGTCCTCCCGCTTGCTGTCGCCTGCCTCATCGGTTCATCCGTTTCGTCAAGTCCGCTGTCGATCCCGTCCACCGGACGGGGAGTTCCGCCCGGATGCCTGCAATGCCCGTACCGTCCGTAAGTCGTTGTGTGGCCACGCACTGTCGCCGCATGGCACGTCCAGACGCGACACAGGTGTCCCGATACGATACAGGTCTCGAGGCGGGCCCTTCCGACGCACGGGCCTACGCTTCCTCGCTCAGGAGGCGATAGAGCCGGGTCCGCGTGATCCCCAGGACGCGCGCCGCCTCGCTCTTGTTGCCGTCGCAGCGGGCCACGGCCGCTCGTGCCGCGGCCTCCTCGATCTGCTTCAGGCTGGCCGGGAACGGGAGGCCACCGGCCGACCCCGCGCCGGCCGGGGCCGATACCGACGCGGCGGCGGGCGCGTCGTCCAGGGCGAGGTGCTCCGGGCCCGCCGGCAGGCCTCCCGACAGAAGCAGGGCCCGCTCCATCGCGTTCCGAAGCTCCCGCACGTTTCCGGGCCACGAGTGGCGGAGGATCGCGACGACGGCGTCCTTCCGAAGCTCCGGCGGATCCATGCCGTACTCCCGCGCCAGCGTGGCGAGGAAGTGCCGGGCCAGGACGAGCAGGTCCCCGCCCCGCTCGCGCAGCGGCGGGAGGTGAATGGGCACGACCGCGAGCCGGTAGTACAGGTCCTCCCGAAAGGCCCCTTCGCGCACCTGGCGGGCCAGATCCACGTTCGCCGCCGCCAGGACCCGCACATCCACGCGCGTGTCCCGGACGCCCCCCACCCTGCGGACTTCCCGGGTCTCGAGGACGCGCAGCAGCTTGCCCTGCAGATCGAGGGGGAGGGTCGCGACCTCGTCGAAGAACAGGGTGCCCCCGTCCGCCACCTCGAACAGACCCGGCTTGGCGGCGCGCGCGTCGGTGAACGCGCCCTTCTCATGGCCGAAGAGCTCCGACTCCAGCAGGTTCGGGGGAATGGCGGAGCAGTTCACCGCCACGAACGGCTCCGACGCGCGCGGGCCATTGTAGTGGATGGCCTGGGCGAGCAGCTCCTTCCCGGTGCCCGTCTCGCCCGTGATGAGGACGGTCGCCTTGCCGCCGGGGATCACGCGGGCCGCCCGGTCCAGCGCCGCCTGGAGCGCCTCGTCCTCGCCCACCAGGGCGCTGAAATCGTAGGCGCGGCGATGGTACTCTCCGAGCGCTTCTCCCTCGGCCGGGGGCTGCGCGGCGGCCGCCCGCTCGCGCAGCTCGGTTTCGAGGCGGTCGAGGTCTCCGGGAAGCGCGAAGTACGCCATGGCTCCCCGTCGCATGAGCTCCACGGCGATCCGGTGGTCCGTCGCGGCCCCGACGACGATGGGGCCCTCGATGCCCGCCCGGTGGGCGGCGTGCAGCAGATCGACCGCCCGTGTCTCCTCCCCACCCACGGCAAGCACGACGGCGACGGATCCCTTCTCCCGGATCGGCTCCGGCCGCTCGAGGCGCAGGAGCCCCAGTCCCGCTCGTGCGGCGAGGTCGTCCCACGCGTCGGCGAACGCCTCGGAGGTGCCGATCACCGTGAGTCGAGGCCCATCTTCGCTCACGCCCGCTCCTTTCGGTTCGAACTCTGCCGTGGGCCGCCGCGCTCGGCGGCGGAGACCGGGTCGAAGATAGCGCACGGAACCCAAGCCTCCTAGCCAAGGAGCTCCCCGCCCGTGTCACTTTGCTGTGCAGAGTACTTGACAGGAATGGGCCGCCGGGCTAGCGTTGCAGACAGGGCAAAGGAGGGCCGATGATCGACCCGATTCCGGAATCCGGGGTCGCGCTGCACGACCGGGCGCTCGAGAACCTGCGCTACATCCGGCGGGCCATGGAGGGCTCGGGGTCGTTCACGGCCGTTCCCGGCCGGGGCGGGATCGGCATGGGACTCGTGGGGCTGCTCGCCGCCTGGAGCGCGAGCCGACGCCCGGATCTCGCCGGCTGGCTCGGGATCTGGCTGGGGGCCGCCGCCGTGGCCGCCGCCCTCGGCATCCTCGCGAGCCGCCGCAAGGCGAGGCGCGCGACGGCGCCGGCGGTGGCCGGTCCCGCCCGGAAGTTCGCCCTCGCGTTCGCGCCCGCCATCGTCGCGGGCGCCGTGCTCACCGGGGCGCTCCTGGCCGCGGAGCGGCGAGACCTGCTTCCCGGGACGTGGCTGCTCCTCTACGGCACCGCGGTCGTGAGCGCGGGTTCGATGTCCGTCCGGACCGTCCCCGTCCTCGGGGTCTCGTTCATGGCGCTCGGCGTTGTCGCCCTGCTCGGTCCGGCGGACTGGGGCGACGCCCTGCTCGCGGCGGGCTTCGGCGGCCTCAACGTCGGCTTCGGCGCCTTCATCGCCTGGAGGCACGGTGGCTGACGCGGCGCGGCGCGCGAACGCGCGAGACCGCTCCGGCGGAGGGAGAGAGGGGGAGCGGCGACCCGTGGACGGAATGATGGCCGGCGCGGAGGCCCTCGGCCTCGACCACCTCATCCACGAGAGGGTTCGCCTCGGGATCGTGAGCGCGCTCGCGGCCGGCGACTGCCTGTCGTTCGTGGAGCTCCGCGACCTGCTCGGCGCCACGGACGGCAACGTGAGCGCCCACGCCCGCCGGCTGGAGGACGCGGGCTACATCGAATGCCGGAAGTCCTTCCGCGCCCGCGTCCCGAGGACGGAGTACCGCCTCACCCCGCGTGGACGACGGGCCCTGGAGGACTATCTCGATCACATGGAGGCCCTCATCCGGGCGGCCCGGAAGACCTAGGCCCGGCCGCGGGCCCGGAAGAGAGACTCGCCAGGAAGGCAGGAGGCCCCCGTGCAGAAACGGCCGCGCCGCGTCACGCCGCAGACCCGTTCCCTCGCCCTCGCGCTCGGGCTTCTCGCGCCCGGGATCGGCGGTTGCCGGGGCGAGCCGCCCCCGATGCCGGGCCCGGGGACCTTCAGCTGGAGGACGTACGAGAATCGGGTCATCGGATACCGGGTCGAGGTGCCGGACATCTACCGGCCGGACGTGAGCGACGACGGGAGCTCGGTGATCTTCCGCTGGGAGGGGGCGCCGCCCGTGAAGGTCTACTTCACGGACGCGGCGGCCGCACGGAAGCGGGGGCTGTGGGTTCGCCACGAGCCCTCGGGCGAGATCCGGCTGGGGGGCCGGAGCGGCCGCCTGTACGAGTACGAGCACTGGGACGGGCCCTTCGTGTCCGCGATCCGCGCCTACGTCGTGGCGCACCGCGGCCGCGAGCTCGGCCTGGAGTTCCGGGCGGTCGGAGAGCTGAACGAGGTGAACCGCCACATCCTGGAGAGCTTCCGCTTCACGCCCGACGCGTCCCGGGGCCTCTGACTGGCCGCGAGGCCGCCGATCCGACATTCTGTCCCGGCCCGGATGGGCCGGAATCGCGCGCCCGGCGATCCGATCGCCGGTCCATGAGGGGAGGTTGACGATGGCCGAGCTCGAATCCCACCCACCCGGAACGTTCTGCTGGGTGGAGCTCACGACGACGGACGGACCCGACGCGAGACGCTTCTACGGTGACGTGTTCGGCTGGACCGGGGACGACGTCCCCGTCGGCCCGGACAGCGTGTACACGATGCTCCGGAAGAACGACCGGGACGTCGGGGCGCTGTACGAGATGGACGCGAAGCAGAGGGCGCGCGGCGTTCCTCCGGCCTGGCTGTCCTACGTCTCCGTCGCGGAGGCCGATGGGACGGCCGGGCGGGTGGCAGAGCTCGGTGGCCAGGTCGTCGCGCCCCCGTTCGACGTGTTCACCGCCGGCCGCATGGCCGTCCTCCAGGACCCGGCGGGGGCGAAGCTCGCGATCTGGGAGCCGCGCGACCACGCCGGCGTGGGGCTCAAGAGCGTGCACGGCGCCCCGTGCTGGAACGAGCTCGTGACCCCGGATCCGGACGGAATGCGCGCGTTCTACAGCGGGCTCTTCGGCTGGGAATCCCTCACGAAGCCGATCGGAGGCACCCCGTACACGAGCTGGATGCTGGGCGGGACGCCCGTGGGCGGCATGCTGCGGGTGCGGGAGGAATGGGGCGACGTGCCGGCGCACTGGGCCGTCTACTTCGCCGTGGACGACTGCGACGATCGGGCCCGGGCGGCGGAGGCCGGGGGCGGCCGCGTGTGCGTCCCGCCCACCGACATTCCGGAGGTCGGTCGCTTCGCGGCCCTCACGGACCCGCAGGGGGCCGCGTTCTCCATCATTCATCTCGAGGAGCGTGCCTAGGATGCGCGAATCAGAAGGAATCCGGCCGCGCCGGGCGGCGGGCCGCGCCGTGGCCCTGGCCTGCGTTCTGGCCATCCTGCCGCGAGGCGCGACCGCGCAGGACTCCCCGTACGGCGCCAATCTCGGCCATCCCGGGGATGATCTGCCGCCCGGACGGCGGGGAACCCCGAACATCGAGGTCGTCTCCCATCTCCCGCTCGGCGGCTTCCTGCACGTGGCCGACATCGAGATCGAGCAGGAGCTCGCGCGGCCGTACGTGTACGTGTCGAAGCGCTTCGACCCGACGGGCGTGGACATCCTGGATCTTTCGAACCCCCGGCGGCCGCGCGTCCTCCTCCGCTGGCGGATCGAGGACTCCGCCCTCCACCAGGGATCGGGGGCTCTGGATGGAAAGGCGTTCCGCGTCGGTGATCGGTACTACTACGTGCAATCGTTCCAGTTCGCCTCGGGGGGGCCCGACCGGGACCTCGGCGCGATCGTGTTCGACGTGACGGGCCTGCCCGACGCCTCGAAGGTCCGGGAGGTCGGGCGGATCCGGGAGCCGGACACGCCGGGCGGTTTCCACAACATCTTCGTCTACCGGCACTCCGACGGACGGACGCTCCTCTTCACGACCGTCGGCGCGAGCCACGCGAACGTGTACGATCTGGGGCGGTTCGTGCGGAGCGAGTCGGAGGCCCTCGCCGCCACGATTCCGCTGCCGGACGTGGGCGAGGGGCCCGGCCGCTACCACGACTTCTTCGTCGGCTACGAGCCCGAGAGCGGGCAGGATCGGTTCTACGGGGGTGGTACGGGCGGCTACTTCGTCTACGACGTGACGGACCTCGAGGCGCCCGAGATGCTCGCCTCGATCACCGGCGTCTCCGGCGTGCGCTGGGGACACACCATCACCCCGACGCCCGACGGCCGCTACGTGGTGACGGAGGCGGAGTACCAGTACGCGCCCCTCCGCATCTTCGACCTCGCACCGGCCCTCGCGGGGGACGTCCCCACGATCACCCAACCCGTCGGCGCGTGGACGGCGGACTGGCGCAATCTCTCGCACAATCACGAGGTCCGCTGGCCGTACGTGTTCGTGTCGGCCTACGAGGACGGCCTGCAGGTGTTCAGCCTCTTCGACCCGACGAACCCGACGACGGTCGGCTACTACGACACGTACGAGGGGCCGCACATGGCCCGGGGCGAGGGAAACGTGAACATGGGCGCCTGGGGCGTGGACGTGCGCAACGCGGACGGTCTCATCGTGGTCAGCGACATGGCGACCGGGTTCTGGGCGTTCCGCATGGAGGGCTTCCAGGGCTGGAACGGAAACGCCTGGGGGATGCCGAACATCTCGAGCGAGCAGGACTGGGTCCGCGGGCCCGTGGAGCAGGCGGGCGCCATCGAGTGAGCCGGCTCAGGGGGAGCCGGGCCCGCGGCTCCGCGCCGGCGCCGCGAGCAGGTCCGCCAGCGCCTCCAGGCTCGCGAGCGAGTGCGCCGGCCGGAGCTCGTCCACATGCGGCAGGATGGCCCGCACCCCGGCGGCGAGCGGCTCGAACCGGTCGAAGCGCAGCAGCGGATTCAGCCAGATGAGCCGGCGGCACGAGCGGTGGAGACGCGCGATCTCGCGCTCGAGATCCCGCCCCGCATCCCGGTCCAGACCGTCCGTCACGAGGAGGACGACCGCGCCCGTCGCCAGGAGCCGGCGGGCCCATTGCCGGTTGAACGTCCGGAGGCACGTGCCGATCCGGGTCCCTCCCCCCCAATCGTGCGCGGCGCCCCCCAGGCCCCGGAGGGCCTCGTCCGGGTCGCGGCGGCGCAGGTGCCGGGTCGCGTCGGTGAGCCGAGTGCCGAACACGAAGGTGTGCACGTGCTCCCGGCTCGCGCTCAGGGCGTGCAGGTACCGCAGGAGCATGCGGGAATAGAGGCTCATCGAGCCGGAGATGTCGCACAGGGCGACGAGGACCGGCGGCCGCCGCCCGGGGGATCGGCGCCGCAGGGGCATCTCGTCGCGGGACCGCAGGCCGGCGCGCAGCGTCGCGCGGAGATCCACGAAGGGGCCCCCGGGGTCGGCGCGAAACCGGCGCGTCCGCAGGTCCGCCACCGGCAGCGCGATGCGGGCCACGAGCCGCCGGGCCTCCGCGAGCTCTGCCTCCGTCATCGCCTCGAAGTCCTTGCGCCGCAGGATCTCGATGGATGAGTACGCGCCCGGGCCCTCTTCGCCGGCCTCCCCATCGCCGGCCCCGCGCGGCGCCGGCCGCCTCGCGGCGCCGGCGGACGCTCCGCTCCGCCCCGTGTCCGGCGCCTCCGAAGACGTGGGGGCCCGGGGCGGCTCGGGCAGGGGGATCGCGGGCGAGCCGGCGGCCTCCCGCCGGCTCCAGAAGCGCAGGAAGGCATCGTGGAACGGCGGACGCTGGTCCTCGCGGGTCACGAACACGGCGTGCAGGGCCCAGTACACGTCGTCCCGCCGGGCCACGCCCACGGTCTCCACCGCCCGCACGCCCTCGATGATCCGCCCCGGACCGACCGAAAACCCGGCCTCGCGCAGCTCCCGTGCGAACGCCGCGATCCCGGCCGCGATCCCGCCCGCGGGCCCCGGTCCCATCACGCCTCCCGCGTGGCGAGCTCCTGTTCCACGTCCTCCAGGATCCTCGCGCCGCCCGCGCCGGCGATCCGGGTCACATCGTCCTGCACCTTGAGCAGGACGCCGAGCGTGTCGTCCACGGTCTGCGGGTCGAGGCTCGTTCGGTCCAGCGCCAGCAGCGCCCGGGCCCAGTCGATGGACTCGGCCACCCCCGGCACCTTGAGGAGGTCCTCCTCGCGGAGCCGCTGGACGAAGCCCACGACCTGGCGGGCCAGCCCCTCGACCGCGTCGGGCACCTTCAGCCGGAGGATCTCCAGCTCGCGCGCCGCGTCCGGGTAGTCGATCCAGGCGTAGAAGCACCTCCGCTTCAGCGCGTCGTGGATCTCCCGCGTGCGGTTCGACGTGATCACGACGACCGGCGGGCGCTCGGCCCGGATCGTCCCGATCTCGGGGATCGTGACCTGGAAATCCGACAGGACCTCGAGCAGGAAGGCCTCGAACGGCTCGTCCGCGCGGTCCAGCTCGTCGATGAGCAGGACGGGCGCGCCGTTCGGGCTCGCGCGCAGGGCCTCGAGGAGCGGCCGGGCGATGAGGAACTCGTCCCGGAAGATGTCGCGCTCCAGACGCTCCCGGTCCACCTCGTGGGCGGCCTCCGCGATCCGGATCTCCATCATCTGGCGGGCGTAGTTCCACTCGTAGAGCGCGGACCCCACGTCGAGTCCCTCGTAGCACTGGAGACGGATGAGGGGACGGTCGAGGGTGGCCGCGAGGACCTTGGCCACCTCCGTCTTCCCGACCCCGGCCTCGCCCTCCAGGAACAGCGGCCGCTCGAGCCGCAGGGCCAGGAAGAGGGCGGTAGCGAGGCTGCGGTCCGCCACGTAGTCCCCGGACGTGAGAAGACCGAGAACCTCCTCCACCGTGGTCGGGGCCAGGCTCACGGGGTCACGCGCAGGCGGCGACGGCCCGCTTCGCCATCACGGCCACGAGGTGGGCCCGGTACTCCGCGCTCGCGTCGGGGTCCTCCATGAGATCCGAAGGATCCACGGTCACGCCGTCCAGCGCCGCGGGCGAGAAGTCCGCCGCGAGGGCGCTCTCCATCCCGGACGCCCGGAAGACCCCCGAGGCCGCGCCCGTGACGGCGACCCGCGGACCGTCGGCCGTGTCGGCGACCACCACGCCGACGATGGCGAACCGGGACGCCGGGTTCGGGAACTTCGCGTAGGCGGCCCGGCGCGGGATGGGAATCCGGACCTTCACGATGACCTCGTCCGCCTCCAGCGGCGTGCCGAAGAGCTCGAGGAAGAAGTCGGCCGCGGGGATCTCGCGCCGGTCCGTCACGACCGTGGCCCCGAGCGCCAGGAGCGCGGCCGGGTAATCGGCCGCCGGGTCGTTGTGGGCGATGGAGCCGCCGAGCGTCCCCCGGTTCCTGACCTGCGGATCTCCGATGTGGCCCGCGAGCTCCGCGAGGGCGGGGATCGTCTCGCGCACGACCTTCGAGCCGTGGACGGCATCGTGCGTCTCGCCCGCCCCGATCGTGAGCGCATCCCCGTCCCGGGCGATGCCCTTCAGCTCCGCGAGCGCCCCGGTGGAGACGAGGTCCGCCGGAGCCGCCAGGTCCAGCTTCATCGCCGGCAGCAGGCTCTGGCCGCCGCCGAGAAGCTTGGCTCCGGGCGCGCCTCGCAGCGTCTCCACGGCCTCCGCGACGGACTGCGGCCGATGGAAGTCGAAATCCTTCATGTCTCGTCCTCTCTCCCGGCTCAGGCCGCGGCCGACGCGGCTCGCGCCTCCCGCAGGGCGCGCCAGACGCGTTCCGGTGTCGCGGGCATGTCGATGTGCCGGATGCCGAGATGGGCCACGGCATCGACGACCGCGTTGATGACGGCGGGCGGGACGCCGATCGCGCCGACCTCGCCGCACCCCTTCACGCCCAGCGGGTTGTGCTCGCACGGGGTCACGTGGTTGCCCGTCGAGAAGGAGGGGAAGTCCGCGGCCCGCGGCATCGCGTATCCCAGGTACGAGCCGGTCAGAAGCTGGCCGGCCTCGTCGTAGCGGCAGCCCTCCAGGAGCGCCTGGCCGATCCCCTGCGCGAGCCCCCCGTGCATCTGGCCCGCCACGATCATCGGGTTCACGACCCGGCCCACGTCGTCGGCCACCGTGACGCCCACGACCTCCACCACCCCGGTCTCCGGGTCGACCTCGACCTCCACCACGTGCGCCCCGGCGGGATACGTGAAGTTCTTCGGATCGTAGAAGGCGCCCTCCTCCAGGCCGGGCTCCAGCTCGTCGATCGGGTAGTCGTGGGGGACGTAGGCGGCCATGGCGACCTCGCCGATCGTCTTCGACCGGTCCGTGCCCTTCACGGTGAAGCGGCCGTCGGCGAACCCGACGTCCGCCTCGGAGGCCTCGAGGAGGTGGGCGGCGATCCGCGTCCCTTTCGCGATGATCTTCTCCAGCGCCCTCACGATCGCGGATCCTCCGACCGCGAGGGAGCGGGAGCCGTACGTGCCCATCCCGAACGGGACCTGCTGCGTGTCCCCGTGCACGACCTCGACCTGCTCGAAGGGGACGCCGAGGAGGTCCGACACGATCTGCGCGAACGTCGTCTCGTGGCCCTGGCCGTGGCTGTGGGACCCCGTGAAGACCGTGACGCTCCCGGTCGGGTGCACGCGCACCTGGGCGGCCTCGTACAGGCCGGCCCGCGCCCCCAGGGCGCCGGCCACGGCGGACGGGGCGATCCCGCACGCCTCCACGAAGGTCGAGAGCCCGATCCCGCGGAGCTTCCCGCGCGCCGCGGCTTCCTCGCGCCGCGCCTCGAAGCCCGCCCAGTCCGCGGCCTCGAGGGCCATGTCCAGGGTCGCTTCGTAGTCTCCGCTGTCGTACTCCAGCGCGACGGGCGTCGCGTACGGGAACTCGCGGATGAAGTTGCGGCGCCGGATCTCCGCCCGATCCAGGCCCATCTCCCGGGCCGCCGTGTCCACGAGGCGCTCGAGCACGAACGCCGCCTCGGGGCGCCCCGCCCCGCGGTACGCGTCCACGGGCACCGTGTTCGTGAACACGCCCCGCACGGCGCAGTGGATCGCGGGCGTCGCGTAGCAGCCGGCGAGCAGGGTCGCGTACAGGTACGTGGGGACCGAGGGCCCGAAGGTGGAGAGATACGCCCCGAGGTTCGCGGCCGTGCGCACCCGGAGACCCAGGAACCGGCCCTCCGCGTCGAGGGCCAGCTCGGCGTGCGTCTCGTGGTCGCGCCCGTGCGCGTCCGACTGGAACGACTCCGAGCGCTCCGCCGTCCATTTCACGGGCCGCGCGAGCTTTCCGGCCGCCCACGTGAGGATCGCCTCCTCCGGGTAATGGAAGATCTTCGAGCCGAAGCCGCCCCCCACGTCGGGCGCCACGACCCGGAGCTTGTGCTCGGGGATCTGGAGGACGAACGCCCCCATGAGGAGCCGGATCACGTGGGGGTTCTGCGTGGTCGTGTAGAGCGTGTACTGGCCCGTCGCGGGCTCGAACTCCGCGATCGCGGCGCGCGGTTCGATCGCGTTCGGGATGCAGCGGTTGTTCACGAGATCGAGCGACGTGACGTGGGCCGCCCCCGCGAAGGCCTCGTTCGTCGCGGCGTCGTCGCCGAGCTCCCAGTCGAAGCAGAGGTTCCCCGGGGCCTCGTCGTGGACGAGGGGCGCGTCCGGGGCGAGGGCCGCCGAGAGGGACGCCACGACCGGGAGGTCCTCGACCTCGAGCTCGACGAGGGCGGCCGCCTCCTTCGCGCGGGCTCTCGTGTCCGCGATGATGACCGCGACGGAATCCCCGACGTACCGCACGCGCTCCGCCGCGAGGGGCGGGTGCGCGGGCTCGACCATCGGCGTGCCGTCCCGGTTCGTGATCCCCCAGCCGCACGGGAGGCCGCCGACGCCGTCCGCCGCCATTTCCGCGCCCGTGAGCACGGCCGCGACGCCGGGCGCCGCCCCGGCCGCCTCCGTGCGCACGGCCGTGATCCGTCCGTGGGCGTACGGAGAGCGGACGATGGCCGCGTACAGCTGGCCCGGACGGTTGATGTCATCCGTGTAGGTCCCCCGTCCGGTGAGGAAGCGCCGGTCCTCCGTTCGCCGGACGGCGGCCCCGATGCCGTGCTCGCTCATCTCGACTCCTCCATCGCGGCGGCGCCGCTCACGACGGCCGCGACGATGTTGTGGTAGCCCGTGCAGCGGCAGAGGTTGCCTTCCAGCCATTGCCGGACCTCGGCCTCCGAGGGCGCGGGGTTCCGCGAGGCGAGATCCACGGCGCTCATCACCATGCCGGGCGTGCAGAAGCCGCACTGCAGGGCGTGGTGGTCGCGGAAGGCCTCCTGCATCGGGTGCAGGTCGCCGTCGGCGGCCAGTCCCTCGATCGTGGTCACGGCCCGACCCTCCGCCTCCAGGGCCAGCATCGTGCAGCTCTTCGCGGACACGCCGTCCACGAGCACGACGCACGCGCCGCACTGGCTCGTGTCGCAGCCCACGTGGGTGCCGGTGAGGCCGAGCTCCTCGCGCAGGAGATCGACGAGCAGGGTCCGTCCCTCCACCTCGGCTTCGACGGCCCGTCCGTTGACCGTCAGGTTCACTGTCGGCATGCCACCTCCCTGCCCCGGGCCGCGGAGGCCCGGGCGTTGCGGGTCTCGGGGGGGTCTCAAACTGGAGATCGGGCGCGCCCCCGGTCAAGCGAAACGGCGCGGGTCGCAGGCTGCGGGCCGCGAGGGGCCCTGGGCCGCCGGTGGCCGAGCGTCATGCGGGAGGCCTGGGAAGCTCGACGAGCTCGCCGAGCCCGGCGTACGCGGAGCCGAGAAGTCGCCCCACGGGCCGCAGGGAGCGGGGCTCCACGAAGCGGGTCCCCTCGCGAAACTCGAGGGCGGCGTTGAGCCGGATGGCGACGGCCTCGCCGATGATGAGGGTGGCCGCCGCGTCTCCGAGGTCCACCTCGCGGAACAGGCGGCACTCGAACACGGCCGGGCAGGTCGCGACGTAGGGCGCATCCACCAGGGAGGCCCGGGCCATGGGCAGGCCCGCCAGCTCGAACTCGTCGACCTCGGGCGCCACGTCGGCCGAGGTCGCGTTCATCGCCTCGAGCTGGGGCTCCGTGACGACGTTTACGCAGAAGGCGCCCGTCTCGCGGATGTTCACGAGCGAGTCCTTCGGCACGCCCCGGCGGCTGCCGATGGAGGCCCCGAGCAGGACGGGCGTCGCGCTGAGGGCCGCGAAGAAGCTGAACGGAGCCAGGTTGTCGCGGCCGTCGGCCGAGCGCGTGGACAGCCAGCCGATGGGCCGGGGGACGACGAGCGAGGTGACGAGCTGGTACCTGTCCAGCGCGGAGAGCTCGTCCGTGGGCAAGACGCCCGCCGCGGCATCCTTCCCGGGGGTTTCAGACATCGGGCCTCCCGAATTCACCGTGAAACTGGTTTATATCCTCGTGTTTATCAATAGTCCGTGCATATGGTTCGATGGTGCTCGCCTGCGGCCGAGAATCCGCGCTCCCAGAGCCGGTAGTCGAGCCGCAGGCCGTCGATGTCGGCGCCCCGCCCGCGGGCCTGGCGCACGAGCGATTCCGAGGCCGCCACGGTCGCGATCCGGATCTCCGTCTCCTCCTCCCCGCCCGCCTCCAGAGTCTCGGCCGCGTCGACGCGCCGGGCGAGCCCGGGGGCGTACCGGAGGACCCCCTTCGCCCGGAGCGCCCTGGGCAGCATGTAGTCGGCGTACACGGTGAGCCGGCCCGTGCCCGTCAGGCCGGGCGCGCCGAGCGCGACCCGGCGCGCGTGGAGCATGCCGGCCGCGAGCTGGGCGCGCTTCAGGAACGGGAGCGAGACGCCTCGATACGTTCGCTCGTCCCGGAACGACGGGAAGGTCCGCGCCAGGAAGCGCGCCATCCCCGGCGCGTCCGGTCCCGCCGCCTCTACGGCGCGCTCCAGACGGCCCCGGAAGTCGCGCACGAGCGCGCGGCCGATCTCGCGCAGGATCTCGATCCGCCGTCCGAGAAGCGGAAGGACTCCGGCGCCGGGGCGGAAGATGCGGGGCGGGCCGTCGTCCGTCTCGTCGGCCAGGAAGCGCCCGTCCGACAGGTCCGCGCCCTCCGCCGCCGCCCGGCGGAGCGCCGAGAAGATGCCCATCGCGTCGTCGTGGCGCTCGCCCGCCCACGCGATGGACCACATCGGCTCGCCCGCCGGGGTCCAGTAGCAGAAGTTCAGGGCGTTGCCGAGCCACACGACAGCGTCCAGCAGGGGCCCGGCCTCGTCGGGAATCGCCGGGTGGTCCCAGGTCGGAAGCGGCGGCGGATCGAGAGCGAGCTCGGCGGCGAACGCCTCAAGGGGCTCCGGATCGATGGCCACGTGCGTGAGCCCGGCCGAGAGCGCCAGACACGGGGCCCCGAGCATGTCGATCACGTCTCAGACCCCGCCCACCACGCCGAGCACGTCCGTGAGCAGCCACCAGGCCCCCACGAGGACGAGCGCGCCGGGAATCACGAAGCGAAGCCAGTAGTAGAGCCAGCGGGGAAACGGCCGCCCGCCGCCGGCGCCGAGCTCCGCCAGGGCGTCGGAGCGGCGGATGGCCCAGCCCACCGTGAGCACCGCCAGGAGGGCGCCCAGGGTCTGCATCCCGGATCCGAACGTGAGGTCCCAGGGCAGGAAGACGCGCATGCTCACGGTCGGGGGAAGGGAGAGGAGGAACACGGCGCCGGCCACGAGCCACACCGCGCGCCGGCGGCCGAGCCCGGTGTTGTCCGTGATCCCCGCCACGAGGACCTCGAACGCCGCGATGTCCGACAGGTAGGCGGCCCCGAAGAGCGCCCCGAAGAACGCGAACCCGAACAACCAGCCGGCGGGGACGCGCGCGAACACCGACGGCAGGGTCTCGAACAGGAGGCCGGGACCGCTCCCCGGTTCCAGCCCCAGCGCGAACACGGCCGGGAAGATCGCCAGGCCGGCCAGGAGCCCGACGGCCGTGTCCCCGGTCGCCGTGAGCAGGGCGTTCCGGCGCAGGTCGTCCGCCGGCCTCAGATAGGACCCGTACACGACCATGTACGTCCCGCCGAGCGACAGCGAGAACATCGCCTGCCCGACCGCCGCCACGACGACGCGACCGTCCAGGGCCGATGGATCGAACTTCAGGATGTACCAGTCGAGGCCCGCGGCGGCCCCGGGGAGCGTGACCGATCGGAGGATGAGCAGGAGCAGGGCGCCGAACAGGACGGGCGTGATCAGGCGGCTCGCCCGCTCGATGCCGCGCCGGAGTCCGCGCACGAGCACGCCGGCGCAGGCCAGGATGACGAGGGAAGTGAGCCCGGCCTGAAGCAGGAAGGCGCGGCCGTCGAAGCCGCGGGCGGGCGGGAGGACCGCGGCGGCGTCGAGCCGGAGGCCGAGGCCCGCGGCCAGCGCGGCGGCCGCGTGTGCGAGCACCCAGCCCATCACGGCCGTGTAGTAGGCCGTGGCGGCGATGACGACGAAGAAGAAGAACCAGCCGATCCGGCGCCCTCCCAGAAGCCCGGCACGCTCGAACGCGCCCACCGTTCCGCGCTTCGTGTGGCGACCGAGCGCCCATTCCGCCATCAGGCCCGGGACGCCGAGGAAGACGACCGCCGCCAGGTAGACGAGAACGAAGGCGAGGCCGCCGAACCTGCCGACCATGTACGGGAACCGCCACACGTTCCCGAGGCCCGCGGCGACCCCGATCATCGCCATGAGGAGACCGAAGCGCGAGCCGAACGTTTCCCGCGCCCGCGGTGGAGCGCTCACGCCGCGTCCACGGCTCCGGCCAGGGCGTCCAGGGAGCGGTCCACGTCCTCCAGCGAGGTGAAGAAGTGCGGCGCGAGGCGCACGGCCGGCCCCCGGGCGGACGCGATGATTCCGCGCCTGCGCATCTCGGCCTCGACCGCCCGCGCGTCGCCGGGGACGAGGAAGGCGCTGGTGGGATTCCGGCGCCCGGGCTCCCGGGGCCCGAGCAGCGCGAGCCCGCGCGCCTCCCCACCCTCCAGGAGCCGCCCGGACAGAACCTCGATCCAGCGGCGGATCCGCTCCGGGCCCACCTCCTCGATGATCTCGATCCCGGCCCGCGCGATGTACGCGTTCAGGAGCGGGGGCGTGCCCGTGTCGAACCGCCGCGCCCCCGGCGCCCAGCACAGCCTCGAGGGGTCGAACATCGCCTCCTCCGCCTGGCCGAACCAGCCCGTGAGGGCGGGCCGGAGGCGCTCGGCCAGCGCCTCGCGCACGTAGAGGAAGGCGATGCCCGGAACGCCCATGAGGAACTTCAGGCAGCCCGAGGCGAGCGCGTCCACGCCGAGCGCCTTCACGTCCACCGGGCGTGTGCCCAGCGTCTGGTAGGCGTCGACGAACGCGAGGGCGCCGCGCTCGTGGGCCAGGCTCGCGATCGCGCCGACATCCTGCACGAAGCCGTTCTGGTAGTACGCATGGGTGGCGGAGACGAGGAGCGTCTCCTCGTCGATCTCCGCGTCGTAGTCCTCGAGCCGCACGACCCCATCCCGGACCGGCACGCGGCCGATCCGGGCGCCGAGCCGCTCGCGCGCGAGCCACACGTGCACGACGGTGGGGAACTCCGCCCCGGAGACGACGACCTTGTTCCGCGGGCTGGAGACGTCGAGGGCGCTGCCCAGACCCGCGACGGCGGCGCTCACGGAGCTCGTGATCGAGATCTCGTGCGGCTCGGCGCCGATGAGTCGGGCGAAGGCCGCGCGGGCCCCCTCGACCTCGGCGGTCCAGCGCTCCCAGTCCATCCCGTCGCGGTTCCACGACTCCAGGTAGCGCTCCGCCGCCTCCCGGGTCCGGTCCGTCTGGGGCGTCTGCGAGCAGTTGCTCATGGGGACGAGCGAGGACAGGATCGGAATCCGCTCCCGCCACGCCCGCAGGTCGTACTCCGGCCTCGGGCCGGTCGTCAAGACAGGCTCTCCATGGCCGCCCGGTTTTCTCTGCGCATCGGCCCTCCGGTCACGTCGCCGCCTAGCTCCGGTGCCCGAAGATGGAACGTCCGGCGGCGGACCGGCAACCGACTGGGCAGGCCTGCGATCAGGATGATCCGTCGCGGCGGATCGGCGCGCGCAGGCGCTCCGGCCGGGCCGGCCGCGCGACGCAGCGCCCTCCGGCCAGCCCGACCTCCGGGGCCACTACCAGGCCGCAGTCCGAGAGGAGCCCCTGCTCCGCGTTCCGGCGCGCGTCGAGGGAATCGTACGTTCGCGCGAGCGCGGCCAGCCGCGCCGAGTCCGTCGCCTCGATCGAGTACGGTAGGTAGGCGCGTGGCCCGCCGCACGGCTTCGCCCCGAGGGCGATGACGCGGCACGCGGAGGGGGCGGAGGCGCCGGCGTCCCCGATCTCCGCCTCCACGAGGCGGCGGAGACTGTCCAGCCGCGCCCGGCTCACCGTGTCCCTCCGGGTCGGAGATCCGGCGTCCGCCGCCGGCGCTCCGCGTCTGCAGGCGCCCGCCGCGACGAGCACCGGGAGCACGAGAAGGCCAGCGGACGGCGTGACCCGCCGCCCGAATCCGCGACGCCCGGCCGGGCGCTTCGGCCCGACGCCCTCAGTCACCGCTCTCTCCCATGGGGCCGTTCTCCCAGTCCTGGGCGCTGGAGATGTTCGGCATCCCCCAGCCCCGGCCGTCCCAGCCCTGGAACCCGTCCATGCGGAAGGCCCAGAAGCCGGTGCTCATGTCGCTCACCACGATGAGGCCGTCGGCGTTCCGGACGTCCACGCCGAACGCGCCGTTGCACATCGCGTCCGAGCACATCCCCGCCTTGTGAGGCCCCACGTACGTGTCGTAGTACCCGACCGTCGTCGGGTTCATCGGGTCCATCATGTTGAAGACCTGAAGCCCGTCCTCGTACCCCGACACGAACACGTACGGCCACCGCATCTCGTGGTTGTGGCTCAGATTCCGCCAGTCCGCCGTCCACGCGGACACGGGGCTCGTGATCGTGGGCACCTCGCCGCTCAGGCCCGGCCGGAGGTCGTAGATCCGGAGGGGCGAGTACTGGTACTCCGTCTCGCCGACGGCGAAGTTGCCATCCGGGGTGGGCGTGAACGTGTGACCCCACTGGACGCCGTTGATCCCGGTGAGCGACGTGAGGAGCTCCGGGTTGTCCACGTCCGTCACGTCGAACACGAAGTAGCCCCCGGTGCCGCCTCCGTAGAAGCGGTCCTGCCCGCTCTCGGAGTGGTATCCGACGTACATGTCGTGGTAGCCCCCCGGCGTGTTCCCGCCCCCGGCCGCCGTCTCGGGAAGCGGGATGCGGCCGACCAGCGCCTCATCCGCCCGGCCCTTCACGACCTTCTCCATGTCGTACACGTTCGCGTGCGTGCCCCGGACCGTCGTGAACAGGAGGGCGCGCCCGTCGGAGTGCTTGTACATGAAGATGTTGTGGAAGCCGCCCGGCGTGTCCGGGGCGTGGATCCTCGCGACCTCGCGGATCTTCGAGACGTTCGGGAGGCCCGTCACGTCGAACACGATGGCGCCCGTGTCGTTGTCGGGTCCGGGCGCGAACTGGACGGACTGCACGAGATAGACCCGCTTGCCGAGCTTGAAGTACTTCGGGTCCATGCCGCCCAGGCCCTGGTGAAGATCCACGTCCTCGATCCGCCACCGGTAGAGGATGCGCGCGCGCGCCGGATCCCGCAGGTCGATGATGTCGAAGCCCTTGTCGGACCCCTGCATCCGGCCCACGTACGCGTAGGGCCTCGACAGGTCCTGCTCGATGACGATGTCCGTCACGCTCAGCGCCGGCCCCAGGGGCACGTGCGAGAGGACGCGCACGTTCGAGCTCCGTCGCGGGGCTTCCTCCTGCCCGCGCGCCGGCGGCGCGAGAATCGCGAGCAGCCCGGCCGGAAAGAGCGCCACCGCGGCGCCCGTGCGGATTCGCTTCGCACCCATCTCACCTCCCCTGCTTGCATGGTGGCGGGCGGCCCTCCGCCCGCGCGGATCAGGATCCGGCCGGCCCCGGTGCCGGATCCACGTGAAACGTCATGTGCATACCCGCCTCGAGATGCTCGGCGATGTGGCAGTGCGCCATCCAATCCCCCGGATTCGAGAGCTCGAGCAGGATGTCGACCGTCGAGCCGACGGGGACGAGCACCGTGTCCTTCCACACCAGGTTTTCGTTCGGGACCCCGTCTCGCGCGAGCACGAGGAATCGCTGCCCGTGAAAGTGCATCGGATGTTGCATCGGGTGGAAGGCCCGCGTCGTGTTGCGAAGCCGGATCTTCACGACGTCGCCCTGCCGGAACCTCCACTCGATGTCCATGTTCTCGCGGCCCGTCGCCTCGTCGCGCAGGATCCAGCGGAGGTTCTCCGCGTCCGTGGCGAAGTTCATCATCGGCATCAGGTCGTTCCACTCGACCGGCGGATAGTAGAGCGTGTCGAGGAGCATGATCTGCGCGATCGTCCTCGGGATCTTCCGCGGGCTCATCGTGAGCAGGAGCTCGTGATCGACGGGTCGATCGAACTCCGTCCGATAGCGGTCGATGTCCGCCACGACCTCCGGGTGGTCGCGCAGGCGCTCGAACTCGGCCCCGTGATCCTCGGGTGTCGTCTCCTCGGAGACCACGACGACGCCGAGCGTGTCCGTGTGGGCGTAGTAGATCCCCCGGAAATGGTCGATGGCCTGGATCCGGTTCAGGAGCGGGACGGGCCCCGACCGGTCGAAGCGGGCCTCCACGATGTACCGCTCCGCGGGAGCGAGGATGACGCTCTCGACGTACTCCTCGCGCTCGAACCGTCCGACGTCCGAGCCGACGATCTTCAGGCGCGCCCCCTCCAGCGACAGGTTGAACGTGCGGGTGTTCGAGACGTTCGTGAGGAAGAAGCGCACGACGTCGCCCCGGTGCACCCCGAGCCTCCAGTCCGGCTCCCCGTTCACGAGGAGAAGATTCCCGAATCGGCCCATCAGCGTGTGCGTGGCCGACTCGAGGCCCCACGGGAACAGCCCCTGCGCGTCCACGAGCAGGTCGTCCAGCACGAGGACCTCCTCCCGGTTCACGGGGTTGTAGCCGTTCTCCTCCGGAGGGTCCACGAGCAGGTTGCCGTACAGCCCGAGATCCTGCTGCACGTCCTCCCGAACGTGCGGGTGATACCAGTAGATCCCGGCGTCCGGAAACCTGACCCGGTAGACGAAGCTGTCCCCGGGCGCGACGGGCTCCTGCGTGACGCCCGGAACGCCGTCGAAGCGGTTGTCGATCCGCACCCCGTGCCAGTGCACGGTCGTCGGCCACTCGATCGCGTTGCGGAACCGCACCGTGATCGTGGCCCCGCGCGGGACCCGCAGCAGGGGCCCCGGAACCTGTCCGTTGTAGGCGTACATCGTGAACGCGCGGTCGCGGATCGTGCGGCGGACGAGACCCGCCCGCAGATCGAGCGTGTCGCCGTCGGCGAGCGCCACGACCTCCGTGGGCCGGGCCGGCGGGATCGAGGCCCGATCCACGCCCCGGCCCGGAAGAAACGGCTGCGCTCCGGGCCGGAGGCGGGCCACGGCCGGGATCATGGGCATGGAGGTCCGCATCGGCGGCATGCGCCAGCGCAGCGAATCGGGGGCGGGCGCGCCCGCGCCGCCGGGGTCGTGCGGTCGGGCCTCCTGCGCGCCCAGCGGGCGGGCGAGACCGCTTCCCGCCACGGACGCCGCGATGCAGCCGGCCGCGAGGAGGACGCGCGGTGGAACCGGCGCGGGATGGCGTCGGATCTTCACCCGGTTCAGCAGAGCGCGGTGTGCCTCTCGAAGATTCCGTGGCCCGCCATCGTGTGCATGCGTCCGCTCGGCGACATGGCCGTGAGCACGACGGGCCCGGTCCACCGCTCGACGCTCGGGTCCGGCTCCAGGGTCACGAACAGAAGGAACTTGTTCCAGGAGAGCCGGCCCTCGACGCGCAGATCGGAATCGACGGGCCCCAGGCGCAGCACGTGGTCCAGGTCGGGCGTCGCGGCCCACGCGACATACGTGCGCCCCGCGCGGGGCCTCAGGTTCGCGAGCTGGATCGTCACGTCGTAGCGGTAGCGCCCGTCCTCCTCGACCGCGACGCCGAACGGGGAGCGCGCGAACACCAGCTGCGCCTCCCCGCGCGCGCCGCGCGCGTGCCGCGTGGGCCGGAACGGGACGCGGACGCCGGTCGGCCCTCGACCGGGGAGCTCGCAGCGCGTCGGGCGGGGGGCGGCGGGCGCCGCGTCGGCGGACCCGGGCGGCGGGAGGGCCGGCGCGCCCAGGACGAGCGCGCCGGCCAGGCCGACGCGGACCCCGAGACGGCTCACGCCGGGAGGCCCAGGGACAGGCCCAGCTGACGCAGGGCGGCCGACTCCGCCGGCGCCGCCGTCGCCGCGTCCGGACCGGGCTCGGCCGGGGCCGGGGCCGGAGCCGGAGCATGCAGCTCCAAGGCCGGGAAGCGGGCCGCGTACGGAGCGGGATGCCTCGTGAGGAGCGTGTAGCCGCGGATCGCCGCGTGCGCGCCGATGTACAGGTCCGCCTCCCGGACCGGCTCTCCCCGCCGCCGACTCGCCTCCCGGCAGCGTCCCGCCAGGAAGGCGGTGGGCCAGGGCAGCGGCTCCCTTCGGATCGAGGGCGGAATCGCCGCGTCGAGATCCTCGATGCGGCGAAAGGCGAGCGAAAGCTCCGAGTAGATGATGGGATTGATCACGAGGAGCCGGTCTTCCCCGAGGCGCGTGATCGCATCCGAGGACCACTCGAACCAGCGGTCGTCCTCGGTCAGGACGTCGAGGAGGACGTCGCTATCGACGAGGACGCCTCTCACTCCGCGTCCCGCCGGGCGAGGGCCAGGATCTCGTCCGTCGACAGGCTCGTGTCCGCGCGGCCCCGCATGCGCTGGACGAAGCCGAGGCCGCGGCGCTTGCTCGCGCTGACCTTGCGGAGCCGAACCCAGTCGGCGACGACCTCGAACTCGACTTCGGTGTGCGGGAGGAGCCCGACCTTCTCACGGATCTCGATGGGGATCGTGACCTGCCCCTTCGACGTGACGCGCATCGGCCCTCCCGGTCGCGGCTCGGAATCTTACGAGTAAGAGTAAGAATACGACGCGGGGCCCGGCTTCTCAAGCGGGGGAAATCCGCCCGTCCTCACGCTCGAGCTGCACGCCGCGTGCCGCGAGGTCGTCGAGGATGCGGTCGAGATTGCCCTCCGCGGCCCCGACGGTCTCGGGCGCCACGATGCCGGGGCCAGGGACCCGACCCGAGAGCAGCAGCCGCGCGACGGCCGTGCACGTGTACCCCGTGGTCCGGGCCATCGAGGACGTGCCCGTGATCGGATCCGTCCGATCGACGAGGCGCCACTCGACCTCTCTCGCCGTCGGCCCTTCCCTGCCCCGAATCCGGATCCGCATGACCGTGAGGTCCTCCTCTCCCGGCTCCGGCCGCCAGGCCGGCAGGAGCAGCGCGGCCGCCACGTCGATGGGCCGCACGCTCGCCCCCGACACCTCGACGGGCTCGCGGGAGAGGAAGCCACCATCGCGAAGCGCCCGGATGGCGGCGAGGTGTCCGGGATAGCGGAGGGTCTTCTCGCGCATGCCGGGGACCGCCATCGTGCGGAGGGCGGTCCGCAGTCCGTCGGTCAGAAACGCCTCGAGCTCCCCCACGGGCTCGATGCGGACGAGCTCCGGATCGGAGAGCGCGGGCTTCGTCACGGGGCGCCCGCCCTCCACGAGGCGCGCCGGGCGCGTGTACTCCTCGAGGACGTCGAGGGGAGAGAACGGCGCCCGGTACAGCCACGGCGGCTCGGGCTTCGCCGGCAGGCCTCCCACCAGGCACTCGAAGTCCTCGACCTCCCACGCCCGGGCGTGATGGCCCAGGAGGATGTGGCTGAGGCCCGGGGCGACGCCGCAGTCGACGACGGCCGTCACGCCGCGCGCGCGGGCGAGATCGTCGAGGGCGAACGGGTCGCCGTCGAAGAACGAGATGTCCACGACGTCCCGCCCGGACGCGATGACGGCCTTCAGGGTCTCCAGCCCGAGAAAGCCGGGGACGGCGCTCACGACGAGGTCGTGGTCCTCCGCGAGGCGGGTGACCGCCGCCCCGTCCGAGAGATCCGCCTCGAGCACGCCGAGCCCGGGCTCCCGCCGCATCGCGTCGAGGCGTCCGGCATCCCGGTCCACGGACGTGACCTCGAACGTCGCGGCGAGGTCCCTGGCGATCGCGCCGCCGACACGGCCGGCGCCGAGAACGGCGATCCGTGTCATCTTCCCTCCCCCTCTCCGGTGAGCGGCCCCTCAGCCTATGCGGTGGGGCGGAATCCGGACAGGGCCTTGCCCGGTTCGTCCCCGCGGCGGAAGACTGGGGCGACCCGATCACCCACACGACGAGACCGAACGCCCTTGCTCGCTCGAAGCGGAGTCCGCGCGGGAGATCGAGAGATCCTCGCCCTCGCCCTGCCGGCCCTCGGCGCCCTCGCGGCCGACCCGCTCGTCTCGATGGTGGACACGGCCTTCGTCGGGCGCCTCGGCGTCGTGCCCCTGGCGGCCCTCGGGGTGAACACGTCGGTCTTCTCCCTCGCCTTCGTCGCGTTCAACTTCCTGGCCTACGGCACGACGCCGCTCGTGGCGCGCGCGGTGGGCCGCGGCGACCGGGAGGCGGCGGGCGCGATCGTCCAGCAGGCGCTCCTGCTCGGCGCCCTCATCGGCCTCCTGGCGACGCTCGTCCTCGAGCTCGGGGCGGAGCCCATCGTGTCCGTCATGGGCGCGGGCGGCGACCTGCGGCGCGACGCGATCGCCTACCTCCGCATCCGTGCGCTCGGAGGGCCTGCCGTGCTCCTCATCCTGGCCGGCCACGGCGCGTACCGGGGGTACCAGGACACGAAGACGCCTCTGCTCGTCACGCTCGGCCTCAACGCGGTGAACCTGGTCCTGGATCCGCTCCTCATCTTCGGCCTCGGGTGGGGACTCGAGGGCGCGGCCGTCGCGTCGCTCGCGGCTCAGTGGGCGGGGGCGGCAGGGTTCCTTCACCTCCTGCTCGTCCGGCACCGGCGGGCCCTGGGCATCCGCCTCGCGCGCCCGCGGGTCCGCCGACTCCTCCCGTTCCTGCGGATCGGCGGGGAGCTCGCCGTGCGGACGTTCAGCCTCCTCGGGACGCTCGCGCTCGCGACGGCCGTGGCCACGAGGGTCGGCACGGCGGCCGTGGCCGCCCACCAGGTCGCCTCGCAGGTGTGGCTCTTCCTGGCCCTCGTCGTCGACTCGCTCGCCGTTGCGGCCCAGGCGATCGTCGCCCGGCACCGCGGCGCCGGGGACGTGCGGGCGGCGCGGGCGGCGGCGAATCGGCTCCTCCTCTTCGGAGGCGCGGTCGGATGCGGCATCGCCCTCGTGCTCCTGGCGCTCGCCCCCCTCGTCCCCCGCCTGTTCACGGCGGAGCCCGGCGTCCTCCGGGCCGTCGCGGGCGTCCTTCCGTTCGTCATCCTCCTCCAGCCCATCAACGGCCTCGTGTTCGTGTGGGACGGCGTGTTCCTGGGAGCCGAGTCGTTCCGCTTCCTGGCCGCCCAGATGGCGGTCTCGGCCGCCGGGGCGGCCGTCGTCCTCCTGCTCGTCCTGCCCCTGGGATGGGGGCTGGCGGGCGTCTGGTGGGGCATGACGGCCCTCATGGCGATCCGCTGCGCGACCCTCGCGGCGCGGTACGTCGGGCCCGGAACGCTGCGGGCCGCCTGAGTCGCGCCCGGCGGTGCCGGGGCCGTGCGGCGGCGATAGCTTGTGGCGGGCCCCGGGGGCGCGAACGGAAACGACGGACGGAGATGAGCGCACACACGGACATGCAGGGCGGCACGGATCGGAGCCGGCGAGGCGTCGCGATCCTGGTCGGAAATCCGAACGTCGGGAAGAGCCAGATCTTCCGGAACCTGACGAGCCGCCACGTGAACGTGTCCAACTTCCCGGGGACCACGGTCGAGGTCGTGCGAGCCCGCGCGCGCTTCGACGGCCGGGAGCTCGATGTCATCGACACGCCGGGGCTGAACGACCTCGCCCCGCGGGGCGACGAGAGCCGCGTGACGCGCGAGCTGCTGGCCGAGCACCCGGACGCGACGATCGTTCAGATCGCCGACGCCCGGAATCTCCGGCGGGCGCTCTTCCTCACCCTCCAGCTCGCCGAGCTGGAGCGGCCGATGGTGCTCGTGCTGAACATGTTCGACGAGCTGGAGGAGCGGGGCGGACGCATCGACTCGGGGCGGCTGTCCGAGATCCTCGGCGTCCCGGTCGTGGAGTCCGTGGCCCCGCGGAATCGAGGCACACGGGAGCTCATCGCCTCCCTCGCGCGGGCGAGGGTCCCGCGGCCGGCGGCGGGCGGGAAGCCGCAGGCGCCCGGCGCGACGGGCGCCGGAGACCGGGCCGCCGCGACGGAGCGGCCGCCGGAGCGACCGGCCGTGCCGGATGCGCACCCGGGCCGGCGGCTCCTCGAGCGCGCGAACCGGATCCTGGCCGAGACGTACTCGATCCGGGAGCCGGCGGAAGCTCCCCTGCGGATCCGGCTCGGCTTCTGGGCCATGCACCCGCTGAAGGGACTCGGATTCCTCGGGGTGATCCTGCTCGCCGTCTTCTGGGTCGTGGGCCTGTTCGGGGCCGGTACGCTCGTGGACCTGCTGGAGATCGCGGGCTTCCAGCAGCGCGTGAGCCCGGCCGTCATCCGGCTCGTGGACCGGGCGGCGCCGTTCCCGCACGAGCACGAGGTCGCGGTCGTCCCGTACGCGCTCAGCCTCCCCGTCTCTCCGGCTCACGACGTCACGATCGCGCGCGCGGACCGGCAGGCGATCCTGCCCTCGTACGCGATGCCGCCCGGACGCCTCTCCCCGGTCCAGCGGGTCGCCCGCTTCGCGCACGACTTCGTCGTCGGACCCTTCGGCCTCGTCACGATGGCGCTCAGCTACGCGATCGCCATCGTCCTGCCGATCGTCACCATCTTCTTTCTCGTGTTCAGCGTGCTCGAGGACTCGGGCTACTTCCCGCGCATGGCGATCATGGTGAACCGGGTCTTCCGGGCCATGGGCCTGAACGGAAAGGCCGTCCTCCCCATGATCCTCGGGCTCGGCTGCACGACGATGGCCACCATGGCCACGCGCATCCTGGAGACGCGCAAGGAGCGGCTCGTCACGACGGTCCTCCTCGCGCTCGCGATTCCCTGCTCCGCCCAGCTCGGGGTCCTGCTCGCGCTCATGGCCGCCCTGTCCCCGGTCGGGGCGCTTCTGTGGCTCGGCGTCATGGCAGGCGTGATCCTGCTCGTCGGCGGCCTCACGGCGCGGGTCTTCCCGGGCCCGACGAGCGAATTCATCGTCGAGATCCCGCCCATGCGGAAGCCGCAGATCTCGAACGTGCTCACGAAGACGGCGAGCCGCCTGAACTGGTACCTGCGCGAGGTGATCCCGGTGTTCGTCGTCGGGACCGCGGTCCTGTTCCTCGCCGATCGGCTGGGCATGCTCGACTGGCTCTCGAACGCCGGGGCTCCGCTGGTGACGGGCTGGCTCGGGCTGCCGCGCGAGATGTCGAACGCCCTGCTCGTCGGCTTCATGCGGCGGGACTTCGGGGCCGTCTACATCCTCGACGCGGCCACGGGCCCGTCCGCCGTCCTCTCGCCGCACCAGATCCTCATCGCCATGGTCACGATCACCCTGTTCATGCCGTGCTTCGCGAACCTCCTGATGATCGCGCGCGAGCACGGGAAGGCCGTGGCGGCCGGCATGGTCGCCTTCATCTTCCCCTTCGCCTTCCTCGTGGGGGGACTCCTTCACAGGATCCTGGGATGAGCGCGGAGTACCTCACCTGCCCGATGTGCGGGTACGAGTTCGAGCCGGCGGACACGCTGTGCGCGCACGGCTGTCCTCTCGGCTCTCTCTGCCGGCTGAGCCGGTGCCCGAACTGCGAGTACGAGTTCCCCGAGACGCCGAGGGCCGTGTCGTGGCTCCGGCGATTCCTGTCGCGGGGGCGGGCGGCCCCGGAGGCTCTGCCCGAGGGCGTGCGCACGGCCGAGGAGCTGCGGAGCGGCGAGAAGGCCACGGTCCTGTGCTGCGGCGCGAGCCGCTCCTCGCGCTCCGACACGCTGACCGTGTTCGGCCTCGTGCCGGGCGCGGAGATCACGCTCATCCAGCGGCGGCCCGCATGCGTCCTCCGCGTCGGCGAGACGGAGCTCGCGCTGGATCCGGCGATCGCGCGTGAGATCCTGGTCCAGCCGGCCCGGGCCGACGCGCAGGAACGCCGCCCGGCTTCCTAGCGGAGTCGCTCCGGCAGCTGGCGCACCGTCACGTGCACGATGTCCAGCTCGTCCGTCTCCACGTAGGCGGCCCGGCCGGACGGACTCCAGGCCGCCGGGATCAGCTCGGTCGGGGAGAGCGTCCCCAGGTATTCGCCGTCGGCCGTTCCGGGATCCGTCCGCTTCGAGCGGCTGGCGGATGATGGACCGGCGGAACATGGCCCCGACGTCGGGCGGGGCGGAGCCGCTCGCCATCATCATCATGGGAGGACGCAGGACCGTGAGGAGCCCGCCCCCGG
>JBHHZD010000029.1:0-30611 GCA_046757885.1 Gemmatimonadota bacterium
GCCCTCGCGGAAGGGCGGGGGGCGCTTGTCGTTGAGGACCCAGCCGTAGCCGAAGCGCAGCGGCCCGAGCGGGGAGATCCAGCGCACCTCATAGCCCCAGGAGAGGTTCATGTCGTTGATGTCGATGGACTGGCCGGTGTCGAAGCCCGCGCCCCAGTCGAGGAACAGCGCCCCCTTGAGGTTGGCGGCCTTGACCAGGGGAAAGGTGAACTCCGCGCTCATCACCCACTCCTTGTCGCCGCCGATGGGGTCGCCGTTGGCCGCCAGGGGACCGGCCTCGCCGAAGCCGAAGCCCCGCACCGTCTGGATGCCGCCCACGAAGAAGCGCTCGCCGGGGGGAAGGTCGTTGTGGCTCAGTCCCACGCCGATCCCGAACAGGTTGCGCAGCGCGAGGGCGGACGAGCTGAGCACGGGGATATAGAGGGAGGAGTCGATGGTCCCCTTGAGGAACTCGTTGTCCCCCTGCAGCACGCCGCCGGCCACCTCCATGCGCAGGACGTTGCGGGTGCCCTTGCGGGGATCGAAGAAGTTGTCGCGGGTGTCGCGCGAGGGCGATGAGCGCGACGGGCAATGCGGCCCGCAGGCCGCTTCCCGTCAGCTCCAGCCACAGGTACACGGGCAGGGTATGCGGGTGGTAGGCGAGGACGACGGTCGCCCCGAACTCGCCCAGCGCTCGCATCCACCCGAGGGCGAGACCCGCGAGCACGCCGTGCCGGGCGAGGGGCAGGGTCACGCGGCGAAACGTGTCGCCGGGCGTACGCCCGAGCGTCGCGGCGGCCTCCTCGAGCAGCGGATCGACCCCGCGGAACGCGGCCTCCGAGGCGAGCACGACGAACGGGGCGGCCACGAACATCTGCGCGAGCACGACGCCGCCGAACGCGTTCACCGGACTCCAGCCCAGCGCGACGAGGATTCCTCCCACGAGGCCCGTCGGCCCGAACACGTTCAGGAGCAGGACGCCGGCGGCGACGGGGGGGAGCACCGTGGGAACGAGCACGAGCCCGCGCACGAGCCAGGCGATCCGGCGGCGCGTCCGCGCCAGGAGGTAGGCGCACGGGACGCCGAGCAGCGCGATGATCGCGGTGGCGAGGGTCGCGCTGCCCAGCGACACGCCCACGGCACGCGCCAGCCCGCCCCGGCCGAGCTGGGCGCCCAGCTCCTCCCACGAGACCCGCGGCAGGAAGAGAAGAAGCGGAAGGGCGAAGAACGCCAGCAGAAGAGCCGCGAGCGCCCGGAGCGAAACCCCGTTCGGCGTCGCGCTTCCCCGGGGTGGCGTGGGCCGGCCGCCGGCCGCTATATCTTCGGCACGATGCGCAGTCTTCACGACCTTCCGACTCCGGCGCTGCTTCTCGATCTCGACGTCCTAGAGCGGAACCTCCGTGGAATGGCCGCCCGGGCCGACGCGCTCGGTGTCAAGCTCCGACCTCACATCAAGACGCACAAGTGCGTCGAGATCGGGCTCGGACAGCGAGAGCTGGGCGCCCGGGGCATCACGGTCTCGACGCTGGAGGAGGCGCGCATCTTCGCCGCCCACGGGTTCGACGACATCACGTGGGCCTTCCCGCTCGTTCCGGACCGTCTCCCGGAGGTGGAGCGCCTCGCGGGCGACGTGCGCCTGGGCGTGGTCATCGACTCCGGGATCGCCCTCCAGGCCCTTCGCGACCACCGCCTCGGGATCGGCGTCTGGGTCAAGGTGGACTGCGGGTACCACCGGGCGGGCGTGGACCCCGCCTCCCCCGGCCTCGAGGAGCTGGCCGCCGCCATCGAGGCCTCGCCCGGGCTCGCGTTCCGGGGGCTCCTCTCGCACTCGGGGCATGCGTACCGGGGCCGGTCGCCGGAGCACATCCGGGGGATCGCGGAGGAGGAGCGAAGGGTGATGACGGAGGCCGCCGACCGCCTTCGGGCGGCGGGCCTCGAGGTTCCTGAGGTCAGCGTCGGCTCGACCCCGGCGATGGCCCGCGTCGAGAGCCTCGAGGGGATCACGGAGGTGCGGCCGGGCAACTACGCCCTGTTCGACTACACACAGGCCGCGCTCGGGTCGTGCGCGATCCGGGACTGTGCGGCGACCGTCCTCGCGACCGTCGTCTCCTGCCGCCCGGGATCCGAGCGCAGCGTCGTGAATGCCGGGGCCCTCGCCCTGTCGCTCGACCCGGGGCCCGCCCACGTGGCCCGCCGGAGCTGGGGCCTGGTCCTCGACGACTACGCGGCCGGGACCCTGATGCCGGACGCCCGCCTCCTCTCGCTGAGCCAGGAGCACGGTGTCCTGTCCCGCGAGCTGCCCGTCGGCCAGCGCGTGCGAATCCTCCCCAACCACTCCTGTCTGTGCGTCGCCTGCTTCGATCGCTTCCACGTCGTGGAGGGGGACCGCGTCGTGGACGAGTGGCCGATCCGTCGATCGCGCTAACCCCCCGCCGGCCGGCGATTTGAGCCGGCACGCAAGATGCAGTGCTCTGGCGGCGGACGGGCCGAGGCAGGACGGCCCGGGAGCGCGAACGGCGCGGAATCACGCGGGCATCGGCCAGCGTGGAGGCCACACGAGGAGGCCGAGCGTCCGCCGGAGGAGACGGCATTCGTGGAGATTTCAACAGATTCTGGCACTCCGCACAGCGGGCACTATCTCGCGACGATCACCGTCGCGACGGTCGTCGTGGCGATTCTCGCCTGGATCGGGCAGAATCCCGCGCTCGCGTACGCCGCCGCGATCCTCGGCCTCTACAGCCTCCACCTCCTGAGCATCCGGTTCATCCTGGAGGCCCACCGCCAGCAGCTCGCGGCGCTCGGAGACCAGGCGGAGCTCCTGGAACGCATCGCAGGCCCCGCGGCCGAGAGCGGCGCGGTCGAGAACGGCCAGCTCGCCTCGAGCGGGGCGGCGGCCGAGGAAGCCGCCGCCGACAGGGTCGCCGCCGCCTGGTCCTTCGAGACGGCGGACGGCCCGCCCGAGGTCGGGAAGGCGGCCGGACGCGCCCCGGCGCTCGATGGCCTCCCGCCCGCGCCGCAGGCGGACGAGATGCCCCTGCCCGCGCCCTCCGTGCTCCAGGCTGCCCGGGTGGACGTCCCGATCCCGCGGCATTTCGCGCTCGGCACGGTCGCGCTCGTGCGCAACGTGCTCAGCCCCGCGCGGGTGGCGGAAATCCTCGTCGAGCAGCGGAAGCGCCCGGACCTTCGATTCGGAGACCTCGCGGTGGAGCTCGGCTTCATCTCGGAGTCGCAGAAGGAGGACCTCCTGCTGAAGCAGCAGGAAGGCCTGTTCACGGATGCCGAGCTCCGGGACGCCCGGATGCGCCTCAAGGAGTACCGCGAGAGTCACCGGGCGGAGCCCGTCGAGGTCGACTGACCGTTTCCGCTCAGCCGCGGAGGTCGCGCAGCCGGGCGATCGCGGCCCGGTAGGGAAGGATCGCGAGGAGCGCCAGGATCGTCACCGTGAGCAGCGCGGCGACCCAGAGTTCCGCGGCGAGCGGCTCGCGCGACGGCCGGCCCGGCAGCCCGCTGAGCAGGAACCCGCGCAGCGACCAGACCTGCACGCCCACGACGAGCGCCAGGCTGCCCAGGGCGCACAGCATGAACAGGAGCCCCCCCAGGGACGTCGGGATCTGCGCGGCGTTCTCCGACTCGAACTCCGGATAGAACACCCCCCATGAGAGCGCCTGGCTCGTGAACGCCAGGCTCAGCGCCACGACCGACGCGAGGGACAGGGCCAGGAGGCCTCCCTGCACGCCGAGCAGGATGTTCGTCAGGGCGGTGAGCAGGACGGCGAGGAAGGCGATGGGCAGGGCCCCGACCCAGAACTTCGACCACAGGATGGAGCGGGCGTCGATGGGCGCCGAGCCCAGGAGCCACAGGGTCCGGCCCTCGAGGCTCAGGGCGGGAAACACGAAGCGCGCCGCGATCGCCGCGAGGACGAAGCCCGTGAGCGCCAGATTCAGGAAGACGATGATCGTGACGAGATACCGCCCGATCATCGGCCCCGACCGGAGGGGGAGAACGTTGATGTTGTACACGTACACGACGACGAGAACGGCCAGGATGATGAGCTGGGACCACTGCGTCGTGTCCCGGAAGAACAGGCGCACGTCCTTCAGGATCAGGTGGCGACGGGCCACGGGCAGCTTCGCGAGGAGGCGCTCCACGCCGCGCCAGCCCGCCCCGCGCCGGATCTGCCCTTCCGCTCCCTCCTGGGCCTTCGTGAAACAGGTCGAATACAGCCGCCGGTGCAGCGCGGCTCCCAGCACCACGACGCCCGCCGCCGTGCTCCACAACAACAGGAGAGGGAACGGGTCGAAGGGGCCGTCCAGCCAACCCGTGAGTGCATCCGCCCCCCACTGCGAGGCGAGCCACGGCGACGACGGTCCGCGGAGCACGGCGAGGAAGTCGACGAGATTCCTGAACCCCTCCGGATCCACGAGCCGCTCCGGACGGATGACCCGCAGGCCGAGGACGAGCATGGCGACGGCCCCGATCGAGACGAGGCCCAGGATGTCCCGCGAGCGGCGGGCCGGAAACACGCGCACGAGCACCAGAGTCCCCGCGCTTCCGAGCGCCGCCGGGATGACGAGGAACGGCACGACGGTGACGACCGCGAGACCGTAGAACGCGGCGCCCGCCTCGTAGACTCGCTCGTATGCGACGACGACCGGGAGCATCAGGAGCACGACCATCCAGGAGGAGCTCACGAGCGTCTCCGTGAGCCGGGCCCAGTAGAGCGAGAGCCAATCGGTCGGGGCCGCGAGAAGCACGGGAAGGTCGCGGGCGAGGAAGAAGCTGGAGAGGGCGCCTACGAGATTCGAGAGGAACAGGATTCCCAGAAACAGGAGGAGCCCGACTCCGAGGAGCTTCGCGGCGAGCAGGGGTCCGACCTCCGGCACGCCCCGGAGGGCGCGCAGGAGCCGGAAGAACGCCGTGTACATCAGGGGCCACGCGATCGCGCCGATCACGAGCACGAGCGCCGCGCGGGCGAAGCGTCCCCTCTCCCCCACGCCACGCCGGCGGCCTGAGCGCCACTTGGGGAGCAGGAGGACGACGAGCGCCCGCGGGGCGGTGGCGAGCTCAGCCATCGAGGATGCGGGAGATGTCCCGATCTCCCGCTCCGCGCGTGATCTTGAGGAACACCTCCTCCAGGCGGCCCTCCTCCGCCCTCGTGAGCCGGCGAAGGTCCTCCATCGTCCCCTCCGCGACCCGCCGCCCGCGATCCACGACGGCGAGGCGGTCGGAGAGCGTCTCCGCGAGCTCCAGCGTGTGGGTGGACACGAGGACGGTCCCGCCGCGGTCGGCGAAGGAGCGCAGCACATCCTTGAGCAGCCAGGCGGAGCGGGGGTCGAGTCCGACCATCGGCTCATCGATGACGAGGACCTCCGGCCGATGCACGAGGGCGGCCGAGATGATGGCCTTCTGTCGCATTCCGTGGCTGTAGGACTCGATGAGCTGGTCCTTCCACGGCGTCAGGTCCCAGAGCTCGAGCAGCTCGTCGATCCGCCGCTCCACCTCCGGCCCCTCCTGCCCGTACAGGGCGGCGGTGAACCGGAGGAGCTCGGCGCCGGACAGCTTCTCGTACACGAATGGTCGGTCCGGCACGAAGCCGAGGCGGAGCTTGGCCTTCGACGGCACCTTCGCGACGTCGTGCCCGTCGATGAGCACGCGGCCTCCGTCCGGGCGCAGGATACCCGCGATCATCCGGAGCGTGGTCGTCTTCCCGGCGCCGTTGGGCCCCAGGAGCCCGAAGATGCCCCCGCGCGGCACGTGCAGGTCGAGCCCGTCCACGGCCGTGAAGGACCCGTACCGCTTCGTGAGGCCCTCCAGGCGGATCATGGCCGGGGCTCCCGGCGGGTCGTGGGTCCGCCCGGCCTGCGGTCGAAGAAGGCGAGCTCGAACGCGGTCCGGACCATGCGCAGCCCGGCCTTCAGGTCCCCGGACACGATCCGTCCGTCCACGTCCACCCAGGCCTCCAGGGTCGAGGCCCCGGCCCCTCGCTCGACGCGCAGGGCGGCGACCGTGTCCTCCCGCGCCGCGTACCACACCCCGCTTGCGGTGTCCGAGTCCGCGCTGTCCGGGAAAGTCCGCATGCCCCGCTCCAGCACCTCGATGACCTCGGGCCGGCTCTCCAGGCTCAGCGGATCGAGCAGGCGGACCTCGTAGCGCTCTCCCGGCTCCGACCGGGCCGTCGCGGCGAGCCGGGGCGGCCACGTGCCCTCCAGGTCCACCGGTCCCCGGACGCGCCGCCTCACGGAGTCCCACGCGCTCCCGCGCGCGACGGCCAGGACGATGGCCGTGTCGCCCTCGACTCGGCCCTGTACGCGGGTCGTGTCCGCCGGGCTCGAGGCCTGCACCGCGAACCGGCGTAGGGCGAGCGTCGGACCCAGCCAGGCATCCGTCCGGGCTTCCGTCATCCCGGCCGGGCCGAGGTCCGGCAGCTCGATGACCAACAGATCGCGCAGGTGGAAGCCGGAGGCCAGGGGCAGCGTATCCACCTCCCTCTGCGCCCAGCCCGCCCGCCGGTCGCCCTGGTACAGGGCGTAGTAGGCCGTGCCGGGGGGAAGCCTCCGGGCCGCCGCTGCGAGACGGGACGCCTCGGGGCGAAAGTACTCCCGGCGCACGTGCCAGCCCAGGACGAGGACCCACACGGCCAGGATCGCGGCGGCAACGGCGCGTCGCTTCGACATCGCAAGCCTAATAGCCCGCGTCCGATCGGGCCGCAACCGCGACATCCGGCGCGGGCGGCAGCTCGGAGAGGTCCGCCAGGGAGGCCGGGAACGCGGCGGACGGCCCAACCCGGTACCGCAGGGGCTGGAAGCCGGCGGCCTGCAGCCGCGCCCGCGCGGCGTCGCCGAGCAGGTACCGGAGGAACGCCTCGCCGGCCTTCGGATGCGGCGCCCCCGCCGGGATCGTGGCGCTGAACAGGATCGGCGCCCCCCGGAACTCGGCCCCGCCCTTCGTGCGGTACGCCCGCGTCGCGTACCGCGCGGCCTCCTCGACCCGGCCCTGGTTCACCTCCGGCGGAAGACGAACCACCGAGAGGCCCAGGGCCCGGGCTTCCGCGAGGGAGAAGGCGCCCGCGTCCAGCTCCCCCGTCTGGACGCGGGCCGCCAGGTGCTCCTCCGGGTACACGAGCCCGGTCCCGGCGCTGAGGATGCGCCGCTTCAGGCCCGGCCTCTCGAGCCACGCCTCGGCGAGCTCGAGCATCCAGAGCGTCCGATAGCCCTTCGGATCCCGGTCGGGCTCCGTCCGCCCGAAACGGAACCCCGGCCGCGTCAGGACGTCGGTCCAGTCCGCCGCCCCCGCCGCGGCGCTGTCGAGCGCCGCCCCGAACCGGCCCGAGCTCTCATACCCGATGACCAGCTCCCCGGCCGCGAACACGACGCCCCAGCCGGCCCACGACGGTCCGAGAACGTGAAACGTCGCGGGGTCGGCGGTCACGTAGAGATCGGGCCGCCGCACGCCGTCGCGCACCAGGTTCGCGCCCGCCACGGAGCCCCGGGGCTCGCCGCGAAACAGGAGTCCGGAGGCGTCGCCGAACGCGGGTCCCAGGCCCTGCTCCATCGTCCGGGTGAGGGAGCCCGCGTACAGGACCTCCACGTGCCCGGCCCCGCCTCCGCATGCGGAGGCAGGCCCGGAGGCCGCGCACGCGACGGCGATGACGAGCCGGGCGGGCAGGGACCGCGTCGCCCTCCGGGCCGTCAACGGTCGCGTCTCGCCAGGGCGCGCCGAAGGTCGTCCGGCGTGTCCACGTCCACCGGCGCCGGGCCCTCGATCTCCACCTCCAGGCGCCGCGGATCCTCCGCGAGCCCGGCCCACGCCCCCTTGTCCACGCGGCCCGGCCCGGCCAACAGCCGATCCACCGCCTCCCGAGCCAGGACGACGGGGTGGCCCGGCCGATCTTCGTAGCGTGCCCGCGCGACGGCGGGCGGCGGCTCCGCGGCCCGCGCGTCGAGGAAGGCGCCCAGCGTCGCCCGGATCGCCTCGGGCCGGATGCCGGGCTCGTCGCCGAGAAGCACGACGGCCACCCCGGCGCCGCATGCGGCCACGGCCTCCAGCCCGGCGCGCAGCGACGCCCCGCGACCCAGCCGGGAGTCCGCGCACGACACGAACCGGGCCCGGGCGGTGCCCGCCCCGGCCCGAACCTCGTCCCCTCGATGGCCGATCACGACGAACACCGGGTCGAGTCCGGCCTTCTCCGCCGAAGCGAGGACGGCCCCGAGGACGGTCGTCTTCCCGTAGGGGAGCAGGAGCTTCGTCGCGGGGCCGCCGAAGCGGGAGGAGAGGCCCGCCGCGAGCACGACCCCCGCGGCGGTCGCCGGCCCCGTCATCCGTCCGGGAGGCGGCGGACGGCGATGACCTCCGCCAGGATCGACAGCGCGATCTCAACGGGGCTCGCCGCGCCGATCGGGAGACCCACGGGGCCGCGGATGCGCTCGACACCCTCCGGATCGACGCCGAGCTCGGCCAGCGCCTCCCGCCGGAGCCGCTGGGTGCGCCGGCCCCCGATCTGCCCGACGTACCGGCAGCCGGCCCGGATGGCCGCCGCGAGCGCGGGCACGTCCAGCTTCGCGTCGTGCGCCAGGGCCACGACGCTCGCGTATCGGTCCAGGCCCGCCTCGGCCAGGCCTTCCTCCGGCCAGGCCCGGATGACTCGCGCCGCGTCGGGGAAGGCCTCGGGCCGGGCGAGCGCTTCCCGCGGGTCCACGACGGTCACGGTCATGCCGACGTAGCTCGCGAGATGGCAGAGCGCGGACGCGGTGCGGGTCGCGCCCACGATGAGCAGGCGCGGGGCCGGGACGAAGGCCTCCGCGAAGAGGCGGATCGTCCCCTCTCGCAGCTCCACGATGCGGGCCGCGCCGGTGTCCCGCAGGGGCGCGGCGGCCGCCAGGGCCTCGCGGTCCAGGGCCTCGTCGCCCAGCGAGCCGACGCGGGAGCCGTCGTCCGGCGAGAGCAGGACCCGACCGCGGAACTCTCCGTCCAGGCCCGTCAAGAGGAGCGCGGCCCCATCCTCGTCCAGGACCCGGCCGAGCGCGGGCCACACCGGATCCTCGGGGTCGTGGGCCGCCACGAGGACCTGGATCTCCCCGCCGCACGAGAGTCCGACGCCCGCCGCCATCTCGTCGGTGATCCCGTAGCTCAGCAGCTGCGGCGCCTCCCCGCGGATCACCTGCTGGATGTGCTCGTGGAGATCGCTCTCGACGCAGCCCGCCGAGACGGAGCCCGCGATGTCTCCCCCTTCGCTCGCGGCGAAGCGCGCGCCGGGCAGGCGGGGCGCCGAGCGGTGGACGCTCACGAGGGTCGCGGTCCCGGCGCGCTCGCCCCGCGCGTGCCAGGCCTCCAAGGCGATCCGGATCTCCGGGAAAGTCAACGATCCAGCTCCCACGACGCCGCGCCGCTCAGTCCGGCGCGGGGGCCTCCGTAACGTCGCCCTCCGGCCCGAGAAGCAGAAGGCCGGGGCCCGCCGGCGGCTCGCCGGGACCCGGGCAGACGACGGCACGGCTCCCGCGCAGCCTGGAAGCCGCGTCGAGCGCGCGCCCGGCAGCGTCGAGCAGCGCGGCGGATGTCTCCATAGCCGGGTCGTACGCCGCGATGCCCGCGTTGAACGCGATCGGGAGGCCGTCCGCCGTCGGATAGGTCGCGACTCCGCCCACGATCCGCCGCGCGTAGGCGTTGGCGCCCTTCAGGTCCTCGCCCGGAAGAAGCGAGAGGAAGATGCCGCCCTCGAGATGTCCGAACACGTTCATCCGCCTCGTGAGCTGCGACAGCACCTCGGAGGCCATGCCCACGAGGTGGCCCGCCGTCTCCGGGCTCCCGTCCCCTTCGAGATCGTCGAGCCCTTCGAGTCGAAACAGAGCCACGCTCAGCGGCGGATGGCGCCTCGCGCCCTCGAAGGCCTTGTCGAGGAAGTACTCGAGGACGCCCCGCGCCGGCAGATCTCCGTCGAAACAGGGATCGAGGTCGCCGCTCAGGCGGGCCGCGCTCATCCGCTCTCAGCCCGAGTTCCGGAGGGCGCGGACTTCGGAGGCCAGGCGGGGGAGGATCTCGAACAGGTCGCCCACGATGCCGTAGTTCGCGACCCCGAAGATCGGCGCCTCCGGATCCCGGTTCACGGCCACGATCACCCGCGCCGTCTGCATCCCCGCCAGGTGCTGGATCGCGCCGCTGATCCCGATCGCGAAGTAGAGGTTCGGGGACACGACCTTGCCCGTCTGTCCCACCTGCTCGGCGTGCGGGCGCCAGCCCGCGTCCACGACGGCCCGGCTCGCGCCCAGCGCCGTGCCCGGCCCGAGCGCGTTCACCAGGTCCTCGAGCAGGCTCCAGTTCTCCGGATCCCGCATGCCCCGGCCGCCGGAGACGACGGTGCTCGCTTCGCGCACGTCCACGGCCGCCCCCGCGTCCGCCTCGAAGCCCTCGACGCGTGTCCGACCCGCACCCGCCGCCAGGTCCAGCCGCACGATCTCTCCAGCCCCCGTTCGCTCTTCGACCGGGAAAACGTTCGGCCGCAGGCTCACGAGGCCGGGCTTCTGGAGGAACCGGAGCCTCGCGTAGGCCTTGCCCGCGTACTGCGGTCGCGTGACGACGAGCTCGCCGTCGGCGACCTCGATCGCCGTCGCCTCCGTCGCGAGTCCGAGGTCCAGGCGAGCCGCCACCCGGGGGGCGAGATCCTTGCCCTGCGCGGACGCCGGGAACAGCACGGCCTCGTAGGACTCTTCCGCCGCGAGGCCCGCGATCGCGGACACCGTCGCCTCGGCGTCGTACAGCGCTAGCGCCTCCGCCTCCGCGACGAAGATCCGGTCCGCGCCCAGCGCGCCCAGCGCGGCCGCCTCGTCCGCCGTCCCCGGTCCCCCGATCGCGAGCACGTCGACCTCCGCGCCGAGCTCGGCAGCGAGGCGGGCCGCCGTGCACGTCGTCTCCCGGGCCACGGCCCGCAGCTTCCCCTCGCGGGTCTCCGCGTACGCCAGCAGCCGCGCCATCAGAGCACTCTCGCCTCTTCCCGGAGCCGGCGCACGAGCTCCGGGACCGCGTCCGGGCCCTCGCCCACGATCTCCGCCGTGGGGCGCGCGGGGGGCTCCGTCAGCGCCAGCCGCTCCACCTTCGGCGCCGCCAGCGCGACCTCCTTCGTCTCCAGGGGCTTCTTCCTCGCCGCCATGATCCCCTTGAGGCTCGGATACCGGGGCTCGTTGAGCCCCTTCTGGGCCGAGACGACGCCCGGCAGGTCGAAGCTCACCACCTCGTGTCCGCCCTCGACCTCGCGGCGCGCGACGGCCCGCCGCCCCTCCACGGCCAATCCCACGACGACCGTGACGCACGGCAGGCCGAGCAGCTCGGCGACCATCGCCGGCACCTGCATGTTGTCGTCGTCGATCGCCTGCTTGCCGAACAGGAGCAGATCGTACTCGCGGCCCTCGACCTCCCCGGCGAGCGCCTTCGCGACGGCCAGCCCGTCCGGCGAGCCCTCGGACAGGAGGTGGACGGCCTCGTCCGCGCCCATGGCGAGCGCCGACCGGAGGGTCTCCTTCGTCTCCTCCGGCCCGAGGGCGAGGGCGGTGACGTACCCCTCCCCGGCCTCGTCCCTCAGACGGAGGCCCTCCTCGAGGGCGAACTCATCGTAGGGATTCAGGACGTACTTCACGCCCGACGGATCGATGCCCGAACCGTCAGAAGCGACGTGAACGCGCGTCTCCGAGTCCGGAACGCGCTTTATGCACACGATGGATCTCACTTGGGTCCTCTGGATTCTGGACGACGGGGTCGCTCAGCCCAGGCCGGCGACTTCGTCATCGGTCAGGGAATGGAGGCGAAACATGATGAGGTCGATGAGGTCGTCGGTGATCTTGCGCTCCCGTCCGACCCTCTTCCGCTCGGCCTCGTCGTCCGGACGGGTGTCCCGCAGCTCGACGAGCCGGCGGGCGAGCCAGGTCAGGAAGTCGTGCGCGACGTCGCGGTGCTCACGATCCCGGTCCGGCTCTCCGTTCTCCGAGCGCGGGAGGAAGGCGTCCACGAGGGCCAGCAGCCCCGGGAAGACCATCTCGGTCAGCTCGTCCTCCTCGCACATCTCCTCTTCGGTCAGCTGCTCCCAGTTCATCTCGTTCCAGTACAGCTCCGTCGCCTCCTCGAACAGGTGGCGGCGCGAGGCGGGCGAGGTGGGACGGAGCACGATGTCGTCCAGGTCGATCCGCCGCGTGACGGCCCGGCGCAGGGAGCGCAGGCGCTCCTGCACGAGCGTCTTCGCCGCGAGGTCGTACGCCCGGCCTTCGCCGCCGCGATCGTCTGGCTGTGCTTTCGACATGTTTCCCGTCCCTGGATGGTGCCGCCCGCGCGCGCAAGATGGACCCGCATCCCGGACCCGGCAAGCCACAGGGCGGTAGACGCTTTCGGGGCGGACGTGTAGTGTTAGCGGTGAGATCCGCGCTTTCGCCGGCGCGGGAACCGGGAACGGAGTGGAGACGCTGAGAGGGTAGATGACATCGTACGGGACGTGGCGGGCGGCGCGCGCGGCGTGGGCGCTCGGGGCGGCGGCCGCGGTCGCCGCCTGCGGGTCCAGCGCGGCGGACGAGATCTCGACGGGCCTCGAGACCGCCACCGTGGCGCGCATGAGCATCACCTCGAGCGTGGCGGCGACCGGCACGATCGAGCCGATCAAGGTCATCGACGTGAAGTCGCAGGCCTCCGGCGAGGTCCGGGAGGTGGCCGTGGACCTGGGCGACCGCGTCGAGAAGGGGCGCCTGCTTGTGCGGATCGATCCGCGGGACGTGCGGAACGCCTTCGATCAGGCCGAAGCCGACCTCGAGGTCGCGCGCGCCCGGGCCACGATCAGCGAGCGCCAGCTCGAGCGCTCGACCGTCCTGCGGGATTCCGCCGTGGTCACGGAGGAGGAGTACGAGGCCGCCGTGCTCGAGAACGCGAACGCGCACGCCGCCCTCGTGAAGGCGGAGACGAACCTCGAGCTCGCCCGCGACCGCCTGAACGACGTGACGGTCCAGGCGCCGATCTCCGGCACGGTCGTCGAGAAGAACGTCGAGGAGGGCCAGATCGTGACCTCGACGCGCGAGGTCACGGGCGGCACCGTGCTGCTGCGCATGGCGGACCTGGCCGAGGTCCAGGTTCGCACGCTCGTCGACGAGACGGACATCGGGAAGGTGTCGGCCGGGCTGGGCGCCACGATCCGGGTCGAGGCGTATCCTGATCGCACGTTCCGCGGAACGGTGCTCCAGATCGAGCCCCAGGCCGTCGTGCAGCAGAACGTGACCCTGTTCGCCGTCCTCACCCGGATCCGCAACGAGCAGGACCTCCTGCGGCCGGGGATGAACGCGGACGTGGAGATCGTGGTCGGCCGGAGGGACGAGGTGCTCGCGCTTCCCAACGGCGCAATCAAGACGCCCGCCGAGGCCAGCCAGCTCGTCCAGGCGCTCGGGCTCGACCCCGAGCTCCTCCAGGCGGAGGTGGGGGCCGGGCCGGCGGCGGACGCCGATTCGGCGGCGGAGGCGGCGGCGGACGGGGAAAAGGCCGCGGAGGGCGGGCTCCCCTCCCCGGACGCGATCCGGAGCATGTCCGACCGGGAGCGGCGCCGCTTCTTCCAGGGGCTGTCGGCGGCGGACCGCCAGCGTCTGTTCTCGCAGCTCCGTCAGAGGGGCGGCGGACGGCGGGCGGAGCGAGCGGACCCGGGCCGGCCCCGCCCCGCCTTCGTGTTCGTGGAGGATGAGGCCGGAGCGTTGTCCCTCCGGCCGGTGCGGATCGGGCTGAGCAGCTGGGAGTACACGGAAGTGCTGGCCGGGCTCGAGGAAGGCGCCACGGTCGTGGAGGTCCCCCTGTCCCTCATCCAGCAGCGCGAGTTGCTCGAGCGCATCCGCAGCCGCTCGGGCGTGCCCGGCATCCGGAGCTGAGGAGGGGCCGTGCTCCTGTTCGAGATCATCAGGGTGTCGCTCGAGGCCATCCGCACGAACAAGCTCCGGTCGCTCCTGACGATGCTGGGAATCGTGATCGGAGTCGGCGCGGTCATCACCATGATCGCCCTGGGGACCGGCGCCCAGAGGGCCGTGCAGGAGCAGATCGAAAGCCTGGGCGCGAACGTGCTGAACGTGCGGCCGGGACAGGGCTGGTTCCACGGGGTCCGGTCGGCCGCCGCGAAGCTCACCGTGGACGACGCGCGGGCCGTGGCCACGGGCGTCCCCGTCGTGGCCGGAGTCGCGCCGGAGATGATCTCGAACCTCCAGGTGGAGTTCGGCCGCTCGAACGCGAACCTGCGAATCGTGGGAACGACCGCCGACTTCCGGACGATCAACAACCACCGGATCGAGCTCGGGCGCTTCTTCGAGCCGCGAGAGAACGAGGGGCGGCGGCGGGTCGCCGTTCTGGGCGGCGCCGTGCCCGCCGTGTTCGGCGTGAGCGCGGCCGACATGGTCGGCCGTAGGATCTCCATCCGGAACATCACCTTCGAGGTCGTGGGCGTGCTTGCGGAGAAGGGCGGCTACAGCTGGTTCAACCAGGATGAGCAGATCTTCGTCCCGCTGGAGACGGCCCAGTTCCGGCTCATGGGCACGGACCGCCTCAGCTCCTTCAACCTCACGGTCCACGACGGCGTCCCGATGACGGCCGCCATGGCCCAGATCGAGCAGACGATGCGCAGGCAGCACCGCCTGCGCGTGGGCGACGCGAACGACTTCTGGATCCAGGACCGGGCGGAGCTTCTCGGCACCCAGCAGGAGACGACCCAGACCTTCTCGTTTCTGCTCGCGGGCATCGCGGCCGTGAGCCTGCTCGTGGGCGGCATCGGGATCATGAACATCATGCTCGTGTCCGTGACGGAGCGGACGAGGGAGATCGGCGTGCGCATGGCACTCGGGGCGACGCGGCGCAACGTGCTCATGCAGTTCCTGCTCGAGGCGCTCGTCCTCTGCCTCGTCGGCGGCCTGCTGGGCATCGGCGTCGGGGTCGGCTCCTCCTCCGTCCTGGCCTCCCTCGCGAGCTGGAACACGGCCGTGTCCGTCGAGGCCGTGCTCCTGGCCGTGCTCTTCTCCGCCTCCGTGGGCCTCTTCTTCGGGATCTGGCCCGCTCGCCGGGCGGCCCGGCTCGACCCCATCGACGCGCTGAGGCACGAGTGAGCGTCGTGCGCTTCGAGACGCTGCCCGACGACGCCCGCCTCTGGTGCTTCGGCGCGGACCGGACCCTGACCGAGGCCGAGGTGGGGCGCCTTCGGGAGGACCTCCGGGCGTTGCTCGAGACGTGGGCCGCGCACGGGACCGACCTCACCGCGGGGTTCGACATCCGCGAAGACCGCTTCCTGCTCGTGGCCGTGGACGAATCCCGGGCCGGGGCGTCCGGGTGCTCGATCGACGGGCTCGTGCGACGCCTGAAAACGCTCGAGGTCGAGCTCGGCGTCGGGCTCGTGGACGCGCAGGGTGTGTGGTACCGCGGCGCGGACGGCAGCGTCAGGTCCTGCTCGCGCACCGACTTTCGGGGCCTCGCCGATCGCGGGGAGGTCGGAGGCGCGACGCGGGTCTTCGACCTCTCGCTCACGCGGCTCGGGAACGCGCGGGCGGGCGGCTTCGAAGCGAGGGCCTCCGACACCTGGCACGCCGGCCTCCTCCAGGCGGTCGCGGAGGATCCGGCCTGAACCGGCGAAAGGGGGACATCACGTGATCGGATCCCGGGAGCGAGAACCGGACAACGCTCTGGAGCGCCGGATCCGGTCCCGCGAGCCCGAGGATCGGCTCGGTCTCGTGTTCTCCGGCGGCGGCGCGCGCGCCGCCTACCAGATCGGGATCCTCAGCACGATCAGCCGCCGGGCGCCCGACGCGCACTTCCCCGTCATCACCGGCGTGTCCGCGGGCGCCATCAACGCGACGTTTCTCGCCGGCCACGCGGGCGATCTCCGGAGCGCCATCGACACCCTGAGCGAGCAGTGGTGCTCGCTGTGCACGAGCCGGATCTTTCGGACGAGCTTTTCCGCGCTCGTCACGAATGCCGCGCGCGTGGCCCTGAAGCTGGCCTCGGGCGGCTCGGCCTTCGCGCCGAAGGTTCACGGGCTCGTGGACACGGAGCCCCTACGGAGATTCCTGAGCCGCGTCATCGGCACCTCCGGGATCGGCCGCAACATCGAGGCGGGGCGGCTGCACGCCGCCGCCATCTCCGCCACGAGCTATCACACGGGCCAGACCGTGACGTTCGTCCAGGGCGCCTCCGGGATCCCGATGTGGGAGCGTGTCCGGCGGCGCGCCGTGCGGGCGGACCTCGAGATCGATCACGTCATGGCCTCGACCGCGATACCGATCTTCTTCCCGGCCCGCCGGATCGGGGATGAGTATTACGGAGACGGGAGCATCCGGCAGTCGCATCCCATGGCGCCGGCCGTCCACCTCGGGGCGAGCCGGATCCTGGCAATCTCGTCGCGGCACGGGCCGAGCGGCCGCCAGGCCCGGGAGCCCGTCGTGAGCGGCTACCCGCCCGCAGCTCAGATCATCGGCCTCCTGCTGAACTCGATCTTCCTCGACAACCTGGACGCCGACGCCGAGCGGCTGAAGCGGATCAACCTGCTCGTGTCGCGCATCCCGCAGTCGAAGCGCTGGCTCCTGGCCCAGCGTGAGCTCAAGCTCCTCGTCCTGCGGCCTTCCCGCGACCTGGGCCGTCTGGCGGCCGAGTTCGAGCACCGGATGCCGCGCTCCCTTCGCTACCTCGTGCGCGGGCTCGGCAGCCGGGACGTCCGGACGTCGGACCTCGTGAGCTACCTGCTGTTCGAGACGGACTACGTGTCGCGCCTCATCCGTCTCGGCGAGAAGGACGCGGAGCGGCAGTGGCTTCGCATCGAGCGCTTCCTGGAGACGCCGCGGCCGTCCTGAGCACGGTGGGAGCTCAGGGGGTGGCGCCCTCGATCCCGCGCCCCAGCATTCGCTGAAGAGCGACTTCCAGCTCCGGCTGCCGGAACTCGTAGCCCGAGTCGAGCAGCTTCGCCGGGAGGACGCGCGCCCCGGAGAGCAGGACCTCGTCCGCCATCTCCCCGAACCCCAGGCGGAGGAGGAACGCCGGCGCGGGAAGGATCGTGGGCGTCCCGAGCACCCGGCCCAGGGTCCGCGTGAAGGCAACGTTCCGCACCGGGCGCGGCGCGACCGCGTTCACGGGCCCCTCGATCCCGGGATGCGCGATCACGTGCAGGATGGCCCCCACGACGTCGTCGATGCCGATCCAGCTCAGGTACTGGCGCCCGTCTCCCAGACGGCCGCCGAGGCCGAGGCGGAACGCCGGGAGCATGCGAGCGAGCGCGCCGCCCCTGGGCGTGAGCACGACGCCGAAGCGCAGGTGCACGACCCGGATTCCCGCCGACCGCGCCGGCTCCGCCGCCGCCTCCCACTCGCGGCACGTCTCCGCCAGAAAGCCCCGCCCGACCTCGGCGCCCTCGTCCACCGGCTCGTCGCCCCGGGGACCGTAGAACCCGATGGCCGACGCGCACACCAGGGTTGCCGGCGGCGGCGCGAGGGAGGAAAGCGTCCGTGCGAGGAGCCGGGTGCCGTCCACGCGGCTGGAGCGGATCCTCTCCCGGCGCCGGGCCGTCCAGCGGCCGGCGATGTTCTCGCCCGCCAGGTGGACGACGGCGTCCAGGCCCTCGAGCCCATCCGCCTCCAGCTCTCCCGCGACCGGATCCCAGCGCAGGAAGCCCGACTCCCGCCCCACGTCTCCACCTCCGACGCTCCGGGTCAGGCGGAGAACCTCGACGCCCTCCTCGCGGAGCTTCGCGACGAGGGCCGAGCCGATGAGGCCCGTGGCGCCGGTGACGAGGACGCGGGCGGCCCGGCTCCCGGCTGGGGGATCGCATTCCGTGCCTGTCATAGGGCACGTATAATATCCGTTCTTCGGAGTCCACGCCCGGGAGGCGTGCGCCCACACCCCGGCAGGAGAGCCATGGTCCGACTCCTCCATGTGGCGGATGTTCATCTCGGTGCCCCCCTCGCGTCCCTGGGGGCGGCCGGCGCGGAGCGCGCCCGCGCCGTGCTGGAGTCGTTCACGCGCCTCCCCGAGGCCGCCGCCCGGCACGAGATCGACGCGGTGCTCATCGCGGGCGACCTGTTCGACCGGCCCGACCCGCCGGACGTCGTGGCGGGCGCGGCCCTCGAGACGCTTCGCCGCCTGGCCGAGCAGGGCGTGCCCGTGTTCGCGGTGCCGGGGAACCACGACACGCCTCGAGGCGCGGGCACGCCGTACGACGAGGTCCCCCCCGGCGTCACGGTCTTCCGTGAGCCCTCGTTCGGCGATCCCGTCACGGTGGAGGCGGCGGCGGGGCCCCTGCACGTCTACGGCGTCGCCTACGACGCGGCCTCGGTGCCGGAGCCGCTGGGCGGGTTCCGGCGGACCGATGCGCCGGGCGTGCACGCGGTTCTCCTGCACGGGTCGGTTCGGGACGCGCCGCACTGGGACCGCGGCAGCGCACTTCCCCTTCCGGTCGAGACGCTGGCGACGCTCGACGCCGATTACATCGCCCTGGGTGATCACCACCGGTTCCGCCCACCCGACGGCTTCGAGGGTCCGGGCCTCGTGCCGGCCTGCTATCCCGGCTCGTTCGCGGGGCTCGACTGGACGGAGACGGGACCGCGCGGGTACGTCCTGGCCCGGGTCCGTCCGGGCGAGCCGCCGGCGGTCGAGCTGCACGCCTCGGACGTGGCCCCCATCCACGATGCGGGCCGGATCGACGTGAGCGATCTGGAATCGGAGTCGGAGATCGCGGATCGGATCGCCGCGGCCGCCGGGCCGGATGCGCCTCTCATCGTGACGCTCGAGGGCGAGCCCCCGTTTCCCGTGGACGGCGAGCGCCTCGAGGAGCGCCTGGCGGCCCGCTTCGGGGCCTGCCGGGTGATCGACGAGACGCGGTTCTTCGACTCCGCCGCCGTGCGCGCGCTCGCGCGGCGCCCGACCGTCGCCGGTCACGTGGCCGATCTGGGAATCCGGCGCATCGAGGCCGCGCCCGACGCAAAGCGCGCGATCCACGATCGAGCCCTCCGCATCGCTCTCCGGGCCCTCGAGGACTGACGTGCGGTTCCTGTCGGTCGGACTCCGGTACGGCGCCCTCGACGGCGAGTTCGACCTGCCCTCCGACCCCCGACCCGTCCTGATCGCTGGACCCAACGGGAGCGGGAAGTCCACGCTGCTCGAGAGCCTGCCGCGGACGCTGTTCGGCTTCCGCCGCAAGATCGCGGACGACCGGGAGCGCCTGGAGCGTCGGATTCCGTGGCGGGGGGCGGGTTGCCGGGGCGCGGTCACCCTGATGGCCGCCGACGGAAGACTCGTCAGGGTCGAGCGAGACTTCGAGACGGACGAGGTCACGGTCACGGAGCCGCCGGGCGACCGGGTCCTCTTCCGGGGCGAGGTCCGGGCGGGAGGGTCGCGGCCCGAGGCCCTGGCCTACCGCGAGCTCCTCCGGGACTGGACGGGCCTGGACGACATCGATGCCTACCGGCGCACGGCCTGGATCCGCCAGGGCGACCTGCGCGATACCCGGCTCACGGAGGCACTCCTGCGGGTGGCCGAGGGAGGGCATGCGGCGACGGGAGAGGCCCGGGAGCGCATCCGCGCGGCGTACTACGAGCGCACGCGGCGGCCGCTGGCCGACGGCGATCGCGCCCGGCGGGATCCCCGTCGCCTGGAGAAGCTCGAGACGGAGATCTCGGAGCTGGAGGCGGACCTCGCCGCGGCGCTCGAGGCGGAGCGGACGCGGGCGCCTCTCCTCGCGCGGGTCGAGGAGCTGCGACGGGAGCTCGACCGCCTGGATGCCGATCTCGCCACCCTCGATGCCGCCCTGGGTCCGCTGTCCGAGCGTCGGGCCCTGCGCTCCGAGGAGCGGGAGGCGCGTCAGCGGCTGGCCCGGCTCGAGGAAGCGGAGCGGTCGCTGGACGGCGCGATGAGGGCCCTGCGGGATGCGCAGCGGACGGGAGCGGATCTCCGGAGCGAGGACCTGTATCCGGACGACTTCGAGGAGCGGATCGGGGCGCTTCGCGTCCTCTGGGAGGAGAGGGAGCGCCGGGTCCGCGAGAGGGAGCGGAGCCCCCGGGAGAAGCGCACCCCGGAGCCGGCCGGCGCGCCGGCGCTCCGCTTCGGCCTGCTTCTCGCCGCCGTGGCGGGCGTCGGCGGCGGGGCGCTCGCGATGATCGTGGGGCGGACGTGGATCGGCGGGTTCATCCTCGCCGTGAGCCTGGCCGCGCTCGTGTCCGCGATCCGGGCGGCCCGGACCCGTCCCTCCCCTCCGGCGGACGCCGGCCCGGGCCTCGCCGGCGAGCTGAGGGCGCTCGAGGAGCGGATCCGCGAGCGGACGGCGGAGATCCCGGACGGCGACACGCTCACGCCCGAGACGCTGCCCGACCGGCGGCGGGAGTTCGCGCGCCAGCGGGACGCCCGGCGTCTCCTGGAGGCGCGGACGCGGGCGCTCGAGGAGGCGTCCGGCCGGGCGCGCATCGCCCTGGGCCAGGATCCGGCCGCCGCGCCGGAGCCCGGCACCCGGACCGACGCCGCGACCCTTCTCGAGGCGGTGCGGGCGGCGGCGTCCGCCGCCCGGCTCGACATCGTGCGGACCGCGCCGTCCGAGGGGCGGGAATCGTCCAACCCTGCCCTTCCGGAGGGGGTCGCGGCCACCGTCGATGCGGTCGAGAAGGCGCGGGGGGAGCGGCGCCACGCGCGGGCCGAGGCGGCGCGCGAGCTGGCCGAGCTCGAGCGCCGGCTGGCGGCGGGCCGGATTCGGCAGGGGTCGGTCGCGCTCGAGGACCGGCTCCGCGACCTCCGGGAAGAGCGCGCCCGGATCGAGATCGACGTGGAGGCGCACCGTGAGGCCTTCCGCCTCCTCGCGGACGCGTACGACGAGTTCCGGTCCCGTGACCAGGAGCGGTTGGCCGACGCCGTGTCCCGCCACCTCGCCGAGCTGTCCGGCGGCACGCTCGGTCCGCTCGAGATCGACGATTCGCTCGAGGGGGCCCGCCTGCGAGCCTTCGACCGCGCGAATCCGATCGCCGCCCCGCCGCTGAGCTACGGCCAGCTGCAGGCGGCCCGTCTCGCGGTGCGCCTCGGCGCGGTGGATTTTCTCGCCGGCGTTCGCATCCGGCCTCCCCTGCTCGTGGACGAGCCCTTCGCCTGGCTCGACGAGGAGCGGGCCGCCGCCGCCTGGTCGCTCCTCACGGAGCTGGCCCGCACGCGCCAGGTCATCGTGACCTCGCAGGATCGACTGCTCCTGCACCATCTCGGGGTTGAACCGGACATCCGGCTCGCGCGACCTTGACGGCACGACTCGCCTGCGGGACCCGCCGGACGCTTCCGGGGCCGTGCGGAGCGCCCGGAAGCCGGGGAACTTGTGGTCGCTCGGGGGTAGGCGTGGCGAGCGGAGCGACGGGGCCACTGCGCGTACGGGGACTGGGAGAAGCGGGGATCGGATGAAGCTCTCGGACACATCGATTCGGCGGCCCGTGCTCACGAGCATGCTCGCCACCGCGCTCGTCCTCTTCGGAGGCATCAGCTTCTCGCGGCTGTCCGTGCGGGAGCTTCCGGACGTCGATCCGCCCGTCGTGTCGGTTCAGACGACGCTTCGGGGGGCGAACCCGCGCGTGATGGAGACGACCGTGACGGACGTGCTCGAGGAGGAGCTGAGCACGATCCCCGGGCTCCGCACGCTCACCTCGTCGAGCGGAGAGCAGAGCAGCAACATCACGCTCGAGTTCACCCTGGATCGCGACCTCGAGGTCGCGGCTCAGGATGTCCGGGACAAGGTCTCGCGCGTGCGCGGCAGACTTCCGCAGGAGATCGACGAGCCCGTCGTCAGCAAGCAGGATTCCGACGCCCAGCCCTTTTTCTGGATGGCGCTCACGGCCGCGAACTACGACCTCCTCCAGCTCAGCGACATCGCCGACCGGCAGGTGAAGCGCCGGCTCCAGTCCATCGACGGCGTCGGCAGCGCGCAGATCTTCGGCGAGCGGCGCTACTCGATGCGGATCTGGCTCTCGTCGGCCGCCCTCGCGTCGCGCGACCTGACCGTGCAGGACGTCGAGGCCGCGATCCGGAGCCGCAACGTGGAGATTCCGGCGGGCCGCATCGAGTCCGCGCGGCGCGAGTTCACGGTCCGCTCCCTCGGCGAGCTCAAGACGCCCGAGGAGTTCCGGGCCCTGACGGTCTTCGCATCGGATGGCCAGGTCGTCCGACTCGGGGACGTGGCGCGGGTCGAGCTCGGCCCCGAGGATGACCGCGGCCTCCTGCGGTACAACGGGACGCCGGGCGTGGCGATCGGGGTCGTGCGCCAGTCGAAGGCGAACCTGATCGAGGTCTCCGACGCGATCCGGGCCGAGCTGCCCGCCATCCGCGCCTCGCTCCCGCCGGGTGTCGAGCTCGCGGTGGGGTTCGACCAGTCGGACTTCGTGCGCCGCTCCATCCAGGAGGCGCAGCAGACGCTCGTGCTCGCCGCGGCGCTCGTCGTGCTCATCATCTTCGTCTTCCTGCGAAACGTCCGGGCCACGATCATCCCGGGCCTGGCGATCCCGACCTCGATCGTCGCCGCGTTCGCGATCCTGTTCGCGTTCGGCTTCACGATCAACAACTTCACGCTCCTGGCCCTCATCCTCGCCATGGGGATCGTCGTCGATGACGCGATCATCGTGATGGAGAACGCGTACCGGCATCAGGAGGACCTGGGCGAGGAGCCGGACACGGCGGCGATGAGGGGGACGAGCGAGATCGCGTTCGCCGTCATCGCCACGACCGTCGCCCTCGTCGCCGTGTTCACGCCTCTCGCCTTCCTCACGGGCACCGCGGGCCGCCTCTTCAACGAGTTCGGGATCGCCCTCGCCGGCGCCGTCGTCGTCTCGAGCTTCGTCGCCCTCACGCTGACGCCGATGCTGAGCGCCCGGATCCTGCGGGTGCCGAAGGCGCACGGTCGGGTCTTCCTCGCGTTCGAGCGCGGGTTCGACGCGATCGCGCGCGGCTACGCCCGCTCGCTCGCGGTGGCGGTCCGGCACCGCCTCTTCGTCGTCCTCGGGGCCGCCGCGACCGTCGTGCTCGCCATCGTCGTGTTCCGGAGCCTGAAGCGGGAGTTTCTGCCGCCGGAGGATCGGGGCTACTTCGTGACCTGGATGATCGCGCCGGAGGGGGCCTCGAAGGCGTACACGGACGACTACCAGCGCCGGGTGGAGCGGATCATCCAGGGCGCTGACGGGGTCCAGGGCCAGTTCAGCATCATCGGCTGGCCGGGCGGCGTGAACAGCGGGATCATCTTCGCCAAGCTGCAGGACTGGCGGGAGCGGGACCGGAGCGTGCAGGAGATCCTGGACGAGATCCAGCCCCAGCTGTTCGGCATCCCCGGGCTCTTCGCCTTCGCCAGCGTCCCGCCGGCCATCGGGTTCGGGAATCCGGTGAACTTCATCGTCCGCAACCCGGACTTCGATTCCCTGGCGGCCGGGATGGACGCCCTCGTCGCCCGGGCGAGGACGATCCCCGGGCTCATCAACGTGGACACGGATTTCCGGGTGAACAAGCCGGAGCTCACGGTGCGGTACGAGCGGGACCGGGCGGAGGACCTCGGGGTCCCGATCCGCGACGTCTCGAACACGCTCCAGACGATGCTCGGGGGGCGCCGCGTGAGCACGTTCACCCGTGACAACAAGCTCTACGACGTCATCGTCCAGCTCGAGCCGGACGAGCGGGCGACGCCGTCGGACATGAGCGGGATCTACGTGCGGGGCGCCGGGGCCGCGCCCATCAAGCTCGACGCCCTCGCGCACGTGGAGGAAGGGATCGGGCCGCGCCAGCTCAACCACTTCAACCGGATGCGGTCGTTCACGCTGACGGGAAACCTGGCGCCCGGATTCACGCTCGGCGAGGCGCTCGATTCCCTCAGCGCCGCCGCGGCCGAGGTGCTCCCGCGCGGGAGCGACACCGCGCTCGCCGGGGAGTCGCGCGAGCTTCAGGAGAGCGGAAACGCACTCTACTTCGCCTTCGTCCTGGCGCTCGTCGTCGTGTTCATGGTCCTGGCGGCGCAGTTCGAGTCGCTCGTCCACCCGTTCACTGTGCTCCTCGCGGTGCCCCTGGCGGTCACCGGAGCCCTCGTCACGCTGCTCCTGGCGGGCTCGACCCTGAATCTGTTCAGCCAGATCGGGATGATCCTGCTCATCGGCATCGTGACGAAGAACTCGATCCTGCTCGTCGAGTACGCGAACCAGCTGAAGGCGAGAGGCCTCGCGCCCCTCCAGGCCGTCCTCGAGTCCGGCCGCATCCGTCTCCGGCCGATCCTCATGACGTCGGTGGCCACGATCATCGCGCTCGTCCCCATCGCGCTCGGGCTCGGCGCGGGCTCCGCCAGCCGGCGGCCCCTCGGGTACGCGATCGTGGGCGGCCTGCTCTTTTCGACGGCGCTCACCCTCTACCTCGTGCCGGTCGTATACCTCCTCCTGGACGGCCTCCGCGTCCGCGTGCGGCGGCGGGCCCCGGCGTTCGAGACGGTGGAGGCGAAATGATCCTCGCCCTCGTGGCCTCCCTCCAGCTCGCGGCCGGCGGCGCGTCCGTGCCGGCCGGTCCCGCTTCGGCCCCGGCGGACTCGATCCCGGTCGTGACCCTGCCGGAGGCGCTGCGGCGGGCGACGAACCTGGATCCGGACTACGTGGCCGCCCTGCGCGACGTGGGTGACGCCGCTTGGGTCCGCCGGTCCGCGTTCAGCGCCTTCGTCCTCCCGTCCGTCGAGTTCCAGACGACGGCGACGCGCTTCTCGACGGAGATCTTCAACCCCGGGACGAACGCCCTCACGACTCGGCTCGTGCAGTCGAACCTGAACGCGAGCTACGACCTGTTCCGCGGCGGCGCGAGGTTCTTCGACCTGGGCCGGGCGAAGGCGCTGCAGGATCGGGCGCGGGAGGGAGAGCGGGAGTCCCTGTTCGAGAGCGCCCTGCGGACGGAATCGGATTACTACGACGTCCTCGCCCAGAAGGAGCTCAGGGGGGTCGCCGCCGAGCGGGTCCGCCGGGCCGAGGAGCAGCTCACCGTGGCCCGGGCCCGGGTCCTCTCGGGCGCCGCCGTCCAGACCGATTCCCTCCAGCTCCTGCTGGAGGCCACGAGGGCCCGGGTCGCGCTCCTGCGGCAGGAGTCGGCCCTCACCGTGGCCCGCCTGCAGCTCGGCCGGCGGATCGGCGAGCCGGGGCCCGTGGACGCCGCGGCCCTGGACACGACCCCGGCGGCCGAGCTCCCGCTGACGCAGGAGGAGGCCGTGCACGAGGCGATCACGGCGAGCCCGCGCGCCCTCGTGGCCCGAGCCGACGAGCGGGCGGCGGAAGCGGGCCTGAAATCGGCGCGCGGCGGCTATCTGCCCCAGGTGAGCCTGTTCGGCCAGTGGACGGGCTTCGACGAGAGCTTCTTCCCGACCGCGACGACGCGGACGCTGTACGGTCTGAGCGTGTCGGTCCCGATCTGGAACGGAGCCCAGCGCGAACTCGCCGTCTATCGGGCGGGGACGGATCGGGAGGTCTCGCGCGCCCGGCGCCGCGACGAGGAGCTGGCGGTCGCGCGGGACATGGTCGAGGCCTATCAGGCCTACACGACGGCCCGCGCGAGCGCGGGCCTCGCGCGCCGGTCCGTGCTCGTCGCCCGGGAGAACCTGCGCGTCCAGGAGGAACGCTACCGCTCCGGCGCGACGACGATCATCGATCTCATCACGGCCCAGGTCTCGTTGGCGGAGGCGGAGGCCGACCTCGTCCAGGCCCGCTTCGCGACGCGCCTGGCGTTCGCGGGCGTCGAGGCACTGCTCGGCCGGCGGCTGCCGCTGCCGCGGGGAGGCACCGGATGAAGCGGATGTACGGAACGTCGAATGCGACGGCCGCGCTGGCGGCCCTGCCGATGCTCGCGATCCTCGCGGCCTGCGGCGGCGAGGCGGCGGGCGAGGCCGCGGGCGCCGGCGGGGGCCCTCCGCCGGGGATGCCCGTCGAGGTCGCGGTCGCGAAAGGCGACACGGTCGTGGACGAGATTCTCGCCACGGGCCAGATCGAAGCGATGCAGTCCATCGAGCTGCGGCCGGAGATCCCCGGTCGCCTCGTCGGCATCCTCGTCCGTGAGGGCACGGAGGTCGGCCCCGGGCGCCCCCTGTTCAGGGTGGACGACGCCGAGCTTCGGGCCGAGGTGGACCGGCTGACCGCGGAGCGCGACCTCGCCCGACAGGCCCTGGCGCGCACGCGGGCCCTGCTGGAGCGGAACGCGTCCTCGGAAGCGGACCTGGAGCAGGCGGAGGCGAACGCCCGCGCGACGCAGGCCCAGCTCGACCTCCAGCAGACGCGGCTGGAGCGCACGGTCGTGCGGGCCCCGTTCGGCGGCATGGTCGGCGAGCGGTTCGTGAGCGTGGGCGACTACGTGACGACGGCCACGCGCCTGACGACACTCCAGACCGTGGATCCGCAACGGGCCGTGTTCCAGGTGCCCGAACGGTATGCCGAGCGACTGGCGGTCGGCCAGGAGACGACGTTCCGCGTCGCCGCCTTTCCCGGTGAGTCGTTCTCCGGCGTCGTGGACTTCGTCGACCCGCTCGTGAAGCTTCCCGGCCGCACGATCACGATCAAGGCGCGCGTCGCGAACCCGGACCGCAAGCTCAAGGCGGGGATGTTCCTCGAGGCGCGGCTCGCCACGGACGTGCGCGCGGATGCCGTGGTCGTTCCGGAGGACGCGATCCTGCCGCTCCAGGGCGCCACCTACGTGTGGATCGTCACGGACGACGGGACGGCCTCGCGACGTGAGGTGACGCTCGGCGTGAGGCGGCCGGGCTTCGTCGAGATTCGCTCGGGCATCGAGGCCGGCGCGCAGGTCGTGGTGGGCGGCATCGAGCGCATGGGCGAGGGGCTTCCGCTCGCGCCCACGGTCGTGGAGAGATAGCACGGCCCTCGAGCCCGCGCCTCACGCGGCGCGCAGACGCCCCGTTCCCCGAATCCCGGCCATCCCGTAATCGATGATCGCATAGACCGCGCTGATCCCGACCAGGAGCACGGGGAGCTTCACGTACTCCGGCCAGAAGATGAGGGTGAACAGGGCGGCGACCTGAAGGCTCGTCGTGAGCTTGCCGCCCGGCCGGGAGTGGAAGGGGACCTGGTGCCCCGCGAGCCGGCCCACCAGGTAGACCCCGCCGGTGAACAGGTCGCGCAGCATCAGGACGAGAAGGCCCGCCCAGTCCAGGAATCCGCTCGGCAGGAAGGAGACGAGGCCGAGCATCACGAAGATCCGATCGCAGAACGGATCGAGCAGGGCGCCGATCTCGGAGGTCGTGCGGGTCACGCGGGCGATGAAGCCGTCCAGCAGGTCCGTCGCCGCCCCAGCGCCGACGATGGCCGCCAGCCACATCGGATCGTGCACGGCGAGGAAGGTCACGCCGAGCGGGATCCGGGCAAGCGACAGGATGTTCGATACGGTCAGGAAGCCGGGATCTTCGCTCTCCCTCAAGGCAGCCCTCCCTCGACCGCGCGCGCCTCGGCGCGCGCCCGATAGTACCCGGAGCTCCGGTAGCGCCGGACCGCGCGCACGGCGATCAGCTTCACGAGGACGGCCGCCGGCGCCGCGAGCAGAAGCCCGACGAACCCGAAGAAGAAGCTGCACAGGGCGAGCGAGAGCAGCAGCCACACGGGGTGCAGGTCGACGGATTTCCCCACGATGAGGGGCTGGAGGATGTTCTCCACGATCTGATCGATCCCGAACACGATGACGATCTTGAGCAGGGAGGCTCCGAGCTCGCCGCTGAACAGCGCCACGATGAGCGCCACGGCCAGGCTCGTCACGAGGCCCAGGTACGGGACGATGTTCAGCACGCCCGCCAGCAGGCCGATGAGGAGCGCATACGGGAAGTCCGCGATCCAGAATCCGACGCCCACCACGAGCCCGACGATGAGCGAGAGGAGGAGCTGACCCCTCAGGTAGCGGCTCAACAGGGCATCGTACTCGGTGGCGAACCGGACCGCCGCCTCCCGGTGGAGGGCCGGAACCAGGTCCGTGACCCGGGCCCGCAGGCCATCCCAGTCCCGCAGGAGGAAGAAGGTGAGGATCGGCGTCAGGACGAAGTAGCCGAGCACGACGAGGACGGAGCCGATGCCCCGTCCCACGCCGAGCACGGCGTGCCATCCGCTTCCCGCCAGGGCCGCCTGCCGTTCCGACAGGTACGCGGCCACCGCCTGCGGATCGATCTCCCGCAGGCGCGGGACCGTCTCCCCGGTGATCCCCGGAAGCCCGAGCCCTACGACCCAGCCGCGCACCCGTCCCAGCCAGGCGGCGACCGCGCTCAGGTAGCCCGGCACGTTCGCGAGCAGCTGGGACACCTGCGTCGCGACCGCCGGGATCACCACGAGCACGAGCAGGGCGACGACGCCGAGCGCCGGGAGGGAGAGCAGCGCGATGGCCAGCGAGCGCGGGATGCGCGCCCGCTGGAGCCGATCCACGAGCGGATCGAGGATGTAGGCGAAGATGAGCGCGAGGATGAACGGGACGAGCAGGAGGCCCGTCGTCTCGAGAACCCACAGCAGGCCGAGCGTCGCCGCGGCCATCACGAGCCGGGCGTGGACGCGCGTGCCCACGAACGGCCACACGACGTACAGGAAGGTCAGGAAGAGAACGAACGGCGAGAGCACCGAGCGCACGCTCAGCAGGAAGGCGGCGAACAGGCCGAGCACGACCGCCGTGTACAGCCAGGGCACGCCGCCGGGCCCCGTCGCGGCCGCGGCCCTCGGCCCTGCGCTCGCAGCGTCGTCCGGTGATGTCACGCGCAGGCTCCTTTCGGGCTCCCTGCCCGCGGCGCTCTCGTGCCGCGCCGGGCGGGCTCACGCATAGTCGGCCACCGCGTCCGCGAACGGAAGGGGCTTGATGCGGAACACCGAGCGGAGCGGGTTGTCCTGGCCCTGCAGCACGCCGCCGCCTCGCAGGGTCTCGAGGTCCGCCGGCCCGAACGGGCGAGGCGCGCCGAGCCCCCGGACGATCCGGCCCGCCAGGCGCGCCGCGATGGCCGGAAGGGGCAGGATCGGCCGGCGAACGCCGATCGCCGCGCCCACGATGCGCACGATCTCCTCGAATCGCAGCGGGTCGGGTCCCGCGAGATCGTGCGTCGTGTTCGCCAGGTCGGGCCGCTCGAGGGTCTGCGCGAGCGCATCCGCCACGTCCTCCACGGCGACCGGCTGCAGCCGGAAAGCACCGCTCCCCGCGAGCGGGAACACGGGCAGGCGGCGCAGGACGGCGGAGAGGACGGACACGAAATGGTCCCCCGGACCGTAGATGACGGCGGGCCGACAGATCACGTACTCGATCCCCGACCCCACGACCGCCTCCTCGCCGCGGAACTTCGACCTCAGGAATGTCCCCGCGTCCGGACTCGCGCCGAGAGCGCTGACGAAGATGAACCGCGTCGTACCGCTCTCCTGCGCTCTCGCGAGGACGTTGCGGAGACCCGCCACGTGCACGCGCCCCGGGTCGCCGGACGGGCTCCCCGGCGCGACGCCCGCCAGGTAGGCGATCCGATCGCAGCCCGTCGCGATCCCCGAGAGCGTCGCGGGCTCCGTGACATCCGCCGTGCGCCACTCGACCCCGGCCCACGCCCGGTCCAGCTCCGGTGGCCGGCGGCGGCACAGGACCCGCACCCGATGCCCACGCGACAGAAGCCGCGGCAGGAGGTGGCGGCCCAGGAAGCCACAGCCGCCGACGACGAGGATGCGGAGCGAAGGCGCCTCGGCCCGCAGGAGCGGGTCCAGCTCCTCGGCGACGGCGAGCCCGCTCGCGCATCCCGGATCCGTTGCGTGGGGTGGAGGCGGCGAAGAGCCCGTGCGCATTCCCGCTCCTGGAGAGGCGTCCAATGCGGGAAAGGTGCGGGCTCCCACCCGGAGGCGCAACGTGGATGCGCGAATCTCCGCTCAGTCGTCCGCCGCGGAATCTCCGGCGCCGCCTCCGTTTCCGTCGAGGCGCGGATCCAGGAACACGAAATCCTGGACGATGATGTCCGTCGTGGGGACCGTGACGCCGTCGCGCTCGTAGGAGCCGTACTCGACCCGCCCCTCGACGTAGATCCGCGCCCCCTTGCGCAGGTACTTCTGGACCGCCTCGGCCGCCCGCGCCCAGAACGTCAGGCGGTGCCACTCGGTCCGGCGCTGCAGCTCGCCATCCTGCGTGAACACGCGGTTCGTGGCGAGCGACACGTGCGCGACGGCGGTGCCGGACGGCGTCTCGCGCACGTCGGGATCGGATCCGGCGTTGCCGACGAGGATGATTCGGTTCACGGACCGGCTCATGGGACCTCCCGCGCTTGGATGACCGTGTTCGATCCCCGCAGCCTGGCCGGGCCGGCGGCCGGCGGGAAGCCCGGGTGTGACAGTCGCCCGTCTGTCACATGGCAGGGCGTCCCGGCCTCACCCCAGCAGGCGCACCTCGGGGATGCACCCCAGGAGTCCCGCCTCGGCGGCGAGCGTGTAGAAGCGCCGCAACCCGGCGAGCAGACGGTCGTCGAGGCGGTAGCGGACGCTCCGCCAGTAGGCCGCGAGCCGATCCGCCGGCATGCCGAACCGCGGGCTCGCCGCCCGGGCCAGCGCCGGCGCGGCCGAGGGCAGCGCATCGCGCGCGGCGAGGAACCTCCGGTGCAGCCTCGTGATCCGCGGATCCGAGGCGACGGACTCCCGCACCTGCCACAGGGCGTACAC